>JAHEJW010000008.1 GCA_024638655.1 bacterium | reverse complement strand
CACTTCGACCGACGTCCACATTGGCGCAGTCGAGTCGGTCCCGCGTTTAACCCCCTACCAGTTGGAGATCTGAGTGGGTCCCGTGGGAATCGAACCCACAACCTTCGGGTTAAAAGCCCGCTGCTCTGCCAATTGAGCTAGAGACCCGTGCCTCGTGGAAGGGTACTTCCGACAGGTCATTTCTCCCATTGACGCAGGTGCCTTCGCGACCGTCTCATAGCCCATAACCTGATTAGGTGTCAATCCTTCGTTTCGGCATCTCCGATCTTCCGCCGGTGGGCGTATCGGATGAAGCGTTTCTCGACGATCTCGTCGAGAAGGGGCACCGGGCGCTGGAGCTCCCATTCACCAAAGGGTTCCCTTGGAAAGAGAAGCGGTGCGAGAAGTTCGGCCAGCTCGCGGCCGAGCGCGACCTTCGCCTCTCAGTCCATGCCCCCTACTTCGTGGGACTGACGATCGCCGACCAGGATCGCGGCCAGCAGTCGGCGCATGCCCTGGAGCACACAGTCAAGCTGGGAAAGGCCCTGCGAGCTCCAGTCATCGTCGCCCACCTCGGAGCCACTCACGACGAAGACCCTGTCGTGCTCATGGACCGGATCCGCTCCCGGATCGAGTTCATCTCTGACAAGATTGCCGGTCTCGGCGTGGGCCTCGGGTTGGAGACGGCAGGGAAGCACAGTCAGTTCGGCAGTCTCGGGGACATCGCGCAACTGGCCGAGGAGTTCCCGTTTGTCCGTCCTGTCGTCGACTGGGCTCACGTCCATGCGATAACAGGTGGGGGGCTGACGACCAAGGAGGCCTTCCAGTCGGTCCTCCAATTCGTGAGAAACAGCTTCCCCGGCTGGATGGTTCAGCCGCTGCAGGCTCAGTTCTCCGACACCGAGTTCGGCGACGGCGGCGAGATTCGGCACATCCCATACGGACAGGGCACGCTCAAGATCGGTCCCCTGATCGAAGCGGCCGAGGAGATGGATTTCTCGATGGTGGTGATCTCCGAGGCGAGAGACTCCAAGAGTCACAAGCTGATCTGGGATGAAGTGCGAACACATCTCGATCTGGAAGCCGAAGACCGGTCGCGAACCTTGGCCAGCGCAGACGTCGATTTCCCGTCTCAGGTCAGGGTGACCAGCGAGGGCGAGCGTTTCGTCCCAACCACATCGGATCGTCCGATCACCTTCTCCAACGTCGACAAGCTCTTCTTTCCCGAGCACGGCTACACCAAGGGCGATCTGATCCAGTACTACACCTCCGTCGCTCCGCTTTTGCTCCCTCATCTGCAAGGACGGCCCATCTCGATGTCGCGTTTCCCCGACGGGATCAACGGCCCGAGCTTCTATGAGAAGAGGGCCCCCGGACACCAACCCGATTGGATGAGGTCGGTGCCCGTCCCATCCGACTCCCAGGGAGGTGTCATCGATTTCCTCTTGGCCGACTCGCCCGAGGCTCTGATGTGGTTCGCCAACATGGGGTGCATCGAAATCCATCCCTTCCACTCGACCGCCCGTTCACTGGAACACCCGTCCTACGCGATCTTCGACTTCGACCCTGCCGAGGGGTCGAGCTGGGACCAGGTATCCGCCGCTGGCCGACTTCTCAGAGTGGCTCTGGGCCAGCTCGGTCTGGAGGGACACCCGAAGGTGTCCGGGTCGAAGGGTCTCCATGTCTACGTGCCTCTCGAGCCGGTTCACGATTTTGCGAGGGTGCGTCGTTTCGTGGGGGAGGTGGGTGAGTACCTTGCGGCGGCCAACCCCGATGACATCACTATGGAATGGGACAAGCCGAAGAGGAAGGGAAAGGTCTTCATCGATCACAACCGAAATGCGTCCGGGCAGACGGTGGCCTCGGTCTACTCGGTGCGGCCTCTTCCGGGCGCGCCGATATCGACACCCCTGACCTGGGATGAGGTGGGCGAGGTGGCCAACGGCGACTACACGATCACCAACATCTGGGAGCGGTTGCAACGCTTCGGCGACCTCTTCGCCCCGGTGTCACGCGGTGGCCAGACGCTCGACGAGGCCGAGGAGAAGCTCGGAATCGCCTGATCGGATGCAATGCGGAAGGGGCTCCGTTCCAGCCAGAGCGCTCATTGGGTAGGGTTAGGCCATGGATCTCTACGCCCGCATCAACATTCTCGACGGGCTCTCGGTGCGTTTGCCCCACGGTGGCCTCGAGGAAGCGATAGCCCTGGATAATGACCCAATTGGACGGGCTCGGAATTGGGTCAAACAGGGTGTCGACCGTCTGCACGTCGTCGACCTGGATGCCGCCGCATACGGCGACTATCGCAATCGTGACCTGATTCTCGAGTTGGTCGAGGCAGTGGACATCCCAGTCCAGTGTGCCGGCGGGATCCGATCCGAGGCCGAGGCCCAACGACTCATAGACGGGGGCGCGTGGCGGATAGTGATGGGGACCGCTGCCATCGAGAACCAGATAATGATCTGGGATCTCTGTCGCGAACATCCCGACAAGATCGTCGTGTCGCTGGACGTCCGCTCCAACGAGGAGATCGCCACGCGTGGCTGGACCCAGAACAGCGGTCGCTTCCTCGAAGAGGTCCTCATCGAGATGTCCAGTGCCGGTGTCGTGGCCTTCCTGGTGGCCGAGGCCGGGCGCGATGCCCTCACCGAGCCGCCCAATCTGCAGATCCTCGCCTCGGCTTTGGCGACCGTTGAGGAGCCGGTCATTGCCTCTGGAGGCGTCCGAGATCTCCAGGATCTTCGCAAGCTGCTGCAGCTCGAGGCCTCGGGCCGCGCCATCAACGGCGTGGTTGTGGGGCGGGAAGTCACGGCCGGCCGTTTCACTGTTAAGGAAGCGAAGGAGGTTCTCGCTGGAGGAGGCCCGACGAGGGCTCCCGGTGGTGTGACGTCGGCGCGCACATCTGTCGGCGTGAGCTCATTGGATGCGTCGCTCGACTTCTACACGAAGATCCTCGGCTTCGGCCAGGTCCGCTCACCATCGGGTGTTGCGGCGGCCGTTGTCGAGGCGGGCCCGGGACTACACATCGAGCTGGTCGAAGGAGCAAGCCACCGACCCGACGCCCTCAGCCTTCGGGTCGAGGAGCTCGAACGCTGGAAGGCTCATTTCGCCGACAAGGGTGTCTCCAGTGAGGCAACTGATGCCGGACTCGAGATCCGTGATCCAGACGGTTTGACCATCAAACTTGAATCGGCCTGATCCGACTGGGGTCCTCGGCCTCATCCATTGGCACCCACCGATCCGAATCCTCTTTTGAAGGAGGAATCCATGGATCGTTTGACACTCGCCACTACCCAGCTTGGGCGGATGAGGGGCATGACCCGCTACTACCACGAGCGCTTTTTCGCCGACATTCGATACACGACTGCTCTGAGCGTGGTTCTTCTGCTGATCGGGTGGTGGGGTATCCCCGAGGCTTTCCTACTGGTTCCACCCGTGGCGCTGTTGGGGGCGAACCAGACTGCTTTCGATGCCTCTTATCTGCACTTCGCCCGGCATTACGCAGCATCCTTGGAGTCCGACCTGAACGAAGGAGTTCGCAAGAAGGTGCTGGTGGCCGCTGAGCTCGAGGACCGATACTTGTATCCGCTCAACGAGAAGAAGATCGTCACCGCACACCTCGGCTGGGGCTTCTCCTGGTTCGGATGGATGACGATCCTGTACACGTTCAGCGGGGCACTCGCCTTCCTGGCCGGGCTCGCTCTCGGCCTGTCCACGCTCACTGAAGCCGGCTCGACCTGGACATTCGCCTACCTGGGAATCCTCGGCGTGCTGGTTCTCGCCTCGGTAGTCATCGGTGGCTGGTGGTTCGTGGCGGGCACGGGGGAGAGCCGTTTGAAGGAGGTCCTGGACGCCGAGTTCGGCAGGTCCATGTCGGACGCGAATCGGGGACCCGCCAGCTGATATGAGGTCGTCGCTCGCCCGATAGGATCCGACTCAACAACATCAAGTTTCCAGGAAGCGAGTGCCTAATGAGCGGCATTTTCAAGCCACCCCATCCATTCAATGAGCCGGCGTACGCATACGGCCCTGGTTCTCCCGAGCGCGATTCGCTTCTCGAGGAACTGAGGTCGCAGGAGAAGCAGACGGTAGAGATACCCAACGTCATCGACGGCGAGGAGATTCTCACCGGGAACACATTCGAGCGCCATGCACCGCATCGTCACGATCTTCACCTGGCAACCGTCCACGCGGCGGGTGAAGACGAGGTGAGGGCTGCCATCGCCGCCGCCAAGAGAGCCAAACCCGACTGGGAAGCCATGGCCTGGGACGAGCGTGCGGCGATCTTCCTGCGGGCCGCTGAGCTCTTCTCGACCATGCGGCGCGACTTGATCAACGTCTCGACGATGCTTGGCCAGTCAAAGACTGTGCAACAGGCCGAAATCGACGCGGCGTGTGAGCTGGTCGACTTCCTCAGGTTCAACGCCCACTACTACAGCCAGGTCATTGCCCAGCAGCCCGAGATCAATCCGCCAGGTGTATGGAACCGATTGGACTATCGCCCTCTCGAGGGTTTCGTGCTGGCTTTGACTCCCTTCAACTTCACGGCGATAGCCGGAAACCTGCCCACCGCTCCGGCCATAGGTGGGAATACGGTGGTTTGGAAGCCGTCAGAGAAGCAGGTTCTCTCCGCTCACTACCTGATGCAGGTCTTTCAAGAGGCAGGTCTGCCCGACGGGGTGATCAACCTCGTCCATGGAGACGGGGCTTTGGCCAGTCGGGTTTGCTTCGACGACCCGGACTTTGGGGGCCTTCACTTCACCGGGAACGTCGATGTCTTCCGTTCGCTGTGGTCGGCGATCGGCAGCGACGTGGGCCGGTATCGAGCTTTTCCCAGGGTGGTCGGCGAAACAGGAGGCAAGGACTTCATCGTCGCTCACCCCTCGGCCGATGTCGATTCGCTGGCCACCGCCATCGTCCGGGGTGCCTTCGAGTATCAAGGGCAGAAGTGCTCCGCGGCCTCACGGGCCTACATTCCCTCAAACCTCTGGCCGCAGCTCCGTGAGCAGGTGATCGAGACGACCCGGTCTCTGGCCATGGGCGACGTGGCCGATCTGGAGAACTTCATGGCCGCGGTGATCGACGAGGTCGCGTTTCGGAAGCACGAGAGTTGGCTGGGACGCGCGGCCGACGACGCCGCCTTGGAAGTTGTCGTCGGAGGGGGGGCCGATGATTCGACCGGCTGGTTCATCGAGCCAACGGTCATCGAAACTGCGGATCCGCGTCATGAGATCATGGAGACCGAGCTGTTCGGCCCGATCATCACCGTGTTCGAGTACGACGAAGACAAATTCGACGAGACTCTGAAGGTGGTCGACGAGACATCGCCATTCGCTCTCACCGGAGCCGTCTTCAGCCAGGATCGCGATGCCGTAGATCGCGCCGCCGAAATCCTCCGACACGCCGCAGGGAATTTCTACGTCAACGACAAGCCAACCGGGTCGGTAGTGGGTCAGCAGCCTTTCGGAGGGGCGCGAGCCTCCGGGACCAACGACAAGGCAGGATCTGCGGTCAACCTGCTTCGTTGGCTCAGCGTCCGATCGATCAAAGAGACAATGTCGCCTCCAACCGATCACACCTACCCCCACATGCAAACCTGACTCCACTTGGGTCGCCGCGTCGACGCGATTAGGTAGACCCTGGTGTCTGCCGATATAGGCGCATGGCTGACTTCGTCGACGAATTCGTCGTCGACAAAGCGGATATGGAGATAGTTCATCGGCATGTGGTGCAGGTCGGTGCACTGGCCGCATGGTTTGCCGCGGTTGCCTTCGTTGTCATCGGGGTGGTTGGAGGAAACTCCAGCCTGGTGATTCAGGCGATCGCGCCCGTCCTCGTGGGTGCCTTCATGACCGCCCAGATACTCACCCGACGGCAAAACGCATATGTCGGCCTGGTGGCCGCAGCTGTCATCGTCATGGTCTTCTACGCCGTGCTCGGCGACCACGACACCATCGTCCCAGCAGCTGTCGCGCTGGTGATCGTCTGCGCGCTTGCGATGGTCTTCGTCGATTCGCATATGAGGCTCATCGTGTCGCTCGTGGCGGTGGGCCTTTTCGCAGTCCCATATCTCTGGGCCCTCCCATCGGATGAGCCGTTCGGGCTTGCTCTGGGCATGTCTCTCAGCTTCGTTGCGGCCTCCGCCGTCTTTGTGAGCGTGAAAGGTGCGATATCCCAGCTCCAGACCAGGTTCCAGATGCTGTTCGAGCTCTCACCGGCTGCCGTGATGGAAGAGGACTGGTCCGAGGCGGTCGCTTATGTGCGGTCGGAGTACTCCGGCAGACCCGACCGGATCCGACAGTTTCTCCTTGCATATCCGGCGGTTGTCCGACGTGCGATTGGCAAAGCACAGGTGCTCCGAGTCAACAGGGCTGCGGTGAGCCTGTTCGAAGCCGATTCAGATGGGGATCTGCTCGGGCCTCGAAAGGCCGGCAAAGTCACGGATGAGAACCTCGCGCCCTTCGTCGAAGCACTCGTGACCCTGTACGAGGAAAGACCCAGTTTCGAAGGTGAGGTGCTGATCGAGACCTTCAGCGGTAGGCCTTTGTGGCTTCAGGTTCGAGCCGTCGACACATCGCCGGACGGTTCTGGAAGCCGGGTGATCATGGGGTTGGCGGACATCACCCATATCAAGGAACGCAACCGGGAGATGACCCGTTTGGTCAAGGCCAAGGACGAATTCATTGCGCGAGTCAGCCACGAGCTGCGGACGCCTCTCACCGCGGTGGTGGGCCTCACCTCTGAGCTGGCATCCATCGAAGAGATGTCGACCGAGGAGCAGAGCGATCTCCTCCAGCTGGTTGCCGGACAGGCAGCGGAGATGTCTTACATCGTGGAAGATCTCCTTGTCGCGGCGCGCGCCGAGATGGGGACCGTGCCGATAGACCTGACGACTGTCGATCTCGATCACGAGCTTCGCTCGACTATCGAGGGCATCGGCTCGCGTGTCACCGCATTGCCCTATGCAATTCGAGAAGTCCGGGCGGATTCCAGTCGGCTGCGTCAGATTCTCCGCAATTTGCTGACCAACGCCGACAGATATGGCGGCCCCAATGTCCGGGTGCTGGCAGGAGACAGCGGCCATCGGGTTTGGCTCGAGCTCAGAGACGACGGCGACGGTGTGCCCGAGGAGATGGCAGAGAAGATATTCGAGCCCTACACCACGGCCCATGAAGGTGTGACCGGCTCGATTGGCCTCGGGTTGTCGGTGGCCCGACAACTGGCGAGCATGATGAACGGCGCTCTCACGTACGCCCGAAGCGACGGCGAGACGGTCTTTCGGCTCGAACTGCCTGCAGCGCCGGTTTCCGAGCCTGCTCTGGCGTACAAAATCAGCTAGTTTTCTGAGTGAATGCCAGGGCTAACTTCACCGATCGTCTATTGGCCCCTGCTCTTGGCAGGCGCCTATCTCCTCGGTTCTGTGCCGTTCGCCCAAGTGTTGGCGCGTTTCAAGAATGTCGATCTCAGAGAGGTGGGCACTAGGAACGTCGGCGCAGGGAACCTCACCCGCGAAATTGGTTTGCCCTGGGGTGTGGTTGCGGCCATCCTCGACGGCCTCAAGGGTCTCGCCCCGGTCCTTCTCGCCCGGCAAGCCGGTCTCGGGCTCGGAGCGGCCGGCATAGCAGGAGTCGCTGCAGTGGTGGGTCACAACTGGTCCATCTGGATGAGGGGTCGTGCCGGCAGAGGGCTGGCCTCGTCGGCCGGAATGCTCCTGGCACTGGATCCGGCGATGATCGTGTGGACCGCCGGATGGTCTGTCGCGGGTTGGCGAATTGGCGGGGGATTGGCCGGATTCCTCGGTTGGGGTCTGCTTCCGATAGTGGCCGTGGCCCTGGGCAGGCCTCCCACGGAGAGCCTCGTCCTTCTACTCCTTTCGGCGATTCTGATTGGGAGGCGAATTCAGGGCAGCGAAGCCGACGAGGCGGGGATGGCGTCTCTAAGACGTGCGGTATACGACACGGATGCCGTCGCGGACGAACTGGGCGAGGGAGCTGAAGGTCCGCTGACCCCATGACCCCGAGACGGGTATTGATCTTCGCTGTCGTGGCGGCCGTCCTCTATGCCGCATTCGGCTATTGGGTGGTCACCAACTTCGAGATCCCCGCGATCCGGGGCTCAGCCTGGTTTTTGGTGATAGTCGCTGTGGTCTGCCAGATCGGGGCCAAGTGGTTCTTCGGCCTGCAATTCAGAGAGTCGGCGGAGGTGGTGGGAGAAGACATACCGCTGTGGCCGGCGTTCAAGGCCGCTTTGGTCGGTGCTGGTGTCGCCCGCCTCATACCCGTTGGCGGTGCGGTGACACCGGTTGCGATGTCCTGGACCGTTCGCGAGGAGGCCGAGGCCACAGCCGGGGCGGCAATCCGGGCCACGTTTCTCAACTACGCCGGCCTTTTGATCATCACCGGCGTCGGTTTGTTGGTGGCACGGCCCATCGACTCTCGGCTCGCAGTCGGCTCGGTCAGCCTGGTGGTCTTGGCTCCGTTTGTTCTGATCGCGGGCCTGGCGGTGATGTTCGGCTCGGGGAAGCTTGGAACCATCAGCAAATACCTTCCCGCCTTCCTCCGCAAACGGCTGGAAGAGTCCATGGTGAACCATGCTCCAGGCTGGGAGTCCCAGATCTACATCTGGGCGAGACTCGTGCTGGAAGCTGGGGCTCTGTGGCTTGTCCTCACCGCGTTCAGCATCGAGGTCAATGCGTTCCAGGTTCTCGCTGCGTTCGGCGCATCCCAGATCGTGGGTGGTCTGCCGGGCATGCCGGGCGGTCTGGGTGTCACTGAAGGGACGCTGGCCGTCGTACTTGCCGCCTACGGGTTTCCGGTGTCGACGACGATCGCTCCTGTACTGGTGTTCCGCATTGTGTCGTACTGGCTTCCGGCGGCGCTCGGGTTCCTGGCCGGAGGTTCCACCTTCCTCACCTCGGAAGAGGCGCGTTCCGCTTAGCAATCCGTGGTCGGACGGGGCGCGGTTACAGTTCGCGTGATGTCAGAGAAGGCGACTTTCGAGTTGAAGAACCAGGACGAAAAGACGGTATCGAGCGACGACTTCAAAGGGAAGAAGTACGTGATGTTCTTCTACCCGAGGGCGATGACGCCTGGCTGCACCACCGAGTCCTGCGACTTCCGGGATAGCTACTCGGAGTTCGCCGACGCCGGGTACGACATTGTCGGCGTGAGTCCCGATCCACCTTCGCGCAACAAGCAGTTCAAGGACAAGGAGGGCCTCAACTTCGACTTGCTCTCCGATGAGGACCATGAGTTGGCTGAACGCCTCGGCGCTTGGGGTGAGAAGACGATGTACGGGAAGGTGAGTGAGGGCTTGATCCGTTCCACGTTCGTCATCGATGAGGACGGCGAGGTCATCGAGGCCTATCGCAACGTCCGTGCCAAAGGACACGTCGAAAGGGTCAAGGGCGACCTCATCGCCTCCTGAGAGTCGAAGACCTCCGACGCCGGAGAAGGGGCTGTCAGGACGATCCCACCTCGATGCCGCAAATGCCTTCGAGAGCCTTGACCAGCGCATGATTGCCTTCCGACCCCAGGCCCCGAGCCTGCAGCCCCCGATACATCTGATAGACCAATGCGACGCCGGGCAGCGGCACTCCGACATCGTTGGCCGCTTCCAGCACGAGACGCAGGTCCTTCTGTTGTAGGTCGATGGTGAACCCCGGGCGCCAGTCGCGCATCATCATCTGCGGGCCGCGATTGGACAGCATCCAGGAACCGCCTGCCCCACCCTCCACCGCGGACAGCGTCTTTGCGAGGTCGAGCCCAGCTGCCTCGGCAAGTAGCAGCGCTTCTGAAGCCGCAAGCTGGTTCACGACTACGAGAATCTGGTTCACTGCTTTGACCATCTGGCCAGAGCCGGCCTCCTCGCCTACGTGGACTATCGAGGTGGAATAGGCCTCCATGAATGGCCGCGCTCGCTCCAGGGCATGGGCAGGCCCTCCCGCCATCACTGCCAGCGTTCCCCGCTCCGCCCCCTCGGACCCACCCGACACGGGAGCATCCACCCAATCGATCCCAAGCTCGGCAGCCTGATCGGAGAATTCCCTCGTACCTACTGGAGAGACCGTCGAGTGGTCGACGATCAGATCGCCGTCCGTCATCCCGTGTATGACGCCGTAATCACCGAACACGACGTCTCGCACGTCGGGAGTGTCCGACACACATACGAAAACGATGTCGCTCTCGGGGCCCACCTCCTGAGGAGAATCGACCACATTGGCGGCAAGCCCCTCTGCTCTTGAAGGCGTTCGATTCCATACGGTCAGCGAGTGGCCCGCATCGATGATGTTGGCCGCCATCCCGCGGCCCATGATCCCAAGCCCGATGAATCCCAATCTGGTCATGGTCGAACCCTAGATAGTCCCTCAGATGGCTTTGCCGAGGATCGACGTGCTAAACCCGTGGCATGGCACATGACAGACTCGACTCCGCTCTGGCTGCAGACGTCTCGGCTCTGCGATCCTCGGGAACCGACAAAGGCGACGAGGCGGTCATCACCCAGGTTCTGGCACCCCGTGCCGGCATGGGTCCCCGATATCGGCTGGCCGGCCATGACCGTGATTTCCTGCGAATGAACTCAAATGGCTACCTCGGGCTCGCCCGCCACCCCGCAGTGATCGATGCCGAGGAGCGAGCCACCGGCGAGTTCGGGGCGGGGCCGGCTGCGGTCAGGTTCATCTCGGGGACATACCAATCACATGTCGACCTCGAGCGACGACTCGCCTCGTTCCACGGTCGTGAGGCCGCAATCATCTACTCCTCCGCCTACGGAGCTGTTCTCTCGACTCTCACTTCGTTGGTCAGCGATGAGACCTTGATCCTCTCGGACGAGTTGAACCACAACTGCATCATCAACGGGATCCGCATGTCACGACCCGCTTCACGCGCCGTCTATCCGCATCTCGACATGGCTGCGCTCGATCGAGCTTTACAAGACGGTGCGGGAACTGCGAAGAGAGCGTTGGTGGTCACCGATGGCGTCTTCTCCATGAGAGGGGACTACGCGGACCTGGCCGCCATCGGTGAGATAGCACGGACGCATGACAGCTCTTACCCGGAGAACGTGGTAGTCATCGTCGACGACTCTCACGGTGTCGGCGCCTACGGCTCGACTGGGAGAGGAACGGAAGAAGTGACCGGAGGCTCCGCCGACGTCCTCATCGGAACCCTGGGCAAGGCTCTCGGCGTCAACGGGGGTTATGTCGCCGGCACCCGGACCCTGGCCACCTACTTGAGGGAGAGGGGCCCGATGTACATCTACTCAAACCCGATCACTCCCGGCGAAGCAGCCGCAGCAGAGACGGCTGTATCGATCCTCGACTCGCCCGAGGGCTTGGAAATGCTCAGTCACCTGTCGAAGATCACTGAGCTCTTCGAGTCAGGTCTAGTCGAGGCCGGGTTCGAGACAATCCCGGGGCCGCACCCGATCGTACCGCTGATGGTCCGGGACACATCGCGCACTGCGGCGCTGGTGAATCATCTGTTCGACAATGGTGTCCTCGCCACCGGTCTCAACCACCCGGTCGTGCCCAAGGGAGACGAGGAGATACGTTTCCAGGTCAATGCCGACCACACTGCTTCCGACATCCAATACGCACTTGGGGTGCTCGCCGACTTCACTGGCTGACCGTGGCAGTCTCTTTGAAGGTCGGGTCAGTGCTCGGCCTCGACCACGACGAGGATGGCTCCACCCTCGACCTGGTCGCCCTCGGCGTGTAGAACGCGGGTGACGGACCCGGGGTGCGGAGCGCGCAGGGTGTGCTCCATCTTCATGGCCTCCATGACCACCAGCACCTGGCCCTCCTCGACGTGATCACCTTCTGACACCTCCAACCTGATCACCCTTCCGGGCATGGGTGCATGGAGGGATCCAGCGTCGGCGTCGACGTCGCTCAGGGGGAATCGGGCTACCTCCTCGAGGTAGACAGGCGCATCCTCGGAGTCGACGAACCGCCTGCGCCCGTATCTGGCGACTTCGAGTCGATGCACCGTCTCACCCGTTGATATCTGCGCAGTGGAGGGAGCCAGATTCAGGACGTCGATGTGGCCGAGGGCCTCGTCGGTGAAACCTCTGGGATCCATCGAATACAGCACCTCGTAGGTGTCGTGATGGCCGCGGTATTCACGGACCTGCATTCGACTCATCGAGTTGCGCCATCCCGATGGAACGGACCGGAGCACTTTGGCACCTTCTCTCGCTTCGGCCTGGTCGGCCAGAGCGGCTCCGATCGCGGCGAGACGCTCCTGTTCGGGATCGGCCAGCGGCACTCCGAGATCGGCGGGATCATGTCGTTGCAGGAAGTGAGTGTCTGTATCCGCGGCGAGGAACTCCGCTGACTCCAAAACCCGGACCAGCAACGATCGATTGGTGGTCGAAGTGTGGAGACGGGCACCTCTCAGCGCCGAGGCGAGACCTACGGCGGCTGCTCTCCGCGTTGCTGCATGAAAGACGACCTTGGCGATCATTGGGTCGTAGTGGACTGAGATCTTGGATCCGTCGTCGACCCCGGAATCCACCCGCAAGCCAGGCAGGTCAGGGAACTCGAATCGGTGGATTTCCCCCGTGACCGGCAGGAAGTCTCTCATCGGGTCTTCGGCGTAGAGCCTGGCCTCTATGGCGTGGCCGTTGATCTGAGGGGCCGAAGCGGGCAACGGTCCGCCATCCGCCACCTCGATCTGCATCTTCACCAGATCGAGCCCAGTGACCATCTCGGTCACGGGGTGCTCCACCTGGAGACGGGTGTTCATCTCCAGGAAGTAAAAGGACCCTTCTTGATAGAGGAACTCCACGGTCCCGGCGCCGACGTATCTCACTGCTTCGGCGGCCGTCACCGCAGCCGCGCCCATGGCTGCTCGCGTCGCCTGGTCGATGACCGGTGACGGAGCCTCCTCGATGATCTTCTGATGACGTCTCTGGATCGAGCACTCCCGTTCATGAAGCGACATCGCCTGTCCGTGCGAGTCTGCGAAGACCTGGATCTCGATGTGTCTCGGGGCTTGCAGATACCTCTCCAGGAAGACTGTGCCGTCGTCGAAGGCGGCCTCCGCCTCCCGGCGCGCACCGGCTATCGCCTCGACGAGGTGGTTCGGGTCGTGAACGACCCTCATCCCTTTGCCCCCGCCACCCGCAGATGCCTTGACCAGGATCGGGTATCCGATCCCGGAGGCCGCAGCCATGACATCGGTGTCGGCTCCCAACTCGACGCTTTGAAGAATCGGGATGCCCACAGATTTCATCAGGGTCTTCGATTGAAGTTTCGAGCCCATGAGCTCGATCGCCTCGGCGGGAGGGCCGATCCAAGTCAGCCCGGCCTCTTGGACGGCGCGAGCAAATCGAGCGTTCTCGGCGAGAAAGCCGTACCCGGGGTGCACGGCGTCGGCATGGGCTTCCAGGGCCGCCGTCACCACGGCGTGGATGTTCAAATAGGTCTTCGATGATGTGGAACCTGGGAGGTGGACCGCCACATCCGCCTCCCTCATGTGCGGCTCCCCGCTGTCGGGGTCCGAGTAGACCGCCACCGTGGCGATGCCCATCTCACGGCACGTGCGGAAGATCCTCCTGGCGATCTCACCCCGGTTGGCTACGAGGATCCTCGAGATCATGGGCCGATGAGGCTAACGCGCCCTGCGTTGGGCTGTTCTGATGCACCGAATCGGCCGGTAGTCTCTCGACGTGGGAGAAGAGACCAGATCGTGGCCGTCCTGGCCCGCCATCACCCTGATTGTCCTGGCCGGCCTCGGGGTTCTCGCTATTTGGGGAGTCCGCAGCATCATCTCTGCCATTCCCACTCCGTCGGACCTGGTCGAGGCATTGGAGCCCGAGCCATACGAGGAGATCGGGCCGGTCGTGGTGACCTCGATAAGAGATCTGGCGAATCTGACGACGGTGGAGGTCGTCGAGTACACAATCGTCGAGAAGGGGACCGATTCGAGCTGGCTCGATTGGGCGAGGGGCGACAGTCTTCGCCTCTTCGCAGTCGCCAACATCGGAGCAGGGGTCGATCTGAGCCAGGTCACCATCCGGGACGTCTCGGTCGACGAGTTAGGTGTGGTCGAGATCACGATCCCTGCCGCTGAGATTCAGTATGTCGCCGTGGACAACGACGCCACACAGATCCTTGAGCGTGATGTCGGCTTGCTCACGAAGGGTGATCCTCGGCTCGAGACCGACGCCCGGCAGGTGGCCGAAGAGGTGCTCGTCCAGAGTGCACTGGAGGCCGGGATCCTCGAGAAGGCCGAGAGCAACGCCCGAAACGTTCTCACCGACTTCCTCCTCAGCCTCGGCTACCAGGACGTGGTGGTCGAAATCGAGGGGTAGGGGGCTGCGAAGACGAGCGGGTCAACCCTGCTGCCGATGACGGTCTTCGATCACATTCGGAAGACGCCGAAGCGGTCGGTTCCCTCGACGACGTTGGAGTGGATGGCCGAGAGTGCGATGCCGAGCACGGTGCGGGTGTCGCGAGGATCGATCAGACCGTCGTCACGCACTCTGGAGGTCGAGTAATAGGCCTGCTCGGTGTGTTCCATCATTTCCATCAGCTCGGCGTTGCGTCTTGCGTCCTCGTCTTCGTCTAGCTCTTCGCCTCTCGACTCGGCCGACTGACGGGCGACGATCGACATCACGCCGGCGAGCTGTCTGGGGCCCATCACCGCGACCTTGTGGTTTGGGTAGCCGAAGACGAACCGCGGGTCGTAGGCCCTGCCTGACATTCCGTAGTTGCCGGCGCCGTAGGAGACACCAGCCATCAGTGAGAGGTGTGGCACCTCTGAGTTGGCCACGGCGTTGATCATCTTTGCGCCGTCTTTGATGATGCCTCTCTGCTCATAGTCCTTTCCGACCATGTAGCCGGTGGTGTTGTGGATGAAGACGATCGGCGTGTCGTAGCGGTTGCAGAGTTGGATGAACTCAGTGCTCTTCTGGGCCTCTTCGGAGAAGATCACCCCCTGTTGATTGGCGATGACTCCGATCGGATAACCGTGGATCGAGCCCCACCCGTTGAGGATCGACGTCCCGTAGACGGCCTTGTACTCCTCGAACCGGGAGCCGTCGAGCACCCGATTGAGGATTTCCCTCATGTCGAAGGGGGTTCGGAGGTCGGCCGGGATCACCCCGAGGATCTCGTCGACGTCTCGTATCGGACCGTCGGGGTCGCCGGTCGGCCCGTAACCGAGCTTCCGCCAGTTGAAGTGAGCGACGATGTCACGTCCCATCCTGATGGCCTCGTGTTCGGTTTCGGCGAAGTAGTCGGAGAGCCCGGACACCCGAGAGTGCATTTCCGCTCCGCCGAGCTCCTCGTCGGTCGACTCCTCCCCGGTTGCCATCTTGACGAGAGGTGGGCCGCCGAGGAAGACCTTGGCCTGCTCCTTGACCATCACCGCGTAGTCGCACATCGCCGGGAAGTAGGCCCCGCCAGCGGTCGAGCTGCCAAAGACGAGAGACACCGTGGGTATTCCTGCCTTCGACAGGCGGGTCAGGTTGCGAAACCACTTCCCGCCGACGACGAATACCTCGGCCTGGTCGGGAAGGTCGGCACCGCCGGACTCGACGAGGTTGATCAGGGGGAGACGATTCTCCATGGCGACGTCCATGATCCGCAGGGACTTGGCAAGTGTGTAGCGGTTGAACACGCCTGCCTGACTGGTCGGGTCGTTGGCGAGGATGGCGCACTCGACTCCGTTGATGACTCCCAGGCCGGTGACCACATTGGCCCCCAATGGCTTGTCGGTTCCCCAGGCAGCGAGTGTCGAGAACTCCAGGAATGGCGAATCGCGGTCTACGAGGAGTTCGATGCGCTCCCTGGCCAGGAGCTTGCCGCGACTGCGGTGACGCTCGATGTACTTGTCGCCTCCCCCCAGACGTGCCTGCGCCTGGAGCTGCTCGAATTCGACGAGCTTTCGCTCCATCGCCTCACGGCTGGCGATGTATTGCTCCGAAGACGTGTCGACGCGTGTGTCCAGGACTTGCACGTCGTGGAGAGTAGTGATCGGTTTGCCTACTCAAAGGCAGGCCGGAGGGTCAGCCGGAGTGGACCGCGGACTCTTGATATGGCTCGATCATGATGCACTCCCCGGGGCATTCTTCGGCAGACTCGATGGTGTCTTCGATGAGCGTATCGGGGACTCGGGCGAGACCGCGTGCGCCATCCGGAGCATCCTCGCCGTCGAAAACCACGGTCTTCCCGAAGTACTTTTCCTCCTCTTTGACAACCCAAAGTCCATCGTCTCGACCGACGAATACGTCCGGGGTGATCTCCTCGCAGATCCCATCGCCGGTGCAGAGGTCCTGGTCTATCCAGACCATCAGCTTGGTTGTTTCGGCCATATCTCCAACTCAGATCGTCGCTTTTTCGAAGTATAGGGCGATCAAGCTGTACCCAACCCGTGGCAGAATCGAAACATGGACAAAGTACTGGAACGGCTTCGCAGCCAGATAGGCACCGAGATCGGTGTCAGCGATTGGTGGGAGATCAGCCAGGAAAGAGTGGATGCTTTCGCCGATGCGACCGACGACCATCAGTTCATCCACGTCGACCCCGTAGCGGCGGCGAGCACTCCGTTCGGTGGAACGATCGCTCACGGTTTCTTGACGCTCTCACTGACCGTGCCGATGGGGGCGTCGGTGCCTCTGGATGTTGGCGAGCCCAAGATGGCGATCAACTACGGGCTCGACAAGGTCCGGTTTCCATCACCCGTGCCAGTCGGTTCGAGGATCCGGGTCCGGGTGACGCTCGCTGCAGCCGAGGAGGTTCCGGGCGGGATCCATGTCAACCAAACGATGACGACCGAAATCGAGGGACAGGACAAGCCGGCCCTGGTGGCGGAGCGTTTGACCCGTTTCTACTACTGAAGGAGCCCGAATGATCGTCGGCCATTCGATGACCGAAGTCGTGGGGAACACGCCCGTGGTTCAGCTGACCAAGGTGGTCCCCGCAGGTGCCGCCGACTTGTTCGTGAAGCTCGAGTGGTTCAACCCGACCGGGTCCTACAAGGACCGCATGGCCCTGGCGATGATCGAGGAAGCCGAGCGACGGGGTGATCTTCGACCTGGTATGACCGTCGTCGAGTACACCGGAGGCAGCACCGGCTCGTCCCTGGCGTACGTGTGCGCGGCCAAGGGCTACCGATTCCGAGTCGTCTCTTCGGACGCTTTCTCGGAGGAAAAGCTGAAGACGATGAGGGCTCTGGGCGCCGAGGTGACGATCATCCCCAGCGAGAACGGGCGGATCACCCCTGACCTGGTGCCGAGGATGATGGAGAAAGCATCCGAGTTTGCCTCCGAGCCCGACACGTTCTGGACCGACCAGTTCAACAACACCGACGCTCTCGTCGGCTATCGAGTAGTCGGCGAAGAGCTTCTCGATCAGATGGAGCGACCGGTGGATGTCTTCTGCGCCTCTGTCGGAACAGCCGGCCTGGTCGCAGGAGTGTCTCTGGCCATGCGGGAAAAGTCCCCGGCGACGAGGCTGGTCGTGTTCGAGCCCTCCTCGTCGGCCGTCATCTCAACCGGGACGGCGGGGACGCACTCTGTAGAGGGAATTGGCGTCGGTTTCGTGCCTCCCCATCTGCAGGACGATCGGTATGACGAGGTCCGGGCGATAGGAGAGCCAACGGGTAGGGAGATGGCGAGGCGGTTGGCTTCTGAGGAGGGGCTCCTCGCCGGCACCTCGAGTGGTCTCAATGTGGCGGGTGCCATAGAGATGGCCTCTGAGGTCGGCTCGGGCAAGACAGTTGTGACGGTGGCGGTGGACACCGGCCTCAAGTACATGTCGGGTGATCTGTTCACTGGTTGACGACGGGTTCGCCGGGGCCGGCTAACTGCTTTGGCTAGGACAGGCTTCGCCCTCCGCCCACCACCACAACATGACCCGTGATGTATGAGGAGAGGGGAGTCAGCAGGAACCAAACGACGTTGGCGATCTCCTCCGGTGACCCCATCCGCTGCATCGGTATCGCCGAGATCATCTTGTCGAGGACCTCATCCGGTATGGCCATGGCCATGTCGGTGGAGATCAGCCCCGGGGCTATCGCATTGACCCGCACGTGAGGCGCCAGGGAAAGCGCCATCGCCCGGGTGAGCCCAACCACCCCACCTTTCGACATGGAGTAGTTGAACTGGCCGAAATTGCCCAGGTAGGCGCGCGATGCGATGTTGACGATCGAACCCCCCTCGTGGATCACGTCTGCCAAGGCCTCGGACAAACGAAAGGCCGCTCCCAGGTTGACGTCCAGTACGGCTCTGAAATCGTCGTGGGTCATGTTGACCAGACGGGCGTCTCTGGTGATGCCTGCGTTGTTGACCAGCCCCAGGAGGGGGACGCCGGACTGCTTGACGGCATTGCGCACCGCCTGAACGCCTTGATCAGTCGTGAGGTCCACCTGGACTGGTGTGATGGAGGCATTGGCCAATGCCAGCTCAGGAGAAATGTCCACCCCGATCACCTGAAAGGACGGGTTGGCGGCGAGACGATCGGAGATGGAACGACCTATGCCCCTCGCGGCGCCTGTGACGACGATGGAACCGTTCATGGCAATGCCTTGCCGAGATGACTGGAGCCCACCCTGATGAGCTCTCCACTGACTCCTTCGGCGCTGGTGGCCAGACGCTCGGCCCAGGCCTCGATGTGGGCCCGCTCGGCTCCCTCGTCGTAGGCGAGCACGTTGGCGGTCCAACCTTTCCGCGAGCCCTCTATGGCCGCCGTCCGAGCGGCAGAGAGAAGGCCCGTGGCCACCATGGCGTCGCCCGGCCCCCGTCGGCCCAACAGGTCGTCGTGATGGACCACGTAAACGAATGACTGCCCTTCCTGGGCTGCCCGCCTGCTGAACTCGAAGGCCCGTTCGAATTCGGCCCGGATCTCTGCCCAATCGTCCCCTACCCGATCCGCCCAGTGGATGTTCACGCCTCCACCGCCGTGCCCTCCTCGATCATCTTCTCGATGGTCCCGTCGTCGACACCGAGCTCACCGAGGATGCTCCGCGTGTGCTGTCCGAGAGTAGGGGGTAGTAGGTCGGCCCTAGCCTGACTCCCGTCGATTCGGACGGGTGAGCCGGTTGTGCGGACATGCCCCGCTCTGGGATGCTCGAACTCGACGAGCATCCCATGATGCCTGGCCTGGGGATCGTCGAACGCCTCTGCGAGCGTCAGCACCCTCCCGACCGGGAGGCCCGCTCCATCGAGCACATCGATCCAGTGCTCCACGCCTTCGACCTTGAAGATCCTCTGCAGTTTGCGCGTCAGTGAGCTTTGATTGGCCATGCGTTCTTCGTTCGTGGGGTAGTCCTGGGCGAGATCCGGCCGCTCCAACACTTCGGCCAACAGTTCGAAATGACGGTCGGAGACAACTGCGAGGGTGAAATGCCCATCGGCGGCTTCAAAAACCTGATTGGGTGCCAGGAATGGGCTGGCGGTACCGGTTCGCTCGGGCTGACGGTGTGTTGCGAAAGCAATGGCGTTCCAGCCCGACTGCGCGGCCATGATCCCATCGCGCAACGAGACGTCGATCCGTCTTCCCCTACGGGGCGACTCGGCCAACGCTGCAGAGATGGCCAGGGCAGCGTTCGTCCCGGCCACATAGTCGCCAATCGTCGTGGCTGTCTTGCGAGGCCCGTCCTTCGGGTCTCCGGTTAGGGAGATCATCCCGGACTCTCCTTGGAAGACGATGTCTATGCCTGCCCTCTCGGCGTAAGGGCCGCTGGATCCAAAGGCCGAGACGACTGCATAGATCAGGCTCGGATTGAGCTCGCGGCATCGTTCTTCGCCGAGACCCAGGCGATCCATTGCGCCATGGCGCAGGTTGTGGATCACCACGTCCGCCTTCTTGACCAGGTTGTCGAGCACCCGTTTCGAAAGCCAGTCTTTGGTGTCCAGCGCGAGTGATTCCTTGCCCCGATTGACTGCCATGAAGAAGGCGGACTCTCCTCGCACGTAGGGCCCGAAGCGACGTCCGAGGTCCCCGTCGGGTGGCTCCACCTTGATCACCCGGCAGCCCAGATCGGCGAGAAGCATGGCTGCATAGGGAGCTGCGATCAGGTTGCCCAGCTCGACTACGACGGTTCCATGAAGTGGCGGTTCAGGCACTCTCCACGACCATGCTGATTCCTTGTCCCACTCCGATACACATCGTGGCCAGCCCGTAGCGGCCACCTCTGCGCCGAAGCTCATGTACGAGCGTCGTCAAGATGCGGGCCCCGGAGGCTCCGAGCGGGTGGCCGATCGCTATGGCGCCACCGTTCACGTTCACCTTGTCCGGATCGAGCTCGAGCATCCGCATGCTGGCAACCGCCTGAGATGCGAAGGCTTCGTTGATCTCGACCAGATCCAAGTCGTCGGGGCCGAGACCGGCTCGAGCGAGAGCTTTCTCGGATGCCGGGACCGGGCCGATGCCCATGATGTCTGGATGGACGCCGGCCGCTGCCGAGGAGACGATCCGTGCCAGGGGCCTGAGCTGGTGGGTCTCGATTGCGGACTCCGTCGCCAACAGGATGGCGGCTGCCCCGTCATTCATCGGAGAGGAATTCCCAGCCGTCACGGATCCGCCTTCTTTGAAGACGGGTGCGAGACGCGCGAGCTTCTCCAGGGAGGTGTCCGGCCGCGGGCCCTCATCGGTCTCGATGGACTTTGACTGGCGACGCTTGGTGTCCAAGGGCGCCTCCAGCGGTTCGATCTCATCGTCGAACTTGCCGGTGTCGATGGCGGCGAGCGCGAGCTGATGACTCCTCAGTGCGAATTCGTCTTGAGCCTCCCGGCTGACCTCGTACTTCTCGGCGACGACCTCGGCTGTCATTCCCAGTGTTATCGGGGGATAGAGCTCCTTCATCCTCTCGTTGACCAAACGCCATCCGAGGACAGTGTCCGCGGCATCGGGAAAGCCGGTCGCGAATCCTCTTTCCGGCTTGAGCATCACCAACGGTGCACGGCTCATCGACTCGGAGCCTCCGGCGATCATCACCTCGCCCCATCCGGCTTGGAGCGAATGCGCGGCCGAGACGACGGCCTGTAGGCCGGAACCGCACAGCCGGTTGACGGTCGAGCCGGGTACCTCGATTGGCAACCCAGCCAGCAGGCCTGCCATGCGGGCGATGTTGCGATTGTCCTCTCCCGCCTGGTTGGCCGCCCCCCATTGAATGTCTTCGATCGACATCGGGTCGACCTCGGGATTCCTCGCCAGGAGCCGCGAAACCGCATGGGCCGCGAGATCGTCGGGCCGAACCAATGCGAGTTGCCCACCCAACTTCCCCATGGGGCTCCTGCACGCATCAACGATGAATACGTCGGTCATCTGCCTGCCAATCATGGTCGAATTCATCGCGATATGGGGCTAATCCCCTATGGCCAAACCCGAATCGTCGTCGTACTTTCGGTCGTATGGATTGGCGGAGCGAGCGAAAACGTGTCGATCCAGCGACACGGCTGGCCCTGGTCCCGGCGGGGCTGCTGGTTCTATATGCCTTCATCCGAGCACTGGTCTGAGCGACGGTCCCGAGCCATTACGGTTGCCCCCATGGACCGACCCGACCTCCTCCACTTCACAGAGTCTGAAGAGGCCAATCGTTTGCTGGCAACCGATGGCCTAGCTCTCCTGATTGGCATGCTCCTCGACCAGCAGTTCCCGATGGAGCGGGCTTTCTTCGGCCCCCAGCTCCTCAAGGAGCGAATCGGCGAAGAACTCGACGCGGCCCGCATTGCCACCTGGGACCCTGATGAGCTCGAGGGCATTTTCAAGGGGCCACCGGCGATCCACCGATATCCGGGCTCGATGGCCAAGCGAACCCAGGCCCTGTGTCAGGTCGTAATGGATGAGTACGAGGGCCGAGCCGAGAACATATGGGAGACCGCTTCCGACGGTGATGAGCTCCTGAGGCGGCTCAAGGCCCTCCCCGGCTTCGGAGATGCCAAATCGCGGGTCTTCGTCGGTGTGCTGGGCAAGCGCCTCGGCCTCGAGTTGGACGGGTGGAAGGCGAAGGCCGCCGATTGGCCGAGCATCGCAGACGTGGCGGCCTTCGATGATGTGACGACCCTCCGCGAGCAGAAGAGGGCGATGAAGGCTGAGAAAAAGGGCTGAACCGCTTCCGGCAGCTGTCGACATCTCCGATCGCGCCTTTTCGACCAAGGCGCGCAAGTAGCTCAATATGGGCAGTTTGGCTGCCGATAGCACTTGCGTCAGGGAGCCAATGGATGGAAGGGAAAGATGCATCTCTCGGGTCAGCTCTCCGACTGGAGTATCAACGACCTGCTCCAAATCATGCAGGTCACCAAGAAGACGGGCTCGCTCGATATTGACGCCGAGTCGCGCGGACGCATCCATTTCAGAGAGGGGACCGTCACCGGCGCAGAGCTCTCCCGGGGGAGCGGCGCCTTTCACGGTGAAGATCGAGACGGGATAGCCGACGTCGTGTACGTCCTCTCGTCCCTCACCGAGGGGTCTTTCGCAGTTGGGGCAGCCGACGGTCCCGACGGGGATGGGTGGAGCGTCGAGGATGTCCTCTCCGACGTGGAGTCGCTTCGGGCGTTGGAGCGCAAGGTGATCGAAGCCGGGCTCTTCGAGGCCGGGAGTCTTCGACTCGTCGAATCGATCGAGGCGCCTGTCACCATCGATCCTGAGAATTGGGCCTCGTTGGTTGCCCTTGTTCCGCCATTCGGGTTTCACGAGCTCGAAGAGAGGTCGGGTCGTGGTGGGACCGTCCGCATCCTTCACGCCCTCCATCGGATGGGTGTGGCCGAGGCAATAGAGCTCGAACCCGTGCCGAAGGAGAAGGACGAGGACGACGAGTCCGGGTGGCTGGATAGGCTGGCGGACGACATCGTTCCCGAGTCGGATGAGCCGACCTGGGTGGAGGAGGTTGCCGTCGCCTCTGACTCCGACGATGGGGATGACGTGACCGAGGTAGAAGTCGAACCCCTGGAGCCGGCTGTCGACGAGTTGCCGGTGGCGCGGCCGCCGGCTGACGTCCGCGGCGTTTCGGCGCCGGCATCGACCACCCTCACCGACGGCGTCTACGACGAGATTCGCCGACTTCGCAGCAAGGTCGCCGACACCTGATCGACTGCCGCCGCTGGCTAACGTCGAGCACGGCATGTCCCACCGGAGCCCCTGGAAGCCCGATCGCCCTCTCTTCATCGGTCTGGCGGGGGGCTCAGGTTCCGGGAAAACGACCATCGCCGAGGCGGTCGTCGAGCGCCTGGAGGGCCGGGTGGCGCTCCTCCCGCACGACGCCTATTACAGACACGTGCCTGAACTGACTTTCGAGGAGCGAACCAAGGTCAACTACGACCATCCAGCCTCGTTGGAGTCCGAGCTCTTGGTGAAGCATCTCGAGAGCCTGCGTTCAGGCATAGCCATCGAGCACCCGGTCTATGACTTCGCGGCACATCTGAGGTCGGACGAGACTGTGAGAATCGAGCCGGGCCGCGTCGTGGTGGTCGAAGGCATCCTCGTCCTCGCCGAGCCCGAGCTTCGTTCGGAGCTGGACCTGAAGATCTTCGTCGACACCGATCCCGATGTTCGCCTGGCCAGACGAATAGATCGAGACATATCCGAGCGAGGGCGGACGGTCGAGTCTGTCATCGATCAGTTCTTCGCGACGGTCCGGCCGATGCACATCGAATTCGTCCAGCCATCGATGCGCTACGCCGATCTGATCATCCCGGAGGGTTATAACCCGGCTGCGGTGGCGACCGTCGTTGAGCTGATCAGATCAAGGCTCGCCTGAGTCGAGATGACCCGATAGAGGGCTGGGCCTTTACACTTTCTTGCCATGAACACCCGCTTCAGCGTCGCCATTGTTGGGGTCGGAGCCATGGGAGAGGCTCTGGCTTCGGGGCTCCTGGCTGCCGGCTGGGGCGCAGGTGACCTATCGCTGTGCGTGCGCCGGGTCGAGCGTGCCGACGAGTTGGCCCACAGGACGGGCTGTCCGGTCTCACTCGACCCCGCCGAGACTATTTCCGGGCGTGATGTAGTGGTTGTCGCCGTGAAGCCAAGAGATGTCGAAGACCTCCTGAAGACCATCGCCGGAGAAGTCACGGAAGAACAGACGGTTGTGTCCCTGGCGGCAGGCGTTACGACCGCCGCTTATCAGAAGCACCTGGGAGCGATCCCCGTCGTGCGTGCGATGCCCAACACGCCTGCTCTCGTGCGAGAGGGAGTCACCGGTGTCGCACCAGGACCCCACGCCGGCACGGAGCACCTCGACCGCGCTCGCCAAGTCCTCGGAGCCGTCGGATCGGTGAGGATCATGGAGGAGACACTCATGGACGCGGTCACGGCGGTGTCGGGCACCGGGCCTGCGTACGTTTTCTTGCTGGCGGAGGCTCTGACCGAGGCTGCAATGCGAGAGGGCCTGTCACGGGATATCGCGGAGAGCTTCGTGCACCAAACGATAAGAGGAGCGGGGCATCTCCTAACCGACACGTCGAAGAGCCCGGCCGAGCTTCGCTACGAAGTCACGTCTCCCGGTGGTACGACGGCGGCGGCAATGCACGTTCTCGAGGAGAGGGGTTTCCGCGCTGTGGTGGAGGACGCTGTGAGGGCGGCGGCCCTTCGAGCCCGCGAGCTCGGTGGTGCCGACTGAGCATTTTCTCGAGAATGACCTTTGCGGTGGCCGGTGCGGCACCCGTGGAGAAGATGATCACGAGCACCCGTCCCGGCCGAGCCCTTGCGAGGCGTTTCGTTGCGGGCGACACGCTCGATGACGCAGTCGAGGTTGCACGCACCATCAACGCCGGGGGAATGTCGGTCTCTCTCGATTTCCTCGGTGAAGAGGTCCACGACGAGGCTTCTGTCTGGGCGGCCACCGATGAATACATAGAGAGCCTCGATCGCATTCACGAGGAGCGGCTCGACGCCAACATCTCGGTCAAGCCCACTCAACTCGGGCTTGCCATCGACGAGGCTCACGCAATTCAGGCCATCGACCGTCTGGCATCCCGAGCGTTAGAGCTCGGGATGACGATCACTATCGACATGGAAGACTCCCGCTACACCGACTCGACGGTCCGTCTGTACGAAAAGGCTCAGAGTGAGCATGGAAACCTGGGGATCGCCTTGCAGACATACCTGAGACGCACGCCAGATGATCTCGAGAGGATTCTCCCGCTCGGAGGTCACATCCGTCTGTGCAAAGGCGCCTATGTAGAGCCCGAGGAGGTTGCACTGGTCGACAAGGAGGAGGTCGACGCAGCCTTCGCCAGCCAATTGCACACATTGATGGCGGCGGAGCAGACCAAGCCGGCCATTGCCACACACGATCTGAAGCTTGTGCATCAGACGGAATCTCTGGCGGCAAGGCGTGCAGCGCCCTTCGAGTTTCAGATGCTCTACGGCGTCCGTCGTGAGCTGCAGAACAGACTCGTAGCGGAGGGTTATCCGTTGAGGATCTATCTCCCCTTCGGTTCTCAGTGGTATCCCTACTTGACCCGGCGGCTCGCAGAGAGACCGGCCAACGCTTGGTTCTTCGTGCGAGCGGCGTTTGGCCGCTGAATTGGGGTTGACTTCAACCAAGCTTGAAGTTCTAGGGTTGACTCGAATGATGACGCACGAGGACCTCGCCTCGGTGAGGACGGTCGATTTGACCACCTTTGGTCGTAAGACCGGGTTTGCCCGCTCCGTCGAGATCTGGTGGTTCCATGTTGACTCGCGGTTCATCATCACCGGGACGCCAGGGCCAAGAGACTGGCTGGCCAATGTCCGAGCCGACCCCCGGGTCTTGATCGGTGTTCAGGGCACAAGGATCGAAGCCACCGCACATGAAGTGGTGGATCGGGAGCTTCGCAAGCTCGTGTTCAGTCAGCGTGAGACGCGCTGGTACGCGACTCAGTCGGAGTTCCGGCAGCTCGTAGAGGAAGCGCCGATGATCGAGATCATTCTGAACGACACGACTCGACCCGCGGGCTTCGATGTTCGAAGGCGAGCGGAATTGATCTGAAGCCTCCTGACGAACTGCCTTGGTGCGATCGGCGGACGGCACCCATCTCCAACGGCCGGTCATAGGAGGAGATAGACCGGGCGCGGGGGATTCCCCACCTACCATCTCCTCCGGTGACCGATCGGCGTTCGGACTTCGAGAAGTTTGTCGGCCCGGACCGCCGAGCAATTCCACGACCACGGGGGCTGGGGGCACTGATGCTGGTCCTCGCCGCATTGGTCACCGCAGCTCTGGCCATCCTATGGCCCTACAACCGCCCGGAGCTCGATCTGGGCGCCTTTGGGTTCGTTGGGGACGTAGTGGATGCCGAGGTGCTTTCGGCGGAAGAGGGCGCGTGCAGCTATGCGCTCGATTTGGACTGCATACTGGTGTCATTCGTCATTCTCGAAGGAGAATCCACCGGCGAGACCTTCATCCAGGAGTTCCCTGATGAGCCGGGCCAGCCCGGTTTCGAAGTGGGTGAAGCCGTTCTGTTATCGCTGACTCCGTTCGAAGACGGGTCGATCGGCATCCAATACGCGGACAGGAACAGGGATGTCCTGCTGGGGGTCCTGGCGCTGGCTTTCGGCGCGGCGGTGGTGGGTCTGGGGCGCTTTCGCGGTGTGGCTGCTCTCCTGGCCCTGGCGATGAGTGTGGCCGTGCTCGTCTTCTTCATCCTCCCGGCAATCATCGCGGGGCGGGATGCCGTGCTGGTTGCCCTGGTCGGGGGAGGGGCGATCATGCTGATATCTCTGTACCTCGCCCATGGGTACAACCCCCTGACGCATTCGGCTGCCCTCGGGGCGTTTGGGGCTCTGGCCCTGACTGCAGGGTTGTCGTGGCTCGTCGTGACTCTCGGTCGGTTCACCGGGCTCGTCACCGAAGAGTCGTTCTTCCTGCTGGCGCTGCCAGGGCTCGATCTGAACGGGATTCTATTGGCGGGGATCGTGCTCGGGGCGCTAGGGGCCCTTGATGACGTGACCGTCACCCAGGCCTCCGCGGTCTGGGAGGTCCATGGGGCCAATCCCTCGCTGGGTTTCTCGGAGCTCTATGCCGCCGGGCTGCGTGTCGGCCGGGATCACATCGTCTCTACGGTCAACACGCTATTGCTGGCCTACGCCGGGGCGTCATTGCCGCTCCTCATACTCTTCACCCTTTCCGAACAACCGCTGGGAGTCGTCGCGAGCTCTGAGGTGGTGGCCTTGGAAATCGCACGAACCCTGGTCGGTTCCATCGGTCTGGTGTCGGCGGTTCCATTCACCACCTGGTTGAGCTCGAAGGTCGTGAGCAGCTCGGAGACATCGAGACGATGAGCCTTTCGTCGGGCCCGGGCCTCTCCTAGGAGTGTCAGAGACCCGGGGCCGACGGCTCGATCTGCGAGCCTCTTCTGCCCGCAGTTCGGAGGGCTCGGATCACGCCGCCCTTTCCATCGTTTGTCGATGTCGGGCCGGCGGGTCGGCGATCCGCTCGCCGAGAGCGATGAGGCCGAAGCCGATTGCGGTTCGAATCCGTCTGATCGCGCGCGCTTCTCTGAGCAGAGCATCTCTCCGTGCATCTTCCTGCCAGTCGTGTAGCCGGGCCTGCTGTAGACGACCGGCCTGGCTGGTGAAGTCCTTAAGCATGCATCTCTCCTGCTTCTTCGATCCTGAGATATGAGTCCAGAAAGCCCATGGCGTCGTTCAAGGGACGGTCTCGCAGTGCGTAGCACTTACCCTTGGCTCCGCTGTCGACCTCCGTGGCCATTCGGACCCGGATCAACCCGGCTCCTCTCAGGATGCTGATGTGGTGATGGACTGTTGATTTGGAAAGGCCGAGCATGTCGGTGAGCTCATCGAGGTTCGTCTCCCCCTCACTCAGGCGACGGAGGATTCTCAAACGCCGCTCGTCGCTCAGCGCTTTGTAGGTGCGCACCAGCCAAGAGGGCGGAGCCTCCGGATCGGAGTCGATGAACTCGTCGGCGACCGCGTAGTAGACGAGGAGCGTGCCCCTGTACTCGTCGATGAGCGACAGCGGCCTGGTCACCACGGAGGGAATGAGCACGACTCTGCGCACACCGAGGGGGATGTCGAACTCGATGCCGGCGGTGACCTCCTCGATGACCGTCTTGGCGTCGCCTTGCGCCCCCGATGCCCTGCGGGCCGCAGCAGCCCGGGCTATGGCTCCGGCAAACTCATCTTCGAACTCGACGAAGACCTCGCTGCGAAACCTAGAGAGCACATATGCATAGCGTTGGGCGAGGCCCTCGACCGAGAACATCCATTCCACGTATTCGAGCATCTCGCCGGCCGCTTTCTTGTGACTGTCATCCCCCGCTGTCACGAGCTCACGCACGGCCTCCATGTCACCGCCCGCCGCCTGTTCGATGAGCGCCTGGTTGTCGCTGTGGCTGCTCTCCCCGAGGAGCCAGCGACGCAGGCGCAGATCGTCGACTGAGGACAGCCAGTCGACAACATGCTCTGGGTCATGGGGATGCGGTGCGGACAGGAGGAAGCTGCCCAGGACCAACCACATATAGAAGTAGGGGCCACCCAACCGGACGATCTCTCCCTGGAGATCCTCGGCGGTCAGTTCCTTGACCTTGTCGATCCAAACCTGACCGAGGTCTTGAGCGGCGTTCGTGTCCTTGGAGCTGAACACGCTCCACATAGTCAGGATGATCTCGTGCGTCACGTTTCCCTCGATCTCGATCGGGAGGCGTCGAGGGACACTGGTCAGATCTCGCACTCTTTGTTCGGTCATTTTTGTATGCCTGGGCTGATTCGAAGATCGTCGAATAGAAGTATCCCAGTTCGAATCCTGTCTGTCAACAGGTTCTTCGAGTTGTTTCGAATCCTTGTCGCGTTGCGAAGATGGTCGAACTGGAGGGACACGTCTCCTTGGTGCGCCGGCGTCTGCCACCGTGCCTACACTCGCCGCCCATGGCCGTGACGGTTGAGTCCAAGGAGGGGGAGAGCACTCGCCGCCGACCCGATGTTCCGCAGATCCTCGAAGCCGTTGGGGTCCTTTCGGCGGCAGGAACGCTGGCCTTGGGCTACTTGGGGACGATTCCCGACCACCCTCATTTCGAGATAGGTCGTGAGGTCTTCGGCAACATCCCCGCCTCTCTGCAACTGCTCTTCTACGTGGGTCTGGCCGGGTTTCTCTGGCTGACGTTCCACCTCTTTGCTCAGAGGGCCGGCAGCTGGCTCCAGGGCAGACCGGAGAAGCGACTCGGCATGTGGCGTCGTCGTCTCGAGCGTCTCAGCGAGGGCCTCCGGATGAAGACCCTGATGCGCGATCCACGGGCCGGGCTCATGCACTCGATGATCTACTACGGCTTCATCGTCTTGTTCCTGGGAACGGTCACCCTCGAGATCGACCACCTGCTCCCATCGAATCTCAAATTCCTTCAGGGCAGCGTGTATCTCGGCTACTCGGCGATCCTCGATCTGGCAGCACTCGTCTTCCTGGGCGGTCTCGCCTGGGCTTTCGTTGGTCGCTATGTGATCCCGTCGTGGAGGATTCGCTCGAAGACCAAGCCGGAGGACGCCCTAATCCTCGGAACCCTCGCATTGATCGGCGTCACAGGTCTGCTCACTGAGGCTGCTCGCATCTCCCTCGCCGGCACTCCCGAGCACGAGGTCTGGTCGTTTGTGGGCTATCCGCTGTCCATGCTCTTCGAGCAGTCTTCCGCATCGGGCTGGCATCGGTTCTTCTGGGTGACCCATTCGGTGGCATTCATCGCATTTCTGGTGATTCTCCCTGTGACCAAGCTCCGACACATGATCACGTCTCCGGCCAACCTCTTCCTGTCGGCCAGAGAGCGGCCAAAAGGGGCGATGAGGGAGATGCCCAACCTGCTCGAGGTCGACGACATAGACACCATCGGCGCCAGCGTCGCCGCCGACCTCACCTGGAAGCAGATCTTCGACACGGACGCATGCACCATTTGCGGTCGTTGCACCTCTGTGTGCCCGGCGAACATCACCGGAAAACCCCTCGACCCGAGGGAGATGGTCTTGAAATCGGGCGAAGTAGCCGCGGCGACTGCCGGTGTCGCCCCACCCGTCTCGACAACGGCAGTGCTAGAAGCTGTGGGCACGCTGTTCGATCGGATTCATCCCGACGAGGTCTTTGCCTGCACGAGCTGCAAGGCGTGCGATGAGATTTGCCCCGTGGACATTGAGATACTCGACCGGATCCTCGACATGCGGCGTTACCTCACCCTGATGGAATCCGAGTTCCCATCCGAGCTGGGAAAGGCTTTCGTCGCCATGGAGAACCAGTCCAATCCGTGGGGACTCAGCCAGCAGGCGCGCGCCGATTGGACCAGGGAACTCGACTTCGAGATCCCTGTCTTCGGCGAAAACGGGAAGACGACGGCCGACTACTTGTGGTTCGTCGGCTGTGCCGGCTCATTCGACGATCGCGCCACCGCGACATCGGTGGCGTTGGCCAGGCTGCTCCGCAAGGCGGGGATCGATTTCGCCATCCTCGGAACCAGGGAGCTGTGCAACGGCGATCCTGCACGGCGATCCGGGAACGAGTTCGTGTTCCAGCAGCTCGCCCTGCAGAACATCGAGACGTTCGAGGAGATCGGCGTTAGGAAGGTCATCACCCAGTGCGCCCATTGCTTCAACACGATCGGGAACGAGTATCCCCAGTTCGGGGGGGATTACGAGGTGGTGCACCACAGCCAACTACTCGCCGAGCTGCTCAATCAGGGGAGGCTCGACCAGCCAAGGAAGCACAACGGAGCGGTCAAGAAGATCGCGTACCATGACGCCTGCTACCTAGGTCGACACAACGACGTGTACCTCGCTCCACGCCAGGTCGTTGGTGCCGGGCATGAGGTGGTGGAGATGCCCCGACACGGAACCAGGTCCCTGTGCTGTGGGGCCGGTGGTGCTCGTTTCTGGATGGAGGAGCAGACCGGGAAGAAGGTCAACATAGAGAGGGCCGAGGAGGCGTTGGCGACCGAGGCCGACGAGATCGCCATTGCCTGTCCCTTCTGTTTCGTCATGCTCGACGATGGCGTCAAGGAGTTGGGGCGCGACGACGTGCCGGTGAGAGACATCGCCATGATCCTCGCCGAAAGTCTCGACGAAGCCGCTGAAGAGGATTGACCGCACACCGTTTGATCGTCGCCGGCCTTCTGACTCTGACGGTTTCCGCCTGCACCACGGAGCCCAGGACTCCCTCCCAGACCGAAGCGATCCCGGAGGCGACCACGACCATCCCGGCTACGACCACGACGACACTATCGGTCGAGGAAGCCACGACGGCATTCCGCTCCTGTCTCACCGAACGTGGAGTCACCCTTGGTGAGATCCCGTTCGATTCTCGGGGGAGGCCTCGCCTGGAACTGGCCTTCACCGAAGTCGATTTCGCAGATGCCGCAGCGGTCCAGAGCCTGACCGATTGCTCTGACTTGCTCACCGGTGGCGCTCTCGATCTCTCGATTTGGCCACAGCTCCAGGAGCAGGTCCAGCTCAGGCTGGAGTCGTTCAGCGACTGTGTCAGGTCACACGGCGTTCTGACATTCCCCGACCCGGTGAATCCCTTCGTTGGGGTGGGCGGCCCTTACCCGCTCGATGAGATCCCTTTCGACGACATAGATCTCGAAGCCGCCGTGGCGATTTGCAGCACTCGGGTGGCCGAGGGGGGTTAGATGACCCGCTATGTGCTGAGCCGTCTGGGCTCGGGGGTCGTGACCCTTCTTCTTTTCCTGACCCTTCTCTTCTTCCTCATCAACATCGTCGTTCCCGGCGACTACGTGTCGCAGTTCATCCTCACCGCCGAGCAGGCAGAAGCCATTCGCGATCAGCTCGGTCTGAACCGACCCCTCTATGTGCAGTATCTCGACTGGATCCGTTCACTGGCAACGCTCAATCTGGGTACCTCGCTCACCGGCGCACCCGTATGGGAGATGATCTGGGCGGCGTTGCCGGCCACACTCCTCATACTGGTCGTGGGTCTGTCGGTTGCTTTCGTCCTGGGGGGATGGCTGGGCAGATTCAGCGGCTACCAGGAGTCGTCCCTTCTCTCGGGAGGGTTGACGTTTCTTGCAGTGCTGTTCCTGACCGCGTTTCCGCCGGCCCTGGCCTTCGTGATGGAAGAGCTCCTACGCCGGGACTTGGGTTTCTTCCATTTGGGTGCGTTCGGCTCGATCGACGAGGACTTGTGGCTTGGTGGCGAGCTGACTCCCGCCGGTGTGATGTGGCGGATGCTCGGCGTTCTCGCCGTCTCCTTATTGATCCTCTGGATGATCGACCGTGTTCTGGGGCGGATGTGGCGGGGTCGGGGAAGACGCCTGCTGTTCTACCTGGCGATGGTGCTGATACCGCTTGTCGTGTGGAGGTGGATGGGGCTCGCCGACCACATCTACGACCTGGCTGCGACAATGTCGCTCCTGCTTGCCGGCGTAATCCTCCTCACATTTGGCGACGTGCTGTTGGTGACCCGAGCCGCCATGGACGATGTGCTGCTTGAGGACTACATCATGGTCGCTCGCGCCAAAGGGCTTCCGGAGCACAGGGTTCGCGACCGGCATGCCGCTCGAGCGGCGCTCTTGCCGGTGCTGAGCCGATTCACGGTGTCCATTCCCTACTTCCTCACAGGCCTCGTGATCCTCGAGGCAGTGTTCGGCGGAGTGGGAGCGGGCTCGGGGTTCGTGGGCCTCACCCGCCAGATCTTCGGCCCGCCCGGAATGGGTGTTCTGATCTTTGATGCTGTACGGACCCAGGACACCCCCCTCATCGTCGGCGCGCTTGTGGTGGTTGGGGCGATCACACTCCTCCTTCGAATCGGTCTGGACGTTGCCCATGCGGCCTTCGACCCTCGTATCAGATTCGACGTGGACGGCGAAGGTGGCTGAGCACTTGTCCGGCTTCGAGGCCCGGCCGGGCGCACTGCGGGTCTTCATGCGCAATCCTCTAGCGGTGCTTGGCATCCTGATCCTCGTGGTGTTTGCAAGCATGGTCATCGCTCATCCTCTTCTCATGGCGACACTCTGGGAGGGCGAACAGGGCGTCTACGACCCGGTCACCGGGTACGACGCCCCGATAATCGAGAAGACCGTCGTGGTAGATGTGACTGATCCGGAAACAGAAGTCGGGTTGTCAGTAGCTCGCCTGAGGGACATAACGACAAGCGTCGGGGACATCGTCGAGATCCGGGAACAGCCCGCCTCACCCAGCGGCACTCATTGGCTCGGCACTGACACCTTCGGCCGTGACGTCTTCTCGATGCTGCTCGCCGGCGCATGGCCGACCTTCGTGGTGGGAGCGGCTGCGGCCGTGGTCTCCGCGGCTGTCGGGATCCTGATGGCGGTTGGGTCGGCCGTATTCGGACGTCGGACCGATCGCATCTTGTCGCGACTGTCAGATGTTCTCCTCCTGCTCCCTGCACCCCTTGTCATGGTCATTCTCGCTGGAGGGACCACGGGTGATCTGCTCACGCCGTTTCGATTCGGGGTCTTCTACGGGATCCTGGCCGGCGGCAGCACGGTGGCCATTGTGCTCCGATCACACGCTCTGGCCACTGTCGAGCGCCCTTTCATCGATGCCGCAAGGGTCTCGGGAGCCTCCGGTTGGTATCTCGCTTGGCGTCATCTGGTGCCCCACCTCGTCCCGCTGGCGGCCGTGGCGATGGTCACCTCGGTTGTCGGCGCGGTGGTAGCGCACGGATTCGCGTCCTGGCTCGCATACAGCGACGACTTGACCAATTGGGGTGCGATGATGTTCGTGGCCGTCGGCTTCTCATCGCTGCAGCCTGTCTTCCCCTGGGGTGTCCTCATATCCGGGGCGGTGGCAATCTCGTTGTTCTGCGCCGGTTTCTACCTCACGTCGCTCGGTTTGAAGGATGTCGCCTTCAGGGGCCATGTTGGCCGGCGCCCCGGGTGGACGGGGATACAGAGCTCCAGAGCCACGACCATCGTCTGAGTCTCCGGAGCGCGCGTACTCTCTTTTCAGTGACCGCCCATCCCACACCGGTGATCGTCCCCGACACGGACGAGGACATCGATCTCGACAAGCCCTGGAAAGTCGTTGTCTGGAACGACCCGGTCAACACGATGACCTACGTGGTCTATGTCTTTCGCAAGCTGTTCGGCTTCGACGAGACCAAAGCGACGGAGTTGATGCTTCAGGTTCACCACGAAGGTCGAGCCTCCGTGGCCGATGGCCCGCGGGAGAAAGCAGAGATCGACTGCTTCCGCCTCCAGAACCATGGTTTGTGGGCGACGATCGAGCAATGAGGCTATTCCAGGCCAGAGCGGACGGGATCGAGGTAAACCTCAGCCCCGAGATTCGCACCTTCTTAGGAGACGTTCTCCCCCTGCTAGCCGAGGTTGGCGACTCGAAGGACGATCCCGCCGCCCAGAGACTGCGTGTTCCCGTCTACCTCGACGACCCTGACTCGAACGAGGAGTGGTGGCGATTGATGGGGCCCGATCTCGAGGCGGCACGCAGGGCCGATCGTCTCGTGTTTCAGAAGACCATCGAGTCCGATGGGCCGGTGCGGTTGGGAGACGGCGAGGCCGATGCCCTCCTGAGGGTTCTGAATGAGACGCGACTTGCGCTTGGGGCCCGGATGGGTGTCGAAGTGGAGGAGGACTACGACGATCTTCCTGAGCACTCCCGGATGGTCCTGGCCTATCTCGGCTCGATCCTGGAGGAGCTGACGGAGGCGTTGAGCCACCGTCTTTGAGGACACGATGCACCCGCCTCCGTGCCCCGTGTAGGTTCGAGAGGGAAGGTTCACGGTTCGATTGGAGGCTTTGGTGAGCGCGATTCGCGACCCGATAGCAGACCTGAAGAGCGCCACCGGTTCACTGATCTCTCTCTACATCGACCGCCCCAGCCCCGGGGGTTTTGCTGCGCTGATATCCGATCTGATTCGCCCGGTACGCGAACAAGCAGGATCGATGGATCGCTCCGTTCAGATGAGTGTGCGCACAGACGCCGAGCGAATTCGCGGGCTCGCCGATCAATTCGAAATCGAATCCGCCCCGGCATATGCAGTCTTCGCATCACACGCCGACGACATATTCGTGATGGAGGCCCTGACGCACTCGACTCGCAACGTCTCGGTACTCGGGCCGCGGCCATACCTTCGACCTCTACGTGCCGCACCCAAGCCACTCCGTTCGGGGGTTGTCGTCGCCGACAGGACCATGGCTCGGACTTTCATCTCATTCGCTGGCCTGGTCGATGAGCTTGGGGCGCCGTTGGTCGTAGAAATCGGCAAGTCCAACTACGGCGGGTTCTCCGGCTATGACGAACATGGGGTACGCGCTCGTGCGGACGAGGCGAGTAACCGCCTATGGAAAGACGCAGGGTCGAGACTCCTCGAGGAGCATCTGGAACGGAAGTTCGACTACGTGGCGATCGGGGCCCAGGAAGCAACCGCCGAGGAAATCGGCCGATCCCTTCATCCTTATCTCGAACGCCTGCATCGGGCGACGTTCGTTGCCAACCCGGCCAATCTGGGTGGGGCAGCCCTGCGGTCTGAGTTGGTGGCGCTGGACCTGATCGTTCGTCGTGAGCGTCAAGAAGCTCTGGCAGGACGTGTCTGCGACACCGCCTGGGGGGGAGGTAATGCTTTCCTCGGGCTGGCCTCGACGCTCGAGGCGGCCAACGCTCAGGCGATCGACACTCTGGTGGTTGCCGGCTCATTCGTCCGGCCCGGCGTGGTGTGCAACCAATGCGGCTACCTGTCAAGAACCGGGGAGGTCTGCCCCGTGTGCGGGGCTGGTTTGTTCTCCGTCGATGATGTGGTCGCGGCACTCATGGAAGCGGTCATCGGCGCCGGGGGGACTGTCCACCAGATATACGTCCCGTCACCGCTCGATGTTCATGGAGTTGGCGCCCTCACCCGCTTCCCTGTGCCCGTCTGAGCGGTTGTAACGTCGGATCAGATGCCAATCGCCGCCATAGTCCTCGCTGCCGGGGGGTCGCAACGATTGGGCCGGCCCAAGCAACTCGAGCCGTGGGGCGACAGAAACCTTCTTGAACACGTCGTGGCCACCACGTTCACGTTTCCGGTGGATGAGGTTTGGGTAGTGCTGGGTCACGATTCGGAGCGCATATTGGAGGAGACCGACCTGAGGGACGCCGGCGTCATCGAGAACCTGGAATGGGAGGAGGGGATAGCCTCGTCGATCCGGGTCGGCTTCGACGCTCTGACCCGTCTGTCGCGTTGTGACCGGGCGCTGATCGTGATCGGTGATCAACCTGACATCTCTCGGGAAGTGGTCGATGCCCTCCTGATGTCACACGAGTCGGCTCACAAGCCTGTGACGGTGCCCAAGTACAGGTACAGCTGGGGCAACCCTGTCTTGGTCGACCGTTCGCTGTGGCCCCGGCTCATGTCGCTCGACGGCGACGAAGGGGCTCAGCGTCTCTGGCGAGCTCACCCGGAGTGGGTCAATGAGGTTTGGTTCTCCGATGTCCCTCCTCGTGACGTGGACACAGAGAGCGATGTCGTCGAGCTCCGACCGCGGCACACGGCCTGACGGGCGATGGCTCGAGTGTTTTAGAGTCGCGATGGCTAGGTTCTAGCTGAGGGAGATACGAGAGAGAATGGCCCGGATCGATCAGGTCGCCGGTATCGATCACAAGCACGCAACGAAGCTTCGCAAAGCGGGGGTTAGGACCAGCAAGAAGCTCATCGAGGAGGCCGCGACTCGTCGCGGCCGTACCGATTTAGCCAAGCTGACCGGGTTGAGCGCCAAGGACCTGCAGACGTGGGTACATCACGCAGACCTTCTGAGAGTGAAGGGCGTTGGCGGTGAGTACGCCGAGCTCCTCGTAGAAGCGGGAGTCGACACGCTGCGCGACCTACGGAGACGAAACCCAACTGCGTTGTTGGCCAAGATCATCGGGCTGAACGGGGCGCACAGGGTGGTCGATCGCCTGCCCACAGAGTCCATGGTCGAGGGCTGGATCGATTCGGCGGGTGAGCTGGAGCCTTCGATCGGCTGAAGCACAGACCGCCGCATCTGCGCGGATAAGGCGCGCCGGCCCGCCTTAGCGGCGGGCCGGCGCGATTCTCGTGATTCTGAACTTCGCTCAGGAAGCCTTGGTCTTCGCCGGCGTTGTGGTCTTGGCGGCAGCCTTCTTGACCGTGGAAGAGGCAGCGGTCTTCTTGGCCGCCGGCTTCTTGGCGGCGGCTGTTTTCGCGGCCGGCTTCTTGGCGGCGGCTGTTTTCGCGGCCGGCTTCTTGGCAGCGGCTGTCTTCGCGGCCGGCTTCTTGGCAGCCGGAGCTTTCACAGGGGCGGGCTTGCTGGCCGCCGGGGCATCTGTCCTCTCCTCGGGGCGGAAGGACTGTCGCCAGGTCTCGAGCATGTCTTCGAGTTGATCTCGCAGCTTGCTGACCTGCTCTTTGGCCTGGTCGAGATCGACCTTTTGTGAGATCTCCTCGACGACTGTGCCCTCACTGATCCGCGAGACGACCTTCTCGCCCTCGGCCGCCCAATCGCTGAGCGTCTTCTCTGCGGCTTTGGTGTAGCCGGCAGTTTCCTTGTTGACCTTCGTCCTCCATGCACCTACCTGGTCGCTCATCTTGCGGGCGGCGACCACTGGCGCACCGACGGCGGCGTACAGCACGTTCTTCGTCTGCATTTCCATCACTCCTGTTCTCCTTCGGCTCCCGATCCGTTGGAACGGACCAGCGCCTTGTACATATCGAGTAGCACATTCTTCTGCTCGACGTCGAGGCGGTCGTCCGCCTCGATGGCCTCGAAGACCGTTGCCGGTGGCAGGTCTTCGTCGATCAGGCCAGCTTTGCTGTAAAGCGAGCTGGCCGAGATCTCCAGCGCTCGCGAGAGGTTTTTGAGGATCTCGGCGGATGGCTTTCTGATACCGCGCTCTATCTGGCTGAGGTAGGGGTTTGATATCCCCGCCTTGTCTGCCAGACGGCGAAGCGATAAATTCGCCCGCTCACGTTGGTTGCGGATGAATTCGCCCAGATCACTGTGCTTGCTCTCGTTCATCAACTGCTAGCTTACAGCAAGCTGCTAACATTTGCAAGCAAAGTGCTAGCTCAGGTTCAGGCGAGGGTGGCTCCCACGGCATTTCCGATGAACCAGGCCAACAGCCCGCCGAGACCTGCTATCACCATGTTCTCCAAGCCCGACTTGATCCTGTGACTGTTCGCGACGCTGCCCTTGATCACTCCGACCACGAACAGGCCCAGCAAGGTGAGTGTCGTAGCCCAAACCAAGGCCACCCCGGCCGACTCGATCAGTGCGAAAGGAAGCACCGAAGGCAGGGAGCCTGCGAGAAAAAGCAAACCGGACGCAGCCATCGCCCGGTAGGGAGAGCGACGCTCGGACTCGACTACACCGAATTCAAGCGCTGCCATAGCGTTCAGGAGGGCTTCATCGTTTTCGGCAAAGGCTGATATCACGTTGTCGAGATCCGTCGGGCGGACACCCATGTCTCTGAAAAAGCCTCGCAACTGTGATAGCTCCTGGCTTCTGAAGTTCTCGATGTGCATACGCTCGAGCTCGAGCTCGGCTTCGAGCACCTCGTCCTGTGACTTCGTGGCCAGATACTCGCCTGCCGCCATCGACACCGCCCCAGCGATGGCACCGGCGATAGCCGTGAGGAATACCTGGCTGGGGGAGAGACCACCGCCCACCACGCCCACCACAAGGAGGAAGACGGACACCAATCCGTCGTTGACTCCGAGAATGATGTCCCGCCAGTACTGACGGGTCGCGCCGATGTGGGGGATGTACTCGGCCACATCTTGTTGCTTTTCCACCGACATCCGTCAGCGATCGTAACCGAACCGGTGATGGGGTGGAATGCCGCGAGGGCGTCACACTTGATAAGTGAGACCCACGAGAGCTGCCACCCCTGCTTTGATGCCCACCCCGATCGAAGCCTCGTTGACCTTGAACGATGCGGAGTGAAGATCTCCTCCCCCCGAATAGGCGCCCAGTCTGAGAAGAGCACCCGGGACGATGTCCAGATAGTTGGAGAAGTCCTCACCACCCAAGCTCGTCTCGGTCGGCACGACAGAGTCTGGCCCGATGACCTCCCTGATCGACGAGGTGGCGGTCTCGACGACGCGATCGTCATTGACGACCGGGGGTATCCCCTGCCGGTAGTCGAGCAGGTAGTCGGCGCCGGTGATGGCGAGGATATGGCCGAGGGTCTTGTCGACGATGCCGGGAAGCAGGTCCCAAATCGACCGATCCAAAGTCCGAACCGTGCCCACGAGAGTCACCTCCGTCGGTATCACATTCGACGTGCTTCCACCGTGTATCGAGCCGAACACGATGACGATGGGGGTACGCGAATCGATCGACTGGCGAATCGCCTCTGGGAGCTCGCGCACGACCCGCCCGGCGGCATCGATCAGGTTGACCGTCTTGTGTGGGCGAGAGGTGTGACCGCCAGGCCCGGTGAGTGTGATCGTGAAGCCGTCTGCACTCCCGGTGATGGGCCCCGCCTTCGACCCGATCCGCCCCACCTCGAGGCTCGGGTCGACATGGAAAGCGATCAGGCCGCGTAGGTCGTCGACGAGCCCTTCGCCGACGAATTCGCTTGCGCCTCCGGGGTTGGCCTCTTCGGCCGGCTGATAGAGGAATCGCACCCCCACCGGGAGGGCGAGACGTGAGATCGCAAGAGCGATACCGGTAGCTATCGCTGCATGGGCATCGTGCCCGCAGGCGTGCATCCAGCCCTCGTTGCGCGATCGGGGGATGTTCCCGGTCGGCTCGAATATTGGCAGGGCATCTAGATCTGCCCTGAACCCGACCTTGGGATCGTCACCGACATCCAGCCACAAACCCGTACGGGGTGTTCGCCGGTTTGGCTCGAGACCGCTGTCCTCGAGGATCGCGCCGATCAACGCGGTGGTCTCGTGCTCCTCGTGAGCCGGCTCGGGAATCTGGTGGAGCCGACGACGCAGATCCACGGCTTTGGGGGTGACCTCCTCCGCCAGCCCTGTCAGTTCGGACGGGCTAAGCATGGGAAAAGCCTAACTGGGCGTGATCGTGACTTCGAGTGCGGGGTTGCGAAGTTCAGTCGAAGAACAGTCGTTCGAAGGTCTTACGCGCCCGTCTCGTGTGCTTTCGGTATTGCTCGCGCAACTCGGTCGTGCGATCAAAGCCGAGTGAGACGGCTAGGCGGGTGCTGGCGATTGCATCGGTCGGCAAGGAATCCGACACCCGTCCGCTTTGGAGGTGGAGCCTCATGCGCACCCTGGTGCAGAAGACATACGAGTCGCGCAGCACCGCATGATCGGCCGGTGAGACCACACCTGCGACGCGGAGAGCGTCGAGCGCCTCGATGGTGCCGGTCACCCGTAGCGATGGGTCGGGGCCACCGTGTTGAAGTTGGAGGAGCTGAGTCAGGAACTCGACATCGGAGAGCCCACCGGGACCGAGTTTGAGATGGAAATCCGGGTCCTCGCCAGGGGGAATTCGCTCGGTCTCGACCCGGGCCTTCACCTGCCGGATCGAGCGGATGATTGACTCGGGGACCTTGTCTCTCCAAATGAGACTCTCGATCAGTGACCTGAAGGAGTCCAGGACTTCCTGGTCGCCTTCTGCAGGGCGGGCTTTGACCAGGGCGAGCATCTCCCATGGCTCAACCCAGTCGTCGTAGTAGCGCCGGTATCCGTCGAGCGAGCGCGCGAGCGGGCCTTTTCTCCCCTCGGGGCGGAGATCGGCGTCGAGTGCATATGCCTCACCATGACGATTTGGCTCTGAAAGCACCCGTCTCAGGGCTGAGGCGAGCTCGAGTGCGGCCTCCCTGTCTCCCTCCTGGCCATAGACGTACATCAGGTCGATATCCGACCCATAGGACAGCTCCCGCCCGCCCCACTTGCCCATGGCGATGATCCCGAACCCGATGGAGCGGTCCGGATCGAGAATGTGGACCGCTCCGGTCATCGCAGCGTCAGCGCTATCGGACAACCCTCTCAGAGTCATTTGCGGATCCACGTCCTCGAGGATGTCGCGAGCTGCGATTCGGAGCTTTCGCCGTCTGGTGAACCTTCGGATCGTGCCGATCTTCGCCTCCGGTTCCGGCCTTGAGTCGAGCAGCCCGATGAGCCTTTCCGTGGCACCTTCGAGATCGCGCACATCACCGATGAGGCTCTCGCTGGCCAGCCTGGGCACGAATTCGGGGATGCGGTCCAACAGGTCACCGAGAAGACGGCCCGTGCCGAGGAGGAGACAGAGCCGCTCGCCCGCCAGTGGGTTTCCCTGCAGGAGCGAGACCAGCGCCCCGTGATCGGGCGTGTTCGCCAACAGCAGCCTCAATTGGGATAGGCCAAGATCGGGATCCGGGGATCGGGACAGCCAGTCGAGCATCAAAGGAAGCATCTGTTGCATCACCCTCGAGCGACGGGTGAGGCCTTTGGTCAGTTCTTCGACGGCCCTGGTCGCGGCGGCGACGTCATGGAAGCCCAGTGCTTCGAGTCTCAGGGCTGCGGCTTCGGCGTCGAGACGGGCGTCAGCCACACCAGCGAGCGACTCCAGGATGGGTCGGAAGTACAACCTCTCGTGGAGGTCCCGGGCTATGGCCCTCACCTCGCCGAGTCGGCGCTGAAACTCGGCCACAGGATCGGAGGTGAATCCAAGGCTTCGGGCTAGACGCTCAAGGTCCTCGGTTGCGGACGGGAGTTGGTGTGTTTGCTGGAGATCCCAGAGCTGCAGGCGGTGTTCGGTCTCCCGCAAGAAGCGATAGGAGTCCGCCAATCGCTCACCTTCCTCGATCTCGATGTAGCCGTGCCGCTCGAGGGCCCGGATGGCGTCCAGCGTGGAGCCGGTTCTCAAGTCCGGATCGAATCTCCCATGTACGAGCTGAAGCAACTGCACCGCGAACTCGATGTCTCGAATGCCACCACGACTCCGCTTGAGGTCACCGGAAAGCGCATTTGCCTCTGACTGAGCCTTGATCGATCTGATACTTCGCAACGCTTCGGGGCCAAGACCCTCTTCCCAGACGAGCCGGTCTGCCATTTCGGCGAATCGCTGACCCAGCTGTGGATCGCCCGCGGCAGGACGGCATTTCATGAGGGCTTGCAGCTCCCAGGGCTCGCTCCATCTGTCGTAGTAGGAGACGTATCCGTTGAGACTGCGTGAGAGGGGGCCCATTGTTCCCTCGGGTCGAAGGTCTGCATCAACCACCAAGGCTGGACCGTCGAAAGTCGGTGCGCTGAGGGCCGAGATCAGGCGACTGGCGAGCGCGAGTGCCGCGGCTCTGGCTTCGGTTTCGCGGCCAGCCGGGCTGTCATGCACGAAGACCAGGTCGACGTCTGAGTAGTAGTTGACCTCGAGGGCCCCCCATTTCCCCATTGCGATCACCGCGAAGGGGAGTTCCAAGGCCATCGGATGTCGCGCAGAGACGGCCCGTCTCGCACGATCGAGGGCGGATTCGACGATCTCGTCAAGGGCATGTGAGTAACGCCGTGTCGCTTCTGTGAAGTCGATCGCTCCTGTGAGGTCTTCCGCGGCAACCTGGACCAGGGTTGCTCTGACCTGGAGCGGTATCGAGTCTGTGGGGGTCGACGTCAGAAGCGAGGGGTGGTTCGCCAAGGCCTGGCTCAGGGCCCGGCTGACCGCCGACACTGCGACGACACGCTCCAACGTTGTGGTTTCGAGAGCGAGACTGGGGGCTGCCTCGAGGATCGGAACGAGCCGGTGGAGACCGTCGATCGGGTCGGGGCTGGCCCCCACGGCCCGTCTGATCGCTTCGACCGTTTCCGTGTCGTATCCCAATCGGGTCAGGTCGTGGGAGGTCCCCGGTTGCTGATCGGTCACATGCCCAGGCTATGACGGTGGCGTGCTAGCGACCACCGCGTAACGTGTCCCCGTATGACGCTTCGAGTCGCCGGCGCACAGGCGAACATGACCGTGGGTGACATCGTTGGGAACTCTCGGATCATCGGTGAGGCCATCGAGCGGGCCGAGGAGGCCGGCGCCGACGTCTTGCTCCTTCCCGAATTGGCAGTCTCGGGGTATCCCCCCGAAGACCTGGTTCTGCGTCGTGGCTTCGTCGAGCAGAATCGCAGGGCGGTCGAGGAGCTTGCGAAACGGACCGAGCACACGGCTGTGGTCGTGGGATTCGTCGATTTCGCGTCGGGACGTCCCCGGGGAGCGATCGACGCCGTGACGAGAGAGACGGCCAACGCCGCGGCGGTGCTTCGCGATGGCCGGGTCGAAGGGGTTTACCACAAGGTGATGCTGCCCAACTACGGGGTCTTCGACGAAGACCGTTACTTCGCTGTGGGCACCGAGCCGGCGCGGGTCTGGGAGCTGGCAGGGCGGAGCGTGGGTGTCTCGATATGTGAAGACATCTGGGTTTCCGACGGGCCGCCGTCCCAGCAGGCCGCCCAAGGTGCCGAAGTCCTCCTCAACATCAACGCCAGCCCCTTCCACCGGGGAAAGGCAGGCTCGAGGGAGGAGATGCTGGCGACACGCGCTCGGGAGACCGGATCGTCATTGGTCTACTTGAACCTCGTCGGGGGCCAGGACGAGCTGGTCTTCGACGGTGCTTCTTTGGTTCTCGACGCCCACGGCGAGGTCCTGCACCGATCGCCGCAGTTCGAGGAGGACTTCTTCGTGGTCGACGTACCGGTCGGCTCGAGTCCCGGCGATGTCGGCTCGGTCGCTCCGCTCCTCGACCCGACAGAAGAGGTGTACAGCGCTCTCGTCACCGGGCTTGGCGATTATGTCCGCAAGAACGGGTTCGGCAGCGTCGTCGTCGGCCTCTCGGGTGGTATCGACTCTGCGCTCACGGCCACCATCGCCGCAGATGCTCTTGGGCCGGAATCGGTTCGCGGCGTCGCCATGCCTACTAGATACTCCTCTGAGCACTCGATCCACGACGCACGGGCGCTGACCGACAAACTGGGCATCCGTTTCGACTTGATTCCCATCGACGGCGTCTACGCCGCCCAACTCGAGGCTCTTTCGCCACTGTTCGAGGGAAGTGAGTTCGGTGTGGCTGAAGAGAACCTCCAGGCACGGGCGAGAGGTGCGATCCTCATGGCCATCTCCAACAAGTTCGGTGAGATGGTCGTCGCCACGGGCAACAAGTCGGAGATGGCGGCCGGCTATGCAACGCTCTACGGAGACATGGTCGGCGGCTACGCCGTCCTCAAGGACGTCTTCAAGACACTGGTCTACGACCTGGCGCGGTGGAGGAACAAGGATGGCGAGGTGATCCCTCAGAACTCGATCGACAAGCCACCGTCGGCAGAGCTGAGACCGGGACAGCTCGACTCGGACTCCTTGCCTCCCTACGAGGAGCTCGATGCCATCCTGGAGCGCTACGTGGAGAGAGACATGAGCGTCGACGAGATCGTCGAAGACGGATACGACTCGGCCGTTGTCGACGAGATCACCAAGATGGTCGACCGCAACGAGTACAAGCGGAGACAGGCCGCGCCAGGCGTGAAGATCACCATCAAGGCCTTTGGGAAGGATCGACGTCTGCCCATCACCAACGCCTACCGGCCGAGATGATCGGCACCATCTACATCAATGGCGAGCCGAGCGACGGTCTCATCCCGGTGACCGACTCATCGGTGCTTCGCGGTGATGGGTGTTTCGAGGTTCTCAGGGCTTACCGGGGAAAGCCGTTTGAGCTCGACGGTCATCTCGATCGTCTTGAACGAAGCGCGGGTGCCCTCGAGATCGTCCTGCCATCCCGGGCCGATCTCTTGGATTGGGTGAGGAAGAGTGCGGCCGAGGTCGACGACGGAGCGGTACGCGTCGTGGTCACGCGTGGCGGCAGTGTGCCTGGGATCGAAGGTCCGAGCCGGGTCATTGTGTTTTCCCATCCTTGGCCCCGTGGCGATGACACCACCACGCTCTATCCGGTGGTGGCTCCATGGCATTCCGCCGGCGTCGATTGGGCTCTCGCCGGGGCAAAGCTGATTTCCTATGCCCCGAATCTCTCGGCCCGACGCCAGGCCCAGAACCATGGCTTCGACGATGCGCTGCTGCTCACGACCGACGGAGTGGTTCTGGAAGGGCCGACCTTCTCGGTCGGCTGGGTCGTCGACGGTCGACTGGAGACTCCCTCACTGGATCTGGGCATCCTGTTCTCGATAACCAGGGGAGTCACCCTCGACTTGGCGCGAGAGTCGGGCATCGAGATCGTAGAGGGAGAGTGGAAGCTCGATCGGCTCGGCCAGGCGACCGAGGTGATGGCGATGTCCACCATCCGAGAAGTCCAGGGAGTGACGGCTGTCGGGGAGCGGACTTTCGCATCCGGCCCGATGACTCGAAGACTCGCTGCCCGCTTCGCTGAGCGGATCGAGGCGCTTTGACCGGGAACCCGAGGCAAGTGCGGTTACGTTGACATGGCATGAAGTCACGCACACTGCTGGCCCTGCTCGTCTCGATGGCTGTCGTCACAGTCGCCTGCGACGGCGACGAGGCCGCCCTGAGCACGACGACATCTGTCATCACCGGGACCACCGAGGCGCCTGAGGGCGATTCGACCACGACCACTGAGGACACCGCCGCAGCGCCGTCGACGACCCTGGTTGGGGAGACCGTGACGAGCCATGAGGTTGTTGCTCGGATCTCGACCGACAACGGCGACGTCCTCCACATCGTGATCCCGGAAGGGGCTTACACCGACGTCGATCTGGTCAATTTCATTGGAGATCTCAAAGAGGCCGACCCCGAGCTCTGGGGGGCCGAGGTCTTCGACGATGCGGGTGCAGCCGAGGCATTCGCTGTGCCTGAGGACGACAGGACCGACGACCAAACCCAAGCCCTGAGCGACCATCATTTCCTCACGCTCACCAACGGCGACCGCGTCATCTTCCAGGGCCCCTTCTCCGAGTTCGGCGAGTTCGTACTCGCAAGCTGACACGTCGTCGCCCGGTCGCATACCCGGCTTCGCGAGGAGTCACGATGGCCGTCAAAGGAGAATCGCGGCCACGACCAGAAAGCCTCCAAAGCCCACCACGTCGGTGATGAGGGTCAGAAATATCGACGAGGCAAGGGCTGGGTCTTGACCGAGCTTCCGAAGTACCAGCGGGATGCCGGCTCCGGCCACGGCGGCAATCATGAGGTTGGTCAGTGCGGCGAGAGCGACGATGGTGGCCACGTCGAACTCGGGGGCGTTGGAGACGAAGACCTCCGAGACCAGGAGCAGGTACGTGACGAACCCGGATACGACGGCGAGGAGGAGTCCATTGAGGAGCCCGACACCGGCTTGGCGCCCCAAGATCGCGGGAACCTGCGCGGCCGGTACGTCATCGGACGCCAGCGACCGGATCATCACGGCGAGGCTTTGATTCCCTCCGTTCCCGCCGAGGAGCGCTATCACTGGCATCAGAGCCGCCAGCACGGGTTCGCGGCTGATCACACCCGTCTGCCGCTCGATCACCCAGGCGACCACCAGCGCGAGGAAGAGGTTGAGTACCAGCCAGGGCGCCCTCATCCGGAACGATTCGACGACCTTGGAGTAGACGGTCTCCTCGACTCCGGCCCCAACCGCAGCGGCGAAGTCTTCGGTCGCCTCGTCCTGAATGGCCTCGATCACCGCGTCGGTCGCGACCATGCCGACCAGCCTTCCCACATCGTCGGTGACCGGGATGCCAAACAAGTGATACCGCTGACACAACTCGGCCACCAACTCACGGTCGGCCATGACGTTGACTGATATCGGATCGGGCACCATTACGTCGGCGAGTGGTGAGCCAGGTCGAACGAACACCAAATCGCGAAATGACAGCACACCTTTGAGGACGTTGTCGTCGTCGACGATGTAGACGTAGGAGAGATCTTCGTACTCCTCGTGAAGCTGCCGGATTCGCTCGATCGCCTCGCCGGTCGTGAGACCGAGGGGAAGGAATGCGATCTCGGTGGTCATCAGGCCACCGGCGCTGTCCGTGGGGTAGGCGAGGAGTTCCCTTACCTCGGCCTCCGACTCGTCGTCCATGGCCGCAAAGAGGTGCTCCTGGATCCCTTCGTCGAGCTCACCGATCAGGTCGGCGGCAGCCTCACCCGGCATTTCGCTGAGCGCCGCTGCCAGGTTGTCAATGGGGAGGTCTTCGATCAGCTCGGCGGCGAGCTCCGGGGCGATCTCCTCGAGGACTTCGGCTGCCTCGGTCGGGTCGAGGTCGGCGAGGAGACCGGCGGCGTCTTCCTCCTCGAGCTGCTCGAGGACGTCGGCGGCGTCCCCGGGTGCGGTTACAGCGAGCGCACCCCACTCCTCGGTGTTGGCTTCGAGATAGTCGGCGACCTGGTCTGGGTCGCGACGCGCTGCTGTGAGCAGGCTCCTGGCAAGTTGACGCGGGCTTCTGAGCCGGAGTCTCATATCGGGCCCTACCGATGTCGGAGAAAGCGCAGGCTACAGCAGCGCGAGCGCCAGGACGCCGGTGACGCCCGGTCTAGCCGTCGTACGGGCGGACCGACTTCACCGTGACCGTGAAGGTGCCGGCCGGAGCCTCGTAGGAGACTTCCTGACCGACGGAAGCCCCCAGCAGGGCTGCGCCCAGCGGGCTGGTTGGTGAAGCGAGGAGCATGCCGGAGACCTTGTTCTCCTGAGGTGCGACGAAGTACTCCAACTCGTCGCCATCATCATCGATGACGGTCGCCACCGTTCCCACCTCGACCCTTCCCGTGTCTTCGACTTCGCGGACCTCGGCGGTGTCCAGGATGTGCTTCAACTTGCGGATCCTCGCCTCCATCATGCCTTGGTCGTTCTTGGCGGCGTCGTAGTCGGCGTTCTCCCGCAGGTCGCCATGAGAACGCGCCTCCGCGATGCGCTCCTCGATCTCCCTGCGCCCCTCAGTTGTCAGTTGATCGAGCTCCTTGCGGAGCTTTGCGAGCGCTGCAGGGGTCAGGAAGGTGGTCTGCTCCGACATGGAGAGCGAGAGGTTAACGGTGACCTGGGGCTGTTCCAGGCGATCTTGTCGGCTCCCGCCGGCAGGGGCGTAATCTCGACGACCGTGACCGAAGTTCGCCTCACCAGTTACAGCCACGGGTCGGGCTGAGCCTGCAAGCTCGGCCCGGCCGAGCTGGCTCAGGTTCTGAGTCCCGTCCAAGGCCATGTTGCGTCCCGTCATCCGGACTTGAAAGTCGGGATGGCCACGGGGGACGACGCCGGCGTTTACGCGCTGGGAAACGGACGCGCCCTCGTTCAGACGGTCGACATCTTCACTCCGGTGGTCGACTCACCATCTGATTGGGGTCGTATCGCTGCCGCCAACGCACTCAGTGATGTCTATGCGATGGGGGCCGAGCCGCTCACCGCGCTGCAGTACATCGGTTGGCCCAGAGACGAGCTGCCTCTCGATTTGGCCGGCGAGGTGATCCGCGGTGGCATGGATCTGATGGCGGAGGCCGGTTGTACCGTGGTTGGGGGGCACTCCATCGATAGCCCCGAACCGACTTTCGGTTACGCCGTCACCGGTCTGGTTGCCCTCGATCGGCTTGTAACCAACGGAGGCGGCCGTGCCGGTGACGTCCTGGTCCTGACCAAGCCGCTGGGGATAGGTGTGGTCACGACAGCCATCAAGCGGGGGCGCTGTCCCGCCGACTTGGAGCGCAGAGCGATCGAGTTGATGACGACGCTCAACCGATCTGCCGGTGAGAATCTCAAGCCACACGGGGCCCAGGCCGCTACGGACGTGACCGGCTTCGGGCTTCTCGGGCATCTGCGGGAGATGTGTGACGCTTCCAGCGTCGGTGCGGTGGTCGAGTTCGACCGCGTGCCCGTGCTCGAGGGGGCCGAAGAGCTTCTTTCACAAGGGATCTGGCCGGGAGGGTCCCAGCGTAACCTCGAATCACTACGCCCCGAGGTGGCGACCGAACGCGCCGACGCCGATCTCAAGATCGCGGTCGATGCACAAACCTCGGGTGGGCTGCTCGTCGCAATCCCGGAAGGCCGGGCCGCCGGTTTCGTGGAGGTGGCTGGTGGGACCGTGATCGGTCGTCTCACTTCCGAAAAGGGACTTCGGTTGGCTTAACGTTGGCGACGTGAATCCCGACGAGCGGCTCCGGTCGATATCAAACAGTCTTTCGGTGCCAGGAGCGCAGCGACACATCTTCCTCTGCGCCGATCAATCCAACCCGAGGTGTGCGTCTGTCGAGTACACCAACGAGCTCTGGCGTCACCTGAAGAACCGGCTCAAGGATCTGGGCGTCACCAGCGCTCCACCGAAGTGGCAAGGTGATATGGCCCATGACCCCGACCCGATAGACGCGGGCTCGGGGAGTGTGCTCCGGACCAAGGCCGACTGTCTTCGCATATGCGAGCAGGGTGCAATCGCGGTCGTCTACCCGGAGGGAACTTGGTACGCCCGACTCGATGTGGAGCGTCTCGATCGGGTCATCGACCAGCATCTCATCGGCGGCAGGCCGGTCGACGACCTGGTCTTTGCGGTGGGGGATCTCGGCTCATGAGGTGGGTGAAGCGGCTGCTCGGCGCTTGGGTCTTGTGGAGGTTGTTGGGCCCGGTTGTCGTGCCTGAGTTCAAGGGATCTCAGGAGCATCCATGGCGCCTCCAGGGCCGTACGGTCTACGTCGGAGACGAGGAATTCCTGGTGCGGGAAGCCGGCCCGGAGGGGAGAAGACCGATCCTTCTCCTTCACGGCCTGGCGGGTTCCTCACTGGGTGAGTGGTATCAGATCGGTCAGAAGTTGGCCACCGAGCGTCGGGTCATCATGATCGATCACCGCAATCATGGTCTCGCTCCCCAGGCGTCGGGGCGATATGAGGTCGAGGATGTGGCCGACGACATGATCGGCGTTCTCGATGCGATAGGTGTGGGTGCGGTTGATGCCGTCGGCTACTCGATGGGAGGGACGATTGCCCAGGCGCTGGCGCAGCGTCATCCCGGCCGGGTCAGCCGACTGGTCCTCATTGCCACATTCGCCGCTCACCCGGATCAGATGAAGTGGTTGCGGGTGTTCGGTGCGGTAGTGGCTCGAGCATGGGAGAGGCTCACGGGCATTGGGACCCCCGAGGTTCGATCCGGATACCTGCTGGCCACCGGAGCAGTCGACCCAAAGCACGCCCGCTGGCTGTGGCAGGAGACGCACCGACGGGATCCCGACGCCGGCGCCGAGGCCACTCTGGCCTTGTTGCGCTTCGATTCCCGGAAGTGGGTGGGAAGACTCGAGATTCCGACGATGGTGATGATCCCCATCGACGACCTTCTCGTCCCGCCGGCATGGCAATACGAGCTGGCGTCCCTGATTCCCGACGTCGAGTTGGTGGAGATACCTGGAGCTCGTCACGAGGTCGTTTGGACCCATCCGGAGAGAGTTCTCGAGGAGATCAGCGGATTCCTCGACTGATCGTTCCTTACCCGCCGCTCTCGACGGCGTAGAGCTGCCACTCGTCCGGTGCACCCTTCAGAATGTGGGTGCCCCGGTCGGCGAACTGAATACCCGAACCGGCCACCAGGTCCTTCACTGTGCGAGATACCAATATCTCTCCGGGCCGGGCTATCGCGGCGACTCGCGCTCCTATATGAACGGCTATCCCGGCCACGTCACCGTCTGCGATCTCGATCTCACCGGTATGCAGCCCGGCTGTCATGTCCAGGTCGAGGCTCCCCAGGCTCTCTCTTATCGACAGAGCACATCTGATAGCTCGGGCCGGGCCGTCGAATGTCGCCAGGAACCCGTCCCCTGCCGTTTTGATCTCGGTACCCCTGAATCGGTCCAGTTCTCGACGTACCGATGCGTGATGCAGGTCGAGCAGCTCGTGCCACCGCTGATCGCCCAGTTCGGCGGCTCGCTTCGTTGACTCGACCAGGTCGGTGAACATCACCGTGGCGAGTCTCCGATCGGGCTCGGGCCCGCGTCTCATCCCCGTGACGAAGTACTCGATTTCTCTGAGAATCGACTCCTGGTCTCCGACGTAGGGAAGGTGGTCGACGCCAGGTGTCTCCACCAGCGAAGCATCCGGAATCATCGTTGCCAGATACTCGGCATTCCTCGGATCCCGGTATGTGTCCTGTTCGCGTTGGATAACGAGAGTCGGGACGGAGATCGCCGGGAGGACCTCGCGGACATCGTCTTTCGAGTGCGTTCGGACGAAGGCGAGGGCATTTCCGGGGGCGCATACGTGCCTCTCGAACTTCGACCACCAGCGTGCGAAGCCCGGGTCAGAGACCTTCGACGGCGCGACATCAGGGAGATGCATCCCGGTCCCCCATGCCTTCTCGATCTGATCCAGATACTGATCGATCCATTCCTCCGAGCGAGTCCCATCGCCCTGCGCTCCACCGATCGCAGCCGCGTAGGCCCCGTAGAGGATCAGGCCAGTCGTCCTGGCTGGATGTGTGGCGGTGAACAGCATGGCCATGGGGCCCCCTTGAGACACGCCGAAGACGATGGCCTCCTCGGAGCCGATTTCGTCGAGCACCGTGGTGACGTCGTCCATCTGCTCTTCGAGGGTCGGCAACACGGCTGCACGATCCGAGAGGCCCACGCCGCGCAGGTCGAGGAGCACCAATCGCGAGAACGACGCCAGCCGTCTCAGGAATCGGGCATAGGTGGGTTCCTCCCAGCCGAGTTCGATGTGCGAGAAGATGCCCGGAATCATCACGAGATCGGGTGGGCCCGACCCATGAGTCTGGTAGGCGATGTGGACCCCTCGGCTGCTGGCATATCTGGTCGCGGAGTCCGTCATGCCGGGCGAGCCTATTCGTCCCGTTTGCATGTAGTTCAGTCCTGAACCGCCGGGACCAGCGTCAAAGTGGAGGTCGCGTCGGCGTCGACCTGGTCGCGCGTCCAGTTCATCGGGGCCTGCTCACCGTTGGTCCAGGCTTCGAGCATGTTGTCGTACATGGGGTGGAAAGCGTGACCGGACTGGCCGGTGGTGTGGATGAAGGTCGAAGAGGCAAGGTCGGAGAGGTCGACCACCATCCGTTGTGCCGGCAGCCAATCCACCGAATAGGACTCGTTGGTGTCCCAACCCACCGCGTTGACGATCGACTCACTACCTGCCACGCGTGTGGGTGCCGTGCGGTTGAACAGCCACTCGATAGGGCCGATTCCCGACTGGCCGAAAGTCTGGTTCTCGAAACGAGCAACGTGAAGGTCTCCCCACATCCAATCATCGGGCTCGTCCCCGAGCAGCTCCACCAGCTCGTCATGAGCGTCGAGCATCGAAGCGCTGAGAATGTCGTCGCGGGTCTCGAGCTGCGACGTTGAGACATCATCCCACCACGGGTCGTTCGGCATCTCGAGGAGGTTCCGAATCACACGAAACCATCGGCTTCCTCCCTCGGGCCAGTGTTCTTCGGGCATCTCATCGTGGAAGGTGTTTGCCAGGAGATGTCGCCAGACCGCCTGGTAGAGCATCGCGCCGGAAGACGAGCCGGTCACCTGAAGATCCTCCATCCGAGCCCAGGCGTCGAGCCGATCCTGGACGGGGCGAATCGTCTCGTCGCCCGCAGAATCGACCTCGATGAGATATGGGATGATCGAAACGGCCCCACCGTCGCGATTGTCGAACTGGATGTCTTGCATGGATTCGACCGTGTGACTCGATGACTCTTCGATCAAGGTTTCGATGCGGGCGGCTCGGTATCCACGAGCCCCATCCACCCCGATGAAGGGCAATGTCCCCTCCCTGTTGACCAGCTGATTCGCCGTCTCTATGAAGCCGTCAGATGGGTTGAGGAGCCACGGCATCTCCTCGAATGGCACCAGCCCCGTCCACTCGTGCTCAGATGTCCAGCCGGGCGCCGGGTATCGGCCATCCCCCCCGGCCCGAGTCGGGACCTCCCCGGTGGCCTGGTAGGCAATGTTGCCTTCGATGTCTGCGTAGATCACGTTCTGGGCTGCGATGTCCCAATGACTCATGGCCTCCCGGAAGTCCTCGTGATTCCGAGCGGTGTTCAGCCCGATGATCGCTTCGACCAGTGTGGAGGGCGACAGCGTCTGCCAGGCGAGCGCCACCACGTAGTCCTGGGGCATTTCAAATACCGATGTGCCGTCGAGCTCGTTCTCGTCGAGGAAAGTCCCCGAAATCACCGGGCCGTGTCGAGTCGATCGAACGTCGTATTGGACTGGATCCCCACCCGCCACCTGGAGGGTCTCGCTGCGGACCTCGAAATCCACCCAATCGCCGTCGGCTTCGTATTGACCGGGGTTCGCCGGGTTCACCTTCTCGATATAGAGGTCCTGGGTGTCGACCGCCTCGGTCGTCACGCCCCACGCGATCCGTTCGTTGTGCCCGATGACCACCCCCGGCACGCCGGCAAATGTGAAACCCACGACCTGGTAGGGGCAATCAGCGGCGTCGCCGACGCAGTGGAGCCCGTTCTGAAACCATATCGAAGGCATCTGGATCCCCAGATGGGTGTCGTTGGCGAGTAAGGGGAGCCCCGAAGCCGTTCGGGATCCGGCGACGACCCAGTTGTTCGATCCGATGCCTTCGAAGCCCCCACCGGTCAGATTCCAGACACTCCGTGCGACGAACCCGGCATCCGCTAGGGCCTGGACCGATCCGGCCGGGAGCTCGACGAACTGGGACCCGTTGTCAGCCGACGACTCGCCTGGTTCGACGATCACCGGATGCTCGTCGGGATAGGGCGGATAGAGCTGCTCTACACGCTCTCTCGGGAGAACTGAGCTGAGAACCGCCCTTTCGATCTCATCTCGCATATTCCCGCTCAGGTCCCACGACATCAGCTTTGCCCACGTGAGCGTGTGGACCGGTTCCCATGGCTCCACGTCGTAGTCGGGGTTCTGCAGTGACAGGAGTGCGTACTCGAGGCTCAGGGATGCCCCGTCCCTCTCGGCTAGGTACGCATTGACACCTTGCGAGTACCACTCGAGGATGTCAGCCAAACTCTGGTCCATGGTCTCCAGCTCTTGTCGGGCCAGGTCTGCGAACCCGAGGGAACGGAGGAATCGGTCCGCGTCCAGTTGACTCTCTCCGAAGAGCTCCGACACCCTGGCGGAGCCGATATGCCGCCAGAAATCCATCTGCCAGAATCGCTCCTGGGCGTGGGTGTATCCCTGCGTGAAGAACAGGTCGTGTGGGTTCTCGGCGTAGATGTGGGGGACGCCCCAGGCGTCTCTCACCACCTCAACAGGTGAGAAAAGGCCGTCAGCCTCGACCCGGCCGTCGGTCTGTGGAAAAGACCGTCTCACCGTCCATGCTGCGAAGGTCGCCAGCCCCACCACGAAGACCAGGAGCGCAAACCCGATCCTCTTCGCCCAGCGCATCGCTCCGAGCCTAGAGGTCGCCGTCACGGTCGGAATTGCGTGTTGAAAGATCACAGCTCCTAGCGTCACCGGGATGCGCAACCATGTCCGCTCCACGACGTTGGCTGGGGTCGCGCTGGCGCTCTTGGTCGGCCTCCCTGATGTCGCTCGCGCACACGGGATCGGTGGTCGGACGGATCTGCCGATGCCTCTGGAGCTGTTCGTCGTGGGGGCGGGGCTGGTTCTCGTCGCTTCTTTTGTCGCCCTCTCCGTCTTGTGGCCCAAGCCCCGGCTTCAAGGCGGGCCCGACTACTCCGCTTCGGCCCCGTTCGGGGCGGGGCATTGGTTGAGACCTGTCCTTGGGACGCTCGGGGTCATTTCGTTGGCTTTGGTCGTCGGTCAGATAGTCCCTGCCGTTGCCGGGCTCGAAACGGAGCCGACCCGCCCAACCATCGCCCCGGTCATGGTGTGGGTCGTGTTTTGGCTCATCATCCCTTTCCTCGCGGTCCTGGTCGGCGACTGGTACACGGATTTGAACCCGTGGCGATCCCTGGGTGGGCAGCTTCGCGTCGAGGAGCGGCCGGCCGTGCTCGACCGTCTTGGCGTTTGGCCTGCCACCGTCGGCTTCGTCGCTTTCACCTGGCTCGAATTGGTGAGTCCTCAGTCAGGAGAGCCCGTGGTTCTCGGGTTCGCAGCACTCGGCTACACCTTCCTGATGATCGCTGCTATGGCATATGGAGGCCGGGACAATGGTCTGCAGGCTTTCGATGCGTTCACCACATACAACCGTTTGATCTCCGCCATCTCACCTCTCGGCCGTACCGATGCCGGGAAGGTCGTTTGGCGGGGGTGGCTGCGATCCCTCACGGTCATCCCCGAGTGGCCCGGCCTTTGGGTCTTCGTGGTGGCGATGATCGGGACCGTCTCCTACGACGGGGCCTCGAGTGCGGATTGGTTTCGCCGGATGACCGGGAGCCTGGCCAGCAGCTCAGGTGGACGAACGTTCTTGCTGATCGCGTCGGTTGCGGTGGTGGCTCTCGGGTATCTGCTGGCATCGGCGATTGCCTCTCGGCTCGGTGGCGGCGATTGGCCGGTCCTACGAGTGGCCCGGCGCTTCGCCCACACACTCGTCCCTATTGCGCTCGCCTACGCGTTCGCGCACTACTTCACGCTGGTGTTGTTTGAAGGCCAGCAGCTCATCTCGGCGATGTCCGATCCGTTCGCCCTCGGCTGGGACCTCTTCGGCACCGCCGACCGTCGTATCGAATTCTTCATCACCAGCACCGATCTGGTGTGGTACATCCAAGTGGCATCTATCGTCATTGGGCATGTGCTGGGTGTCGCCCTCGCCCACGACCGGGCCCTCGAGGACTTCGGGGACACCGCAGTCAGATCTCAATACGCGATGCTCGTACTAATGGTCGGATTGACCACACTCGGACTTCTGATCCTCTCGGGATGATGGGGGTTTTTGCGCATTACTGGGGGATCGACGAGATAGGAGTGTTCGTCGTGCCGGCGATGCTTGCGATAGTCGCTCTGCGTTGGGCAGAGAAGCGAGCCAAGAAGCGAGCAGAAGAGTCCGACGAGAAGGACGCAGTGAATGTCGACTGAGTCTGTCGGAAGCCCAGTCCTCATCGAGACCGCCGCGGCGCGGGGACGAATCGCCGCCTATGTCGCTCTGACCAAGCCACGCATCATCGAGCTGCTCCTGATAACCACGATCCCGGCGATGGTCCTGGCGGCCGGAGATTGGCCTGGCACCTGGTTGGTGATCGCAACCGTCGTCGGTGGGACCTTGTCTGCTGGTGGGGCAAACGCCCTGAACAGCTATCTCGATCGCGACATCGACGAGATCATGCGTCGAACGAAGAAGCGTCCCCTTGCCAGACACGAGGTCCCGCCTCGTCGGGCGCTTGTGTTTGGCACGGCCTTGGGCCTCTCAGGCTTTGCCTGGTTGTGGATCACGACCAATCTCCTGGCCGCTGCGATCTCCACCGCCGCCCTGCTCTTCTATGTGTTCGTGTACACGGTCGCCCTGAAACGGAAGACGACCCAGAACATCGTGATCGGGGGAGCGGCCGGCGCTGCCCCGACCCTTGTCGGTTGGGCTGCGGTCTCGGGCACGGTGGCAGTTCCAGCATGGGTTCTCTTCATGATCGTGTTCTATTGGACCCCGCCGCACTTCTGGGCACTGGCGCTCCGCTACAAAGAGGACTACGAAGCAGCGGGTGTGCCCATGCTCCCGGTCGTCGCCGGGATCGAGGCCACGACGAGGCGGATGCTCCTGTACACGGGTTTGATGGTTGGCGTTTCGCTCCTCCTCGTGCCTCTCGGTGGCATGTCTTGGGTGTATCTGGTCGCCGCAGTGGCTCTCGGCGCCTGGTTCCTCTGGGACACGTGGCGCGTCCACAGACATCCGGCCGACGCCATGCGTCTGTTCACGACGTCCACGATCTATCTCTCCGCACTGTTCGCCTCGGTGATGCTGGACGTGCTGATTTGAGAAAGCTCCTGGTAATCGCAATGTCTCTCCTGTTGGCCCTCGCCGCCTGCGGTGGCGATGTGAATGCTCTCGGCATCGTGGCTTCGAGCCCGGGGAGCATTGGCGTGGGGGAGCAGAGAGTCCTTGTTGCGGTCGAGGACATCCAGACCCGGGAGAGCCTTGCCGCACCGGATGCGGCGGTCATCGCCACCCTGCGGGACCGGATCGGGACTCCGCTCGGCGAATACGAAGGCCAGTTCGTCTGGATGGTCCCCGACGTCCGAGGCCTCTACAAGTTCGACATGGAGATCCCCGGGCCGGGGACCTTTCAGATCACTCTCGAGGGCGATGCCATCGGAGAGCCCCCTCCGGTCGGTCTCATCGCCGTCGAAGACCCCACGGTGATGTTGCCCGGCGATCAGGCTCCACTGTCTGAGACGAGGACGACGCAAACCCATGAAATCGCCGAAATCACGACGGACCCGGATCCCGAACCTTCTTTCTACGAGATGACGGTGGCCGAGGCGGTCGAGTCCGGGCCGTCGGTCCTGGTGTTTGCAACACCCGCATGGTGCACCACCCAGACTTGTGGTCCCCTCCTCGACCAGGTCAAAAGGCTCTCCGCTGCATTTCCGGCTCTCACCTACGTCCATGTAGAGATCTACGAGAACATCGATGCGGCCTCATTCGAGGATCTGGTCACGGTTCCTGCGGTCGTCGAATGGGGGCTGCCCTCGGAACCGTGGGTGTTCGTGACCGACCAGGACGGGGTCGTCACCGCCGCATTCCAGGGCGTCGCACTCGATAGCGAGCTGGAAGAGGCGTTTGCGGCCGTGTCACCTTGAGATCTCGGCTCAGGTGATGAAGTTGGTCGCACGTTCGGAGACTCCGTATGATGCCGACCCGATGGCTCGGTTCCGTCAGCATTTGACTCGCACAACTGGATTGATTGGCACTGCGCTGCTTCTCGCGTCGTGCCAGCTGTTCGAAACCGGAGACCAGCCCCTGACGACGTTTGAGCCCCAAAGCCCTGCGGCAGAGCGTATCGACGACCTCTTCTGGCTGGTCTTCTGGATCGCCACGGTCGTCTTCGTCCTGGTCATGGGGGCAATCGTCGTCATCCTCTTCGTCTTCCGCGACAAGAAGAGCGAGGACGCCAAGGAGCCCAAGCAGCTTCACGGGAGCCCCAAGCTCGAAGTGATCTGGACCGTGATTCCTGCCCTCATCCTGGCGGCGATAGCAGTGCCAACCGTCTCCGCGGTTTTCGATCTCACCGAGTGCGAGGATGGCGCCATGGTCGTCGAAGTGATCGGCCATCAGTGGTGGTTCGAGTACCACTATCCGGAAGAGGACATCTCAACGGCGAATGTCATGGTCATACCGGTCGACCAGCCCGTGTGTGCCGAGATGACGTCCGACGACGTCCTCCACAACTTCTGGGTGCCGGCGCTCCATGGCAAGAGATACCTCGTGCCTGGACAGACCACCATCCTGCCGCTCGAAGCCAGCGAAACCGGTGAGTACTGGGGCCACTGCGCCGAGTTCTGCGGGTTGTCGCACTCTCTGATGCGGGCCCGGGTGGTGGCGATGGAGGATTCCGAGTTCGAGGATTGGGTGGGGGCCCAGCAGGAGCCTACGACCCTGCCCGCTGAGGGAACCCCGGAATGGGATGGCTACCAGGTCTTTCTCAACAAGGCGTGCACCCAGTGTCACACCGTGAGGTTCGACGACGAGACCGCATCGATCATCATTCCGGATGAAGCTTTCAATGGCCCGGAGCTGACCCACTTCGCCTCGCGCGAAGTGTTCGCCGGGGCGGTCTTGCCGGGCAGCGATCAAACCTATCAGCAGGCCTTGAAGAACTGGCTGGCCAACCCGCCGGCCATCAAGCCGGGTAGCTACATGCCCAACCTCGCCTTGACGGAACAGGAGATCAACGACTTGATTGTGTGGCTAGAGAGCAACGAATGACAGCAACGGCAGAGCGCCCCCAAGCGACGATCTTCAAACGTCCGACCGCAACGACCGGAATCTGGTCGTGGCTGACCACCGTCGACCACAAGAAGATCGGCATCATGTACGGGTACGCCGCCTTCTTCTTCTTCATCCTGGGTGGAATCGAAGCGCTGCTGCTCCGAATCCAGTTGGCCCAGGCAGACGCCGAGTTCCTCACCGCCGGCGCCTACAACGCTCTCTTCACGATGCACGGCACCACGATGGTCTTCCTCTTCGTCATGCCCGTCGGGGCAGCCTTCATGAACTACCTTCTCCCGCTGCTGATCGGGGCGAGGGACGTCGCCTTCCCCCGTCTCAATGCCCTCTCATGGTGGATCTTCTTCTTTGGAGGGATCTTCCTCTACAGCACGTTCTTCTTCGGGACCTCTCTGGCCCCGATCAGTCCCGAGGGAATCCCCGGGAATCTCGCTGCCGCGGGTGGGCCGGGCACACTCCACTTCTTGGCCGACTCTCCCGACGGCGGCTGGTTCGGCTATCAGCCGAACGCGGGCCCGTTGTACTCACCTGGGACGGCGATGGACTACTGGGCTCTGGGCCTCCAGATCCTCGGGCTGGCCTCGTTGATCTCGTCGGTGAACTTCATCGTCACGGTCTTCAACATGCGGGCCAAAGGGATGCGGCTCCTGCGGATGCCGGTGTTCGCCTGGATGTCCACGGTGGTCGCCTTCCTTCTGCTGTTCTCACTGCCGATCATCGCAGTGGCACTGTTCATGGTGACTTTTGACAGGCAATTTGGGACGCTGTTCTTTGCACCGGTGGGTGGGGGAGATCCGATTCTGTGGCAGCACCTCTTCTGGCTGTTCGGACATCCCGAGGTATACATCCTCATCCTTCCCGCGATGGGGATCGTCTCTGAGGTCCTGCCGGTCTTCTCGCGCAAGCCGCTGTTCGGATACTCAGCAGTCGTGTTCGCCGGGGCGGCCATCGCCTTTCTCGGGTTTGGCGTCTGGGCACACCACATGTTCGCCTCGGGAATCACCCCGGTGGCCCAGGCGGCCTTTGGCCTGGCGACCATGACCATCGCCATCCCGACCGGGATCAAGATCTTCAACTGGCTTGGGACCATGTGGGGAGGGCGGATTCGGCTGACGACCCCGATGCTGTTCGCGGTTGGCTTCGTGGCCATGTTCACCATCGGCGGGCTCTCTGGGGTCACCCATTCGATCGTCCCCTCCGATTGGCAGCAGACCGACACCTACTACATCGTTGCCCACTTCCACTATGTCTTGTTCGGCGGCGCCGTCTTCGGGCTCTTCGCCGGGCTCTACTACTGGTTCCCCAAGCTGACCGGCAAGGTGATGAACCCCACCCTGGGCAAGACCCACTTCTGGCTGCAGTTCATCGGGTTCAATCTGACCTTCGCCCCGATGCATTGGCTGGGCCTCCAGGGGATGGTCCGACGGACGTGGAAGTACCCCGCGGAAGTGGGTCTGGAGCCGTGGAACGTCGTCGTGACCATCGGCGCTTTCACGATTGCGGCCTCCATCCTCGTGTTCATGTACAACTGGTACACGTCACGCCGGCGTGGTCAAGACTCTGGGATCGACCCCTGGGACGCCCGAACCATCGAGTGGACCACCCCGAACCCGACTCCCGAATACAACTTCGCCACAGCGCCTGTGGTGAGCAGGCTCGACGCCTTCTGGCACATGAAGTACGACGAAGACGAAGAGGGCCGTGCCGTCCGCAAAGACGATGCCGACGAGATTCTTGCCCACCTCGAGTACGACGGCAGAAACCCGTCGGCCCCGATCCACCTCCCCAGCCCCTCCTATTTCCCGCTGATAATGGCCGTGGGGATCCCGATCATCTTCTACGGGATCATCTATCACACCACGATGTGGGGAAAGGCCCTCATCTTGATCGGAGCCGTCATCAGCCTCTCGGCCTTGATTGGCTGGGGGATCGAACCTCTCGAGGAAGAGTCTCCGGTCGAAGCCGAAGACGCCGACGAGGAGGATATGGAGCTGGAGTTGGTGGAGGTCGACGATGAGTGACATCGCACACGAGGCTCCTGTCGCCCATCACGAGGAGCACGAGTCGACCGGGATCGACAATCGCAAGCTGGGGATGTGGATCTTTCTCAGCTCGGAGTTCCTTTTCTTCGGGGCCCTGATCACCAACTACCTCCTCTACTCCAATCGCGCCGGCTTCGAGGGCATATATCCCGCAGCGATCTATGACATCCCTTTCACGTCGGTCAGCTCTTTCGTCCTGCTGATGAGCTCGTTGACCATGGTGCTGGCCCACAACGCACTGAGCCGCGGAGACCAGGACGGGACCCGCACATGGCTGTTTGCCACGGCTGCGCTCGGATCGGTGTTCCTGGCTGGCCAGGTTTTCGAGTTCACCGAGTTCATCGTCGAGTACGACATGACGCTCGCGACCAACCCTGCGGCCTCGGCTTTCTATGTGTTGACCGGGTTTCACGGCACTCACGTGGCCATCGGTGTGATCATGCTGCTTTCTCTGTGGGGTATCTCCCGCCGCCAGGGCAGCCTCTCGGAGCGCCACGGGATGAACCTCGAGCTGGTCGGTCTGTACTGGCACTTCGTCGACATCATCTGGATCGTCATCTTCACGGTGGTCTATCTGCTGTCGGTGCCGCCGGGATGAGTGCCGAGCACCACACCCACCCGACGCCTGCTCAGTACTGGAAGATCGCCGTCGTCCTCGCGGTGCTCACCGCGATCGAGGTGGCCATGTTCTACATCGATCGCGAGCTAGGACTGGGCTCTCTCAACGCCCTGATCCTGATCACGCTCGCCCTGCTCAAGTTCGTCATCGTCGTGGGCTGGTATATGCATCTCCGTTTCGAGAAGCCGATGCTCAACCGCTTCTTCACCGCGGGTTTCGTCCTCGCCATCTCGCTGTATCTGGTTGTGTTGGCGTCGTTGGGCGTCGTGGTGATCCGGGGAGGCTGATCGAGCACCAATGATCCCCGCTTGGCACCCCCATCCCGATGTCTATCTTCTGATTTTCGTGCTGGGCGCCGGCTACTGGTACGCCAACAGCAGGATTCGGCGATTCAGCGCACCGCGCTCTCCCGGCCCGACTCGCCTGCAGTGGTGGCAATGGTATGGCGGCCTAGCTCTGATCGGAATCGCCTCCGGTTGGCCACTCCACGACATCGGGGAGCAGTCGCTGTTCACAATGCACATGGTCGAGCACATGATCCTGGGCCTGATCGTCCCCCCGCTCCTCCTGATGGGTCTCCCCCGCTGGCTGGCCGACGCCACTTTGGGTCATCCCAAGGTGGCTCCATGGTTGCGGCCGGTATCCCGGGCGATCCCTGCCTTCGTCCTATTCAACGTCGCCTTCATCGTGATCCACTGGCCGGATGCCGTCGCCCTGATGCTGACCAACGACCTCGCCCATTTCGGAATCCACACATTCCTCTTCGGCACCGCCTTCCTCATGTGGATGCCGGTTCTCTCCCCGACGGCGTCTATCGCAAAGCTGAGCCGGCCCATGCAGATGCTCTATCTGTTTCTCCAGTCACTTCTTCCGACGATCCCTGCCTCGTTCCTGACTTTCTCCTCCGTCGCCATCTATCCGGTCTATGGGGACGCCTCGTTGGCCTGGGGTCTCAGCCCGGTGGTGGATCAGACCATCGCCGGGATAGTCATGAAGCTCGGCGGCGGTCTCATCCTCTGGGTCACCATCGCGTTCATCTGGTTTCGCTGGACCTCCGAGGAGCGGAACTGGGAACAACTCGACTCCCCCATGCCGGCAACCTCTCGTTAGCCCTTTGAGGTCATCACTCTTGGATCTGGGGCGAATCCAGCCCATTGGCACCTGCCTGCGGACGAATCTCGGGTGGTTGGAGCTATGAGCACTCCTCTCCAGCCGGGGGGCTTCTTCCTCCCGGGCCCGACCGAGGTACACGAGGACGTGCTCGCCGCACAGGCGGCTCCCATGATCGGTCATCGCGGTGCTCCGATCGAGGAGCTCATTTCCAGCATCCAATCCGGGCTACAGACCTTGTTCGTGACCGAGCATCCCGTCATCGTCTCGACCTCCTCGGCCACGGGTCTCATGGAGGCCGCGGTTCGCAACGGGGTCCGGGACGGGCGACGGGTGCTCAGTCTGGTCAACGGGGCCTTTTCGGGTCGTTTCGCCCGGATCGCACAAGACTGCGGACACGACGTCGAGATCTGGGAGGTCGAATGGGGACGTGCCCATCCACCTTCCGAGCTCGCACAGCGCCTCGAAGCGGAGCATTACGACGCCGTGACCCTGTCCCAGTCGGAGACCTCGACAGGCGCCCTCCAGGACCTCCGAGCGATTGCCGGGCTGGTCAACGGTCACAAGGACACGCTGCTATTGGTCGACTCTGTGACCGGGATCGGCGGGGTCGAGACGAGGACGGATGAGTGGGCGATCGACTTCATTCTCACCGGGTCCCAGAAGGCGTTGGCACTCCCGCCCGGTCTGGCATTCGCGGTTGCCTCCGAGTCAATGCTCGAGCGAGCAAAGACTATCGAGGACCGGGGGTGGTACTTCGATCTCGTCAGGCTCGTGGAGAAGCTCGGAGACAACCAGACCCCGGCCACGCCCGCAATCTCCCTGCTCTATGCCACCGACTTCCAGCTGAGGCGAATCCACCAGGAGGGCATCAAAGCTCGTTGGGAGCGCCACCTCGCCATGCAGAGGCGAACGTTCGAATGGGTCGACGAGCTTCGAACGGGTGGTGTGGGCGTAGGTGTCTTCGCCGAGGAAGGGGGTCGGTCGCCCACGGTCACCTGCATCTCGATGCCCGAGGGGGTCGCCGCCCCCGAGGTCGTGTCCGAGATGCGCTCTAAGGGGTTCGTGGTGGGTGGCGGTTACGGGAAGCTCAAACAAGAGACCGTTCGGGTCGGGCACATGGGAGACCACACGGTCGAGGAGCTCGAGGTGGTATTGGGCCAACTTGGCGAGATCCTGACATGAACTGGGTGATCCTGGCGACCGACAAGGTCTCCAGCAAAGGGCTGCAGCCGCTCCGTGAAGATGAGCGGTTTGACGTCCGGTCCGTCGATGACTCTGCCAGTGCCGAATTCTCCTCCGCCCTATCCGAGGCCCATGGGTTGATCGTGAGGAGCGCCACTGAGGTGGGCCTGGCGTTGCTCGACAATGCACCCAAGCTCCAGTTGATAGGGCGCGCCGGCGTGGGGGTCGACAACATCGACATTCCGGCAGCGAGCTCGAGGGGGATTGCGGTATTCAATGCGCCGGGAGGAAACACCATCGCCGCGGCGGAGCTGACCATGGCGCTCATCCTCTCCGTGGTCCGCCGCGTCACCGCAGCCGACAGATCGGTCAGGGCCGGAGCATGGGATCGCGCAAGCTTCCAAGGTGTCGAGCTCCGGGGTCGCACGTTGGGGCTGATCGGCGCCGGGCGCATTGGCAGAGAGGTTGCCCGAATGTGCGAGGCCTTCGGCATGGAGGTGGTGGCTCACGACCCCTACGTGAGCGATGCCGATGCCGAGGACCTCGGAGTGCGTCTCGTCGCGCTCAACGATTTGATCCGGACCGCCGACGTGATATCTCTCCATGTTCCGCTGAGCGATGAGACGCGTCACTTGGTCGACGCCGATGTCCTGGATCGTATGAAGAAGAAGGCTTTCCTGATCAATGCCTCGAGGGGAGGAGTGATCGTCGAAGACGACCTGGCCGTCGCCCTGGCGGAGGGGGTCATCTCGGGAGCGGCTCTCGACGTCTATGAAGACGAGCCCCTCCCTGCCACCAGTCCCCTTCGCAGTGCACCCAACCTGGTGCTGACTCCCCATCTGGGTGCTTCTACCAAGGAGGCACAGGTCACTGTCGCCAGGGAGGTGGCGATCGAGGTGAGGAGAGCTCTCGTCGAAGGAGATGTCAGCTCGGCGTTGAACGCAGACGACCTGGTCTGACGTCAGATCATCGAGACGACCGCGGCTTCTTCCTCGCCCTCGCCGGAGTGCTCGTCCTGACCGCTGTAGAACAGAACCGCAATGATGATCACGAGCACCACCCCGATGCCGGCGACGGCGACCATCAGCTCGCCAAAGGAGATGCGCATCTGAGGTCTGCCCCCGGCCAGTGAGGCGAATCCGAGAATCCCGCCTGCCGTCAGGATGGCCACTATCGCTGCTCCGTTGGCTCCCAGGTGGTTCGACTGGATGAGCATGTAGCCGAAGGGAATTACCAGCAATACGAGTATCAGTGCCGCTGCCATCGGGATACTCATCGCGCCGCCGAGTCTGTTCTTGACAGCTTCTACTTCTTCCTCCGACTCTTCCCCTAGTGCCACGGGCGTCCCAAGTAGCTGCGGCATCGCTGCCGTCAACGCCCCGAGGATGGCCCCGCCGATCAGCAGGACCGCCAGGGTCGCCAGGACCGGAAGCTGAACCATGCCCTCGGCATCTTCGATCGGAGTGCCGAAGCCCCCGGTGAGGCTGGCCCCTGCGATGAGGCCCAGGACCAGACCCGTTGCCGCGCCGATCCAAGCTGTGGTCGATTTCCGGCTCGCAAGCTGCATCGCCGGGTTCCGCCAGCCCGCGGCAGCCCGGGAGAGGGAGGCCACTACTGCTCCGAATACGATGCTGACGAGCGCAACGCCGATGAGCACTCCCTGCGATTCGACCTGAACGATCGGCCCGGAATCCTCGAGGACTGCTGCGTTCGGAGCCCAGGCCGACGATGCCATGAAGAATCCAATCAGCCCGAGCCCGGACCCGGTCCACGATCCAACTCTGACGGCAGTTCGCACTCTGGTTCCCAGCCGAACGGGTTCCAGGGCCACTTCCGGCTCCGGCTCGTAGACAGGAGTCTCGGCCGGAGGCGCCGGTTCGGGCACGTCGACGACCGCCACTGCGACCGGGGAGGGCTCCGTCTCGGCTGCGGGCTCTGGAGCCTCGGTCTCTTGCGGTGAAGGGTCTCTTTGTTCGGAGGTCTGGGCGGCGGGCGCTTCGGGCGCAGCCTCACCACCGGCCCAGGCGCTGAGAATCGTGTCGATGTCGCTGTTGCTCTCGGCCGCTCTCGCTGCCGCCGATCTCTCGACGAGGTCTACCGGAATGCCGAGGGCCTGGGAAGCAGCTTCCTTGAGATCGCTCACGGGGCGTGACTTTAGTGCTCAGCGCCGTGACTGCAGCCGTGATCATCGAGTCGTGAGCGAAGTTTGGCCCGGAGCACAGATCGGCGGGCCGCATCTGAAAGGGGAGAGGGAGTAGGGCCGGGTCTCGGGAGGAGTTGAGACCCGGCCCAGCATGGGCGGCGGGAGGAAAGCGCCTACATCTGCGAGTCCGTCCAACTGGTCGGATTCGCCATGTTCAACGACTATCGGCCCCGCCCCGGCTTTTGTTGCTAGGTCTATCGGCCCCTATTGCCGGGAAGGTGGCCTACCTCCTGTCCGGCGGTACGATTTGCCTCGAATGCTGGCTGCGATCTCGTACCCGCCCATCCCGCTCTTCGAGGTAGGGCCGCTGACTCTTTCCCTGCATGGTGTGTTTGCTGCGTTGGGGTTCATGGCGGGCGCTGTTCTGGCGACAAGGGAGCTGCGCCGCCGGGGCTTCGACGTGCTCAAGTACCAGTCCGCACTCACCTGGGGATTGATCGGTGCCATCGCCGGGGCCCGATACTTCACCACACCCGCTGCGATTCTCGGTGGTATGCCACTGCTCGAAGCGTTGAACCCGATCAGCGGCAACTTCTCCATCTTGGGAGGGTTTGCCGGGGGCATCATCGCCGGGGTATGGCGGATGAGGCAGGTGGGGCTCAAGGTATGGCCCACACTCGACCTTTCGGCTTTCGGGCTGGCACTCGGCACCATCGTGGGCCGAATCGGAGATCTGGCCATCGTCGAGCATCTGGGCAGGGCCACAACTCTTCCATTTGGGTACGGGATCAAGCCCGGATACGACGTTGCGCCTCAGCACAACGCCCTGGAATGCACTGAGGCGACGGTGGGCCTCGACGGCTTGTGCGGCGTCTATCACCATGTCGCGGCCTATGACCTGCTGGGAGCAGCCCTGCTTCTCGCGGTTCTCTACTTCGTCTATCGCCGGTTCCGGCTCCACTACGGACAGCTGTTTTTCCTCTGGGTCGCCTGGTACGGGTTTCAGCGCTTCCTGCTCGACTTCTTGCGCTTCGGGATGGGCGATGCCGAGATCGGCTCGCTCACTTGGAACCAAGTCAGCGGGCTCGCCGCCGGTATCGGCGGTCTGATCCTGTTCTGGTACATGGGTCGCCGACAGCCTCCGGTCGGAGACGATGAAGACGCCGCACGCGGGGCGAAGGTCGAGGAGGCCGTGAGCGCCTGACGCCGGGTCGACAGGGCCTGACGCGGGGCCGACAGGGCCTGACGCGGGGCCGTCAGGGGGCGTTCTTCTCGTCCCGCCAGGCGAGCCAATCCTCGAGGGGAGCCAGGTCGTAGCTGCTGCGACCGTCGAAACCGACGGTGATCAGCGTGGCTCCGGCCTCGACTAGGGCATCTCCGGACCCGGGTTCGGTTGGTTTTGCCCCGCATGAGCGCTCGATCGTCGCCGGATCTCGTCCGATGTCGTTGCAGTGCTGGTCGAGCACCCGGTTCTTGTGGGCGATGACGTCTGCCTGGCCGAATCCGTGCCAAATGTCTGCGAACTCGGCCGTATAGCGCAGAGTCTTCTTCTCCCCGCCACCCCCGATCAGAATCGGGATGTCTCGTTTTGGCGGAGGATTCAGCCTGGCCATGCGCTGTTCGATTCGGGGGAGGGCCTCCCTCAAGTCGGCCAATCGCGAGCCCTTGGTGCCGAATTCATAGCCGTATTCGTCGTAGTCCTTCTCGAACCACCCTGCCCCGAGTCCCAGGATCAGCCTTCCGTTCGAGGCGTGGTCCACGGTTCGAGCCATGTCGGCCAGGAGCTCTGGGTTGCGATACGAGTTACAGGTGACCAGGGGCCCGATCTCGATGCGTTCCGTCACCTCGGCCCAGCTGCCCAGCATCGTCCAGCACTCGAAGTGCTTCCCGTTGGGATCCCCGGAGAGGGGAAAGAAGTGGTCCCAGTTGAAGGCCACGTCGACGCCCATTTCCTCTGAGCGAACAACCGCATCTCGGATGGTCGAGTATTCGGCGTGCTGTGGCTGGAGGCCGACACCGATTCGAATCGGAAAGGTCATGTGACTCCTCTGGGTGGTCCGGTGCCCAAAGCTAGGCCCGCCCCCGGTCTACGCGGATCAATCGGAAATGCCGTAGAGGGTGTCCTCGATCAACTCGTCCACTACGGACTGGAGCGCTTCGTGCTCTGAAGCCCCCCCGGCGAGAGCTTTCTCGTAGGTTGCGATCTGGCGGTGCGCACTCGTGCCTTCGGAGACGATCGTCCGGGCATGACGCACCTCGTCGCGAACGTTGAACTCGATGGCATCCTGCGCCACCAGTTCGATGATTTCCTCGATGAGCTGGGACATCGGTATCAGCTCACGTTTGCCAAAATCGACCAGGCTGCCGTCGGTTCCGTAGCGCTGAGCCCTCCACATGTTCTCTTCGATGATGCTCGGCGCATATATCCGCCACTTCTGGTTGTTTCGCTTCAACCGGTAGAAGAAGGAGAGCAGGCATTGATACAGAGCGGCGATGGTCATCGCATCGTCGAGCCGCGTGCATACATCGCTCACCCTCATTTCCAGCGTGGGGTACTTGCTCGACGGTCTGATGTCCCACCAGATCTTGGTTCCGTCTTCGATCAGACCGGCCTCGACCAGGATCTCCAGGTAACGCTCGTATTCACCCCATGAAACGAACTCGGGGGCTATGCCGGTGCGGGGGAGGTTCTGAAAGATGACCAGGCGGTAGGCGAGGAGCCCGGTATTGACTCCGTCCCAGAAAGGTGAGGAGGCGCTCAGAGCCAGCAGGTGGGGAAGCATGTACCGAACCTGATTCATCAGATCCATGCGAACGTGCGGATCTTCGATTCCGACGTGGACATGCATACCGCATATCACCAGTTGGCGCGCAACATGTTGGTAGTCGGCGGCCAGCCGCATGTATCGCGGGTCCTCGGTCGTCTTCTGGTGCTGCCAATTGGCGAATGGATGCGTCGATGAGGCGATGATCGCCGCGCCATGCTCGTTGACGATCTTGGAGAGATCGCGCCGCAGACCGGCGAGGTCTTGACGTGCTTCTCCGATGTTCTTGCACACCTTGGTCCCCACCTCGACCTGTGCTTTCAGGTACTCGTGTGTGACCTGTGAGCCGAGTACCTCTCCCAAGGCCTCCCACATCTCCTGGGGAGGGCTTTCTACGAGGTCTCGTGTCTCACGATCGACGATCAGGTATTCCTCTTCGATACCGACGGTGAAGGCGGGGCGCTCTTCCATGTGATTGAACGTTAGAGGGCTTGGGCCAAGACGCGCCGCCGTTCCTCTGAGCAGGTCTCTCGCACGTGACATCCATCGAGGTGATCGTTGACCATGCCCATTGCCTGCATGAAGGCGTAGGTGGTTGTTGGCCCAATGAACGACCAGCCCAGCTTCTTCAGCTCCTTGGAAAGAGCGGTCGAGGTCTCGGTCGTACCAGGGATCTTCTCTGGAGCGGGCGTCTCCGGGCCGGCCCACCCCCAGAAGTAGGAGCTCAGCGAACCGTGAGCCGCCATCAGTTCCAGGGCACGGGCGGCGTTGTTGATCGTGGAGCGAATCTTGCCCTCGTGTCTCACGATCTCGGCGTCGGACAGGAGTCTTCTCACGTCTGATTCGTCGAACGTCGCGACAAGCTGGGGATCGAACGAGGCAAACGCAGCGCGAAAGCTCTCCCTCTTCCTCAGGATCGTCAGCCAGGAGAGCCCTGCCTGGAACCCTTCGAGGCAAATCTTCTCGAAGAGACGATGGTCGTCGGTGACCGGCCGACCCCATTCGTCGTCGTGGTAGATCCGATAGATCTCTGGCTCGCTGCCCCACCAGCATCTTGACTTGTGGTCCTGACCCACCTTCAACTCCATTGGCTTGAACCTACTTCTGGCGCCGGCTGTTCACGGCGAGGTGAGCTCTAACGTGGCTCCTCTGTGAGCAAGAGGCCCGTCGGCATCGTCGGAGGTGGGATCATCGGCCTGGCCATCGGGCGCGAGCTTACGAAGCGGTTCCCCGGGCTCGAGGTTGTCGTCTTCGAGAAGGAGAACCGGGTCGGGGCCCATCAGACGGGACACAACTCCGGCGTGGTTCACGCGGGCATCTACTACAAACCGGGCTCTCTCAAGGCCGCGCTCTGCACGCGCGGCCGAGCCCTTCTGAGGGAATTCTGTGCCGAGCGAGACCTCGCCTATGACGAGTGTGGGAAGTTGGTCGTGGCGGTGGAGGAGTCGGAGCTCGGCCGACTCGCAGCTTTGCAGCAGACCGCACGTCAGAACGACGTTCCTGGTCTCCGTCGGGTCGGTCCTGAAGAGATCCGCGAGATCGAGCCCAATGCTGCAGGCATCGAGGCGCTTCACTCCCCGGAGACGGCGATCACCGACTTCACCTCTGTCGCTGAGGCGATGGCGGGCGACATCGAGATGGCCGATGGCCGGATCGCCCTGTCCGCCGAGGTCAACGGTGTTGGTCGAGCCGGGGACGCGATCGAGGTGAGAACCCCGGGAGGCCCGCATCTGGTGAGCAAGCTGGTGATCTGCGCCGGTCTGCAGTCTGATCGGGTGTCTGAGCTTGTCGATGGGCCCTCCGAGCCCAGGATCGTGCCCTTTCGAGGTGAGTACATGACGGTCCGCGCCGACAAACGGGACCTCGTGCGCGGCTTGATCTACCCCGTGCCGGACCCGCGCTATCCGTTTCTTGGAGTGCACCTCACGCGCACGGTCTCGGGTGAGCTCGAGGTCGGCCCCAACGCAGTCCTGGCCCTGAAACGAGAGGGGTATCGGCGCCGGGATGTCAGTTTTCGCGATGTTGGCGACATCGTTTCGTGGCCCGGTTTCTGGCGAATGGCAGTGGCCAACTGGCGTGCAGGACTCGAAGAGGTCTGGGGTTCGCTCTCCATAGACGCCTATATGCGTAAAGCGAGCAGGTACGTGCCCGAGCTCGGGGCCCAAGATGTCGAACGGGGCCGGGCTGGGGTTCGCGCCCAGGCGCTCGACCGTGATGGCTCTCTGGTCGACGACTTCAGGATCTTCGAGACCGACGGCGTGGTCAGCGTCCGCAACGCCCCTTCACCGGGCGCCACCTCGAGCCTGGCTATCGCAGAGCATGTCGTTGACGGATTGGAGGTCTCCGGCTCTGCCTAGGGGGTGTCCTCGATTTCCCCGACCCTGGCGCGCCGCATCACGATGAATAGGAGTGCACCTATCAAAACCGGACCGGCCACGACAACGGGCAGCACTCCCTCCGGGTTCAGAGTCTGTACGAAGGCGACTTCGACGATGGTGGCTGGGGACGCATGGACTTCATTGGTCTCACCGGACAGAGCCACCGCGTAGAGAGAGAAAGAGCCGGGTGAAATCGGCTGGAGCGTCCACGAGACCGATCGGCTGGCTCCCGCGGGCACTACTCCCATGCTCTGGCTCAGAGTCTCGGTCCAATCCTCGGGGTCGACCGATGTCGACTGTGCGGGGTCGGTTATGTCGATGTGGGCCACCAGGGAGGAGCTCGGCTGATCGCTTAGGTTGGTGACGGTGACCTCGATGTCGAAGCTGTCACCCAGCGTCGCTTCGATGCGCTCGGGTTCCACTACGACTACGAGCTCGTCTTCGCTTTGGGCGAGGGCTGGCAGATAGGCCAACAAGACGGAGATCACCGCGATCGCCACGACAGTCGATCTCCTCATCGGGAGCCGCCTAGTCGCACTCTCCCACTCATCCGGACCGCCAAGACCGTCAGGGCGGTCGCGGCAACAAGGGGGGAGATCAAGTAAGTCCACTGTGAGGACCATGACTGTTGGGCGACCAGCACGTTGCTCGCCAGCTTGAGACCGGCACTCACCGGGTTGACGGTCACGAGGATGGCGGCAAGAGCCCCTTGGGAGCTGATCGCCGGGAGTTGGCTCGGGGCAGCCAACACCAGCAGGGCCACGATCGCACCGGCAAGACTCACCCGGTTGCTCATGGAGACGGCGCTGAACGCCATGCCGAGTGCCGTGAGCGCGGCGCCCACCAGCGGCCCAACGGTCAACAGGACCAGGACGGCATCTGCGGTGATGGCCGGACCCTGTGCCATCGCGGCGACGTAAGGGAGTGCCACCACGGTGCCGGCCAGCCACATTGAGGACGCCGCGATCATCTTGCCGATGACTAGGTCGCGGCGTGGAACCGGTGTCAGGAGCAGGGACTCGAGCGTGTCTCGCTCCCTCTCCCCTGATATGGCATCGGCACTGACGACTAGGGCGGCCAGCGTCCCCAGCCCGATCGCGATTTGCACGATCACACCAATCGACTCTCTCGCGTCGAGGAGATTGAGCTCAGAGCTCGTGGCTGCCAGGTAGGTCATCAGAGACAGCAGCACGGTGTATCCGAGCAAGACCGTCAGCCCTTTGGCGCTGAGCCAAAGGCCACGCAGCTCATGAGCGGCGATGATGGCCCAGGGCCGTGTAGTCGAGGCCTCCCTTCTTGCCTCAGCCATCATTTGAGGGGCCTTCTTCCCTGGTCAAGGAGATGAACGCATCACTGAGCCTGGAGTTGTGAGGTTGAACCGCAAGGATCGAAACATCAGCCTGGGTGAGCACGGCCAGCAAGCCGTTGATGGCCCCACTCTGGTGCGAGTTGACGACTTCGATGACACCCGGGATCGAGGTGACCCTCCCGGCGAAGCCGTCGGCCTCGGCGAGAGCAGCGATTGCCCGGTCGGTGTCACTTGGGTCGACGGCGACCGCCACGAGGCTGTTCGACGAGACCTGCGAGGTAACCGAGGCAACAGTCCCGGTCGATACGATCTTTCCTTTGTTGAGGATGGCTATCCGGTCACAGACGCGTTCGACGTCCTCGAGAATGTGGCTGCAGAGGACGACGCTCGTCCCGTCGTTCGAGGCGATGGTGTCGAGTTGGGCGAGGACGTCCTCACGTCCGGCGGGATCGAGCCCAAGAGTTGGCTCGTCGAGAAACAGCACCTGAGGGCGGTTGACGAGGGAGCGGGCGATTCCCAGCCGTTGACGCATCCCTCTGCTGAACGTCTTGATCATCTGTCGGCCCACGGAAGCAAGCCCTACCTCCGACAGGAGCGACGCCGCTCGTTCGCCCGCGGCTTCCTTGGTCAGGCCATAGAGGCGCCCGAAGTACATCAGGTAGTCGACGGCGGTCACCGAGCCCGGGTATCCGTTGCTCTCCGGCAGGACCCCTATGACGGAGCGAACAGCGTCCGGGTCCGTGAGCGAGTGCCCGCCGACGCGGGCGCTTCCTGCCGAAGGGTCGAGGATGGTGGTGAGGGCCCTGACAACTGATGTCTTTCCTGCGCCGTTTGGGCCCAGCAAACCGAACACTTCCCCGCGCTCCACCGTGAAGGACACACCTTCCACTGCCCTCTTCTCGCCATAGGAGACCTCGAGGTCCTCGCATACGACTGCCGGCTCTGACAGCCCATCCTGGGGGTAATCGGTTCTCACGGACGGCACTAAAGCATGAAGACTCTGAACGCCGGCTGAACCAGGATCAGGGGAGGGCGGGCATCACCTCTTTGGCGAACAGCTCCAGGCTGGAAATGTCGTACGCCGCATCCGGGAAATAGACGATCGCATACGTCATCCCGGCTCGCTCCCAGTCCTTCATCCGCTCGGCTATCTGTTCGGGTGTTCCGGACATGAGGTCATATTCCTTGGCTGTCCTCTGTGCCTTCTCTTCGGATACGTATTGTGAGAAGTGGTTGTAGACCCACCTCTTCTTCTCTTCGACCTCGGCCTCGCTCTCGGCGCAAATCACGTTGAAGTTCGAAGACCTGACGATCGAGTCGAAGTCGGTGCCGAGATCCTGACAATGGCCCGCGAGCATGGTCGACTTGTGTTCGAACTGGTCGAGGGTGATGCCGAAGTTGGTGTACGAGGCATGCTGGGCGGCGATGCGCAATGTCACCTTCTCACCGCCCCCCGCCACCCATATCGGTATGTGGGGGTCCTGGACCGGTTTGGGCTGGCAGATCGCACCCTTGAGGGTGTAGTACTTGCCCTCGTAGTCGAAGACCTCCTCGGTCCACATGCCTCTCATGATTTCGACACCTTCACGAAGCATCCCGAGTCGACCCCCCGGTGAGAGAAACTCGTACCCGTAGCCGTCGTGCTCGTGCTCGTACCAGCCGGCCCCGATGCCCATTTCGAGCCGACCGTTCGAGATGACGTCTATCGAGGCGGCCACCTTGGCCAGGTAGGCAGGAGGCCGGTAGGTGTTGCACGTGCACATCTGGCCGAGTCGCACGGTCTCCGTGGCGGCGGCCAGCGCTGCCATCAAGGTCCACGCCTCGTAGGTCACCTCTTGTGTCGGCTCCGGGACCGTGTGGAAGTGGTCGTAGACCCACGCTGACTCGTAGCCGAGTCGTTCGATGTCGCCGGCGATGCCACGCATGGTCTCCCAATGCTCGGATGTGTCGATGCCGGCGAGGTCGTGACGCCAGCCCTGCGGTACAAAGGCTCCAAATCTCATATGCCGAGGGTAACGACGACCTCGGGGCGTCCTCAAGGTTGAGCTTCAGCCGGCAAGGATTCACCGGCGAGGAGCTCATCGTTCGTCGGCCACCGGCTGGCGATCCCCACCAGAGCTATCGAGATCAATATGGACAACCCGGCTTCCCATGGGCGCACCGTGTCGCTTGCGCAGGTCTCGGTCTGCCCCTCCTCACTGACCGATGAGCCGCTTGTCGTGCCTCCAAAGGGGAGTGTCCATCCGCTGCGCGCCGAGGCTTGAGCTTCGACCTCGATCACCGTCCCCTCCGAGTTCGTCACGGTGCACATCGGGTCGAGGTGCGAAGCCATCGCCAGCAAGGGCACCACGGTCAGAGCGGCTATTGCGGGTCTGGTAAGGGCGGCCCAACGGGGATCTGGGCTGGTGGCACTGGGCCTTCTCCGGATGGCGAGAGCCCAAAGCACCCCCACGACGATCAGGATCACTCCAACACCGCTCGTCAGGGTGATCACCCCGAGGAGAAGCGCCGACATCGAAGCCGCCGTGAGTAGAGCCGGCCGGCGGTCGAGCGACACGAGCGCCATTGTCGAGGGGAGCGACATTGTCGCCAGGAAGGCGAGGGCGGTGAAGGGCGTGCCGTCGCTGGTTGTCAGGTTTATGACCGCGATCGCCACGGCCATCGCGTATCCGAGTCCGATCCCGATGCCGGTTAAGCGCCGGGAGGTCTTGATTTGGTCGTAGGTGGTGTTGTTCATCGTCATCTCCCGCATACAGGGGTGGACCAGTTGTAGAAATCGACGGCGAGCACCCTTGCCGTGTTCGCCGCTCCCGAGTCGATGAGAAAGGCCTGGAGCTCGACCGATGGTCCCGTCATCACGAGGGAGACGACACCCGGATCGTCGGCGTTGAGGCGGTTCATGACTCGGATCAGCTCGTTCGGGGGGGCCCCGATGGAGTCTGTTACCGATTCGGTTAGAGCCGGGCTTTCGAGCACGTTCGCCAGGCCGTCCCGGGTGGCCTCGAGGGCCGTTCGAATCGAGGCAGGATCGCTGTTCATGCTTCGACCGAAGCCGGACGAGGTTGCTTCAAAGACCTCGTCGGGGATGTCCCGCTCTCCTATGCAAGTGGCGTAACCCAGGCTTTGGCCCGGGAGCCATGCCGGTATGGCATCAGCAGGTTCTGAGACGTCGAAACCGGCCCACGTCACCCGGATGTCGTGAGCAGCGCCGTCTGCGATCTGCTGAGCCTCGTCGACCGACAGCGGGCGATCGTACGACACCATGATCGTGGCGACGGTTCCCTCGCCAAGCCTGGATAGCTGTTCGACGGCGCTGCCGTCGAAGCCTTCGGGTCCGATGAAGCCCCAAGGCGGACCGCCATCGGATCGCACAAGACTCAGAGCCCCCAGGCTTGCTTCGAGAGGCCCGAGGTCATGGGTGCCGCTACCTACCGGCAGGAGTACCTCGATCGAGATGTCCCGGTCGACCAGCCCCGGCTGCATCTGGAATCCCGTGACAACTGCACCCGGGTTGAGCATCGTGGCCATGTCCACACTCGCCCGCACCGCGTTGGCGGCTCGACCTCCTCGATTGATCACGAGCGGCTGGAATATGAGCGCCGACAACAGGCCCAGCACGAGGACACCCACGACGAGAACCAGGGCGGCATCCACTGCCGTTCGCAGGATCGATCTGCGTACGATCCTGCGCATTGCCCGATCGTCGACCGTCGAGGTCCCGTACTCACTCAGATCTACGGGGTGGACGTGGTCGAGAATGGCCCTGCACTCATCGCACTCGGAGAGGTGGCTGTCGACGGTTCTTCTCGTAGGCCTGTCGAGTGTCTCGTCGACATACCCCTCGAGCAGGTCTTGGAACTCTTCGTGTTTCACTTCTCGTTCTCCTGGTAGATCTTGCGGAAGGCCAGCCGGCCGCGATGGACGAGGACTTTTGCTGCACCAGGGGTTATCCCCATTGCGGCACCAACCTCCAAGGGAGGCAGGCCTCCGCGGTCACTGAGTAGAAGCGCGGTGCGCTGTCGCTCGGGCAATCTCGAGAGAGTCCGCTCTATCGCGTCGATCTCTGCAAGGTCTGGGTCCTCGACGGGTAACTCCGTCACTTGATCCGATGGCTCGGGTCGCCGTCTTCTCAGGTCGTCGAGAAACGTGGTTCGGGCGATCGCAAACATCCACGCTCTGGGGCTGCCTCCGCGATAGCCGGCTATAGCCCTGGTGGCGCGGGCGAAGGTGTCCTGCATCAAATCCTCCGCCCAAACCCGGTCCCGGCACATCGATACGCAATATGCGTACACGGCCGGGGCATGCTCCCGGTAAAGATCTTCGATAGTCGGTGCGTTCTCCACACGGCTCCGTTCCTCCGCAATGTTGGTTGCTGTATACGGACGAGACGGAATTCGGGGTCTGCTGGTTACGCGGGCTTTCGAGATTCTTGGCTCGTCAAGGGCCGGAGCGCAGGATCAGGATCTGCGAGTCAGAAGTCTCCACTTGCGTGCGGCTCTGCCCGCCGGCTGGGCCGCTCAACAAGATGCAACAGTGATGGTGTTGCTGACCTCGGACGAGGTCCAACTGCTGCCGTAGTAGGCGAATAGCCGATACTCGTATGTCAAGCCACCCACGACTGAGGTGTCGGCGGCCGTGGTGACCGTGCGTGGTGTGATTGTCTGCTCGGTCTCTTGCACGGCTCCCAGCCAGCGCTGCAGTTTGTGACCGGTGGCAAACAGGCTGGGTGTGGCTGTCCAGCTGGCATCGACTCTCGAGGTTCCACTCGAAGCTGGGCGCAGGGCGACCATCTGGCCGAGATTCTCTTCCGAAACCGGAGAAGTCGCGGTGCGGGCCCCTGTGGCTCCGATCGGAGCAAACGCCTCAGTGCCAGCCGTTGACTGCACTTGCTGCTTGGGGTTCCCGCCTTGTGCACTGTTCAATTCCCAACGTTTCGTCATCGACCCCGGAATGGTCACACCTGCATTGTCCCGTATCGACCAGAAGGCGACGAGCATCGTGTTGGCTGCGGTGGTGGTGAGTGAGGGAGCGACGATCGAGGACCCTGATCCGCCCGCGCCACCATGGGCGTTGACCGGGGTGACGTTGTCGACATTCGCCCAGCTCGCGACACCTGCTGCATAGCGGGAAGTATTGGGGAGGGCCCAGGAGTAGCTGGCTGGTTCTGCCGGACCTGCAACTTTGACGTATATGGCTGAGGCCAGGCCCGACCCGGATCGTCGCACCAGGGACCAACCTGTAGGGGCGGTGATGGGGTCGTTGTCACGAAGCACGATTTGAGTGAGCATCACGTCGCCGACAACCGTCCCAGCCGGCTTGGTCAGGACAAAGCTGGCTCCTTGACCGCCTGCGGTAGCAGCGCCCCGTAACGTGATGGCAGCCCCGGCTGAGCAGCTCGTATTCAGCTGGAGATTGCTCGGAGGCTGGAAGTCGGAGGCGAGCAGTTGATTGGAGTCGTTGCTGGTCGTGGTGGCGAGCACCGCTGAAGATAGACCGAGGGTGAGAACGGCGGCGGTCGCGCCAAGAGCAGAGCCCATCCCAACGATGGACCTGAGCGGACCATTTTGCGGCCTTCTCAAGTGCCTTCCCCTGCCAAAGGCACTCTTCACCGGGCCGCGTGCCATCTGGCGGGCCCAAGGGTCGTAGCGCTCGAGCGCACCCCACCTGGCCGCATAAAGAGTCAGCAACCATGCCGCTCCCAGAACGACCAGGGACTGCTTGTCACCCTTCGCCGCCCAAGCGGCGGGCCAGCCGATCTCTGGGACGAGGACTCGCCCAACTCCCACGACGGCATCTCGGTCAACCGGTGTGGAATCGGGGCGCACGTTGGCGTCCCCTTTGGTTATGAAGCTTCCTTGCTGGTCGATCGAGTGGATGCGATGGGTCATGAGCCCGTCCCACACTTGATCCTCGAACACGATCACCGTTCCCGGCTCGAGCTCCTGGTCCTCGTAAGGTTCGGCGAGAACCACGTCGCCCATCCCGATCAGCGGCTCCATCGAGCCCGAAACGATTGAAACCGGCTTCCAACCGATGACCGTAGGAACCAGCGTGGCCCAGAGGGCCAGGGTGCAGACCACCGAGACAGCAAAAACCGATGTAAGGCCTACCCAGAATCTAACCCAGACGCGCATCGACCCGGATGCCGTTGTGGTGGCATCCAGGTCGAGCGGGTGTCTAGGGGCGAGAGTCAAAGACGATGTCCAAGTGTTAGGACCCCGCCTGCGTCTCCCACGTGAAGATCAGGTTGGAGACCGTGTCGCCAATTCGTGTGTTGTCCGTGGCGCTGCTTCCCGATGGTGTGAAGGTCGCCGTGAAGAGGAAGCTCTCGTTCGAGGTTCCTGATGCCGGATCCCATCCGGTAGCCACACCACTCGCATAGTCCGCATGGGCGGCGTTCGCCAACAGCGTACCAACGTCCAGATCTGCGAGTTTGGTCTGCAGGGTGCAGTCGTTGACTTGATCGATGTCGAAGGTGAGAGCAGCGTCCAGAGTGGCGCCGTCCGCGGCCCCGTCGGTCTCGGAATACGCATTCTGGTACAACTTGACCTCGAGCGGGTCTGCTGTTCCTGTGTAAGTCACGGTGATGCAGCCAGTTGCGACATCGCCTGGAACCATGTCGGTCACAGTGAACATCGCAGTGCCACCGTCATCGTCGGTGAGGGCGATCGTCGCCGCATCGAATGCGTTGTCTGGATTCTCGGTCGATGCGGTGAACGCAGCGCTTGACGCTGTAACGACCATGAGGCCGACGACAGCCATCGACGCGACTATGGCGGTGACTCGAACCAGGTTTCCTCTGGTCCTCGACTCGGCTGGTGTGTGGTTTGCGGTCATTGCCAATCCTCTCGGTGGGCCTGGGCCTTCAAAGAAAGAGCCGCTTTTCATTGGGAATCGGCCAAATCTCATAAGTTCTTTATGGACTATCCGGTAATGACGCGAAGTGACTAGTCCTTGGGAGCACTCAGAACACTGCGCTAATGGGGCTTTACCTGGGGTTAGCACTGCATCAAATAACGTGGACCATCGTGGAAGAGAAGCGATCATGGGACGCAACTGCCGGAGCCCTCGCCGCAGGTCTTGGCCTTGGGGTTTCCGAGCTGCTCGCCGGACTCGTTGCCGCATTTCCGTCGCTATTCGAGGCTCTGGGCAATTGGGTCATCGACATCGTCCCGCCTCCTGTGAAAGACCTCGCCATCGAGCTCTTTGGCACGGCCGACAAACTCGTCCTTCTCATCTCCATCGCTCTCGTCACCCTCCTAGTCGGAGCGATAGTGGGGATCGCCGCCCGAAGTCGGTTCTGGCTGGCGATCTTCGTGTTCGTCGGCTTCGGAGCGGTCGCCTCCCTCGCTGCGGCCAGAGACCCTCAGGTTTCACTTGGCATTGCCATCATCCCGGGGGGTGCCGCAGCCCTGTCCGGTCTCGGGGCGCTGCAGTGGCTCTACGGAGTGGGTCGAGGGAAGGTGCCCACCGAAGATTCCAGCCCTTCCCGGCGGGCTTTCCTGATGGGGGCTGGTGCTCTACTCGGGGTCGCCGCCCTGTCGGCCGGGTTCGGGAGGCTGTTGCTGGAGAGAGCCAAGAGAGCTGTCGCCGGCCGTGAAGAGGTAGTCCTCCCCACCGCAGTCCAGCCGCTCCCAGCGGTAGGTGAGAGTGCGAGCTTCGACGTCGACGGTCTCGCCGAGATCCTCGTGCCCAACGAGGACTTCTATCGAATCGACACTGCGCTGAGCGTTCCCCGCGTCGACCTGCAGGAGTGGAGACTCACCGTCCGCGGCCGGGTCAACCGGGAGTACACGATCGACTTCGCACAACTGCTCGACATGCGGATGGTGGAACGGGACATCACCCTCTCGTGTGTCTCCAACCGTGTAGGGGGCGGATTGGTGGGCAACGCTCGATGGCTCGGCGTTCCCTTGACAGAGATTCTCGACCGGGCCGGTCCCGCCGATGACGCCGAGCAGGTCGTCGGCCGATCTGTGGACAACTTCACCGTCGGCTTCCCCGTCGACGCCGTCTACGACGGTCGGGAGGCAATGGTTGCGGTCGGGATGAATGGCGAGCCTCTCCCGTTCGAGCACGGCTTTCCGGCCCGTCTGGTCGTCGCCGGTCTCTACGGATACGTGTCCGCGACCAAGTGGCTCAGTGAGATCGAACTGACCGGATGGGACGATTTCGACGCCTATTGGGTTCCGCGCGGCTGGGCCAAGGAGGCGCCGATCAAGACCCAGAGCCGGATAGACACGCCGGTCCAGGCCGACCAGGTGCCACCGGGTGAGCTGGTGGTCGCAGGGGTCGCCTGGGCACCGACACGTGGCATCTCCAAGGTCGAAGTCCAAATGGGTGAGGGTGCCCCATGGGTCGAGGCCGAGTTGTCCACGCCGCTGTCGGTCAACAGCTGGGTGCAGTGGAAGGCGCCCTGGATCGCAGAAGAAGGGCGTCACGTCATCACCGTTCGCGCCACGGATGGCAATGGCGATCTTCAGGACGAAACCCCCAGGCCTCCTGCCCCCGACGGCGCAACCGGCTGGCACTCCCTTCCCGTTTTCGTCACCGCTGACGTCTGAGACGCCAACACCTCCCGTTTGTGGAGCGAGATTCGACGATCAGTCGGCTTGGTCGATGGCGCTGACGGCCCACGACAGACCGGACCGGGGGTCTTCGATCGCCATTCGAAGCTGCCAGCCGGTGCCCGGAGAGCCGTCGTCGAACCAGTGCCAGCGAAGACGATTGACTGCCGCCGCCATGGTCGAGGCATCTGATGGCCAATCGAGATCGCAGAGCATCGCCACGAGCCACCAGGCCCCGAATCTCCCTGCTGCTGCACCCCGGCGCTGACCGTGCGCGCCGCCGGAGGCGCCGGCCCAGGCCATCCAATTGAAGGCTGTCTCTGCCTCGATCTGTGACATTCGCGCCCGAGTCAGGCCGAGCGCCCTGACCGCAGACGCTGCGTCCCCCTCGACCGCGGCCGTCTCGTAGTGGCCGTTGGACTCCTCGAGCCAGGGCGCGACCATATCGCCCATCGCGCCCTCGGAGACCGGGTCGGAGATCCTTCCGGCCTCGCGGGGAAGTGACACGGGATCGACATCGGGGAGACCGGGTGAAGGGGCTTCCACTTTGTCCGGTTTGTAGGTGGCCAGTGGGTAGCTCTTCTCCCAGGGCATCAGGACGTTGGGCAAATCGGGGATCTCATCGACGCCGGTCTCGCCACGGAGCACCCTTTCCGCTGCGAACGTGGTCTTCTCCGGCCCAGAGTCCATGTGTGGCTCCATCTCCTCCCAGGTCTTGGTGCTGGCTGCTACCTCGGGCAGCGGACCAAGCCCGAATCTGAGCGGGCCTTCACTGACCACTGGTCCGGCATACTCCGGAGGTGCCTCCAAGGCCAGTCGGTAGCGGATGTGCTCCTCGACACCCCACACCTGTTTGCCTCGGCTAACAGCCTCAGCGCAACGTTCCCTCAGCGTGAGCAAGTCGTCCCAGCTGTGCGATGCGCAGTAGCCATCGATCACGCGGATCAGCTCATCGGTGTCGGAGTACTCGATCGCCTCGATTGCCCTTGTGGTGATCACGGCGCGGACCCCGTACGAACCGGCATGTCCCTCCTCGACCATTCGGAGAACGAGCCGACGTAGACGAGGGGCATCTCGCGTCCAGCGGCGACCATCGCCAAGGTGTTGTGACAGGCCGTGACTCCGCTCCCACAGGACATGACGGCCCCATCACCAACTCCGGCGAAACGCTTGGCGAGCTTCTCCGGGGTCAGAAAGGCTCCGGACACGCCGAGGTTGCCGGAGTGAGGCAAACTGACAGAACCCGGGATATGGCCCGCTTTGGGGTCGACAGGCTCGATCTCACCTCTGTAGCGCTCCCCGGCCCGCGCATCCACGACTGTCTTTCCTTCGAGGCTGCTCATGGAGACGACGCCGCGGAAATCTCTCGGTGTGGGGTAACTGGTCGGCTCTGGCTCATTCCACCCGGTTTCGACCGGGAGATCCGCTCCCTGCCAGGCCTGGTAACCACCGTCGAGCACCCGGCTCGCAGTGTGTCCGACAGCCCTGAGCATCCACCAGAGCCTCGCTGCGATAGCGCCGCCTGAGTCGTCGTACGCCACCACGTCGCTTTCCGGACCTATGCCGAGACGCCCGAGTGTGTGACCGAACACCTCGGGATCGGGAAGCGGGTGGCGCCCGCTCAGCCCGGGTGGAGCCGAAAGGTCCACGTCTAGGTCGACGAAGATCGCACCGGGGATATGTCCCTCCTCATAGGTCTGGCGGCCATGTGACGGGTCGGTCAATGACCAGCGAAGATCACAGACGACGAATTCGTCGAGACGATCAGCCAGCTCGCTCGGGTGGATCAGCGGTTGCTCCATAGGCTGCACGGCCGGGTTTTACTCTTCCTCGCCCGGGTCTTCCCTCGTCACGAGTTCGGAGCCGAGCTCGGTGATGGTCGCGCCGAGAGCATTGGCGAACGAGCTCGCAGCGCTCTTCAGCTTCTCGCGGACGTCAGGGTCTCTCAAGGCCGTGCTTACCGACTCCGCCACCTGGTCCCAGGCACCGGCGAGAGTAGCGAACGCCTGTTTGATCTCGTCCTCCGACGGCCCGTGGTCATCGGCGACCCTTCGATAGGTATCGGCTATGCGCCCCCTCAGGTCTCCGAGCTCACCCGTGACCGCGTGCCAGGGATCGGCGGCGGCTTCGGGGTCCGGCATAGGATCCTGATCGTGCGTCTCCACCTCCTCGATGGTACCTACGAGCTGTTCCGAGCCCACTACGGCCGGAGAGACTCGGTACCCGGGCCAGACGGGTCCGACATTCGAGCGACGCTGGGAATCCTCGAGTCGACGCTCGCCCTGCTCCGTGAGCCAGGAGTGACCCATCTCGCTGCCAGCTTCGATACGGTCATCGAGTCCTTCCGCAACGAGATGTTCCTGGGATACAAGTCTTCGGCCGGGATGGAGGTGGAGCTTCTAGCCCAGTTTCCGGCCGCCGAGAACGCCCTCGAGTCGATTGGCGTGGCCGTGTGGCGAAACATCGAGTTCGAAGCCGATGACGCCCTGGCGAGCGCAGCGATTCGCTGGGTCGAGGACGTTGATCAGGTGGTGATTGTCAGCCCAGACAAGGACATGGCTCAGGTCGTCGTCGGGGACCGGATAGTGACTTACAACCGCAGAGAGCAGAAGATCTACGACGAGAGCGGCGTTGTGGAGAAGTTCGGGATTCACCCGGAATCGATCCCCGACTATTTGGCCCTGGTGGGGGATACCGCCGACGGCGTTCCGGGATTACCCGGTTGGGGCGCCAAGTCAGCTTCGACGGTCCTGGCGCGCTACCCGCGTCTCGAGATGATCCCGCCTGATTCCAGTGGCTGGGAGGTGAAGGTGCGCAGTGCGGAGAAGCTGGCTTCCACTCTCCGAGAATCCCAAGAAGTGGTCTATCTATATCGGGAGCTGACCACTCTACGACTGGACGTCCCACTGGAAGAGAGCCTCTCCGACCTCGAATGGAGAGGTGTCCCGGCGGGGAGGTTCCGGGCTTTCTGTGATGAGATGGGATTCGATGCCGATTCGATCAGGGTCGACCGCTGGAGGGACTGAACGCTCAGTCGTCGTTCTCCTCCCAAACCACGTCTAGTCGCTCGAGGCAATCCTCACATCGATATGCCATCGGCTGGCCTGGATCGATCGGCTCGTCTTCGGGCAGATAGCTGATGAGATGGGCGGTGCCTCCGCATTCCACACAGGTGATAGTTTCGGCGGGCGAGCTCACAATTCGCTCGGGGGACGCGATCGCCGCAGCACCGCAACGCCGATGGCGCCGGCGACCAGCGATCCGGCGAAGATCCCCACCTTGGCGAAGTCGGTCAGCTGTGGGTCGCTGAACGCCAGGCTGGTCACGAAGAGCGACACCGTGAATCCGATGCCGGCGATGGCGGCGAGCCCGACCACGTGACTCCACGAGGTTCCAGGCGGCAGTCGGCCCAGGCCGAAGCGGACCGCAGCGACCGAGAATCCAGTGATGCCAACGATCTTGCCCAGAACCAGGCCCAGGGACACTCCGAGAGCGACCGTCGAGGTGAGGGCGTCGGTGATGCTCACGTCCCGGAAGTCCACACCGGCGTTGGCAAGCGCAAAGAGGGGCACGATCAGGAACGAACTCCACCTCACCAGGTAGTACTCGGCGCGGTTGAGCGGGGAGACAGACTCTCTTGCGATCTCCGCGAGCAGCAAGGCCTCGTGGTCCACGTGCTCCTGGTCGTGATGGTTCTCTACGTCGGTCGGATACTGGTCGAGGATGCTCCGGGCACGCGTGTCCATCTCGTCAGGGCGGTAATGAGGGCGGGCAGGGGTGAGGAATCCGATGGCGACTCCGGCGAGGGTGGCGTGCACCCCCGATTCGAGGGTGAGATACCAGATCACCAGGGCCATAGGCACGTAGAACCAGAGAGCACGGATATTGATCCTGGCTGCGATCCACATCACGACGAGGCCGCCGATCGCTGCGGCCAGGTATCCGGCGTTCAGATCGTCTGTGTAGAACAGGGCGATCACAGCGATGGCGCCTATGTCGTCGGCGATAGCCACGGCGAGAAGGAACAGCTTTGCGCCCGAGGGCACCCTCGTACCCAGCAAGGAAACCACACCGATTGCGAAGGCGATGTCGGTCGCCATCGGGATCCCCCAACCCCTGATTGCCTCGCCACCAGCTCCGGCATTTAGCGCTACGTAGATCAAAGCCGGGAAGATCATCCCGCCCAGCGCGGCCATCACGGGCAGAGCCGCGGCCTTCGGGTCTCGCAGGTCTCCGACCACGAGCTCTCGCTTGATCTCCAGGCCGACGACGAAGAAGAAGATCGCCATCAGCCCGTCGTTGATCAAGTGGAGGACATTCTCCTCGAGGTGGAATGCGCCCAACTCGATGATCAGCTTCTCCTCGAGGATGGCGAAATAGCTCTCCGCCCAGGCGCTGTTGGCCCAGACCAGGGCGGCGATAGCGGCAACGAGGAGGACGATCCCCGACGACGCCTCGATCCTGCTGAACCTGACGATCGGTCGGACGAATGCCCGAGGCACTGGACGGTCCGAGGTCGCCCAAGTCCGATGTCGCGGATCCATAGTCATGGCAGACTCACCCTCTCACCGAACAGGTCGAGGGATCGGTTCCTGGCAACCGCATTCTCATCGTGCTCACGAACCAGCAAGGTAGTCGCTCGATTTTGCTGACTCGCAGTCAGAAAACCCTCGATCTATGTTGCACTGTGTGATGGTCGAGCCGGCTGAGGCTGTCAAGTCCGTGAAACAGCGGAACCCGGTGTTGAGGGCGATCTTCTTCGTTCTCGGCATGATTTCGCTTGTCCTCATCCCGCTCAGTTACCTCCCCGGGATACCCACCTTCGACTTGGTCCTTCTTGCTGCGTTCTTCTTCTCGATGTCTTCGGAGAAGATGCACTCCTGGATGCTCAACCATCGATATTTCGGACGGATAATTCGCGGTTACCGGGACAACGGCCTCACCATGCGGATGAAATGGACGGCGGCGGTCGGCATCTTTGTCTCTCTTCTCGTCTCAGGCCTCTTTCTCACCGATATCGCCCTGATCCGGGTCATCCTCGTTCTGGTCGGTGTCTATGCCATCTGGTTCGTCTTCACCAGGCCGACCTGGGAGCGCACGGCCGTCTGATCTCTCGGCTGTACGCTTCGGCCGATGCGGTCGCTATCGAGATCAGGCCTCAGCGCTGTCTCGGCGGCCACCATGGCGACCTCGACATTCCCGATCATCGTTGCGAGTGTTCTGGCCGCCGAACTGCTCGCGGAGTTCGAGGCAACCCGAGCTCAGATCGGCCTGCTCACCACTGCGTCGGGCCTGGTCGGGGCGCTGGTGTCTCCCGCGATGGGACGTCTGACCGATCGTATCGGCTCCGTAATCGCCACGAGATCCGTGTTGGTCGCATCGGCCGCAACCCTCACTGCTCTGGCGTTGAGTCCCACGTATGGCTTTCTTCTGGGTGCGGCGCTGGCAACGGGATTGGCCAACGGCTGGGGTAATCCTGCGACGAACGCCCTCATCGTGGACAACGTTCCCCTTGGGTCCCGGGGGATAGTCACGGGGATCAAACAGTCGGGGGTGCAGATCGGGACGTTCTTTGGCGGTCTCCTCCTTCCCGTCTTCACCTCTTGGTGGAATTGGCGACTGGCAGTGCTCATGTTCCTGGCGATGCCACTCGGTGGGTTCCTGGGCTTGCTCGGGGTCAGCCAGGCCCATCACGAGCGGACGAGAGTCGAATGGGGCTCCTCTCGTCTTCCTAGCTCAGTCCGATGGATCGCCCTCTATGGCTTCATCTCCGGTCTGGCCACCCAGGCGCTGATCGCGTGGATCCCCTTGTTCGCCGAGGAAGACCAACTCTGGTCGGGGCCGGCGGCCGGGTCCCTGATCGCTTTGGTCGGCTTCACAGGAATCGCCTCACGGATCGGCTGGTCGCGAGCTTCCGAGCGAATCATCGGCCATGGCCGGACATTGCGAATCCTCTCCCTCATGACCACCGTGTCTGCGTTCCTGCTTGCCTTCGCTGCCCTCGATGTCTTCCCCAGCTGGGTGCTGGTCCCTGCTGCCGTGTTCATCGGTGGCGGGGCAGTCGCCTGGAATGCGGTGGGCATGCTGGCGGTGATGGAGTTCTCGCCCGAGGGGATGGTGGGTAAAGGGACGGGTCTCGTCCTATTTGGTTTCCTATTCGGCCTGGCGGTGGGCCCACCCGTGATGGGTCTCTCGGTCGACGTCTGGGGAACCTACGTTCCCGGCTGGATCACCTCCGGGGTGCTTCTTACGATTGCCGCCTTCATCTCATTCAGGATCCCCGCGGGAGGTACCCTCGCAACCAAGTGAGACTCGTCATCGCCCGCTGCAGCGTCGACTACTCGGGTCGCCTCACCGCCCATCTTCCGGAGGCAATTCGGCTGATCATGATCAAGGCCGATGGGACCCTCGCCATCCATTCCGACGGGAACGCGTCGAAGCCTCTCAACTGGATGGTGGCACCGAACCTCATCGAGACCCACGCCGACCGCTGGGTGGTGACCAACAGCAAGGGGGAGTCGCTGACGATATGGATCGATGAGGTCCTCGAGGACGTAACCCACGAGCTCGGTGACGACCCAGGCCTGCAGAAGGACGGAGTGGAAGCCCACCTACAAGAGCTGCTCGCCGCTCGGCCCTGGGTTCTCGAAGAGGGGCTGACCCTGGTCCGTCGCGAATATCCCACCGATATCGGTCCCGTCGACCTTCTTTGTGCCGATCAGGAGAATCGGGCTGTCGCTGTCGAAGTGAAACGTAGGGGTGAGATCGACGGAGTCGAGCAATTGGCCCGCTATCTGGAGCGACTCGACAACGATCCGCGGCTTGCCCCCGTGCGGGGCATCTTCGCTGCCCAGTCGATCGCTCCGCAGGCACTCGTGCTGGCGGAAGCCCGGGGAATAGAGGCCATAGAGGTCGACTACGAGGGATTGCGTGAGGTCGAGGACACAGAGCTTCGACTCTTCGACATCCGCCACTAGTCAGCAGGTCGCGATGTTCGACATCGTCTTCTATACACCGGAGATCCCGCCCAACACCGGAAATGCCATGCGGTTGGCCGCGGTCACCGGGTCTCGGCTTCATCTGATCGAGCCGCTCGGCTTCGACATGGAGGACGCAAAGCTGAGACGTGCCGGCATGGACTACCGGGACAGGGCGGTGGTCGAGGTTCACCCTGATCTCGATGCCTGGCGAGCAGAGGTCGAACCAGCTCGTGTGTTTGCCTTGACGGTCGATGCCGATCGCCAATACACCGATGTCGAATACAGGACCGGCGATGCGTTTCTCTTTGGGCCCGAGTCCGTGGGGCTGCCGGATTCGGTTCAACAAACGGATTGGATCACCGACCGGCTCCGAATCCCGATGGTCCCCCATGTCCGGTCGATCAACCTCTCCAACGCCGCGGCGATCGTGGTCTACGAGGCCTGGCGACAAACCGGGTTCGCAGGAGCGTCAGCCTGACCCGGTCGCTCAGGAATCGGCCACGGAATAGACGAGAGTGGCGATGGACCTACGGTCTCCGGTGTTCGCCCTGATCTTCTTGCCGAGCTCGGGTCGTCGGTTCCACGTGGGCAGGGCCCTGCGGAGAGTGGGTGTGCCTTTGACGAGAATCCCTCCCGAACGCAGCGCCTGGGCCCACTCGATCTGACCGAGGTGCCAGCGTGCGAATGTCATGGTGTCGATTATCTCGACCACGAGATCGTCTCCAAAGCCCGGGTCTGTCGCGCACAGCTCGGCGTCGCCGCTCTCGATCAATAGCCACGAAGTGTCCCGGCGGCCTCGATACTCGAACTCGAATCTGACCACCACACGTTGCTCGGGTAGCAGCTCCCGCCTGAGATAGACCTGGGCCCATGACCAGAGCACCACTGCCGGCTCTGTGTGGACCGGCCTCACTTCCATCCACATTTCCCCCCACACTCCGAGGGCATTCAGTACCGGTTCGAGCGACAGCCCGGCCTCTGTGGGCTCATACAGCGAGCCACGGCCTTCCTTCTTCGGCGTGATGGTGATCACGCCGGCTCGTTCGAGCTCCCGTAGCCGTTTGGTGAGGAGTGATCTGGACAGCCCTGGTGCGCCATCGGCGATGTCGTTGAAGCTCCGGCAGCCGTAGAGGATGTTGCGCATGATGATCGGAGTCCACCGTTCGGCGAACACCTCCGCACCTCTCGCTACCGGACAGTATTGCTCATAAGAACGCATAGCCGAGTCTCCTCGGGATCGGGTGAGAAGCGAAGTTCTTTTTCTGTACTCGCACGCTAGCAAGTACAGAAATAGTCCTTACCGACGACCGGCCTGGGTGGCAATCTCGGCAACGTTCTGACCGACAAGGAGATTGTCATGAGCGCCAGAAACCCAGAGTCCGCCGCCTTCCAGCGTGGAGTCCCAGGTCCGAAAGCGGCGACGGCAGCGGCTCAGGAAGCTTTGGTCTCTTCGGCTTCTGTCGAGATCCGCTCAGACTGGGTCGAGCTACCCGGTGGATCGAGAGTGCATTACCTGAACTCCGGCAGCGGAGAGCCCTTGATCCTGCTCCATGGTTCGGGCAACAGCTCTGCCGACTGGGTCCCTCTGATGGAGCAGCAGATCGGCCGCAGATACTTTGCCGTCGACCGCCCAGGTTACGGTCTGAGTGAAGCCTTCGACTTCGAGCCGGGTCGTATTCGACCGGCTTCTGTGGATTTCATCGCGGCTCTCCTCGACGCAATGGATATCGAGGCTGCCGACTTCATCAGTAGTTCCGGCGGAAGTGTGATGGCGCTTTGGATGGCCCTGGATCGACCCGAACGTGTGAAGAGCTTGGCGTTGATGGGTGCGACACCCTTGCTTCCGGGAACCCGAGTTCCGCTGCCTCTGCGACTGATGACGTCCTTTGTTGGGCCGTTGCTGTCCCGCGCGATGCCCGATCCTTCTCCCCAGTCGGTTGTCAAGATGATGGGAGTGATGGGCGAAGAGGAATCGATTGTGAGGTACCCGTCCCTCATTGATGTCTACGTCGCGTCCGGCTCGGACCTGACGGCAGCTGAGGCGTCAGGCAGGGAGCTGGCGGCGCTGATTCGGGGATTCCGGGGCTTTCGCCCCGAGCTCAGCTTCCGCAATGAGGATCTGCAGCAGGTCCTGCAGCCGACGATCCTGGTTTGGGGTGACCACGACCCGGTCGGCGGCCTTGATTCGGCCAGGCTTGTGGATCGACTGCTTCCCCACTCCGAGCTGTATGTGCTCCCGGCAGGTCACGTACCCTGGTGGGGCGATCCTGAACAGGTCGCTCGATTGTTGGGGGGCTTCTACGCGAGGCTGTAGAGCGCAGGCGCTCGAGCTCTATCAGCGGGTTTCTACCCATGCAGAGAATGGCTCGGATTTGCCTTTGAGATCGAGGAGCCGTCGCTCCATATGAGAAGTATCAGCCGAGGTCTTCACTGCTAGCTCTTGACTCAATAACAGCTCGCCGCTCGCCGCCGATGACCCGAGCCTGGCGACCGTGTTTGGGGCATCCCCGAGCACCGTGAAGTCGTGAGCTCCACTCGCGCCGACCACACCCACCCAGGCGCTGCCCGTGTGTACTCCGACCCCGGCCGGAATGCGCCCTCGCAACACGCGGTCACTCCTCAGGTCCGATACGAGTTGACGACCTGCCGCCAGGGCGTGAGCGGGATGGTCTTCACCACCGAATCGCGGTGTCCACAAAGCCATGACACCGTCACCGGCGAGATGGTCGATGACGCCGTTGTTCTGGTCGACTGCTCTATAGACCACCTTGTAGAAGCGGTCGAGAACGGTGCGGAAGTCGCGTGCCGGCATCCGCTCGGCAAGGGCGGTGGACCCGCGCACGTCGGCAAATAGGAGCGATACCGGAACCTCGGCGCCGCCTCGCTGCTTGTCGATGCCGTTGAAGCAGTGGTTACAGAGCTGTCGGTTCAGTTGCCACGGCCTGAACCGGAGCAGACGGAACAAGGGCGCGTACGGACCGGCGAACGGTGCCTGGCATGCCTTGCACCGAGGAGCGGCGGGCAACCGCCTGAAGTATTTGGACAGACCGGGCATGAACTCCCCCCGGAGCATTCTCTCCCAGTACTGGTCGTGCCCACCACTCTCCGGCGCTAGATCCGCCCGATCGGAGCTCATGCCTACGCCACTATCCGACCAAGGGTTCACTGAGCTGATCGCTGAGGGTGTGACAAAGTAGTAGGGGGAGACTCACATCCGGCGTTTCATCCAAAGCGGTCTGCGAGAAGTCGGAACGCGATCGCCTCGGAGAGAGTCGCTCGCTCGAGGTCGCCGATGTCCTGGCTCTCGTTGGGAGCGTGGATAGCACTGGTCGGGTCTCCGGCCCCCAATACCAGAATGGGAGCACCGGGGAATAGCTCCTTGAAGGTGGCGATGAAGGGTATCGACCCACCGACCCCCATCTCAACCGTCTCGGTTTCGTATGCCTCGGCGAAGGCCTCCTTCCACGCCTCAACAGCCCAGTTGTCGGTGTCCAACGTGGTTGCTTCGCCGGTCTCCTCGTGAAGGAAGCTGAGCTCGGCGCCCCAGGGGACATTGTCCGACAGGTGTTCCTTCAGCGCCTCCAAGGCTTTGCCGGCGTCTTGGCCCGGCGGGATTCGCATGCTGACCTTGGCGCGCGACACAGGCACCAACTGGTTGATTGCCTCGGAAACCTTGGGCGCATCGAGGGCGACGATCGAGATCGATGGACGGGTCCAAAGACGCGAGGCGATCGAGCCGGTGCCGATGAACTCGACCGTGTCCAACTTCCCGGTTTGTGCCTCGGCCAGCTCCTCTGGGAACTCGAGTGTCTGCTCGATCTCTTCGGAGACGAGTCCCTCAACAGCCACATTGCCTCGGTCGTCGTGAAGAGTCGCCAGCAACCTCGCCATCGACATCACGGCGTCGGGCACCAGTCCGCCGAACAGCCCTGAGTGGACAGCGGAACGCAACGTTCTCAGCTCGATCTTCACGGCTGCCAGGCCCCGCAAAGATGTCAGGAGTGCCGGGACTCCGACCTCCCAGTTGCCTCCATCGCCGATGACGATCACATCCGGATGCAAGAGGTCTCGGTGCTCTTCGAGGATCTCAGGCAGACCCTCCGACCCGGCTTCTTCCTCTCCTTCGAGGAACAGCTGGACGCCTACGGGCAGGTCATCGCCATGAGCCGCCACTGCACCGAGATGCATGACGACGCCGGCTTTGTCGTCGCTGGCACCGCGCCCGAAGATTCGCCCGTCTCTCTCATGCGGCTCGAACGGACCGGTTTCCCACTCTTCGACCGGACCGGGCGGCTGCACGTCATAGTGGGCGTAGAGCAAAAGCGTCGGCGCGCCTTCCGGGGCAGGTTTCTCGGCGAAGACGGCGGGGTGACCGTTGGAGCTCTCCAGGAGCCGAGCGTTCTGGAAGCCCGCGTCCGTCAGGATGTCGACGATCTCGAGGGCGCCATCTTTCACCTTCGCCGGGTCGAATCCCGGCGCGCTCACGGTTTCGAGCCGAACCAGCTCCCTGAGGAGGACCTTGAGTCGGGCCATGTCGGCCGTGACCGCCGATCTGAGGTCGTTGTGCATGTGGCGAGCGTAACGACTGCAATGTCCCACTGATCCCGGGGATGCACCAAACTGGTCACCTTGCTCGGTTTTCGACTCTTCGGCATTCCTGTGCGGGTTCGGCCCTCGTTCCTGCTGATAGCGGCACTTCTCGGGCTCTTCGGAGCGCGGGACCCGATGTTCGTGGCTGCATGGATAGCGATCGTCTTCGTCTCGATCCTCATTCACGAGCTGGGGCACGCATTGACGGCCAGGTCGTTTGGAGCTGAGGTCGCGATAGAGCTCAACGGAATAGGCGGTCTGACCCGCTGGTCGATCCCCTCCAACAGTCTGGGACCCGGCCGCCGCGCTCTCGTTGCTGCCGCCGGTTCGGCCGTAGGGGTCCTCTTCGGCGTTGTGGTGTGGGTCGTCGCTTCCCAGTTCGGGCCTTATTCGGGATTGACCGGATTCGTCATCAACAACCTCATATATGTCAACGTCTTCTGGGGACTGCTGAACTGGCTTCCCATAAGACCCCTGGATGGTGGTCATCTGCTGCTGTCCTTGCTCGAGAAGCTCGCACCCAATCGGGGAGAGGCGATCGCTCGAATTGTCTTCGTCCTCACAGCGAGCGCCGGCCTCGTATACGGGATCACATCTGATCGGATCTTCATCGCCGTGATCGCAGGCTGGCTGCTGTTCGGCGAATTCGCCGCCGGGTCGAGTAGGGAGGTCGAGCGCACCCCGATCCCGGAGTTCTCATACGAAGACCCGTCAGACCCCGATGGCCCGGAGACCCCGGTCGTGGTTGACGATGCCGACGAAGACCGGGGTGAGCCGGGGCGCTAACTTCGACTGTGATGGACTTCTCGTACAGCCAGAAGGTCGATGATCTGCTAGCCCGTCTGACCGAGTTCATGGAGAGCCACGTCTATCCGGCGGAGTCGGTCTACCGCCGCCAGATGGAAGAAGCAGGCGATCCACACCACCATCCCCAGGTGATCGAAGACCTGAAGAAGGAGGCTCGGAGTAGGGGGCTCTGGAACCTCTTTCTGCCGGACGCCGAGCAAGGTGGGGGACTCTCGGTTCTCGAGTACGCCCCGCTCGCCGAGATAGCCGGTCGCAGTCCAGAGATTGCCCCCGAGGCTCTCAACTGCAGTGCCCCCGACACCGGGAACATGGAGATTCTCCATATGTTCGGTACACCTGAGCAGAAGGAGGTTTGGCTGCATCCCCTTCTGGAAGGAGAGATCCGGTCTTGTTTCTCGATGACCGAGCCGGATGTCGCATCTTCTGACGCCACCAACATCCGGACCCGCATCGAGCATGACGGCAACGACTACGTGATCACCGGCAGGAAGTGGTTCAGCTCGGGAGCGGCCTCACCTCGCTGCAAGATGTCGATCGTCATGGGGGTGACAAATCCCGAAGCCGACCGTCATCGTCAGCAGTCGATGGTCATCGTGCCGATGGACGCGCCAGGGGTACTGATCGAGAGAGAGCCGACGGTGTTCGGCTATCAGGATCGCGGGGGGCACCCCCAGATCAGCTTCGAAGAGGTCCGGGTGCCCGGCTCCAGCCTTCTCGGCGAAGAGGGCGGAGGCTTTGCCATCGCTCAGGCACGTCTCGGCCCGGGGCGAATCCATCACTGCATGCGGGCGATCGGGGCCGCCGAGCGATGCTTGGACCTAATGATCCAGAGAGCGCAGTCGAGGACCGCATTCGGTCGAACCCTCGCCGAGCAGGGTGTTGTCCGGGAGTGGATAGCCGATGCCCGAATCCGCATCGAGCAGACGCGTCTCCTGGTCCTCAAGACCGCCTGGATGATCGACAACGTCGGCACGAAGGGCGCAAGGACCGAGATCGCCGCGATCAAGGTGGCCGCCCCCGAATTGCTCACCGACATTGCGGATCGGGCTATCCAGCTGTTCGGAGCAGCGGGCTTCACCGAGGATTGGCCCCTGGCCCAGTTCTATTCGATGGGACGCTGGCTACGGATCGCTGACGGGCCAGATGAGGTACATCGCCGATCGGTAGCGCGAGCCGAGCTGGGACGTCTTGGCCCTGGCGCGAGCTTCGATCCCCCCACCAACCACTAGCCGCGAACCGATTCCAATCTCGGTCCGTAGTGAGGGCAAAACAGAGTCATCCTTGGCGGCGTCTGCTTCGAATATGGAACGAGAGATGTTGATTCTGCGTTTATCCGGTCTGGGAGATGATGGGCGAGACAGTGATTGACATGACGGTCACCCCGTGGCGCGAGGCAGCTGCCTGCCTGGATGCGCCCGACGATGTCAGCTTCTTCCCTGAGAGGGAGAATGTTGCGGGCATTGCCAAAGCGAAGGCCATCTGCGCCACCTGCCCCGTCGCCGCCGAGTGTCTCACATGGGCAATCGAGTCCAACCAGGGTGAGGGGATCTGGGGTGGGCACACCCCCAAGGAGCGACGGACGCTAAGGCGACGATGGCTCGAAGAAATCCAGCGCGCCAGCTAGCCGAGCCTGCGGTGGTCAGGTGCCGACCTACCGGCGTCGGCTAGGAGCCATCCGGCCAAAGCGGTCGGCCATTGTCACCGCCTCCTCTCCGCCGGCTCATCTCGGTCGGGTCCCGTGCGTGAGGCGATGTGGACCAGAGCATCACCGGGGTTGACCAATGGTCTGAGCGTCTTGGCGATCACCCAGCCGCTCTGAGTCGCCTTGACCTGGGTCGGGCGGCTCCCGAATGCATCAGAGATGTAGGCAACGGGCTCACCGATTTCGACTACATCGCCGAGATCAACCACGAGCTCGACAATGCCACCTCTGCGGGCGCGCATCCAGCGGGTTCGTCTCACCACACGCGTCGGAATCGCCCGCGGGAGCCGAACATCGATCATCTTCATTGAACGCAGGACCCGCATGACTCCGATGTATCCGGCGTCGATGCAGTTCTCATCGAACCGATGCGCTTGACCCGCCTCGTACAAGAGGACCGTTTTCTTGGCTTCGGTCGCCGCTTGGCGCAGTGAGCCATCGCGGAGACGGGCATGGATGGTGAATGGGGCGGCGAAGGCCCTGGCCAATTTCAGGGTCTTCGGGTCATCGGTGTCCGCCCTGATCTGGGGAACATTGATCCGATGATTGGTGGCCGTGTGCAGGTCGACTCCCACCGAGCAGTGCTCGACGATTTGGGTCATGAACATGTGGGCCAGCCGCGACGCGCTCGAGCCTCGCCGCGAACCGGGGAAGGATCGATTCAGATCGCGTCGGTCGGGTAGGTAGCGCGAACCGATGATGAAGCCAAGCGGGTTGACCAGGGGCACGGCGATCACTGCGCCCCTCACGCTCTTGGCGTCCAGGTCCTTGAGGACTCGCCGGATGATCTGAATCCCGTTCAGCTCATCGCCGTGGATGGCAGCAGATAGCCAGACGACGGGGCCCGACGAGCGTCCGTTGATCACGGCAACCGGCAGCGACTCGGTCGCCCCAGTGACCGCTTCGCCGAAAGGCAGCTCGATCTTCTGCTTGCGCCCGGGCTCCACGGTGACGTGGCCGACGGTTATGGGGGCGTTGTCGTGTATCTCAGCCAACGGAGTTGTCTTCGATGTACTCGACGATGAGGTCGGCTATGTCGACACCCGAGGCGCTCTCGATGCCCTCGAGGCCTGGTGACGAGTTCACCTCGAGGACGAGGGGGCCCTCCGAGCTCTGCAACATGTCGACACCGGCCACGTTGAGCCCCATCGACTTCGCTGCTCGCACCGCTGTCGCTCTCTCCTTGGGGGTGAGCTTGATCATTTCTGCAGACCCTCCCCGATGCAGATTGGAGCGAAACTCGCCGGCCGCTCCTTGGCGACGCATCGCCGCCGCGACCTTGCCTCCGACCACGAAAGCACGAATGTCGGCTCCGCCGGCTTCCTTGACGAACTCCTGAACGAGGATGTTGGCGTCGAGCTGACGAAAGGCTCCGATCACCGACTCGGCCGCCTTCTTCGTCTCGGCGAGGACAACGCCCAGCCCCTGAGTTCCTTCGAGAAGCTTGACCACCACCGGGGCGCCCCCTACGACCTCCAGGATCCCGTTTATGTCCTGGGTGGCGTGAGCGAAGCTGGTGGTAGGAAGACCGACGCCGGCGCGGGACAATATCTGCATGGATCGGAGCTTGTCCCTGGATCGGCTGATGCTGTCGGATCCATTCAGGCAGAAGACGTCTGCCATCTCGAACTGCCGGACTACGGCGGTGCCGTAGAAGGTGTAGGTGGCACCGATGCGGGGGATCACCGCGTCTGGCTTTACCAGCTCGCCTTTGTAGAGGACTCGGGGTTTGCGAGCCGTTATGTCCATGTAGCAGCGCAGATAGTCGACCACGGAGACATCGTGTCCCCGTTCTCGGGCGGCCTCTCTCAGCCGGGAAGTCGAGTAGAGACCAGCGTTGCGCGACAGTATGGCGAGTTTCACGATTCCTCCAGCTTGGCAGGCCGGCCACCGAGGTAGCTCCTCCCCGGGTCGACGAGGAAGTTCTTCCGGATCGTCCTTCTGCCCAACAACATACGGAATGTCATCTCGTCACGCGTCGTCAGGTTGACTTTGGCGCCGATTCTCTTGTCGGCGACGATCAACGTCGTCGTGATGATCGGCCTGATCTCGCTGCGGCCACCAGGGTTCTTGACCTTCTTCTCGCCGACCACCTCGGCCTCACAGGAGATCGAAGGTCGCTTCTTCCTCTGGCGGGGATGGAGCTCGAAACGGACCATTTCGACACCGCCACGGTCGAACCGTTCGAGGTTGAAGGCGTGCAGCGAGGAGTTGTCGGCCCCGGTGTCTACCTTGGCCTTGATCTCGTGTACCCCCAGATCGGGCATCTGGATCCATTCCCTCCATCCGATAACAGGTTTTTGCATCGCCACGATTCCCCTAGCGTATCGCGATTCAAAGGTGGACAGCCCTACCAGAGAATCTGATACTTGACTTATTAGATTCTATGATGCAGAATGACAGGGTATTTCAGAGTCAGATAACAGATACAAGGAGGAAATGCCGTCATGCTCATGCGCTTTGACCCGTTCGCCGATTTCGATCGCCTCACCCGCCAAATTTCGGGTAATCAGCGCGCCAATTACATGCCCGCCGATGCCTACCGGATTGGTGATCGTTTCTACATTCACGTCGATCTGCCCGGTGTCGACCCGGATACGATCGATGTGGAGATCGAGAAGAACTCGCTGACGATCTCCGCGGAGCGTAGGTGGGACCGCGACGAAGAGACACAGGTCCTGCTCAACGAGCGCCCTTCGGGCTCGTTCTCACGTCAGTTCTATCTCGGCGAGGGCCTCGACATCGAGAACATCGAGGCCGGCTATGACCACGGAGTGCTCACACTCGCCATCCCGGTCGCCGAGGCCGCCAAGGCCCGGAAGATCTCGGTTGGCACCACACACGAGGCACTCGCGGGCTAATCCCTCCTCTTAGCCGACCAGTCAGGGGCTCGCTCGTCGTAGGGCGGGCCCCTCTCGCGTTGAGAGGGAGACGAAGTCTGTCGGGATTTGCGACACTGCCCGGATTAGTGGTGGTCCCTCCATCGTTTGACACCCTGTGAAGCTGGTCTACGGACTAATCGCGATGGCAGGCATCCTGTTGGCGGCTTATTGGGCTATGGGCTCCGATGCCGACCAACACCAGGTCGATTCCGGTCCGATCTCGGCACCGTCCGACGTGTATGACCCGGTGCGAGCCGGCGAGGACACACCGTCCGGCTTCCGCCAACTCCTACCGCGGGACGCCATTTTCCCCGTCTACAACCCGACCTTCACGAGTGCCGTGGCGAGCGAGTGGGACGACGACACGCTGGTCATCGGTGTGACTCTCGATGGCGAGGCAAAGGCCTATCCCGTGAGCTTCCTCAACCGGCGCGAGATGGTGATCGACTGGATTGGTGGCACTCCTGTTCTGGTGAGCTGGTGACCGCTCTGTGCGACGGCGATGGTCCATCGCCGAGAAGTAGACGGGGAGGCCCTGGTTTTCGGCAACCAGGGCGCCCTGTGGGGTAACGCCATGACCTGGTGGGATCACGACACCGGCTCGGTGTGGAGCCAGCCTCTCGGTGAGGCGATCATCGGTTCGCGGATAGGCGAGAGGCTCGAGTTGATGGCGTCCCAGCTCTCATCCTGGTCGACATGGAGAGCAGAGCACCCCCAGACTCTGGCATTGGACGCCCCCGGTGGTGAGTCGAGGTTCCGTCTCGCAGCGATGACGATCGTGGTCGACTTCGCCGACGGGGTTGGCGTCTACCCGATGGACGAGCTGGCAGAACACGGTCCGGCCAATGACGTGGTCGCGGGTGTTCCCATCGCGGTCGTCCTCGATCCTGCGGCCCGGGATAGGTGGAGGGTCTTTCACCGATCGGTAGGAGACCGCACCTTGACTCTGGTCGTGTCGGGCGAACGTCTGGTGGACAACGAGACCGGCACGAGCTGGGACCCTGCTTCGGGTCGCGCGATCGACGGACCTCTTCAGGGTGAGATTCTCGACATCCTCCCCGGATTCACCTCCTTCGAGGCCGATGCGAGAACCTTCTGGCCCGAAGCCAGCTACTGGAGAGGCTGATGGGAGAATGCGTGCATGAGCGACCCGACGAGAGAATCTGACAAGCGCCAACTGCCGGCCTGGTTACTTGGTCTCATCATTGCCGTGGTTCTCTTCGTGATCGGCATATTCGTGTTCGGTGCCCTTGGCTTTGGCGACAATCCGGTGCTCGAGCAGGTTTCCATCCCGGGGCTCTGGCTACTCGGTGGTGGAAAGCGAGATATCGCGAGGCGCTGAGCTGATGACCGGGGTCGCCTCCTCACCCGAGGTCAAGAGGAGGAGGTCGGCCCTTGCCCTGATCGCAATCGGTCAGCTGCTCTCATTGAGTCTCTGGTTCTCGGCATCGGCGGTCGCACCCCAGCTAACGGATACTTGGGATCTCTCCACGGGCCAGGCGGCGCGTCTAACTCTTGCTGTCCAGATCGGTTTCGTGGTCGGTGCCCTCGTCTCGGCGATGCTCAACCTCGCAGATGTCGTGCCGACCCGTCGGCTCTTCGTGGCGAGTGCGATCGGTGGGGCTGCTCGTGCCCACCCTTGCCGCCGATATCGGATCTCAGTGGGCCCTCCCGATCCTGGCATCGGGTCCTGCTGTGGGGGTGATAGCGATGGTTCGTCTTGGTCGGAGCAGGCACGCCGAAGCCCTCGCCGGCGGGCGGGGCTGATCTAGAAGGTGCTAGATGGTCACCGGGTTTGCCGCCAGTTGAGTCTTGGCTGCCTCGTAACCGGTGTCGAACATCTCAGCCGCCAAGGCTGGGCTGACGTCGAAGTCGAGGGAATCGTGATCCACTGTGATGTCGACGATGTTGTCGATTGGACCACATAGCGGAGGCAGGTCCTCGCGAGCAGTTATCCCCGAACCAATGACCGCGGTAGCCAAAGACACCGGTCCCTTGATGTCGTGATGGGTGTGACTGTGGGCCGGGAGGCGCAGGCGATAGCCGACCGTGTTGGGCGCACGAGGAACCAGTTGTGCCGGGAACCGGGCGGCCATCGCCCCATCTGCCATGAGCAGCCGCTCGCCCGTGGTGCGGTCCTTGATTGGCACGGGCTCGAAAACAAACGGCACCGACGCCGACATCAGGACGGCATCCGCCACCAGAAACCGGTTGGGATCATGACCCAAGCCCGGGAGATCGTTTGGCAGGATCAGGCCCCGACCGTGATTCAAGTCGGTGGCCACGACTCGGAGAGCGCCTTCAGGGAGGTCGGAGAACGTCCGCACTCCCTTGGCCGATAGGGCTTGATCCAGCACCTTTCGCAGAGGTGTCCCCGAGTAGAAACCCTTCCGGAAGATCATCGACAGGTTCTTGGCCAGCCCACTCTTCTCCGGCACGATCGAAGGCCAATCGACGCTGAGCACCACCTCTCGTATCTCCTCGCTGGGATATCCAGCGGCGACGAACGAGGAAACGATCGCCCCTGCCGAAGTACCCACTGCACAGTCGAACTCATATCCGAGGTCCAGAGTCGCCGCCGCGGCACCGGCGAGGGCGATCCCCCGAATACCACCGCCCTCGAAGACTCCGGTGACTGTCGTCATGCATCGGGAAACGGTCTGCGGGCAAGGGTGATTCCCGCAGGCGACTTGCCGAGGCGTCAATCGGGTGGAATTAATGTCGTGTGGGCGTCTGTTCAATGATGTGATGACCCGAATCGCAGAGCAGCAACACCTCGACTGGGTGGCGCGCTCGTTCGGCCGCCCCGACTATGCCCCACTCGGTCCTGCAGACGTCGAGTTGATCCGATCTATCGGCGAGCTCGTGAGCAAGTATCAGGGCACTCACCTATTCAAGG
>JAHEJW010000049.1 GCA_024638655.1 bacterium | reverse complement strand
CCCATACCGGCGAAGATGACATTGGGGTCGGAGTCGGACACCGCGATTGCGCCGACCGAGCCGGTACGCAGGCTCCCGTCGCTGACATTGACCCAGGTGGTCCCGGCGTCCTCCGTCTTCCAGATGCCGCCGGCGACAGCGCCGAAGTAGAAGACTCCGGGCCTGGTGGGATGGCCTGCCACTGCTACGACTCGGCCTCCCCGCGTTGGGCCGATGCATCTGAACGTCATTGCCTCGAGCAGCTCACGAGCCACCGGGTCGTCGAACAGCCTCATTTTTGGTGCACCTTCCGTCTCGTTTGGCTGCGACCGGAAGCTAGCTACGACGCCGGCCGCCCGAGTCCAGCATTGGCCGAGTCAAGCAATGGGTGTCACCTCGACGAGATTGGGGTCGGTGCGCGGCCAACGGGTGCGAGTGTTAGGTCGCAGCGATGAGCGACACATACTCGTCGAACGTTCCGCCAGCATCAGCCCGTCACTCCTTGACGATGGAGGCCTTCACCTTCTCGCCGACTTCGTCCGGAAGATGGGCATGGGAGGCGTGCTCGGCGGCCGCTCGGAGCACCTCGTCTCTGGTCTCACCGCGTAGGGTTCCCTCACAGCCAGGGACGACGTTGATGCAGTCGAATTTGTAAGCCATTCCCTAGTGGTCTGGCCAGCGGAGAGCCAATCATGGGGAAGCTTTGGTCTGAGGCGATCATCCACATCGCCGACCATGAGACGTCGAACAGCGCCGTGGGACTCTATTTGGAATGTGCCCGACCCATGCGGCCTCGAGGTGCGAGGACGCTCTCAAACTATCGGGAGGACATGGCCACAATGAGCAAACTGTTGAGTCCGAGAACAGCGCCATGTCCTCCTTTGTGAGGTGGGTGACGGTGCTCGCGCTGGCAACGCTGGCCCTCCTCGCTCTGATATGGCTGACTCAGCGTCGGCTGATCTACTTCCCCACCCAGTCGGTACCCGATCCACACAAAACCCTCCCCGGGATCGAGGAGGTGACCTTCCGCACCGAAGACGATCTCACGCTGGCCGCCTGGTTCGTTCCCGCTATCGATGACGAGTTCACTGCGACTGTGGTGGTCTTCAACGGCAACGCAGGCAACCGGGCAGATCGGGTCCCTCTGGCCGGGGCCCTCGCCGAGAAGGGTTTCTCCGTCCTCCTGGTCGACTACCGAGGCTATGGGGGCAACCCGGGGAGCCCGTCAGAGCAGGGTTTGGCGAGCGATGCACGTGCCGCCATCGAGTATCTGAAGACCAGAAACGATGTCGACCGAAGCCGCCTCGTCTACTTCGGGGAGTCGCTCGGGGCCGCAGTGGCACTGGGACTGGCCGGACAGGAGCCACCGGCGGCTCTCGTGCTGCGTTCGCCATTCACCTCACTCGCTGATATCGCCACCACTCACTACCCCTTCCTCCCGACGTCACTGCTGTTGTGGGATCGCTATCCGAACAAGGAAATCATCGGTGGCGTCGCGGCACCAGTCATGGTCATCGCCGGATCGGCTGACACCATCGTCCCATTCGAGCAGAGCAGGGAGTTGTTCGAAACCGCACCCGAGCCCAAGCAGCTGCTTGTGGTCGATGGTGCCGACCACAACGACTATGCACTGCTGGCGAGTGAACTGATGGTCAACGAGATGGAGGCCTTTCTCGAGGAGGTCCTCCGCCAAGGGTGACCGGGTATCCAGCCCCCTGCTGGAGTCAGACAGCCGCCAGGTGGCCTCTCATCTGAGCAGCCGAGTATCAACAGTTGTCAGGGCCGTGCGATGGTCGCTGCTGGCTCTCAGCAACAACAGTTTCCACACGCAATTGTCGATTCGATTCGACCGGATCGGACTCGAACGAGAGGACGTCTCCGCTACGGGCGTCCTCAGCCCCTCGAGATCGCCCGTTTCCACCTTTCAAATCATGTACAGGCGGTGGTCAATCGAGTCCACCCAAATCAAGCCTTGGAGCAGATGGCCTACTGTCCGCACCGTTCCCTGAGGTCGATCTGTGCCTGGGCGGCAGCATCCTCCATCTCGCTGACCTTCTTCAGCTGCCAAATCATGGCATCTGCCAGGCTCTCTGCTGTTTCGTAGTCATCCCTGACGTAGATCGGACTATCAGGAATGGGTTCGTCGAGCTTCCCGAGGCGGTAGTCGTCCGTCGGCGTCCACGGGCCACCGTCACTTCGAACCCATTTTCGCTCGCAGTATCGGCCGATCCGGTGAGTTGGGATGGTGATCGCCATGGTGACCCAGTGCTTCTTTCCTCCCTCGGCCAGCAGCGCTACTAGGGGATTGCGAACGCGCAGGTCGCCAGTATCGTCGAGCGGAATCGTCGCTCCGATGCCAAGGTCGCTGGGCCTCGGCTCACCGTGCCCCTCAAGCCAAGATTCGAAGGCTTCCGAGGTCCGATTCATCTCGATGTGAATGCTGCCGACCGGCTGCCGCCAGATCTCGTACCTGTCCTCATCTACCCGCCAGTCGACTTCCTCAGTGGGTGCAGTGGAGGGTGCGGTCGATCCGGCGATCACTCCCGGAGTCGAGGACTCGGCGGGTTCAACTTCCGGTTGGGTGGTGCGGGTTTCGGTGCCAGGCGGCGGAGCATGCACGGCGTCCTGAATGGAAGACAGACAGTCCTGGTAGGTGTTCCAATGCCGCTGGAACTCCGCGTAAGCCTCTGCCTCCTCCACCTCGGCTCGGGTTTGCGTCTCGAGTGCAGCAGCCTCCGACTCGGTCCCTATGGAAGCTGCGTAGGCATTCCTCGCCGCGTTCATATCACCAGCAGCTCCTTCCCATGCCGTTTGGGCGTTATCCGACCGATCGCGTAGGTCGTCGCACTTGCCCTGTCGTCTGCGTTTGGTTGCGGCAATCACCCCACCGGCTACGGCCGCGGCGGCAGCGGCAGCCCCGACCGCCACCAAGGCTCCGGGAATACCATTGCCACTCGGCTCGGAAGTCGGCTCTTCAGTCGGCTCCTCCTCGGCTACGGGTTCGGGATCCTCCTCCGGAGCCGGCTCGGGTTGCGGCTCCTCCTCAGGTGGCGACTCCTCGTCGGGTGCAGCTTCGGGCTCCGGCTCCTCTTCCGATGGAGCTTCCCCGGTGAGCGCCTCGGAAACGAACTCCGACGACCCCAAGAACAACCCACCCCAATCACCAGGGATTGGGGCGTGATCCCAGCCTCCGTCGTTGATCCAGACCTCGGGCTCACCGAGTTCTCCAAACAGCGACCCGGGGAACAAATATGCGATCCAGCCGGGGTTCTTGATGAGCGCAAGGCCACGATCGAAGTCCACGAAGTCGAAGCCGCTCTTCGCATACGTTGTGAAACCGAGTGCGGGAGCATCACCCGGCCAGAACAGGTCGTAGCCCGTGTTGTTGTCGGCGTTCGGATCCCCCTCCGTGCCCACGTACACCGGACGCGACGAGTCGACCCCCACCACGGTCAGTTGGAATGTGAGTCCGAGATCCCAGCCCTCCTCCCTTTCGGCCACCACCACGACAGGTGGCTCGGCTTGGCTGAAGATGGCTTCCACGGCTTCCGGGACCGGACAAACCACAGTTGTGAAGCTGAAATCCGACGGCGGTGCCGACGCACTCTGCTCACAAGCGAGAAACAGCTCTGCGACCAACGCCGCCTCGGTCTCCCCGTCCATCTCGACGGTCGTGACCGAGACTCGGAACGACTCTCCTGAGGACGTTTCTGTGGTCGGAACCGGTTTGTAAGCAGAAGAGATCACGCCTTCGTGTGCCGCGGCACCCAAGCTCGAGAAGTAAGTAGCCAGGTCAAACTGCGTTTCCGACGGCTGTTCCTGGGCCGAAACCACAGGTGTCGACAGTCCCACCAACACTGCCGCAGCGGCTCCAAGAACAACCCACCTGCGGACCATCACTTCCTCCCGTTGGGAACACCCTACGCAAAGTGCCGTAGACGCGCATCAAGACTTCAGCCGACGTCGTTCCTGCCTGACGAGCCCGACACGCAGTATCCCCGTCTGGACGGAAGCCGCCTCGCCTTCGCCGTGAAGTTGCCCGAACCCTGACTTGAGCAGGACCTATTCGGGCCTGGACTCAGGCGTCGGATCCCAACAACAACAGAGGGGCCGAGTCGGCCCCTCTGTTGTTTTCCTTAGCCCAGGTCAAGTCATCTGGTGGTCACATACACGTCGGACTGGGCTCCGACACGGGTCGATCCGAAATAGAGGGTCGTCCCGTCCCACGAAATCGATGGTCGAGTCTCACTTGCTGAGCTATTGACATCGGCACCGAGGTTCTGTACTGGCCCCCACTGTCCGGTGGTCGAATTCTTCGCCACCGAGTAGATGTCGTTACCTCCAGAGCCGCCCGGGCGATTGCTGTAGAAGAACAACTCCTGCCCGTCACGTCTGACGTTGGGCTGGCCTTCGAAGTAATCGCGTGTGTTGATCTCTTCGAGTGCGGTGCCCACCCCATAGACGCCCCCGTGCCTCGGTGACATGTACAGGTCGTGGTCGCCAAGAACATCGTTGCCGTCGAATGGCCGGGCACTCGAGTAGAACAAGACTTTGCCTTCCCCGGGTATCTCAGCAGGGAACGGGCTGTGCTCGTCCCATGCACTGTTCACCTCACACCCGAGGTGGGTGACCGACGATGCCTGGAATCCGGCGTCGAGCCGGGTGGTATAGAGGTCGGCGTTCGGCGTCGCGCCACAGAATCCCGGTCTGTTGCTGGCGAAGAAGAAGCTCTTCCCGTCACGACCGATGGTCGGGCAGAAGTCGTTGTGCTCCGTGTTGATCGGCGGGCCGACGTTGACGGGCTCTCCCCAAGGCTCGGCGGTGCTAGCCCTGGTAGACACCCAGATGTCGAGCAATCCCTCACCACCCGGACGGTTCGATGCAATGAAGAACATCTTCCCGTCGGGTGAGATGAACGGACAACCGTCCAGGCTCGGCGTGTTGAAGTTCTGGTGCGCACCGGCTCCGAAGCTCTCGATGTCCACGGCATCGCCCCAGGACCCAAAGCCGCCGAACGCGACAGCACTCAGAGCCCCGATCACGGTCATGATCGCCGTAGTCACGGCGATCGTCAGCCTGTTTCTCATCGTGTACCTCCTGGTGAAGTGCTCACGGCATCTCCACCGGTAGACTTTCCCTCTTCCAGGCCTCGATCCCACCGTCGAGCACGGAGACGTCCCGATAGCCCATCGACCGCAGCGTGGCGGCGGCAATGGCGGAACGTTCCCCCGTCGAGCAGTAGAGGATCAGGCGGCGGTCGGGGTCGAACTCGATGCGATGGCGTCGATCCGAAGGATCTGCCCAGAACTCGAGCATCCCTCGCGGTGCCCACACCGAATCACGGATCCAACCCCACGCATGGAGCTCGTCCTCCTCCCGCACGTCGACCAGAACAGCGCCTTCGACCAGCTCTTTGCTCAACTCCTGGGGAGTAACACTCACCAGACGCCGAAGTGCCTCCGCCACCATCTCGGCAGCGGTTTGCCTCAGACGTCCACTCTGGGTCGACATGCCGGGAGTGTGTGCTTTCGGTCTGGTGACGCACTGGGACCCAGACCGCGTCAGCTTCCCAGTGGATTCCCAGAGACATTCGAGAGAGTCGGCCTCACACCGAGACGACGAGGAGAGTAGAAATCCGAGCCGTGAGATACCGGGCTCTCGGTCCGATCACGGTCGAGATCGACGGTCAGGATGCGAAGCTGGGTGGTCTCCGCCAGCAGATGGTGCTCGCGGTCCTGCTTCGTTCGTCCAACCAGGTAATCCCTCAGGACGTCCTGATTGACACGGTGTGGTCGGGGCAGCCGCCTGAGGCGGCCCGGGCCACCGTCCAAAGCTACATCTACAACCTCCGCCAAGCGCTGGGTGCCGATTCGATCGCTCGTCGAGGCGATGGGTATTTGGTGGAGGCCGACTTGGAGACGTTCGACGTTCTCGCCTTCGAGGACGCTGTCGAAAGGGGCATTCAACTTCTCGAGTCCGATCCGGCCGCTGCCAGAGCAGCCCTCGCCGACGGGCTGAGCATGTGGTTCGGAAACCCCTATGGGGGCATGGACAATCCCGAGCTGAATATCGAGATCCAGCGTCTCAGCGAGATGCGCCTCAACGCCATCGAAGCCCGCATCGAAGCCGATCTCGCTCTTGGTCGCGACGGTGAGCTGGTCGCCGAGCTGGAGTCTCTGGTCCGCGACCACCCGCTGCGGGAGCGATTCTGGGCTCAATTCATGCTGGCCCTCTACAGGTCGGGACGTCAGGCAGAATCGCTCCGCGCCTTTCAGCACGCTCGGACGCGGCTGATCGAGGATCTCGGAATCGAGCCGGGGACCGAGCTGGAACGCCTCGAAGGGCGAATCCTCAATCACGATCCCACACTCCTGCTTCCTGAGCGACTCAAGGACGCGGACTCGATCGGCCGCGAGTCGGCGCGGGGGTACGAGCTCCGCGACATCGTCGGGTGGGGCGACCACAGCCTGGTCTATAGGGCGTACCAGCCATCGATAGGGCGTGAGGTTGCCTTAAAGGTCATCCAGGCCGAGCACGCCAACGATCTGTCGTTTATCGCCCGCTTCGAGCGCGACGCCCAGGTCGTAGCGAATCTCAAACACCCACACATACTGCCCCTCTACGACTACTGGCGTGACCCGAGCGGGGCCTATCTGGTCATGCCATTGATGAGAGGCGGGAACCTGGAGAGCGTCCTCGGGGAAGACGGTTGGAACTTGGAACCTGCCCTACGCCTTCTCGATCAGGTGGGAGGGGCGCTGGGACACGCCCATCGGCGCGGGGTCCTGCATCGCGACCTCAAAGCCAGGAATATCCTGCTCGACGAGGAAGGCAACGCCTATCTCTCCGACTTCGGGATAACAAGTCTTCACAATGGCGATGCAGACGTCTCGTCCACGGACACCGCCGCGAAGCAACCCACCATGCGCACCGACGTCTATGCGCTCGGAGCCCTCACCTTCCAATTGCTCACCGGATTGCCGTCGGAGCTGACAACCGGAAGGCTGGACCTGAGCGAGGCGCGCCCCGGCACGCCGGCGGCTCTTGTCGAGGTGGTCGCCCGTGCCACCGACACTGAACCCAGTCGGCGGTACGCCAAGGTCGACGAGTATCTGCGGGAGATCCGCAGGGCTGCAGGAGTCGACGTGGTGGCCGGCTCAGAAATGGTGGAACAGGCATCTGAGCCAACGCGCAACCCCTACAAGGGCTTACGCGCCTTTGTTGAGCAGGATGCAATGGACTTCCACGGTCGCGAGACGCTGGTCGACGAGCTCGTGGAGCGAGTCGCAGCACACAACCTCATCACCGTGGTGGGCCCATCCGGCACCGGCAAATCGTCGGTGGTTCGGGCCGGGCTGCTCCCGGCGCTCAGGTCTGGGCGCCTTCGAGGCTCACGGAACTGGCTCATCACTGATATGTTCCCCGGCTCATTTCCCTTCGAGGAGCTGGAGGCTGCGCTGTCTCGTGTAGCCGTCAGAGCACCGGTCGGGATGCTGAACGAGCTGACGCAGCCCAACGGCTTGCTGCGGGTCAGCAAGCAGATACTCCCCGGGGACGACTCCACCCTCCTGATCGTCATCGATCAATTCGAGGAGCTCTTCTCCACGGTGCGCTCCGAGGAAACAAGACGCCGATTCCTCGAGAACCTCATTGCCGTGGCGAACGACGAGCGGAGTCGCATCCGGGTCGTGCTGACGATGAGAGCCGACTTCCTCGACCGGCCCCTCGCCTACGCGGACTTCGCCGAGGCGCTGGCCGGAGGACTGGTGACGATAGGACCGCCTACTCGAGACGGGCTTGCCCAGGCCGTGGCCGCTCCAGCCAGGGCAGTTGGTCTCGATCTGGAACCGGGCTTGGTCGGACGCATCATCACCGACGTGGAAGGTCAGCCGGGAACACTTCCTCTTCTCCAATACGCGCTGACGGAGATGTTCGCCAATCGCAAGACCTCGACCCTGACTATCGAAGGCTACGAACAGACCGGGGGTGTCACCGCGGCCTTGGGGCGTCGGGCAGAGGAGCTGTATAGGGGTCTGAATACGACGGGTCAAAAGGCGGCACGCGAGGTCTTCCTACGACTTGTGTCCGTCGACGAAGTCGGCACTGTCACACGTCGCCGGGCCAGACAGTCCGAACTCGTGTCGCTCGCGGTTGATCGCGCCGGTGTCGAGTCGGTGCTCTCCGCCTTTGCCGGCTTCCGCCTGCTCACGTTCGACCGAGACCCGGTGACCCGGGGGCCCACCGTCGAAGTTGCCCACGAGGCGCTGCTGACCGAATGGGCGAGGCTAGGCAGCTGGATCGAAGAGTCGCGTGAATCGCTGATCCTCGCCCGCCGCGTCCGAGAATCCGCCCAGGAGTGGATCGAATCGAGCGACGACCCCAGTTACCTGCTGCGCGGCGTGCGGCTCGAAGACGTCGAGGCGTGGGCATCGCACTCCAACGTCGTGTTGACCAATGACGAAACCCGATACATCAAGACCAGCGTCGCTCAGCGATCCGCCGAGCTCAAATCGAGTCGAAGGAGGCGGCGAAGAACTCTGATTGCGCTCAGCGGCGGCCTGGTTCTGGTCAGTGTCCTCGCGCTCCTTGCGTTCCTGCAACGCGGAGTGGCCCAACATGAGGCCTTGCAGGCTCGAGTGCGCGAGCTGGCTGCTGCTTCGGAGGGTCAGCTCGATGAGAACCCTGAGCTCGCACTCCTCATCGCCGCCGAAGCCTTCGACATCTCGACCCGTGGTGGAGCCGAACCCAACTCGGAGGCGGTCAGCGCCATGGCTCGGGCGATCGCGGACTGGCGGCTGGCGTCGCGGTTCCCTGCCGGCCCGGCCCTCTATCCGGTCGCCTCTCCTGATGGATCCCTGATCGCCGTCTCATCCAAGTCGGCTCTGGCGGACGTGAACGTGTTCGATGCTCAAGGGTCGCTGGTAGGCACGATTCTCGGCCCGCCAGACCCGGCGGTGGCCGCCGAGAACGCGACCTTCAGCCCAAACGGCGAGAGAATCGCGGTCACCTACGCTGCTCCTATAAACGACGAGTTCCGATCGGTCCCCGACGGAATCCCGGACATCAGGGTCTTCGACCTGTCTACCTGGTCGAGCGTCCTGGACCTGGACACCGAACATGGGTGGCCCTTCGTCAGCTACAGCCCCGACGGCGAGCTGTTGGCGGTGGCATTCGATAGCGAGGTTCGGATACTGGACTCGGCCGATGGAGAGGAGATCTCGAGATTCGAGGGGTTGTCGGTCGTGGGCGGTCCCAAATTCCTCAGTCAAGACGAGGTCCTGGTGCCCATCGAGAGCACAGGCTTCGCCGTCATCTCCGCGGCCGAAGGCTCAGTTCTCGACCGAATCGAAGTGGCGGAGCTGCACCCTTCGATCACCGCCATGAACGAACTGCGCACCCATATCGCCTATAGAGCGGGTAAGCACATCCGTGTGATGGAGATCGCCACCGGAGATCTGGTCTTCGACCTGACCGCCCCGTCGGCTATCTCCGTCGCGCTCGACCCGGACGCGAGCCGAGTCGCATACTCCGGCTTCGACCCCACGATCTATGTCCTGGCTGTCGCCTCCGGAGAGGCGGAGCTCGAGCTCGCGGGCACATTCGAGAATGTTCAATCACTGTCATTCGTTGGTGAGAAGAGCCTCCTCTCCTACGGGGAGGACACTCTCCTCTGGAACGTATCACCAGAAGGGGTGCCCGAGTTGGGTGGCATTCCGCTCCATGAGCCACAGTGGGGCTATCAGATTTCGCCCGACGAGCAGCTGCTCACCTACCAGGTGTCAACGAACAATGGGGAATCCCTCGGAGATCCGGTGGACGGGCTGCGCTTGGTCCATCTCGTGATGGGCGACGAGACCGTGATCAGCCAGGGGGAATACAACGCGGTGCCCGCCGGACTTCGATTGGTGAATACAGACTTCACGATGGTGGGCTCATTCACCCAGGACGGGGTCTCGACGCTGAGAAGCCTGCCATCTTGGGATGTATTGCACGAGTTCGAGGCGTGCCGGTCTCCTCTCGCTATTTCACCCGACAACACACGCGTAGTTCTCTCAGGGTGGGGCTGTGGGACCCGGAATGCTCCCGACTCCGCCTACTCAGCGCTCTTCGATCTCGAAACGGGCAAAGAGATCTTCCCACTTCCATACCGGTCGCTGTTCTCGGCCGACTTCAATCCGGATGGCTACTTCGACGGGGGCACACTCCTTGCTGCGACCGACCTGCACTCAGTCGGGATATGGGACACCGCAGACGGAACGCTGCTGGGAAGCCTCGAAAAGGACGACTACGACGAATTCGGAGCCCTCCTCGTTATCAACTTCGACCCCACAGGTCGGTATCTCATCGGCGGGACGACGGGCGGCATGGTTTGGGTCGCCGACCTGGAACGCATAGTCGCAGGAGACGAGATGGTGGATGCTCTCGTCTTCAACCGGCAGGCTCACACCGGGGCTGCTCCGATGCCCGCCGTCAGCGGCGACGGTGTGGTGGGTACGGCCGGATTCGATGGCACCGTGCGACTCTGGGAGCTCGATTCGGGGCGTCTGATACTCGAGTTCGAATCCGAAGTCGGCGTGCCGGTCGTTCGCTTTTCCCCCGACGGAACTGAGCTCCTATATCCAGATGGTCTGAGCATCAGACGCATGCCGGTCGATCCGCACCAACTTCGCAAACTGGCAGGCGAGCTCCTCACCCGTGACTTCCTCCCCGACGAGTGCTCCCGCTACGCCAGTAGAGCACGCTGCGAGAATCTGGGCAGCTGACCGGGCAAGGAGCCAGTGTTGGAGGGCCGCTCCTTGCGGCTCCTCAGTGAATCGCAGGCAGGCTTTTCGGGTCTAGACGGATAGGCCGCCTTCCTACGCGAATCACCAGTGGCTGATCA
>JAHEJW010000073.1 GCA_024638655.1 bacterium | reverse complement strand
CGGGTCAGCCAAGATTCGAGCTGGGTTGTCACCGAACGAATCCTCGTCACCGCTTCGTGTGCCTGGGAGATCTTGTCGCGGATTGCGAGCAATGCATCGAGTTGACTCTGGAGAGCGTCCTGGGTCACCTGGACTCTGGGGTCATTGACGACTTCGAACGTCTGTGACATCTCAGAAGCGTCTTCGCCCGGCCGGCTGATCACCAGACGCACCTCGTAAGTGCCGGGCACGACGAGCGGACCATCTTCGGCATCCGACGCCAGCTTGTTTCCCAGCACCTTGGTCGAGCCAGTGTGGCGGAGGTCCCAAAGGAACCGGTTGACACCCCGATTCACCGTGATCCATGGCCCAGAGCGGAAGGCCTTCTCCTCGTCACTCATCTCGTCATAGCCGGGCGGCTTGGTCCCGAATCGTCGCACCAGCTCTCCATCACTGTCATAGAACTCCAGAAAAACCGAGGCCTCCTCGTTGACCTCATCGCCGACCAGATAGGTGATGGCTACGCCAACGGGGGCCCCCTTACCTGCGTCCAAGAACTCCCGACGCACCTGACCGGTCTCATCGATCTTGGCCTCGAAGGTCGCCTGCTTACCCAGGGATACCCAATAGTCCTTGCCCTCGGTCTTGCTGATCCACCGGAAGAAGAGGTCGGGAAGGAGGCGCCAGGCACGACGGGGCCGCAGGAGCCGGGTCGGAGACGTGGCAGGCTCCTCGACGAGCTGGTGGAGGGGCGTGAGGTCATCCATGATCCAGAACGATCGACCGTGGGTGGCCACGACCAGATCGGTCCCCTTCAGTGTGATGTCGTACACCGGAGTCACCGGGAAGTCCGACACCCAGCGGTCCCAACTCGTCCCATCGTCGGTCGACACGTAGATGCCGGTCTCGGTGCCCACATAGAGAAGGCCCTCTCGAGCAGGGTCGGTACGGATGACACGAACGAATTCCTCGTCGGGTAGAGCGTGATCGGACTCACCCGTGATCGCCCGCCAGGATGACCCGTAGTCCTCGGTCTTGAATAGATACGGGGTGTTGTCGTCGAGCTTGTAACGAGTCGCCGCAACATAGACGGTGCCTGGCTGATGCGGTGAGGGCTCGACCGTGCGGATGAAACTCCATTCGGGCAGATCGGGCGGGGTCACATCCACCCAGCTTTCTCCCCCGTCGCGACTCACGTGGACGAGGCCGTCGTCGCTCCCCGCCCAGAGCACTCCCGGCTCGATTGGGCACTCCCTGAGCGTGGCGATGGTGCAGTAGTGCTCGGCCCCGCTGGTGTCCTTGGTGATGGGTCCGCCGGAAGCGGCCAGTTTGCTGGGGTCGTTCCGGGTGAGATCGGGGCTGATCGGGGCCCAGCTGTGACCCTGGTCTGTGCTGCGGAACACCATGTTGCCTGCGGTGTAGAGCACGCCTGAGTCGTGGGGCGAGAACAGGATCGGATAGGTCCACGGGAACCGAACCTTGAGGTGGAGTGGGCCGATCCCGTCATGGACCTCAGGCCACACATTGACGAGGCGGATCTGACGACTGCGGTGGTCATAGTGCTGCAGCGATCCTCCCCCACCGGGGCTGGAGCCGACCGCGCCAACGAATACCACGTTGGGGTCGTCCGGGTGCACGGCCATGAAGCCGCTCTCGCCCGAGCCCGCCGGATAGCAGTCTGCCCAGGTGATGGCCAGGTCGATGGCGCTGCTGGGGACGGCCACGCTCGAGTTGTCCTGTTGGGTTCCGTAGACGTAGTAGAAAGGTTCGCGATTGTCGGTCGTGACTGTGTACATCTGCGCCGTCGCCTGGTTGTAGATCGTGCTCCAGGACAGGCCCCCGTTGAAAGAGACGTTGGCCCCGCCGTCATTGCCCTGAACCATCCTCTGGTTGTCCCGTGGGTCGATCCAGAGATCGTGGTTGTCACCATGCGGCGTGGCGATGTTGGAGAAGGTCTTGCCGCCATCGGTGGACTTCCAGAACTGGAGGTTGTTGACGAAGACCGTGTCGGCCTCCTGGGTGTCGGCGGTGAGGTGCATGTAGTACCAGGGTCGGTAGCGCAGATCGATCTGGGAGCTGACCAGCTTCCAGGTCTCGCCGAAGTCCTCCGATCGATAGAGACCCGGCTTCTCCGACGCCTCCACCAGCGCCCAAACGCGGCCGTGTTTCACCGGCGACGCCGCCACACCGATTTTCCCGACGATCGCAGGTTTTGGAATGAGGCCTTTGTTGTGAGTGATCTCCCTCCACGTGTCCCCTCCGTCAGTCGACTTCCACAACCCGCTGTCGGGGCCACCGCTGCTCAGCTCCCAGAAGTTGCGGTGGGTCTCCCAGATCGTCGCGTAGATGACTTCGGGGTTGTGGGGGTCGAAGGTGACGTCGACCGCCCCGGCCTTGTCACTCTTGTAGAGCACTTTCTCCCAGCTCTTCCCGCCGTCCCTGGTTCGGAAGAGGCCCCGATCCTCATTTCGACCGAAGGCGTGGCCCAGGGCGGCCACATAAACCAACTCGGGGTTCTTCGGGTGGATGCGCACTGCGCCGATGTGACGCGTGTCGGCCAACCCACAGTGGGACCAGGTGGCGCCTCCGTCACCCGAGCGGTAGACCCCATCACCATGGGAGACGTCGATCCGGATGCAACTCTCCCCCATACCGGCGAAGATGACATTGGGGTCGGAGTCGGACACCGCGATTGCGCCGACCGAGCCGGTACGCAGGCTCCCGTCGCTGACATTGACCCAGGTGGTCCCGGCGTCCTCCGTCTTCC
>JAHEJW010000002.1:177210-212169 GCA_024638655.1 bacterium | reverse complement strand
ATGTTCTCGAGCGACTGGTAGGTGTAGAAACCGCCGCGGCCCTGTCCGATTTGGGCGATCCAGGGCCACAAAGCCTTCGGCGGCGCATCGACCGAGATTCCCAGGGTGTAGGACCACTTCGGTTCAGGCACTAACTCATCGCCTCGAAGCGAGTCACTTGCCTCACTTCCAACCGTGCCCCACCTCAATCGCCTGCGCGCAAATGGCGTGGCGACGAGGTGCGACACGATCAGGGCGAAGCCTTCAACCGCAGCTAAGAGGCCGACGCCGGGAGAGCGATCCAGGCGAGGCCCTTTGATGTCCGAGACGCCTCTGGCCGTCAAGTTGCCCTCCTTGAGTCCCTCGATCATCCTGCCGCGGCTGCGGAGCATCTCTAAGAGTCGGAAGTCCCAATGCGAGCGGTGGAAAACCCAGTCATTGTCTGAATGAGCGAGGCAGCGGTCGCCCCGATGAGGTCGAGCCTGCCGCAGATGCGGATTCCGGATCTTCGATTCGGTTTCTCTCTCCCCCAGTGGAGTTTCCACAGTTGGGCCGGCGACCTTATACTTGAGCCTCCCGCGAACCCCCTAGGGGTGTAGCTCTAACTGGCTAGAGCGCCGGTCTCCAAAACCGGAGGATGGGGGTTCGAGTCCCTCCACCCCTGCCAAGGTGTCTTGTGACTAGCCGTAAGGTGTAGGTAATGAACAGAGAGATGCGTCGGCTCCAAGAACGCGAGGAGCGACGGAAAAAGAAAGATGAAGCCAAGGGCAGTAGGGCCCAGCGAAAGGCCGCGCAGATCCAAGCACGCGGGACCGCTCCCGCTGAGCGGAAGTCCTTCTTCAACCGTCTTCGTGACTATCTCCACGAGGTCCGCCAGGAGCTGCGCAAGGTCACCTGGCCGACGCGGGAACAGATGGTCGCCTTCACCACGGTCACGGTCATCACGTCCGCCGCCCTGACAGCAGTCATCTTCGGCCTGGACGTCGTGGCCAAGGAAGCCGTTATCTGGCTCGTGGAACGGAGAAACTGATGAGCGAGATGGTCGAGACCTCAGAAGAGACCCTCGAAGCCGAAGCCACTGAGGAGGAGACGCAAGAAGAAGAAGTCGTCGAGGCTCCGAAACCGCCCAGCCCCTACGACCTTCCCGGCGATTGGTACGTCATCCACTCCTATTCGGGCTACGAGAACAAGGTCAAAGCCAACCTCGAGACTCGAATCCAGTCCATGCACATGGAGGATCGCATCTTCGAGGTGCACATTCCCATGGAAGATGTCGTGGAGTTCAAAGGTGGCAAGAAGGTCACCGTCCCGAAGAAGGTCTTCCCCGGGTACATCCTCGTCCGCATGACTCTCGACGATGACTCCTGGTACGCGGTCCGCAACACGCCGGGTGTTACCGGCTTCGTCGCCGGGAACGCACAGAAGCCGACCCCGCTGTCGCGTCGGGAGGTCGAGCGTTTCCTCGGTGTCCAGGAGGAAGAGGAGAAGGCCAAGCCTCGTTTCAAGCCGGAATGGGAAGTTGGCGAGCAGGTCCGTGTCGTCACCGGTCCGTTCGCGGACTTCAACGGTGTCATCGAGGAGATCAACATCGACCAACAGAAGGTGGTCGTCCTGGTCAACATCTTCGGTCGTGACACACCGGTGGAGCTCGGCTTCGCCGACATCCAGAAGAGCTAGATCACCACAGGAATCCAAAGATGGGTAGAAAGAAACTCGTAACGACTCTCAAGCTGCAGCTTCCGGCCGGGCAAGCAACACCTGCACCGCCGGTTGGTACTGCGCTCGGCCCGCACGGCGTCAACCTCATGGACTTCGTCAAGTCCTATAACGACGCCACGTCCGGACAGCGCGGACAAATCATCCCCGTGGAGATCTCGATCTACGAGGACCGCTCGTTCACCTTCATCACCAAGACCCCACCGGCTGCCGCGCTGCTTCGTCAGGCGGCCAGGGTGGAGAAAGGGTCCGGGGAGCCCAACAAGGAGAAGGTGGGCTCGGTTACCAAGGCACAGATCAAGGAGATCGCGGAGATCAAGATGCCCGACCTCAATGCCATAGACATCGAGGGCGCGATGAAGGTCGTCGAAGGCACGGCCCGATCCATGGGCATCACTGTCAACGGTTGATGAGATTGGCTTGTCGAACGATGAAATCGTTCGACCGGCGAAGCGATCAGCTTCGAGTCGGATGAGATCCGACTCGTGGCATTACAAGTCTTCATGTGTAGGACCGGAGCGCGAGACGCGAAGGACCCCCACAGAAGCGAGAGAACATCTAGGTGGGAGGCCAATGCTTAGGCCCCCCAGTCCGATTCCATCGGACTGGAAGCCAATTGCATAGGCCATGGACCACAAGGAGAGACAATGACGAGACACGGCAAGAAGTACCGAGACGCTGCATCCCGATACGACAAGCAGACTCCCTACTCGGCCACCGAGGCCCTCGACCTGATCAAGTCGTTGGCTCCGGCCAAGTTCGACGAGACCGTAGAAGTCGTTTTCGGGCTGGGCATCGACGCGCGTAAGGCAGATCAGATCGTCCGCGGGACCGTTTCCCTCCCTCATGGGACCGGCAAAGAGGTCAGAGTCGCCGTCTTCTGCTCGGCGGACAAGGAGGCCGAGGCCAAGGAGGCGGGAGCCGACGTGGTTGGTGGCACCGATCTGGTCGAAGCCATTCAGGGCGGACGCGAGCTCGACTTCGATGTCGCCATAGCCACACCGGACATGATGTCCGAGGTGGGCAAGCTGGGCCGGGTGCTGGGCCCCCGGGGCCTCATGCCCAACCCGAAGGCCGGCACGGTCACCCAGGATGTGGCCAAAACCGTCCAGGAGTACAAGGCGGGTCGCATCGAATACCGCAACGACCGCTATGGAAACGTGCACGCACCGATCGGCAAAGTCTCCTTCGAACGGGATGAGCTGCTGCGGAACCTGGCCGCCCTCACCGACGAGATCGTGCGCAATCGGCCTGCCGGATCGAAGGGCCGCTACATGAGGGCGATGACGGTGTCATCGACGATGGGCCCTGGTGTCAAAGTAGACGTTGGCCGTGTCGAGGAGCTCGCTGCCCTGGCCCGATGACCGTCGATTCTGTCGTACGAGAAAAGCCCCCGGATTCGGGGGCTTTTCTGATTGAAGATCGGGGGATCTCCGCGCCTCGGACTTTTCCGTGGGCTGGAGGGCTTCGGCTGCCAGGTCCACCGTCCGCACGTTGCCGCCGACATCGTCTGTGGACCAGGGTAGGGCTGGTCGTCGTCGGCCGGCTTCGCGACCCTCTCTCTTATGGGGTCCGAGGAAGCGAGCGGGGGCGGTCAGGAACCCGCCCGGTTGCACGGAGACCCCCGGTTATCAACCTGCCAAGTGTCGCGCGTCGGCCAACAAGTGTCCAGGGAAATATTGGAAAACGAGTGTCTAACCCTCCAGGAATGCGAAGAATGCCTTATTGAAAGGCTCCGGTTGTTCGAGGGAGGGGAGGTGTGCAGCGTTCTCGATGACCACGTGTCGAGAGTGCTCAAAGCTCTCCTCGAGATGCTCGGAGGCTTCGAGCAACGGGGGGAGATCGTGCTCGCCGACCACGATGAGGCTTGGCATGTCGATGTGGGGAAGAGCCTCGAGTATTGGGGCTTTGCGTCTCTCTTCACGCTTTTCCTCCGTCTTGAGCGCGGCGAGATTCATCTTCTCAACCAGATCGAAGACCGTCGCGTTGACTTCAGACCTCTCGCGGCCCCGGCCAACAACCCAGGTCTCGGTCTCCAGCTCCGCTACCTTCGCCAGGTCACCGGCCTCGAAGGCCTCGACCACAGCGGGCGCCTGAGGCGAGCGGTAGTCCGATGACTGCGGTTCGAACCCTGGAGCCGAAGCACCGATGAGCACCAGGCCCGACAGCCGGTAGGGCGCGAACGTAGCCAGGTCTAGGGCCGCCTCACCCCCGATCGAACAGCCGACCATGACCGCCTTTTCGATTTCGAGGTGGTCCATCACCGCCAGGACGTCCTCACAGTCCGTGTAGGGCTCCTTAGGGATTTTGGAGTGACCAAAGCCTCTCAAGTCGAGCCGCACGAACCTGAACCCATCTGGTGGCGACTCGAACTGAGGATCCCACATCCTCGAGTCGGCTATTCCGGCGTGTATGAAGACAACGGCCTTGCCTTCCCCGACCGAATCGAAGTAGATCTGCGCCTTGCTCGATTGGGCGAATCCTGTTGAGCTCACCAGGCCGAACGGTAACCGCGAATTGCCCTGGTACCTGGCTCAGTTACAATTCTGACCGCAACTTCAATCTCACGGCCGAAGACCGCCGGTGTCGACCCGCATACGTGCGTTAGACCCAAAGGGACACTCGTCCCGCCAGCGCAGGTTCGCTTCTCGAAGCCCCTCTGTCTTTTGGTCGAGGGGCTTGATTGATGTCTAGGGAGCTAGCAAATGCCAAGACCAGAAAAGGTCCAAGCTGTAGCAGACATCCGAGAACGACTCGAAGACGCCCGCGCCGTGTTCCTCACGGAGTACAGGGGTCTCACGGTCAGCGCCGTCCAGGAGCTGCGCAACGCCCTGCGTGATGCAGGGGCCGAGTACAAGGTGGTCAAGATGACCCTGGCCAAGTTGGCCGCCGGCGATGCCGGGATAGAGGGCATCGACGAGTACCTGGAGGGCCCTACGGCTCTCGCCTTCGCCAACACGGATCCCGTGGCGACGGCCAAGGCTCTCAAGGAGTTCTCGAAAGCACACGACGTGTTCGTTCTGAAGGCCGGGTTCCTCTCGGGTGCGGTTCTCAGCCCCGAAGAGGTCTCCAGGCTGGCAGAGATCGAGCCGCGTGAAGTGCTGTTGGCGAAGGTGGCAGGCGCCGCGAAGGCCCCGCTGTTCAAGTTCGCCGGCATGTTGGCCTCGTTCAACCGTGACGCGGCTTCGATGTTCTCCCAGCTAATGGACAAGAAAGAGTCGGGCGAATTCATCCCGGAGGGCGGCGCATCAGATGCCACGCTCCCGACGGACGAGCCCGAAGAGACCACGGCCGACCAGGCCGAGGAGGAATGACAAATGGCCAAGATGACCACTGAAGAGTTGCTCGGCACGTTCGAAGAGATGACCGTGCTCGAGCTCAAGGAGTTCCTCGATGCTTTCGAGGAGAAGTTCGACGTTACCGCTGCTGCCCCGGTTGCCATGGCCGCGGCGCCGGCCGCGGGCGGCGACGGGGCGGCTGCCGCCGCAGAGGATGAGAAGGACGAGTTCGACGTCGTAATCACCGCTGCAGGCTCCGCCAAGATCCAGGTGATCAAAGAGGTGCGCGGTCTCACCAGTCTCGGGCTCAAGGAGGCCAAGGATCTGGTCGACGGCGCCCCTGCAGCTGTGCTCGAGGGCGTCGACAAAGAGGCCGCGGACAAGGCCAAGGAGACCCTCGAGGCCGCCGGCGCCACCGTCGAGCTCCGCTAAGAGCACTCAACAGGAATCTACGAAGAAAGGCCCCCGGGTGAACCGGGGGCCTTCCATTTCCCGACCTCAATCGATCAGCCGAAGTAAGCCTTGACCCGGGCCGTCTCACGCTCCCGGAACAGTACATTGGCGTCGAGACGTTCCAGTTTTTGTGCGAGCGCCCGCTTTGCGTCGGGGATGGGATGCTCAGCGAAGAATGCCTTCACGTCCGCCGCCACCTCGGGTTGGGAGAGTGCAGGCAGACCCTCGACGACCCGCAGACGAGTCATCCCGGGCATGACGGCCAGCACGTCATCCCATCTCTGTCTTGCACTCGTCCAGACGGTGGGCCCGGCATGCCCTCCAAGCAGATGGGTGAAGACCCAGAACCCGTCCTGGGTGCGAATGTCACCCTCGACGATCTTGTCGAGTGTGCTGACGGCGAGATCCTCCCTTTGCACTCCGGCCACGGTTCGGAGATAGCGTCGCTGCTCCAGCGGCGTCGTCGCCTTCTGGTAGGTCTTCCACAGCGTGTCGTACTCCTCCGCACCACCCTGATACGCATAGACCGACAGTGTGGCGGTGACCACCTCGGGATCGGTGCCGTCCTCGCCGGCGAGCACCTGGGAGACGATCGACGAACTCTTCGCGATCACGTCGGTATCTCTTCCCAACGTGCCTAGGGCGGTGATCAGCATCCCACGCATCTTCCTCTGAAGATCGGTGTCGCCGTTGCGCGTCTCCCAGCCGACACGCTCGAATGCAGGCTGGAGCAGGTCGCGCACAAACGCCTCGAAGCGATCACGAACCGTCTCATCGAGAGCGTGATGCTCGATCGAGCCCAAACCCGCGACGATCACCGACCAGATGGCGTGCTCCTCCTCATCGCCGAATCTCCCGACCAGGTCGAGGAAACTCGAGGCAGGCACCTGCCCATTGCGGACGAAGGCCAGTGTGTCGGAGACCAAGGAGTACCGCTCGATGTCGTCGAGCTGATCGACATGGGCGAAGAGATCCTCGAAGAGGTCGTCGGCGTATGAGGTCCTGTAGAAGCCGTGACCTCCTGCGTTGGCCACGACCCAATCCACCTCACCATCGAGACCAATGGTGTCCTCGTCCGTGTCCAAGAGGACCTTGCGGGAGAAGAGCTCTCCGTCGACCGAGCCGCGAAGCTGGAGTGGCACATTCCAAATGGTCGCATCCGACTCATCGGGGATCGCCAGGTATCGGCGCTGCGACAGCTGAAGCCCGCCCTCAGCCCTCCTCACCGCTATCTGGGGAAAGCCATGCTGATAGACCCAGGTGTCCATTATCTCGCTCACCGGCCATACACAGACGCCGTCGAGAGCCTCCCATAGGTCGGGGGTCACCGTGTTCCCGTACTGGTGCTTGCTCAGGTAGTTGCCCACGCCGATTCTGAAGCGGTCCTCTTCGATGAACATCTCGATCATGCGCAGCACCGCCGAGCCCTTCCCGTAGGTGATGGCATCGAACATCTCATCCACCTCGGTTGGGGCGTTGACTTCGAATTCGATAGGACGGGTGGTTGCCAACTGGTCGGTGCCCATGGCCCAGGGGACCTCGAGATTGGAGAATGCGAGCCACCGTTTCCATTCCGGCTTCTTGGCATCGGTCGCCTTCAGCTCCATGAAGCTGGCAAATGCCTCGTTCAGCCAGGCTCCCTCCCACCAGGCAAGCGTCACCAGGTTCCCGAACCACTGGTGGGCGATCTCATGACCGATCACATCGAGGCTGTTCTGGAGCTCGCCTTGACTTGCTTTCTCCTCATCGATGATGAGGTAGGCGTCTCGATAGGTGATCAGACCCACGTTCTCCATGGCTCCCGCGGCGAAGTCGGGGATCGCGATGTGGTCGAGTTTGTCTCCCGGGTAGGGGATCCCGTAGTAGTCGGATAGATATTCGAAGCAGAAGACGGCGTTTTCCATGGCGACGTCGGTGAGATGGAGGTTCCCTCGCGGGACGATCACCCTTATCGGCGTGCCTCTGACGACACGCGGCTCGGTGGCCTCGAAGGGTCCCGCTATGAACGCCAGCAGATAGGAAGACATCTTCATCGTGGGGGCAAAGCGGAACTCGACCCGGCCGTCGCCGAGATCCACCCGGTCGAGCTCACGGGTGTTCGAATAGGCCTCGAGGCCGTGGGGAACAACCATCGTGGTGTGAAATGTCGCCTTGAAGTCGGGTTCGTCCCAGCTGGGGATGACCCGGCGGGCATCAGTCGACTGGCACTGGGATGTGGCGATGAGGTGCTCGTTGCCCTCGGCGTCCCGATAGACCGACTGATAGAGACCCTTGAGCTGATCGTTGATGGTGCCGGTGTAGGTGAACCGCAGCGTGTATGTGCCCGGTCGAATCGGCTCTTCGAGTGTGAGAGTGGCCCTCTCGTAGTCCTGGTCGAAACTCAATTCGGTGATCTCGACGGTCCCCTCGGTGCCCGAGAGCTCGATCGAGTGGTATTCCAGGTCGGCTGAGTTGAAGACGATCTCCTGGGTCGCCTGGTTGACCCCGATCTGAATGTCGACGGTTCCGTCAAAGGCGAGCCGGTCGAAGTCGAGCTCGAGCCTTATGTCGTAGTGGGAAGGTAGGACGTGGCGTGGCAGCCTGAATGGGTTCTCGGACAAGTGTGACCTCTGATCGGAACTGGACAGGCAAATGCTATCGGCAAGAGGAAGAGATTCGTAAACCGATGAAGTTCTTCAACCGATTCTTAGGTCCCTACCCTCAAATGTGATGACCGTAAGCAAGACGATCCTCGTCTCCGTCAACGGGCCGGACCACCCCGGGATCTCGGCCGGCCTCATGGACGTGCTCGCCGCCGGCGGCGCGGAGATCTACGACGTCGAGCAGATCGTGGTTCGAGGGCGGCTGACTCTCAATGTCTTGATCGGTGTCGACGCCGAAGGGGCAACCGTTCGGGATCTTCTCTTCTTTGGATGGAAGGAAGACCTCCAGATCGACTTCGAGCGCATCGAGGCCGCACCCCCTCCGATCAAGCCCATGTCGATCGTGACTGTCATCGGCTCGACGGTAAGCGCGAGGGACTTTGGGGACGTCGCACGTGCCATTGCCGACGGGGGCGGGAACATCGAACGGATCTACCGCCTCTCCCGCTATCCGGTTGTCAGCTATGAGCTGGCCATCTCCAACGGTGACGTTTCTGAGATTCGCGCCTCGCTCGTCAGAGTTGCCGCGGCCAGCCCGATTGATGTAGCCATCCAGCCGGACGGTCTGGAGCGCCGGGCGAGGCGACTGGTCGTGATGGATATCGACTCCACTCTCATCCAGCAAGAGGTCATCGACCTGCTGGCGCGCGAGGCCGGTGTCGAGGAGCGAGTGTCGGAGATAACCGCTGCCGCCATGGCCGGAGAGATCGAATTCGAAGAGTCTTTGCGTGAGCGGGTGGGTCTACTGAAAGGGCTCGATGAAGAGGCGCTCAGGCGGGTGGCGGCCTCGATGACGATCACACCTGGAGCGCGCACCTTCATCAGGACGCTCAAACGATTGGGCATGAAGACCGCAATCGTCTCGGCCGGGTTCACCAGATTCGCCAACCAGTTGGCCGCGGACCTGGAGATCGACTATTCGCTCTCCAACACACTGGAAGTCGAGGACGGCCTGCTCACCGGGGGCCTCTCCGGAGAGTTGGTCGACGCACCGAGAAAGGCGACATTCCTCAAAGAAGTGGCGGCCAAGGAGAACATACCCCTCAGTCAGGTGGTGGCGATCGGTGACGGAGCCAATGACCTGGACATGCTGGCGGCCGCCGGCCTGGGCATTGCCTTCAACGCCAAGCCATTGGTCAAGGAGAGAGCCGACACCTCGCTCACAGTTCCGTTCCTCGACGCCATCCTCTTCGTCATGGGAGTCAGAAGAGATCACGTCGAAGCGGCCGACGCCGCCGATCCTGAGGTAGATCGGGATCCACCGATCGAGGTGCCCGGGTCTCCACCTGTCTGAACGTCTCCCCATGAGTGGGGAGCCGGCCAGCCTCCGCCCGGGAGGCCGGTGTGCCGCGACAGCTAGCCTCGGTTCGGAAGGAGAGTCTGTGCCTGTTCTACCCACCGGGATAGTCACGTTCCTGTTCACCGACATCGAAGGCTCTACTCGTATTGCCCAACGCCTTGGACCCAATTTCCGCGGGGTCGTCGAGGATCACAACGCCATTCTGAGAGCGGCGATCGAGAAACACGGTGGTATCACCGTCAGCACCAGCGGCGATTCCGTCTTCGCGGTGTTCACAGATGCGGATGACGCGGTTCTGGCGGCACTCGACTCACAGCGAAACCTGCACTCACACGATTGGCCTGACGGAGGACTGATTCTCGTTCGCATGGGGGTTCACACCGGCGAGGGTCGGGCAGGAGGGGAGAACTACGTGGGAGTCGACGTCATCACTGCGGCGCGAATCTCAGCTGCAGCGCACGGCGGCCAAATCATCGTCTCGGAGGCGACGCGATCTCGCATAGATCCGCTCGACACCACGATCGTCGATTGGAGAGACGTCGGTGTTCACAACCTGAAAGGCCTCGATGAGCCCTGGCACCTCTATCAGGTTGTCAGTTCCGGCCTTCCTGTCGAGTTTCCGCCTCTAGGAACTGAGGGTCCACCAACCAACCTCCCGGCACAGGATTCGCTGTTCGTGGGCCGAGAGGCTGAGGCCAACGAAGTACGTGACCTTCTCTCTCGGGAGAGACTCGTCACACTGTACGGGCCCGGAGGCATCGGAAAGACACGGCTCGCTGTGCATGTCGCCGGCCAGGTCGTCCGAGATTTCGAAGGTGGTGTCCACCTCGTTCGGTTGACCACCACCAATGACCCGATCCGCGTGGCACCTGCCCTGGTCGAAGTGATTGGCGCATCTCAGATCGGTGATCCTGTCGGCGCAGTCGTAGAGAGGATCGGTTCCAAGCCCTGGTTGCTCGTCCTGGACGGCTTCGAGCAGTTGACCGCCTCGGCACCCATGCTGACGACCCTTCTCGAAGCCTGCGGGCAGCTGACGTTGCTAGTCACATCCCAACGGCTGCTCCGCACGAGGTTCGAGCGGGTTTACGCCGTTCCGCCCCTCGAAGTGCCCGGTGACTCGTCCCTGGCGACGGTGCGAGCATCCGAAGGAGCATCGTTGTTCGTGGGGCGTGCCGCTTCGTTGGATCCTTCGTTCATCCTCGACGAAGAGAATGCATCAGACGTAGCCGACATTGTCACGGGCCTCGACGGCCTTCCGCTGGCTATCGAATTGGCCGCCGCGCGAGTTCGACTCGTTGGCCTGGCGGGACTCCGCACTGAACTCCAGGAGTCGATCTCGGTGCTGTCCGGAGGTTTCGCCGGCGACGAGGCGCGCCATCGGTCGATGGAGGCTGCCATAACTTGGAGTTACGGGCTGCTCGATCGGTCTGCCCAGTCCCTCTTCAGCCGCTGCTCGTGGTTCGCAGGTGGATTCACCCTCGACGCTATGGAGGTGGTGTGCCGAGATGAGCCTGTGACCAGTGTCCCCGACGCACTTGCCCAGCTGCTCGATAGCTCCCTGGTCACTTCGATGACGTCTGCCGGGAATGTCAGATTTCGGATGCTCGAGCCTCTGCGCAAGTTCGGGATGAAGCGTATGGAGGGGGCGGGTGAGGAGGCGACCGTCAGCAGGCGTCACGCTGAGCACTACATCGCACTGGTCAGCCAGGCAGCGGCTTCGATGCATGGTCCGGGTCACTACTCAGCGATGGAACGCCTCTCTTCGGAGCAGTTGAACCTTGCGACTGCAATGGAGTGGTCCATAGACAACGACCCGGATATGGGCTTGAAGATCCTGCTCGACCTCTCCTACAGCCTTCCCGTCGTCGGTGCGCTAGCTGACGGGCTTCACCTGGCCATGCGGCTTCTCGGCGCTGGTGGGTCGCCAAGCGCCCGGGTGTCCGGGCTTCTGGGCGCTGGCGCCATCGCCTATTGGCTGAATGACTACGGGGCCGCGGAAACCCGCTATAGGGAGGCGATCGAGCTCTCCGAGGTGTTGAGCGATGCACTCCGGCTGGCCGAGGCGCTCTACGGGCAAGCCTTCTCTCTTGTTTGGCTGGGCCGGCTCGATGAGGCGGTGAGGGTCGCTGACCGTATTGAGGACACACTCGATGAACCCAACACCAGGATGAGCAGAGGGATCTCGACACTGAGGGCGTTCGTTGAGTGGATGCGCGGCAATACCGACGCAGCGGCCACACGGTTCGAGGAAGTCATTGCATCGAGTCGAGAGAGCGGAAACGAAGGCGAAGAGCTGTTCAATCGACTGGCGCTGTCCGGGATAGCGGTATTGCGAGGACAAACCGAGCTCGCAATCCCAGTTCAGTTCCGTGCCCTGCAACGGTTCGCCGAGCTGCAGGATGAGGGGGGGATGGTTCACGCTCTCGACTGGCTGGCGCAGTCGGTCATTGCCGTCAGTCCCCGTGAAGGGTTGGTAGTTGCTGGAGCGGTCGATGCCCTCAGAGGAAGGAGAGGAGGGTTCATCGATCTGACGCGCCTAGGAATGGCCGACCCGCGAGCAGCTGCGGCGAAAACCGTCAGCGAGAACGAAATCGAGTCTCGCTGGTCTGAGGGTCGCGAATTGGATCTGACCGAGACTGCGCGGCTTGCGACAGAATGGGCTCAACGACACGGAGTGGCGGCAGCATCGATATGAGAGCCGGCTCAGTGACTCCAATCGGGGGCAACCATTGAGGGCAGCGGTTGCCGCCGACCCGGAGGTCGATCAGGCTTCGCCGGTCTAGGTGCCCGTGGCTCCACCCATCTGAACCCCTCTCGACTCGATGAAGTCTCTGGCGAGGTCAACCTCGATTTCGACATCGGTGGTCGTCAACTCGTGCTCGAAGCCCATCTCCCTGTTGATGGCGAGCATCGGTTCGTTGGTGAAGGCGTTGCCCGTCTCCTGGTAGACGGCCCCGGGCCATCGTGAGAGGGCCTCCAAGGTGGCCGCCGCCTTGATCCATTTGCCGATGCCCTTTCCCCGATGGGTCGGGTCGACCATCGTGGTCGTCACGATCCAGGTAGTCGGATCGGAGTCCCTCTTGAGCAGTTGGGTAAGCCCTATCACGCCTCCAGTCGACTCTTCGAATGCCAGTGCGGAGATGGAGGAGGTCAATTTCCGATAGTGAGCCTGCATCGAGGCGACCAACTCCGCCGACCATTCTCTCGGCTCCACTCCCTCGGATAACGGCATATCTCGCTCGAGCACGAAGTACAGCTGGGCGATGTCCCCGAGCAGGTGATCGGGCCAAGGCCCTTCGATCACTTCCACCCGATAGCCGGTGGCGCGCGTCGGCCCTTGGTCGTTCCATCGTTGGAGGAGATGGAGATCGAGTTCGGCGATGCGCAGCACGTTGTCATGAAACTGGAGCCCCTCTCTCGCACCCATCGCTCTGGCGAACGCTCTACCTGCGGGGATGGTGTCGTAATGCCAGCTCTGAAGTGTCGAGCGGCCCAACCGCTCGGCTAGTTCGACGACCCGAGCGAGGAGGGCGGTACCCACGCCGGCGCGACGAGATGCCGCTTCCACTGAGATCTGGATCCTCAGTCGATCGGGATTGCTTCCATCGTCGGCAAAGCTCCCTTCCGCCACTCCAACCACCTCACCCTCGGGGCCCTGAGCCAAGAACCGGTGGCGGACCCGGCCCGGGCTACTGGAGATGAGCCTGAACTCGTCAAGCCCGAAGTCGTTGAAACGAGGGTTGGCCTCCCGGCTGGTCGCGTTGGTGATTTGGAGGATCGATTCGAGCCGGGTGTCGTCCAGGGCGTCGTAGTCGACTTCCTCGACGCGCCTTTTCATCAGCCTTCGGACCACTCGTGGTGGAAGAAGTCACCTCTTGGGCTGTCTATCCGCTCGAAGGTGTGAGCTCCGAAGAAGTCCCGCTGTGCCTGGATCAGGTCCGCAGGCAGACGTCGGGACCGCATGCCGTCGAAATAGGCGAGAGCTGTCGAATATGCCGGTGCGGGTATACCGGAGGCGACGGCTGCACCCACGACCGTGCGCCAGGAGGATTCGGCTTGGGTCAGCGCGTCCGAGAAGAATTCCTCCTCGATCAACTCGGGCAGGTCCGGATGGGCTCGATAGGCGTCAGTGATGTCCTCGAGGAACCTCGCTCGGATGATGCAGCCGGCTCTCCACAGCGATGCGACGAGACCAAGGTCCAGGTCCCACTCGTTCTCTCGGGAAGCACGGTCGAGGAGGCGGAATCCCTGTGAGTAGGAGACGATCTTGGATGCGTACAGCGACGCCTCGATGTCGGCGATGCCGGCTTCTCTCATAGGTTCGGTCTCATCGCCGAAGATGTCGGCCACACGTTGGCGCCGATCGGGCTCAGAGCTCACGACTCGGGCATAGACCGCCTCGGCTACGAGCGTGGTGGGCTCGCCCAGTTCCATCGACGAGACCACGGTCCATGCCCCCGTGCCTTTCTGACCGGCGGCGTCGAGGATCTGATCGATGAGAGGCTCGCCGTCTTCGGTCACTGCGAGGATCTCCGAAGTTATCTCGATGAGGTAGGACTGCAGTCGTCCTTCGTTCCATTTCGAGAAGATCTCCGCAATCTCGGCCGGCTCCATGCCCAGCCCACGTCGCATCAGGTCGTATGCCTCCGCTATGACCTGCATGTCACCATATTCGATCCCGTTGTGGACCATCTTGACAAAGTGGCCGGCCCCACCTGGGCCGAGCCAGTCACAGCATGGCTTCCCGTCCGGAGCAACGGCGGCGATTCCTTTGAGCATCCCCTCCACGTGAGGCCAGGCGCTCTGGTCACCTCCGGGCATCAGCGAGGGACCGTGTCGAGCTCCCTCCTCACCTCCTGAGACGCCCATGCCGATGAATCTCAACCCTTCCTTGCTCAACTCCTCATACCGTCGGGCCGTGTCGGTGAATCGCGAGTTGCCACCGTCGATCACGATGTCGCCTTCATCCAGGAGTGGTTTGAGGTCGTCGAGCACGTAGTCGACCGGTGGCCCGGCCTTGACCATCATCAAGATCACTCTCGGAGTGCTCAACGACCCGACCAGGCTCTCGAGTGTCTCGGCCGGGATGATGCCCTTGCCTTTCGCCTCACCTCGCATGAACTCCTCGGTGACTTCCGTGGTCCTGTTGTAGACCGCGACCCGATTCGCCGAGTCGGCCAAATTGAGCGCCAGATTGGCTCCCATGACCGCGAGCCCGATCACACCTATGTCTGCATTTGTTGTCATCGACCCAGCATTCTCACAGACAATCGATCGGGGCTCACATCAGCGGTCGCCCATGACTAGTCATTTTGTTCATCCGGTCTAGTCACTTGTCTCGAAAGACCGGTAATCGCATGAACCAAGGAGGTTGATGATGTTGCGACGCTGGATAGTGGCACTTCTTGCCATGATCATGGTCGGTGCGATGGCCGCCCCGGCCATGGCCGATGATGATGATGACGACGACGGCCGAAGGTCCGCTGTTGCCCAAATGGACGATAGGTACGACGACGATGACGACGACGATGATGATGACGACGACCGTGAGCGTCGTCGGCGTGATTCCCGTGACGACGATGATGACGACGATGACGATGATGACCATGACGGTCGCGACGAGGCTCCGGCCCCGTCCGGCAGTGCCAACATCGTCGACACCGCCATCGCTCTCAACAGCGGAGCTTTCGCAGGCCAGTTCGACATGTTGATCGGGGCGCTGACCTTCGCATCCACGCCAGTGGACCAGGGCGGTTGTGGCGTCGACCTGCTAGCCGCGCTCTCCGCTCCAGGCAACTTCACAGTCTTCGCCCCCACCGATGCTGCGTTCACGGCACTTGCCGGCACGACCGAGGCGGGCGCTTTCGACGCCATCGCGGGAGTTCTCACCTCCGTCTATGGGGATGCCTGCACAGGGCTCATTGATGTCCTCACCTATCACGTCTCGGCGATGCCGGGCGAGTGGGACGACGACGATGAGGTCGAGTACGAGATGCTCAACGGCGACGAGGTCGAGGTCGAAGATCGCAAGGTCGAAGACGAGGCCGACCGGGAGGCCAACATCGTGGCCGGTCCGGTACCCGCATCCAACGGATGGATATGGGCCGTGGACAAGGTCCTCCTTCCCGAGAAGTTTGACGACTGACGTAGATCACCAGCCAACCTAGAGGGGAGCTCTGACGTCAGGGCTCCCCTTTCTCGTGAACGGAGCGGGTCGACGGGCCAGTACCCTGCCGCGCCATGTCACGAACTCGGCTGGGGATCGACATCGGCGGCTCGGGTGTGAAGTACGCCCTGGTCGACACCGACCTGGGTGAGCTCGTGACCAAGAGGACCCGTATCAAGACTCCCGATCCGGCGACTCCTCAAGCAGTCACCGAGGTGGTCGCAGAGATCGTCGACTCGGTGGAGACCGATGGCTCGGTGGGTATCGGGTTCCCCGCCGTGGTTTGGGAGGGTGATGTCTTCAGCGCCAACAACATCGACGAGGGATGGATTGGGCGCAATGCCCGGGACGATTTTGCGAATGCCACAGGCGCGGAGATCGTTCTGATCAACGACGCCGATGCCGCCGGGATAGCCGAGGCATCGTTTGGTGCGGCCAAGGGCGTGGTGGGCCTCACTCTCGTGATCACATTCGGAACCGGGATCGGATCGGGTGCGATGTTCGACGGCAAGTTGGTGCCCAACCTCGAATTGGGGATGCTCGAGCTCGAGGGCCACTATCCGGCGGAGTTGTTCTTCTCGGCCAAGGTCCGCAAGAGGGAAAACCTCTCGTGGGGGGTGTGGGGTGGCAGGGTGAATCGCTTCCTCTCACACGTGAATGCCGTGTTCAACCCGAGGCTGATGGTCTTTGGTGGCGGAGTCACCAAGTACTGGGATCAGTTCTCTTCACACCTGGATGACAAGCTCCCTGTGGTCCCGGCCTCGATGGGTAACAACGCCGGCCTGATCGGTGCGGCAGTTGCCGCAGCGCGCGCCTCCTAGCCGGCGAAGGAACTGAATCGGTCGACGGCGGATGGTGGAACTCGAACGTCGAGAATCGTCCCGTGATCGTCGTGCTTCTCCTCGATGACATCACCGATTCGATGAGCGGCGGCCACTATGTCACCCCGGTCGTAGGGGATGGTCAGGCTGAGAGTTACCAGGTGGCTGTTGATCGCCTCTGCGATCACGCCGAGCAGCTCATCGAGCCCGATGCTTCTCAGTGCGGAGATGAACGTGGCCTCCGGATAGAGATTCTCGAGCCGCGTCCTCTCCAGATCCGCGAGCGTGTCGACCTTGTTGAACACCATGATCTCCGGGATGTGATCGGCACCGATTTCCTCCAAGACCTCTCGAACGGCGTCGATCTGACCGCTCAGGTCCGGTTCGCTGGCGTCGACCAGGTGGACGAGCAGGTCGGCTTGATTCGTCTCCGCCAAGGTCGACTGAAAGGCCTCCACGAGCCCGTGGGGGAGACGACGCACGAATCCAACGGTGTCGGCCAAGACAACCTGGCGGCTGTCGGGCAGGTCGAGCCGGCGAACGGTGGCGTCGAGCGTGGCGAACAGCTGATCCTGGACGAGCACGGTCGAGTCGGTCAGGGCGTTGAGCAGTGTCGATTTCCCGGCGTTGGTGTAGCCGACGATGGCCACCTGGGGGGTCTTGGAGCGTCGACGTTTCTTGCGTTGGGTTTCCCGGTGCTTAGAGCTCTCCTCCAGCTCTCGCTCGAGCTTTGAGATCCGCTGCAGAATGCGACGACGATCGGTCTCGAGTTTGGTCTCACCGGGCCCACGGGTCCCTATGCCGGCACCCTGTTGCGAGAGGCTCTTGCCCATTCCGCGCAGCCTGGGTAGCCGGTAGCGGAGCAAAGCCAGCTCTACCTGAAGCGCACCGACCTTGGATGTTGCGTGCTGAGCGAAGATGTCGAGGATCAGCGCTTCTCTGTCGACCACGTCGCAATGGAAGATGCTCTGGAGGTTCCGCTGCTGGGCAGGTGTCAGGGGTTGGTCGAAGACCACGACGTCGATGTCCAAGGCCCTGGTCAGCCTGCCGAGCTCCTCGGCCTTGCCCGATCCGATGTACGTCGCAGGATCTATTCGATCTCGCTTGACCAGTTCACGGTCGACGGGGTCGGAGCCCGCGGTGTCCGTCAGGAGTGTCAGCTCGTCGAGCGATCTGTCCTCCTCCAGTTCCGACATTCCGGGGAGCTGGACTCCGACGAGAAAGGCGCGCTGGATCGCGATTTCTAGGTCGGTGACTGTTGCGGTTAACCGTCGGCGGCTTCTTGCTTGGTGGTCCTGTGCCATGCCTGCTCAGAGTGGGCTCGAGCCGGAGATGTAAGCGGCGGGCGGGGTCGGATGCGTGCGGATTAGCCGGCTCAGAGGTACTGCCCCTCGTCACTGACGTGCTCGATCTCCTCTTCGGCGATTATCTGGGACTCTCGCACCGCGATCACCGGCTTGCCCGTGGGAGGCCAAATGAAGCGCCAGGCTCCGGTGGGCACGGCCCAGAAACGCTGACCTGTCTGAACATCAACGAGGGCAAGGGCGTCATTGCCGTCCTTGGTGCCCACGGGGACCAGCAAACCGGACCGGGTCGTGGCTTCGTCCGGCGCCTGGCCGACCCGCCAGCCGGTCATCACCTTGTAGCCGTTGTCCTGGAAGATGGGCACGTCCGTGTCGAACATGTGTCTACTGATTCTCGCAGGAACGCACCCATAGGTCGACTCTGGCCGGTTGGTGTGGCTCCATCAAAAAGGGATAGGGTTCGGGTCATGGCCAAGAAACCGAACTTCTCCGAGGCTCTCGAGTATCACGAGAAACCGAGGCCTGGAAAGATCGAGATTCGCGCGACCAAGCCAACCATCACCCAATCCGACCTCAGCCTGGCTTACACGCCGGGCGTCGCCGAGCCGTGTCTGGTGATCGCCGACGATCCGAACACGGCTTTCCGCTACACGAACAGAGGGAACTTGGTTGCGGTGGTCTCGAATGGGTCTGCCGTCCTTGGGCTGGGGAACATCGGGGCTCTGGCCAGCAAGCCGGTGATGGAAGGCAAGGCGGTCCTCTTCAAGAGGTTTGCCGACATCGACGTCTTCGATCTCGAGATCGACGCCGCAGATCCCGATGACGTGGTGCGATTCTGCGAGATGCTTGCCCCAACGGTCGGGGGAATCAACCTCGAGGACATCAAGGCGCCCGAGTGTTTCTACATCGAGAAGACCCTCCGTGACCGGCTGGACATCCCTGTCTTTCACGACGATCAGCACGGCACCGCCATCATCGGAGGTGCAGCGTTTCTGAACGCCCTCGAGTTGACGGGTCGGAATATCGCCGAGACCCGGGTGGTGTTTGCCGGCGCAGGTGCCGCCGGAGTCGCCTCGGCGCGTTTCTTCATTCAGTTGGGTGTCAGTCCCGAGAACCTTCTCATGATCGACTCCCGTGGGGTCATCCATTCTGATAGGGACGACTTGACCGAGATCAAGACGGAGTTCGCCGTTGACACAGCGGCTCGGACCCTGGAGGACGCCTTCGTCGGCGCGGATGCGTTCGTTGGGGTATCGGTGGCCGGAACAGTCACCAAGGAAATGGTGAAGTTGATGGCGGACGATCCCATCGTGTTCGCACTGGCAAATCCCGATCCCGAGATCACGTACCCAGACGCCAAAGCCGCCCGTGAGGATGTGATCATGGCCACCGGCCGTAGCGATTACCCGAATCAGGTCAACAACGTCCTCGGCTTTCCTTTCATCTTCAGAGGAGCTCTCGACGTCAAGGCGAGAGGAGTCTCTGAGGGGATGAAGATCGCCGCGGCGAACGCGCTGGCCGATCTCGCCCGTGAGCCCGTGCCGGACTCGGTCCTTAGGGCCTACGACCTCCATCAGCTTTCCTTTGGCCCTGAGTATCTGATCCCAAAGCCCTTCGACCCGAGGGTGCTGTGGAAAGTTGCTCCGGCCGTGGCCAAGACGGCCATCGACGAAGGTCTCGCCAGGGCGAACATCGATGACTTCGACGTTTACAGGACCGAACTCCAGACCAGGTTCCGGGCGTCACATGCTCTAATCAACTCCATCACGATCCGGGCTCGCGAAGAGCCAAAGCGTGTGGCATTCCCCCAGGCAGACGATGTCAGGATCATCAGAGCGGCGCGAAGGGTCTCCGATGAAGGGATCGCCAGGCCGATCCTGTTGGGAGATCTCGATCGCATACTTGAATTGGCCGAGACGGCAGGGATCTCATTGGACGGTATGGAGATCCTCGATCCTTCCTCCGACACTTCGGAGCGAAAACGCTATGCCGGGGTCCTCGAGGAGTTGCGCCGCGATCGCGGGATGTCCCTGCACGAGGCCAGACACCGTGTGGTCGACCCGAATATGTACGCCTGCCTCATGGTGAGAGAAGGTGCGGCGGATGCAGTTCTCGGTGGTCTGAACACGTACTACCCCGAGACGATCCGCCCGGCGTTGCAGGTCCTCCAGGTCCAAGAAGGGCGGTCCATCGTCTCGTCGGTCTATCTGGTCGTCGTCGGCGGGCGGCCCCTTTTCTTCACCGACTGCGCCGTCAACATCCAGCCCAGCGCCGAGCAGCTGGCCGAGATCGCCCTGGCCGCCGTCGAGACAGTGGAGAAGTCCTTCGATCGGGATCCCCGGGTGGCCTTCATCAGCTATTCGGACTTCGGGTCGGCCGGCGGGGAAGAGCCGGCGAGGGTTCGTAGGGCCGTCGAGTTGTTCCGTCATGCGAGACCAGACATCCCGGTGGACGGAGAGATGCAAGCTGATACGGCGGTGGTCGCCGATCTCCTGAAGGCGCGACGTGCCGGGGGTCCCTTGGACCGTGCGGCGAACGTCCTGGTCTTTCCCAACCTGACGGCGGCCAACGCGTCGTACAAGCTGCTCAACCGTTTGGCAAACGCCGAGGTGATAGGTCCGATCCTCAGCGGTCTTTCCAAGACCGTGCACGTCCTGCAGCGCGATGCCTCGGTCAACGACGTGGTCAATATGACCGCTATCGCCGTTGCGGAAGCTCAGCGTCTCAGCGCGTGAGCCGATTGCCCGCCTCGCTCGCCGAGGCGCTCTGTGAAAACGGAGCGACCCCGGCCTAGGGGCCAGGGTCGGTCCGCTGTGTCGCTACCGGGAGGAGTTAACTTCCGGTGACCCCCCGCTTACCCCGAAACTGGCACCTCAAACCCACATTTTCTCTTTTTTTTTTCGCCCGTCTGAGTTGTCGGGGTTGGCAAGTGGTACGGGTGAAAAGACTTCAGCTCTCCTTCCAGTACTCCTCGAAATGCACGTTGCCACGCTCGCGTCTGTGATCGATGGTGAAACCTCGCTGGAACAGAAGCTCGCTGACGCCCTGGCGGCTGGGGAAGTGAATCTCTCCGTCGTCGTCCCACTTGGGCAATCCGATCATGGCCGGGTTGCCACAGAGAAAGACATGCGTGCCGTCCGGATCGAGCGGCGCCCCCAGCATCTCCTCGAGACGGCCGGATTCGACCAGGTCCTGGATATAGACCTTGTTTCCCTCGTCCTCGGGCTCCCGTGTGGTGATCGCCTCGTATCTGTAATTGGGGTATCTCTCCTCCACGACGCTCTGTTGGTCCAGATAGGCCAGGTCCCTGAGGTATCTGACACAGACGACGTTCAGGACTTGGCCTTGGTGCTCGCGACGTAACAGCTCTGCGGTCATTGCGTTCTGTGGCGCTTCGCCCGTGCCGGTGCTGAGGAAGACCACGTTGTCTCCGTTCTCGACTCCGGCCAGCGTGTAGCGGCCGGTGAACTTGCGACTCATGAAGATCCGGTCTTGCACGTCTTTCATGAATATGCGGGGGGTGAGGGCCGGGATCTCCTCCTCATCGGGAGGAACCTGGACAATGTAGAACTCGATTGCCTCGGGCTGAGCTCTCGCCAGTTGGCCGTCGTCGTTGATGATCGAGCTGGACACCGAGTACGACCTGCGAGCCATCTTCTCGAGCTGGCCTGGATCCGACTCGAAGTCCTCCATCACATGATCGGCTCGCGGCTCCCAGAAGCCGAGGGCCAGCGTGGTGTACTGCCCAGCGTCAAAGTGCTCCAATGGCTCGTCGGGCACGATTCTCATCACCCAGAGGTCCTCGTGGTGGCGTCTTATCGCACCGATCGTGGCGTTGTAGTTGGCTGCGCGAAGGCTTTCGTAGTACTCGGCGGGATCGGGTGCCTCGTAGTGAGCGAAGAGCTTGGTGATGATGTCCGCGGCCTCGGCCAGATCCTCTTCGGTCCAGGGATCGGAGCGGGCCACGGTCACCGTGTTGGACAGGATCTGCACACTCGAGAGCTGCCCATCTGACCCCCAGAGCCGCCGTGCGAGGCGCTCCGGAGGTGAGTCACCCGAGGGTGGCCGCCGGAAGATCTCGGGTTCCTGGCCGGTCAAGGATCGGTCGAGATCGAAGATGGCGACGTTGCCGAAGCTGGTTGCTCGGACCGAGATCTCCTGTCCCATGCGACGAAGCTACAGATCCTGGAACAGTTCCAGCGCCCTCCTGGTTGAAGCTGGCGTGGACGAGTCGACCAAAGATGCGATGGACCGCGGCGGCATCGCAGATATCACAACGATCGGTCGCAAAACCGGTCTACCGCGCCGTATCGAGATCTACTTTCACCAGTTCGACGGGGAGTACTACCTGACCGGTCGTCATGGCCGCAGGCGTGACTGGGAAGCCAACATCGAATCGAATCCCGAGTTCACCCTTCATTTGAAGCGAGGCATCACCGCCGACGTGCCGGTCGTGGGTGAGCCCGAGCCCGAACCCGAAGTCCGCGCTCGAATCCTCAGAAGAGCGCTGATCGAGAACTGGGACTCCGAACCGGAGAGGGTCGAGGCGAGCCTTCACAAGTGGGTGGAGGGCTCGCCTTTCATCAGATTCAGACCGGTCTAGACCAGAGCATCGGGCTCAGAGCGTTCCGGTCTTCTCGCCGACGTCCCTCATCCCCATACCGATCAGTACGAAGAGGATCCCGATCAGAATCGCCATCCCGGCGACACCAAATGCGACCACCGACGTGAACAGCGAGGCTCGGAGGAAGGAAGCCCTCATTGCCGTGTCTCTGGCCGGATCTTCGCGATCCAGCTCTGCGTAGGTCAATCCACCTGTCGCCTCGAGGGCGTGATCGTCGATTATCTGTGCCTCGCAGTAGGCGCTGAGTGGTCCGTTCACCTCATCGCCGGCGAGACAAGATGCGTCGTCGGCCACGGTGATGTTCTCTTCGGCGAGTGTGTTGCTCACGAGCACATAGGTGCCGACGCCACTGACGATCAGCAGAACGCCGATGGCAGTCGACGCGATATAGGCAGTTCTTCTCATTGCTTCCCTTCCGTTGCCGACTTTCTCTGAAAGCTAAGGACCGCGGGACTCGCCTTGGAGGGGCGAAAGTCACCGGTCTCCGGTGTCGAGCGCCAAGAAAGAGTGTGCGGTTTGGAGTGCCTTCCAGCGGGGTAAGTGCGCCATGAACAACACACAAGGAGGAGACAAATGTATATCGGAATAGGAACGCTCATCCTGATTCTGCTGATCGTCCTTCTCGTCTTCTGAAAGCTACTCGCCAACTCCCAAGGAGGAGCTCATGTATATCAGCATCGGAGGCCTGATCCTCCTGATTCTCATCCTGATCCTGATCTTCTGATCACGACGCAAAGAAAGGCTTGCACAATGACAACACCCACACTCAGCTCAGACACGCTCATCGGAGACCCGATCAAGAATCGGGCCGGGGAGCAGCTCGGCACCGTCAAAGAGGTCATGTTCGATCTCGAAAACGGCCGCATCGCCTACCTCGTGATGGCCAGTGGCGGTTTCCTCGGGATGGGCGACAGCTACTTCGCCGTCCCGTGGTCCATGTTGACAGTCGACACCGACGCTCACGCAGTCGTCGTGGATGTCGACAAGGAGACGATCGAGAGCGCTCCCGGTTTCGACAAGGACGATTGGCCCAACGCTGAAGAGGTCTCTCGTCTCGAGCACTACTGAGATCACGAAACGGAGGACGTATGACTGTTAGTAGAGATCGAATCGCCGGAACCGAAGCCGACATGGGCACGATCCGGGATCGTTTCGGAGGGGCCGACCTCCTTGCCGGCGTTCTCGGGATGTTCACTGCTCTCGGAGTTCTGGTTCTCCTGGGCGCCCTGATCGCGGCAGGGGCCGGAGGCATTGAATACCAGTTGAACCAGATCGACGTCGACGGCAACCTTCAGGAAGTCGAGGTCATCGGCTCAGTATTGGCGATTCTCGCCGTGCTGGTCTCGTTCATCGCAGGTGGATGGGCAGCCGGTCGCATGTCGCGATACGACGGAGCCGTCAACGGCGTGGGAGCAGCGCTCTGGTTCATTCTCCTCGTTGCCCTTTTCGGAGCAGCAGGAGTCTGGTTTGGCCAGGAGTACAACGCTTTTGCGAGCTTTGACCTGCCCAATTGGTTCGGCCAGATGGGTGCGGACGATGTGACGCTCAAATCGATCGCTGGTGCCTTGGCCGGAATCGTGGCCGCGCTGGTCGGAGGTGGTATCGGCGGTGAACTCGGCGAGCAGTATCACCGAGATGTCGACGCGGCGCTCGCCACCGAAGCCGCCCGCGACGCCTGATCAGCAGACTGATCCACAACATGTGTCTCGAATTCCCGACGGGATTCGAGACACATGTCTTTTCATGGCGGAGGCGGACGGGAATCGAACCCGCCAGAGACCGTATCGGCCTCTCACCGGTTTTGAAGACCGGGGGACCCACCAGGCGTCCAGACGCCTCCGGCCAGCAGGTTAGGTGGCCCTGAAACCCTGGTAGAAGGTGTCCCCGGTTGGCCCCCGGAAACCGGGTCTCGAGGTTTTGGGGGAACTACGTGGGGGTACCGGTACGCTTGAAACAAGGTATGCCTGAGAGATCCTTCGGACGCACGGTCCGCTTTCGACGGAACAAGCTGGGTCTGAGTCAGGCCAAGCTTGGCGAGCTGGTCGGTCGCTCGGCCTCGACCGTGAGAGCCTGGGAGAGAGACAAATCGACTCCCAGGGAGGCCTCGGTGCTTCACGCACTTTCCGCAGTGCTTGGAGTCGACGAGCGGTCCCTTTTCGAAAAGGCAGGCCAGGAGCGACCCATTGATCATGAGACCAGCCCTACCCTGGAGGAGGCGTTGGCGTCCTTGACGTCTCCAGATGACGAGGCCGACCAACACGACGAAGAAGATCGGGGCGAGGCAGTGTCAGTGGAATACCGAGCGGATGAAGTCGAATTGGCGGACGACGAGGACCAATCAGCGCAGCTTTCAACTTTGCCTGAGTCAGATCCAAACGCCCCCTCCACGATCGATCCGGGATACGTCAAGCCCCCGGAGCCGTACGTGGTGACACCCACGACGCCAAGATTCGTCGAGCCCTCCTACGTGGAGGACGCCAGTCAACGCCAGGTCTACAGGGTTCGCAACCTCGCCACCCTTGTCGTTGCGGTTGCTTTGATCATCGCCTTGATGTGGGCAATGTCCGAGAGCCTCGGGGCGCTCGGATCGTGGTGGGACGATTTCTTCGGGGGCCTGCGGCTCTAGCTCACCCTTCGATGACGATGACCAAGACCGCGACTCGGTCTCCGGTCTCGCTGACGCTTATCGTGATTGTGTCCTCACCATCTTGAAGGGTCCAGGCGCGACTCGGCGGGTCTGACACCACCACGTCTTGTGTCTGGTCGAGTCCGGATCCGTCGATCCAGTCTTCGTAGAATCCGACGATGTCGTCGTAGTCCGCGCCCGCGAAATCGACAAGGAGATTCCTCCCATCGGGAGTCTCGCCCACTGCGACGACGTCGCCGTCGGGTGGAACGGCGACCGGGAAATCATCGGGAACCTCGCCGCCCCCGATTGAGAACGAGCCTCCATCCTCAGTCTCGCCTTCGACACGCACCTGGCCGGAGTCTTCGTCGATCTCGACATCACTGATGCCCTCCTGTGACTCCAGGATTTCCTCGGCGGTCTGACCCCCCGTACAGGCACCCAGCGCAAGACTCAGGACAGCGACCATGAGAATGAGATTCGATCGACTCAACTTCCCCCCTTTCGGCTGCTGTGACCCTAGGCCGCTAGTCGGAAATCTTCCCCCGAAACTCGAGATTTGTGGCAGAATCTCGCTACCAGAGAAAGGAGGTGGTCCGAAGTTGCATGAATGTTTTAGGACTCTGGAGGTGGTCGAGCGCTGAGCGGCGCTGACCGCTGAATGCGCTGCTCGTCCCGTAGGGGACAGGTGGCGACTCCAAACTCGGACCACCCGGCTCTGGCTACCGCGGAATTCGTCCACCCGCGGCGACCTCATGGTCGAGCAATGCCTCAGCTGCAGATTCATGAGCCCCTCGCCAAGCGAGGGGCTCATGCTTTGGTCAGTCGAGGAAGCCCTGGCTGCGCATCCACTCGTCGTTGAAGGCCTTGGACAGATACCCGCGTCCAGAGTCGGGGATCACGACTACAACCATTCGCTCATCCTCCCTGGCGACCTTCAACGCCGCATCCACGGCCATGCCGCCAGATCCGCCGGTGAGGAGGCCCTCAGTTCGAGCGAGGTTTCGTGCCATGGCGAACGACTCGCGATCCGTGACCTCGATGAACCGGTCGATGACTTCGAGATCGACGGTCTCCGGGTAGAAGTCCTCACCGACTCCCTCCACCAGATACTGATGGATGTCGCCTTCGGGCCCCTTCGTGTAGATCGACCCTTCCGGGTCTGCGCCAACGATCTCGATCGAGGCCTTCTGTGACTTGAGATAACGGCCGGCACCTGTGATTGTCCCACCCGTCCCCACTCCGGCAACGAGCACGTCGACGAGACCGTCTGTCTGCTCCCATATCTCCGGTCCCGTGGTTCTGAAGTGAGCCTCGGGGTTGGCCTCGTTGAAGTACTGGTTGGGCTGGAACGCCCCATCCGTCTCCTCGGTTATCCGGGTGGCCACCGCGTAGTACGAGTCAGGGTGATCCGGGCCGAATTCAGTTGGAGTGATGATCACCTCGACCCCGTAGGCGCGCAGCAGATCGCGCTTCTCCTGGGACACCTTGTCGGGAACCGTGCAGATGACGCGGTACCCGCGTACTGCACCCACGAGTGCGAGCCCGACGCCGGTATTGCCAGATGTGGGCTCGACGATGGTGCCACCCGGTTCGAGCAAGCCCTCCTCTTCGGCTCTGTCGATCATCGCCACTGCAATTCGCTCCTTGATAGAGCCACCAGGATTCATGAACTCGATCTTGCCGATGAGATTCCCCACCGGGTGCAAACGCGAAAGACGGATCAGGGGGGTGTTTCCGATGGCGGCGACCACGTCTGGGAGGATTCTCATTGGGAGGTCGGATTGCGGTAAGAGCCGCGAGAGGCGGCCAGCGCCGTGGCAACCATGATCATCGGGTCACGCCATCGAAGTGCATTGCCCGATCTTGGCACATCGAAATGCTCAACCCACAAGGGCTCCCTAACCTGACTTCTCGATGTCACGCCTCGTTCGCTACGCCTGGTTCGTGCTGGTGTTCAACGTGGTTGTCATTCTGGTCGGGGCGGTTGTCAGGGCTACCGGAAGCGGTGCGGGATGCGGGCCATCCTGGCCAACGTGCCAGGGCGAGGTGATTCCCGAGCTGCAGGGCGCCACAGCGATCGAGTTCACCCACCGCGCACTCAGCGGCATCGCGCTCATTCTGGTCTTCACGCTCGTTGCCCTGGTTTGGCGCAGGGTGCCGAGAGGCGGGCCGGCGCGGGTCGGAGCACTGTTGTCGGCCGTTGCCATCGCCGGCGAAGCGCTGATCGGGGCCGCCATCGTCCTGGCAGAGTGGGTGGCGGACGACACCTCCGTTGCCAGAGCGGTGTCGGTCCCTCTGCATTTGGTCAACACCCTGTTGCTCTTGGCCGCTCTCGCTCTCACTGCGCATTGGCTTGCCGGGGGGAGCCGACTGGACTTTCGATCCGACCGCCTGGCACTTCGCTGGGTGATACTCGGCGGGCTCGCTTTGGTGTTGATCTCGGCCTCGGGTGCGGTGACGGCTCTCGCCGACACCCTCTTTCCGGCTGGTGAGTCGGGAACACAGCTCGCGGGTGAAGCGCACTTCCTGACCAGACTGCGAGTGGTCCATCCCATCCTCGCCGCATCGGCCGCCCTCGTCGCCTGGTGGGTGTCGGGCAGAGGAAGTCGAGGCAGATCGTCCGCGGCCATCCTCTTGCCGATATTGGTCGGGGCCATGCTGATCAGCGGGGTCCTGAACATCACACTCGGAGTGCCGGTTTGGATGCAGGTTGTGCACCTTGCCTTGGCCGACGCTCTCTGGGTGGCATACGTCCTCGTTTCTGCCCGGGCACTCGGGGCTCGAGAGCACGCACGCGTCAGCTCGTAGCGACTTCCTCCCTGCTGTCACCGAGCAGATAGCGGGGACCGGTCCCCAGGCCGGAGGCCGCGTCGCCTGGATTGAATATGGCACAGGATTTGAGGGAGAGACAGCCACAACCGATGCAGTCGGTCAACTCGTCCCTGAGTGCGACCAACTCGGCGATCTGCTCGTCGAGACGTGACTTCCACGAACGAGAGAGCCTCTCCCAGTCGGCCTTCGTTGGCGTCTTGTCGTGGGGTAGCCGATCCAGTGCCTCTGCCAGCTCGGCCAGAGAGAGACCCACTTCCTGACCGGCCCGAATGAGGGCGACCCGGCGCAAAGTGGCTCTCGGATACCGGCGCTGGTTGCCGTCGGTCCTCTCGGATTCGATCAGCCCCTTCGTCTCGTAGAAGCGAAGCGCAGATGTGGCTACACCCGAGCGCTCGGCCACCTCACCGATCGTCAGCCATTCCATGAGCCGAGCTTACGCCGACAGTTCAATTGAGCTTCAAGTTTCGATATCCTCAGCTTGTGTTCGATGAGCTCGGCGACGGAGTGTTTCGGCGACGATTTGAGTCCCTCGACCTGAATGTTGGCATTGTGATCGGCAGCGAAGGTGTGCTCGTTCTGGACACAAGGGCCTCGAGCAGGCAGGCGAGGGAGCTTCTGGGGGAATTGGACAGACTGACCCACAAACCCGTTCGATGGGTGATCAACACCCACTGGCATTGGGACCACGTGATGGGCAACTCAGTCTTCGATCAAGCCGAGATCATCGGGCACGAAACCTGCCGGCAAGTCCTCATCGAAAGGGCCCACGAGACGATCAAGGCTGCGATGGCCTGGATGCCGCCCGAGGAGAGCGACGAGATCGCCCGAACCGAGGTTGTCCCGCCTTCCCGGGTCTTCGCAGACTCGATGTCAATGGACATCGGCCGGGTCCTGAAACTCGATCACTTCGGCCGGGGGCACACCGACGCTGACATCCTCGTCACGGTGCTCGATGCCGGCGTCGTCTTCATGGGCGACCTGATCGAAGAGGGAGCACCGCCCGCCTTTGGTGATAGCTACCCACTGGAATGGCCCAATACCCTCCAACAGGCCTCGGGCGGTTCTGAGCAAGTGATCGTTCCGGGTCATGGAGACGTCGTCGGCCCCTCATACGTCGCTTCGCAAATATCCGAGCTGCAAGAGGTTTCAGAGATTGCGAAACGCCTGGTCGCGGCCGACATCGGCTTGGACGAGGCGGTTTCGTCAGGGCCGTATCCGGTCGACGTGATGACGACAGCCATGGCCCGGGCCACGGAGGGCGGCGGCTAGGAGCTCCACCTCGCGATCTCTTCGTCGAGATCGAGCGGCATGATCACCCCTCGGTCCCCGTATTCGCCCCAAGCCTCCCGAGGGAGCATCCACATGATCTCGAATTCGTTGCCATCGGGATCAGCCCCGTAGATGGACACCGTGGCTCCGTGGTGTGACTGCCCCGTCAGGTTGCCGGAACCTGCCAGGGCGTCACGAAACTCGGCCAGCTCGGCGATCTCACCGACTTCCCATGCGAGGTGATAGAGGCCGACCGAGCCGCGCGGTGGCTTGTGGCCCGAAGTCTGGAAGAGCCCGAGGTCGTGATGATTGACCGAGCCGGGGGCTCTCATAAAGGCTGCATTGAACCGAGGCTCGTCCGCAGCCACTGTGAATCCGAGGATGTGGGAGTAGAAGTCCTTGGCCTTGGCCACGTCCGACACATAGAGAACAGCATGGTTGAGCGATAGCGATGACATCGGCTGTTGAAGTGTATCGGGCAGGGCTCGTGGCGCTTCTCGGCCGGTCAGCCGAGTTGCTGGGCAAGGAGGGCTCTCTCCGAAGTGGGGAGGTCGCAGCTGAAGTGGCGGCACACGTATGCCACCGTCCTCCCAGGCTGGTACCGGCCTTCGAGGAGTGGCACGGACGAGGCATCTGAGGCGCTCACGGCCACGGCCACTCCAGGCCTGAAGCGTTCCCAGTACACATCGGCGAGCGTCGGCCATTCGGGTCCCAAGATCGCCAGCTCCCGGCTGTCTTTCGAGCTGTGCAGAACTGCGAGATGTCGGGCGACCATCGAGGGGTAGCGATCCATGAGAAGAGCCGCTGACTCCAACGCGGAAGACATTCGCTCGAAATACTCGGTCACGCCGGTATAGGAGCCTGCCATCAAGAGCGCTTCGGCGGCGAGGGCGTTTCCCGAAGGCGAGGGATTGTCGGTGAGATCGACCGGACGCTTGACCAGATTGTCACCGGACTCACTGGTCGAGTAGTAGCCGCGGTCTGGGCGTGCGAAGCGCTCGAGCTCGGCGACGAGCCCCAATGCCTCGTCGTACCAACGCTCCGTTCCCGTCGCTGCGTAGAGACGGAAGAGGCCCACTGCCATGGAGGCGTGATCGTCGAGGAACCCGGGCACCGATCGGCGACCCTCTCTCCAGGAGCGCGCCAGCCCTCCGTTGATGGCCAGATGATCGAGGACGAATTCGGCTGCTTCTGCGGCGAGTCGGAGATATCGCTGGTCGCCGAGAGCCGCTCCCGCCTCACTGAGTGCCCTGATTGCCAGACCGTTCCATGCCGAAATCACCTTGTCGTCAAGCCCTGGCCGGACTCTCTCTGATCTTCGGTCGAGGAGACGGTCCCTCGCCTCTTCGAGTTCTGGCGGAGGTTGTTCCCGGACAACCTGGAGGATGTTTGCTCCCTCGAAGTTGCCACTCTCGGTCAGGCCGTAGTACTCGATGATCTCTTCAGCCGAGGGTCCGAGCACGGACCGGATCTCCTGGGGAGTCCAAACGTAGAACTTCCCTTCTACCCCCTCCGAGTCGGCGTCCTCGGAGGAGTAGAACCCGCCGTCGGGGTGACGCAAGTCTCGGATCATGTAGTCGAGAGTGCGCCGGGCCACTTCTACGAAGTCGGGACGCTTTGCCTCGATACCTGTCCACAGGTAGAGCCTGGCGAGCTGCGCATTGTCATAGAGCATCTTCTCGAAGTGCGGGACCAGCCACTGGGCGTCGACCGAGTAGCGGGCGAAACCACCACCCAGCTGATCGTGTATCCCACCGGCGGCCATCTCGTCGAGGGTCTTGACCACCATCTCGAGGGCGAGCGGAGCCCAGTCCTCACCATGGATCCTGAGCATGTATTCGAGGACGGGCTGCTGAGGGAACTTCGGGGAGCCACCGAAACCGCCATGGTCTGCGTCGAAGGTCTGCTCGAGGCGCTCGTAAGCGGCCTCCATGGCTTCGTCACCAGGGAGATCTCCGCCTGGAATCTCGCGGCTTATGGCATCGGTCAGTTGCTGGGCCTGGCCGGCGACGTCCTCGCGACGATCGCGCCAGGCGGCTGCAACCGCGTCCATGACCTGTGGGAAGCTCGGCATGCCATGACGCGGCTGGCTCGGGAAGTAGGTCCCGGCGAAGAAGGGACGTCCCTCGTGATCGATCCACACGGTCATCGGCCATCCGCCGTGGCCCGTCATCGCCTGCACGGCCTCCATGTAGATCGAATCGACGTCTGGCCTTTCCTCGCGATCGACCTTGATGTTGACGAACCGCTCATTCATGATCTCAGCCGTGTCGGGGTCCTCAAACGACTCGTGTGCCATGACGTGACACCAATGACACGCCGCATAGCCGACGCTCAGAAGGATCGGCACGTCCCTTGCCCGGGCCTCGGCGAAGGCCTCGTCACCCCATTCGAACCAGTCGACAGGGTTGTCTTGGTGCTGAAGCAGATAGGGCGAGCTGGAATTGGCTAGCCGATTGGTCACAGGTTGAACCTACCCCTGAGGTTTGGCCCCCGAAACGACTTGGGTTCCCGTCGGCGCAAAATATGCTCGGCAGTCAATCTGAGCATTCGGAAGGCAGGGGTGGAGGCGTTTTGAGACAACTCCTTTTGATGAGACACGCAAAGTCGGACTGGGATGCCGACTACGGGAGCGATCACGACCGGCCTCTGAACCAACGTGGCGTCAGGAGTGCGCGGCTGATGGGCCGTTTCCTCGCTGCCCGCGACCTCATCCCCGGCCTGGTGGTCAGTTCGACCGCGGTGCGGGCTCGAACCACCGCCGAGCTGGCCGTCGAAGCTGGAGGCTGGGACGTGGGAATCGAGCTCGAGCACGGCTTCTACGAGGAAGGAGCGTCGGGTGTCATCGAGCTCGCATCGAAGTCGCCGGATGTCGCCAGGCTCATGCTGGTCGGACATCAGCCCACATGGAGCGGCCTGGTGTCGGCCATCACCGAAACCCGCGTTGAGATGAAGACGGCGGCAGTAGCGGTGATCGAGCTGGATGTTGGCTCATGGTCAGGCCTTCCGACCGCTCGGGGCAGGCTCGAGGCGATCCATCAACCCCGGAACTACTTCGGGACCGAGTGGGATCGCTCCTGACCCGTCTGGCACAATCGGGAAGATGACCTGGAGACTCGACTGCGGTGACTACGACCTGTTCGTGATCGAAGATGGGTATTACTGGAGAGATCCATCGGATTACCACCCGGCGGCCACCGACCGCGATTGGCGATTCCACCAGCGCAACGATGAGGGAAACGTGCGGCTGAACTTCGGCTGCTATCTGATCACCGACGGTGAGCGAACGCTGATGGTGGACGCCGGGATAGGCAAGGAAGTCGCCCGCAGCCAGCCCGGCATGGTCGCCGGTCTCATGCCTCAGGCGGTGGATTCCCTTGGCATCTCGCGTGAGTCGGTGGAGACAGTCATCTACTCGCACATGCACTACGACCACATCGGCGGCAGCCACGAGGACGGTCGAATCGTCTTCCCCAACGCACGTCATGTCTTTCACGAGAGGGAGTGGTCCTTCTGGAAGAGCGCAGAGACAGAGTTCGCCAAGGCAGCACAGAACATCATGCTTCCTCTTCTCGACCAGGATCGGGTCGACTTCATCGACCGTGACACCGAATTCCTGCCCGGCGTGACGGCCATCGAGTCGTTCGGCCATACCCCTGGTCACCTTTCGGTGACGATGCTCTCCGGGGGAACCAGGACCTTCATCGGCGGCGATGTGAGCAACCACCCGTTTCAGGTCGAGCACCCTGATTGGAGTCTCCCGGTCGACAACGACCCCGAAGCCGCGGCTCGGACCCGTCACCGGATATTCGAGGATCTGAGGGCAACCGGTTCGAGCTTCGTTGCTGGTCACTATCCAATGCCCGGTATCGGCAAGATCGCGACCGACGACGGCGTCAGGGTCTATCAGCCGAAATCGGTCTCCGCCGTCTGAAACCAGAGCCATCCCTAGGCTCGCCGAGGTGGACAGCGCGCCGAACGGACTGAGGAAGCTCCCCCTTCGTTTCTCTGGATCGATCGGTGTGATCGCCTCCCTGGTGTACATGGCGGGGATCCTCGGCCAGGAGGACACCACCTTCTTTCCTCAGGCTCTCTTCTGGTTCTCCGTCATGGTCCTCGCCGGTGTTTCGGCCTGGTACGCCGACAGGTCGATGCGATACGGCCATACGCTGGCCAGGGCAGCGGCCGTGGCATATTTCGTCCTCGGTCTCGTCTCCAACCTGATCTTCACCATCGGATTCGTCGTGGCCCTCGTCCTGGCCGTCGCCGGGTTTGCCGGCACCACCCGGCCGGGTAACGACAAGGCCAAAGAGTTTCGATGATCTCGAGGACCCCCTGTCGAAAAGGGGAATTCCCCACTTCACGATCCGGTTGGGATCGATGACCCTCGAAACCACCCCCTGGACCTCCGGACTAGTCCACAGTGATCAGCTCTTAGGATGGAAACAACAGGGGGGTTCACAAACCAACCTTTATGCGTATAGTTGAACGTTCGGGGTCCACACCCTGGCACTCGACTGTGCACCTGCGGAGGACTATTTCTGATGGCCGCCACTGATACGCGGAACAACAACAAAGAGAAGCCACGGCGGATCCGTCTTCATTCGAAGTTGACCGACGAGCGAGGCCGGCTCACCACCGATCTGGTATCTCAATACCTCACTGCGATCGGTGAGTACGACCTGCTCACCGCCGAGCAGGAAGTCGAGCTCGCCCAGAAGATCGAGTCTGGCGAAGAAGCCGCCGAAAGGCTCGAGGAGGGTCACTACGAGGGCAAGCGCGAAGAGTTGGAGCTGCGTCGCATGGCTCGTCGGGGCGCTCAGGCCAAAGACGATTTCCTCACTGCCAACCTTCGGCTGGTGGTCGCCAATGCCAGGCGCTACGCCAACACTTCCGGAATCGACTTTCTCGACCTGATCCAGGAGGGCAACCTCGGTCTGATCAGGGCGGTTGAGAAGTTCGACTGGCGCAAAGGCTTCAAGTTCTCGACTTATGCGACATGGTGGATACGCCAGGCGATAACACGTGCCATCGCCGACAAATCCCGGACCGTTCGAATCCCGGTCCATCTCCACGACACACTTGCCGCCGTGCGCGCCGCTCAGGCCTCCCTCAAGGCCGAGCTGGGCCGTGATCCCAGGGCGGAGGAGATAGCCGAGGAGGCGGGAGTCACCGCCGACAAGGTCGAGCTGGCACTCAGTGTCGCCGACACAGTCTCGTTGGAGCAGCCGATCGGAGAGGACGGTGCACAGCTAGGTGACTTCATCGAAGATGAGGACGCCGCCGACCCGGTCCAGATGACCGAGGAGATGGATGTCGCCAACTCCCTTCGGATCTCGATCGAGCGTCTTCCAGAGCGCGAAGGTCGGATCCTGGCTCTGCGCTACGGCTTCTACGACGGTGTCCCCCGGACTCTCGAAGAGATCGGTGACGAGTTCAACCTGACCAGAGAGCGCATCCGCCAGTTGGAGAAGCTGGCCCTCTGCAGACTTCGCCATCCCTCTTTCGGGATTCGCGAAGCCGACCTGGTCTGAACGACGGCCTTCAGGCTCAGTCGGTCCTCTTGACGTGGAAGTAGATCGAGGGGAGCAGCCCGATCAGGACTATGGCGTCGAGCACGAGGAACATCGGGTCGTCGGTGGTGAAGTACAAGACGGTCAACACCACGACGATGAATGAACGAACGTATATCGAAACCGGGTAGTACTTCCAGTCCCGGTTGCGAACCAGACTTGCTATCAGATAGCTGAGAGCCAGCATCATGGTCCCGGTCAACCGAAAGCCGACGTCTTCGTAGCTCTCATTGGAGAGCAGGAGCTCGCGAGTCAAGTCGGGGGCGACGAGGAACCCGGCCCCACCGATTGCGAGATAGGTCACCACGTAGCCGAGGGTGAGACGTCGGAAGTCCACGACGAAACCTTACGCGCCGGGACCTACGCACAGCGG
>JAHEJW010000002.1:134105-177110 GCA_024638655.1 bacterium | reverse complement strand
GGCTGGTCCAGGAAGTCGCGATCATCGTGGTCGACTTGGGTCACCTCTCCGACGTCGATGATCTCGTCAACGGGGAACACCACGGCCTCGTATGTCTCGGTATGGTTGAGATCGGCTTTGGTCTCGTCGTAGAGAAGCTGCACCGTCGCCACGATCCCGGCCTCATACCTCGACCCGGTTGGGTCGGCTCCAACCTCTCCGGCCCAGGGTGCTCCCGGGTCCAGATATCGGACCGAGATGCCCTCGGCAATGGCAGGCGCCACCGGCACGGTTCCTTCGTCCGCCTGAGCTTCCTCGTCAACCTCGGCCCGTTTGCCTGGCGTCTCGGCGGCTGGAGAGGGGACTGCGGCCGACCGACGGTCGGCCATCAGATCCGAGACCTGATCCCTCGTGAGCGGGCCCGCAAGATACGACATTGCCCAGCGAGTCCCAAAAAGCACCGGCACCGGGAGCTTGGTCGAGTGCAGCACGAATTGGCGCTTGTCGAGATCCGAGATGAGCTTGTCGAATTCCTTGACGTCGACGGCTCCTGATGCCGATTCGATTCCCTCCAGGATCCGCTTCTTGTCGTTCTCCGTCTGGAGACGGCCGATCATCCAGGTTCCGGCGTTCGACATCGCCTTGTAGTCGAGGTCGACCGGATTCTGGGTGGACAAGATCATGCCGACACCGTGGGCTCTTGCTTGCTTGAGGATCGTCAGTATCGGCTTTTTGGAAGGTGGCTCAGCGGTGGGTGGGGCGAAGCCGAAGACCTCGTCCATGTAGATGAGCGCCCGCAGCTCTGAAGTACCCGGCTGGCTGCGGATCCAGGTGACCATCTTGGACAAGAGCAGCGTGACGAGGAACTGACGCTCCGAGTCCGAGAGGTGCGACATGTAGACGACTGCCGCCTTGGCGACCTCATCGCCGCCGATCATGTGCTCGATGTCCATCGGCTCGCCCTCCATCCAGGCTGCGAAGGAAGGCGATGCCAGCAAGCCGTTCAGCTTCAGAGCCAACTCCATGCGCTCCTTCTCAGGGAAGAAGGTGTCGACGTCGAAGACCCCGAGCTTGCGGAAAGGGGGCTTGGGGATCTGGCCGATGAGTGTCGCCAGGTCGAGATCCTTGCCTTGTGCCCAGAAAGTCTCGATCAGATTCGAGATGAAGATGTGCTCGGGTCCCGAAACTGGGTCTGACTCGATGTCGGCCAAAACCAGCAAAGAGGAGACGAAAGCCTCGATTTCGTCTCGAATTATCTCGGCCTGTGTCTCCCAATCGAGATCCGGGACGGCCATCGATCCCAACACGTTGAGGCCAACCCCCGCTCCGGATCCGGGGGTGTAGATGGTCACTTTCGATCCGTCGGCCAACCTCCTCATCCGATCTGGTCCGATGCCATGGCCGGCCAGGCCCTTCTCCCAGAGCGCAGCTGTCTCGCCGGCCAACTCTGCGGTCGTCTTGCCCTCCTTGCCGGCGGTTGCCTCATCGACCCAGGGCTCGAAGTCGGAGGCTTCGAGATCGGGGAAGTTGAGCGCCAGGTTCCCCATGTCGCCTTTCGGATCGATGATCAGGCACGGGATGCCGTTCAGCAGAGCTTCCTCGATCAAGTTGATGCCCAGACCGGTCTTGCCCGAGCCAGTCATCCCGACGATGACTCCGTGCGTGGTGAAGTTGTCTGCTTCGTAGGAGACCAGTTCATCCTCAGGGGTTCCCCGGCCGAGGTAGAGATCGCCTTTCTTGAGTTCGGGTTCCACGTCGAGGAACTTACCGCCCAGCCATCTCGGAGGCACATTCGTAATTCGCCGACAGATCCGACGAACCGGGCGTAACCTCCTTCGGGCCCCCCTCCATCAGGTCTGTGCCTCCGCGCACGGGGCTTGACTTGAACCTAACTTGAAGTTGTAGCTTGCGGATCGATCATGACTGAATCTGGCCTCACACCCTGGAGCGTGGTCCGAGATGGCCTGCGTCTCATCGGGCGGTTCATCCGTGCCCATCCTGGCTCGTTCGCAATTGGAGTGGCCGGGGCTGCGATGTTCGCCGGTTCCATCATCGCGTCGTCGTTGGTGATCGGTTGGATCACCGACAACGTGATCATCTCAACCCTGGAGGAAGGCGCTGAGCCCGATCTTCTCTACCTCGCGGCCGGGGTGATCCTCGCGGTGGCTGTGTTCAAGGCGATGGGGATCGTCCTACGTCGGACCGCGGCGGGCTGGTTGCAGGGCAAGACGCGACAGGACGTCCGCAACCAGCTTCTTGCCCACCAATTGCGTCTGAAGATGTCCTGGTTCAACCGGCAAGCGATCGGCGATCTTCTGGCTGTGGCGGACTCCGATGTACAGCAGGGGACCGGAGTGCTGGGGCCGCTGCCGTACGCATCCGGGGTTTCGGCCTTACTGGTGGGGACCATCGTCATGGTGTTTCTCATCGACCCCTGGCTCGGGCTGGGAGCCGTGATCGGCCTGGCCCTCGTCATCGCCATCGATGTGCACGGGAGCTGGATCACCTATGGGATGTGGGAGGAGGTCCAACGCTGGCGGGGACGAGTCTCTTCGGTGGCGCACGAGAGTTTCGACGGGGCCTTGACGGTCAAGGCGCTCGGACGTGAGGGCTACGTCTCGGAGCGGTTCGGGACGGCGAGCAACGAGCTCCGGGACCGAATCATCGACGTGGGATCGACCTGGACCAAATACCAGGTGATCATCAAGTCGCTCCCCCAGATTCTCATCGTGGTGCTCCTGGTGGTCGGGTCAGTCCGCATCGACGCAGGCGCGATGAGCGCCGGCGATTTGGTCACAGTCTCCTATCTCCTGTCGCTACTCGCCTTCCCCATCCAGCTCATCGGGTTCGTCCTGTGGGACCTGGCGGGGAGTCTCGCTGGTTGGCAGAGGGTCCAGGACGTTTTCGACGCCGAGGACTTCGTTGTGTACGGGGAGGAAACGGCGCGTTCTCGAGCAGGGGCGGCGCCGGTTGAAGGCAGTGGTGTGGCATTCGCATACGAAGAGGAGCCCGTCCTGGCCGACCTCGAGCTGGAGATCGCCGCCGGCACGACGCTGGCGGTCGTGGGGCCGACCGGCTCTGGCAAATCGACTCTTTGTCTCCTCCTCGCCCGTCTGTGGGATCCCGATACGGGCTCGATTCGGCTGGAGGATCGAGATGTTCGTACCTTCGGCCGTTCCGAGCTCCCCAAAGAGATCGCCTATGTGTCTCAGGAGTCGTTCCTCTTCGATGCGACCGTCAGAGGAAACGTGACTCTCGAGGAGAACTTCTCGGATGATGACGTATGGCACGCGCTGCGCCTTGCCGGGGCCACCGAATTCGTAGACCGCTTGTCCGACGGTCTCGACACCCAGCTGGGTGAGAGGGGGACCACGCTGTCGGGAGGCCAGCGTCAGAGGCTCGCACTGGCGAGGGCGCTGGTTCGCAAGCCCCGTCTTCTGATCCTCGACGACGCCACCTCGGCAGTCGACCCCTCGGTCGAGGCCGGGATCCTGCGCTCGCTCAAGAGCGCCGAACTCCCCTCGACGATCATGGTGGTCGCGTACCGCCCATCCTCGATTCGGTTGGCCGACGAGGTCCTCTACGTCGACCAGAAGCGAGTGTTGGGCCACGGCACCCATCAGGATCTCCTCGAATCACAGCCTGGCTATGCCCGTCTCGTACAGGCATATGAAGAGGAGGCCCGCAGGATGGAGAGGGAGGCGTCTTGAGCGAGCGGTACACCACCGGTGCTCTGGTCCGCCGTGCGCTCGTCGAGTCACCTGCGCTGCGCCAAGGGCTGCGCTACACCCTGATCCTCGCCATGGTCGGTCAGGCGGTGACCGTGGTCTCGCCCATCGTCCTCCAGATGATCATCGACGAGGAGATCCTCGACCCGGCCGGCCTCAGTCTGCCGGGGGTCGTCCAGAAGGCCGCGGTTGCGTTGGCCGCGCTGATCATCGGAGTCGTCGTCGGCCGCATCTCGCTGCTACGTCTGGTCCGGTCGTCCTCTACCGGGCTCTCGGATCTCAGGACCAAGACGTTCGACCACATCATGCGCCAGTCGGTTCTCCACGTTCAGGAGGAGCGCCGGGGCAATCTGGTGTCGAGGGTCACCTCCGACATATCGACGCTTCAGGAGTTCATGGAGTGGGGCGGGGTCGGGCTGATCGTCGGATTGAGCCAGGTCCTACTGGCGATGACAGTCATGCTGGTCTACGAGTGGCGGCTCGCTCTGATCGCCCTTGGATTCGTCGCCTTCTACATGCTGATGATGCGGTGGTTCCAGAGGATCCTCGCCAAGAACTACGACGAGGTCCGTCGTGAGGTTGGTCGGTCGCTCGGTGTCCTCAGCGAGGCGACTTCGGCCATCCCGGTGGTTCGAGCCTATGGCACCGAGGAGAACACCAGGGAGAGGGTGGCCGATGCCTTGGAGCGGCGGTTCCGCATCGAGTACGTCACCAACAGGTTCGCCAACACCCTCTTCTCCACGGCGGAGGTGTTCGCCGGGCTCCTCACCGCCGTCCTGATCGTGGTGGGCGTTCTCCTCGGAATCGAAGCCGGGATGACCGCGGGCACGCTGGTGGCTTTCCTCTTCCTCGCCAATCTGCTCATCGAGCCACTCCAGATCGTCGTCGAGACCCTCGATTTCGCCCAGGCAGCGGCCTCAGGACTGCGGAGGGTCATCGCCGTCCTCGACGGGGAGATCGAGATCGAGGAGCCCGAAGATCCCCAGCCTCTGCGCCCGGGTGGTCTCAGCGCCCGTTTCGAGCATGTCGGCTACTCCTACCCCACAGGCCCGCCGGTGTTGCAGGACGTGACCTTGGACGTCCCCGTCGGAGCCCGGGTGGCGGTTGTGGGCGAGACCGGTTCGGGCAAGACGACCTTCGCCAAGCTGTTGGTTCGCCTGCTGGACCCCGGCGAGGGAAGGATCTTCATTGGAGGCGTTCACGCTCCCAAGATCCGATTGGCCGAGCTGCGCAGAAGGGTGTCCTTCGTCCCTCAGGAGGGATTCCTGTTCGATGACACCATCGCCAACAACGTCCGTTACGGACAGCCGGACGCAAGCGACGCCGAGATCTGGACGGCCTTTCACGAGCTGGGGCTCGGCGACTGGGTCGAGCGCCTGCCGAATCGCCTGGACACCCGTGTCGGAGAGCGAGGCAGCAGCCTCTCGGCAGGGGAGCGCCAGTTGGTGGCCCTCGTCAGGGCCTGGATCTGCTCACCGGACCTCCTCGTTCTGGATGAGGCGACTTCGGCAGTGGATCCCGCACTCGATGTGGCCCTGCGTCGCGCCATCGACCGATTGACCGAAGGACGGACCTCGGTGACGATTGCTCATCGTCTCTCAACTGCCGAAGGGGCCGATGAGGTTCTGGTCTTCGACCATGGCCGTCTCGTCGAGCGCGGCTCACATCGGGAACTGCTCGCCAAAGGTGGTACCTACACCGGCCTCTACGCCGACTGGGCGGCAGGCACCAAGGCCGTTTGATCTGTACCCAGGACTTACTTGAGGCTTTGTCCCCTAGTGCATCTCCGCAGTGATGCCCATGATGGGAGTGAAGGAGGTCGAGATGACCTATACGGCACGTCCGGAGATGAGTGGTCGTGTCTCGGATACGGGTTGGCACGTAGTCACCGCGATTCTGGCGGTTGTCGGCATTGTCGCCGCCGCGCTGGGAACTTGGATGGCCTACGGGCCCGATGACGGCATATTGACGCTCTTCGGGTGGACCTGGAACGTCGCCGACATCACCGAAGTGTGGGCACCGATCCTGATGATCGGGGGAGGTGGCCTCGCCGCATTGACGATGGGGATCGAGTCGACCAGGGATTGGGGCGCTGACAACAGCGCCTGGGTCATCTGGCTCGAAGCCTTCGCCGCCGTCGTCGGCATCGCCGCAGTGATCGTTGGGATCGTGTTCTTGTTCTGAGCGACCGACGATTGGGAGGAGCGACCCCGGCTTGAGCCGGGGTCGCTGTCGTTGGGAGTACTTCCTATTTCCTCTATCACAGCCATTGTGCGAGACGGACAATCGTTGTTGGAGGTGTGTGATGAGCAGCAGGTTGCTGATTGCATTGCTGGCGATGCTGTTGAGTGCATGTGGGGCCGCAAGCTCGGATCCGGCGTCCAGCGAGATTCTGGATCCGACAACCACACAGCCGATCGCTGACACGACGTCGTCGAGTGCGACCGATACGACAGACCACAACGTCGTAGCTCCGGAAGTGAACGAGAAGACGAGGAGCATCACGGTCGGCGGTGTGGGGTCTGAGTACGCCGAGCCAGACCGTTGCGTCATCGAGATTGGAGTCACGGCCAGGCGGCCATCGGTGGACGCATCGAGCGGGGCAGCATCGGACTCGGGTGAAGCGATGAGGCAATCCCTCATCGAGTCGGGGATCGAGTCGAGGGATATTCAAACGTCCAGCTTCTCGGTTCGTCCCGTCTATGCCGACTATCCGGCGATTGCCGGCTTCGAGACCGAAATCGGCTATCGAGTCACTTTCCAGGACGTCGATGACGTCGGCGCGGTGCTGGCGGCCGCAATCTCCGCAGGGGGCGATGAGGCACGCGCCTGGGGGATGAGGTTCGAAGTCGACCCCTCCGGACTGATAGAAGTCGCCCGAGAACGGGCGTGGGCCGATGTGTCCAGCCGCGCCGAGTCGCTCGCAGCCCTGGCTGGTGAGCCTTTGGGCGATGTCCTCGACGTCCACGAGAAAGTCCTCGTGTCGACCTCTCAGGGCATGTATCAGGGGGGTGAGGGTGACTCCGCATCGTTCGACATCCCGGTATCGCCGGGTGTTGCCGGCGTGGTGGTGTTGCTCACCGTCACCTACCAGATCGGCAGTTGAGAGCCACACTGGGATTCCGATCGGTGTTGACTCGGGTGAGGCGCAGTCGATTTGAGGAACGTATGACGACAACACCGAGTCCTGGGATCGAGTCGAGATCTGATGAGTGAGTTCCCAACTCCGGAAATGGAGCTGACCCACATCCTGGTGGTCAGTGACGTCGAACGGTCAACGAGGTGGTATCGCGACGTGCTCGGAGCTGACCTGCATCGAGAGTATGGCGGGACCTCAGCCGTATTCAGTTTCAACGGAGCCTGGCTGCTTCTGGTCACCGGGGGTGAACCGACAGCCGACAAGCCCGGTGTGACGTTCATGCCGCCAGGGGAACCCGGTTCCGTCGAGCACTCGTTCACCATCCGGGTTGGGAGCTGTCACGAGGCCTACGACGTTCTGAAAGGGCGCGGGGCCGACTTCCTCACTCCCCCCTACGACTGGGGCGGTGAGATCCGTTGCTTCTTCCGGGATCCCGACGGCCACCTCTTCGAGATAAGTGAGGTCGCCTAGACGCGATCACCCGGCGAGAGCGAGCTTGGTCTCGAGACGTCGTGTGAGGAGAGCCAAGGGTGCTATCAGCAATGCGGTGACGGCGATCCCGATCATGAGTTCCACCCAGACATCACCGAGCCCGGCGCTGTTGATCGTGACCTCGTAGACCGGGTTGATGATCCAGTAGGTGGGGAACAGCTTGGCGATCCACTGTGGCCAGTCCGGGAAGATGTAGAAGATCGTCGGCCCCAGTAGGAGCACGCCGGTGCCTTTGATGAGCGTGAATACCCCTGTGACGTCTTTGGAGGCCGTCCCATAGATGAGGCCGATGATGACGAGCATCAGCCCTCCGACCAGGAGCACCACGGAGAGAGCCAACGGCTGAGCGTCCAGAGCGCTGTTCAACCAGAGAGTGACGAATGCCATGGCGATCGCCAGAACAAACCCGAGAATCCCTTTGGCTAAGACGACCTCGGACATCCGGACCGGGGTGATGACCAGCGCCTCGAGAGTTCGCCTCTCCCTCTCGTCGGCCAGGCTGAACGACGGAAGAAAGACTCCGGCGATCAAGAGGGCGTACATGACCACGAACGGGATCAACCGGACGGTGAGGGGCTGGGCATCTGCCCCTAGCTCGACGATTTCGACTTCCACAGGTGGCGCCTTGCCTTCGACCTGGCGCACCAGGTCGAGTGTCGTGACCGCGAGGATGACCCGGCTGGATGCAAGGGTTTCGCCCCCGACATAGAACTCGAGCTCCGGTCGAGCCCCGGTCCGCACATCGTTGTCAAAACCGGCGGCCAGCACGAGACCGGCGTCGAGGTCGTTGGCCTCGACCCGAGTCTTCAGCTCATTGGAGTCTTTCAAGAGCGTGAGCCGGATCCCGTCGAGCCGTTGTGCCTCGGTGGTGATGGTCGAGCTCCCCCGATCGACGATCCCCAGCCGCGGCTCGGGATCGAACAGGCTGCCAAATGCAACTTGGACCACAAAGGTGATCAGGAACGGAAGGATCAGGACCCAGAGGAACACCGGTGAGCGCGGCCCCAGGCGAAGGTCCTTTCCCAGCACTCTGAGCGTGTTGGTCAGACTCATAGTGACTGCACCTTTCTCCTCAAGATCATCCACCCGAGGGCAAATAGGGCGATGCACCAGCCCAGGAGTGCGCCCAGCTGTGGAAGGGTTTCAGCCCATCCTCCTCCATAGGTGGTGACCTCGATCAGCCCGTCGACCAGCGGGTAGGAGGGGAGCGCACGGATCCAGAGAGACGAAGTCCCTGGGAACAACGCTCCGAATGCAGGGATCATCAAGGGAATCATGAAAGCCATGCCGTAAAAGAGGGTGCTTATGAAGTCCTTCCCGCTGGAACCGGCGATCATGGCCGTGCCGGAGACCATCACGGCGCCCAGCAACATGAAAGTGAGGATCAGGAGCGGTTCGTTGCCCAGGGCGTTGATGGCGACGAGCACGATCACTGCTTGCACCATGCCGCTGACAGCTCCGGCGATTCCCTTGGCGGCGAGGACGTCGCCAGTCGTGGCTGGGGTGACGAGGACCGCAGAGACGGTGCGGTCCTGGATCTCCTTGGCTATCAGAGAGGCCATCACGAACATCTCCATCAGCAGGATCAGGAACACGAATATCGGTCGGAAGGCGTCTCTGGCGGTGGTCTGGTTGCCGACCCGGTCTTCGCCGAGCACGACGAACGTCTCGTCCGGTGCCGAGACCGGCAGCTCGGAGCCCGAGACGGCGAAAGCCAGCTCGCGAATCACACTCGACATCGCGCTCTCGATCTCCTCGGGCACCGCGCCATCTATGTAGACCGTCACATCGGTCTGGATTCCCGCTGCTGCTGATGAGAAGAAGTCCTCCGGGAACACCAGGCCTATCGAGATGTCGGTCGCACGGGCGCCTTCCGGCGGGTCCACGTCAGATCCGATCACGATCGTCTCTTCGCTGATCAACAAGGCCCTCTTTTCCCCCGCAACGACCGCCCTGAGTTCATCCTCTGATGAGAAGGGAACGAGTGTCAGCCCTTCCTCAGAAGTCTCTAGCGCTACCAGGACACCGGGATCTGAGATTCCCTGCACCCCGACGTCGATGGATTCGTCGACGTCGTTTGGCAGAACCCAGAAGATGGCGATCACGAATATCAATACCAGGACCGTCAAGAACGCCCACAGCCGGTCACGCCCGTACTCGGCGAGGTCCTTCTTCACCATCGCCGCGATGACTTGCGTGCGGGTCACGGGTCGGCTCATCCCTGCAACCTTCTGCCCGTCATCTCGATGAAGATGTTTTCGAGCGATGCCTCTTCGGTGTGGATGGTGAGCAAACCTGCGCTACTCACGGCCGCTTTGAGCTGCTCACCGGCGCTGGCATCGTCGAGCTCCACGATCCGCTCACTGACATCTCCCTCCTCACGCACCCTGACCTTGACTGAGCGCTTCCCGTGTTGCATTTTGAGGTTCTCGGGTGTGTCGACGGCGTGCAGCTTCCCCTCGTTGATGAATGCCACGCGGTCGGAGAGCTCATCCGCCTCGTGCATGTCGTGGGTCGTGAGCAGGATCGCCGCCCCGCGATCTGACTCCTTGAGAATGAGATTGCGAATGGACTGAGCTGAGGCAGGATCGAGGCCATCGGTCGGCTCGTCGAGGAAGAGAACGTCGGGCTGGTTCACCAACGCTCTGGCCATCATCAGCCTCTGACGCATGCCTTTGGAGTACTTGGATACGCGATCGTCGCCACGGTCAGCCAGTCCGACCCGGCTTAGCAATTCCTGGGCGTCGGGACTCTTGATCCCGAAGAGGCTGGCGAAAAACCGCAGATTCTCCTCACCTGTCATCGACTCGTAGAGGTTCTTCTCCTCGAAACAGACCCCCATCCGAGCCTGGATCGACTCTTTGTCGTGTCGGGGGTCCATGCCGAGAATCGTGATGGTGCCATCCTCCGGCACGAGTTGGCCTATGAGCATCTTGATCGTGGTGGACTTGCCCGCCCCGTTCGGGCCAAGGAATCCGAGGATCTCGCCGGAGGCAATCGAAAATGAGACACCGTCTACTGCCTTGAGATTCCCGTAGGAGAAAGACAGATCCTTGGCCTCGATCGCAGCATCGGTCATTTCGCCTCTCCTCGCTTCTCGAGTTTGCGTTGCATTCGGTCCATCACACCGGGCCACTCATCCAGCATGAACTCGGTGATGAATCGCAGGTCGGCCACCCGGTCGGCCCGACGCTCGGGTCTGAGCGGCTCTGCCGCGAGCGCAAGCTGATGGAGCCCTCGAATCGCTTCAAGGCGCCCCTGCATCACCTGGATCCAGGCATGCTCGTGCAAGCGAAAGTACGACGACCTGTCGCCCGGGAAGGTGACCCGGTCCACCATTCCGATCTGCATCAGGTCTCTCGTTGTGTTGGAAACCGATCCTGCGCTGGCATCGAGTGAATCCCTTAGGTTTGCGGAGGATTGCTCCGGCGGGTCGCAGATCATCAGCCAGCCGAGCATCCGGCCCGCAGTCCGAGGCTGACCGAGGGACTCCCAAAACCGACCGACCTGCTCGACGAAACTGGAGGCTCTGTCGTCCACAAGATCAACTATATATGAAAGTTCTGAAAGTTGTGAAAGCTGCGGAGAGCGGGCTTCGTCGAATAGCGTGTTCCCGATGGCCGATCATGGGACCGAGACTCGCTTCCCAAGAGGCGTTGCTGCCGTCGGTGGATTCGTCCTTGTCGCGTTTGGAGGCTGGGCGATGGCCTCGCCTGCCGGCTTCTACGAGTCAGTCGCAGCCTTCGAACCGTACAACGCCCATTTCATTCAGGACATCGGCGCATTCCAGCTCGGACTCGGTGCGACACTGATTGTGGCCGCCTTCTTGACCGGCGACGCTCTGACCGCGGCCTTGCTTGGGGTGGGAGTCGGTGCGATGGCACATGTCGTTTCCCATCTATTGAGCCTCGACTCGGGGGGCACCCCCGTTCTCGACGTGCCCTCTCTCTCGCTCCTTGCCGTTCTGCTCCTGGTCGGCGGCGTGATGAGATGGAGGCAACTCGGCTAACCGGGGCCGATCGACGCTCCTGTATTTGCCTTTGCGATGGGGGTTGTTTCTGTCTTAGCTAGAACGTATGTTCGAGTGTATGGGTTTGAGTTGGAAGCGCTGTTGTGTGATGCCACTGTCGAAGTGACCGCCCGAACCGGAGACGGCCAACACCTCAACTACGGCCGAAAGCTCCGAACCGCTACCCCAGCCCAGAAACGAGCGTTATGGGATAAGTATGCGGGGTCGGTGTGCCGCCGACGGCTGCGACTCCCGCTATCGGCTGCAAGCCCACCACATCATCTCCTGGTCTCAGGGAGGACTAACCGACCTCGACAACCTGGTGCTGCTCTGCTGGTACCACCATCACATCGTGGTCCACCGTCAAGGATCACCATCCACCAACACCCCGGAAACTGGTCGAATCCGATTCAAACGCCACCACCCGGAGTGGAAGCCGAAACCCTAGGGGGTGACACCTTCCCCACACCCCCCGGACCCCAGAACACCGAAACCACACATCATCAAACCGGGACAACAACCCAAACACAGCAACCAGACGCAACAGCGCCCCAAACTCATGCCTGACAGACAGGCCGAGGCATTCGCTCGTCCCGGCGCAGCTAGGCCTTGGGAGGTGACACGTAGTGGCCGGTGGTGAATCTGCCGCCCTCGATGTTGATCTCCCAGCTCGATGCTTTCGAGCAATAGAAACGGGAATCGAGGGTGAGCCCGGCCCACATCATTCGGTTGATGACCGCGGGGATGACGTCACCGTGTGAGCACACCACTGCGTTGTACCCGACCAGTGAGTCGACCAGCTGGTAGGCCCCGTCGATGTCGGGGCCCTCGGAGAGGACTTCGTCGATCTCGATCTTGGCCCCGGTCGTCTTTGCCAGAGGTTCGACCGACTGGATGCAGCGGGCGTAGGGGCTGGTGAGGATGCGTTCGATGCCCCGATCTGCCAGCTGCTCGGCAATGGCAGCGGCCTGTCGTCGCCCTTTCTTGGTGAGGGGGCGTTCTCGGTCGTTGCCCTCCCACTTGATGCGATCACCTGCAGAAGCGTGCCTGAAGAGGTGAATCGTTCCCGTTCGGACCAACTGTTTGAAAGGGGAGTCGGTGACGAGTGAGCGGTCGTTCTCGTAATCCAACAACTCCTTCGCCCTCTTTCTGTTCAACCATTTGATCTGATCGATCTCGCTGTTCTTCTTGAAGCCGGGGCTGTTGGGCAATGGTCTCATGGCAAACCAGGTGACCTCTTTGACGCCACCATCGATCCGATACCGGTTCGTCCCCAGTGGAGCGACGAGCCGGCATCGATAGCCGGTCTCTTCGAGGACCTCCCGGAGAGCGGTCTCGTCGGGAGTCTCGCCCTTGTCGGCTTTTCCTTTCGGAAGAGACCAGTCGTCATAACTGGGTCGATGGGCGACCAGGACCTTCAGCTTTCCCTTGGGAGTTCTGCGAAAGACGAGACCGCCCGCAGCCCTGACAATTCGCGTCACCGCGGGGAGATTAGGTACAACTGGAGCGCAGGCTGGGTCAGTCCGTGCCGGTTTCGCGGGTCACCAGCGAGATGATCCCTCGGTTGTCGCTGGTAATGGGGGCGTTGGCCTCGTAGGCGCCGGTCAGGTCAATGGTCACCGATGAGCAGACATCGCAGACTTTGCGAATGATCCCCGCACCGATGTGCTGGGGCTCGCCGTATTGGTGGCGCCCTTTTCGGCACGAAGACCGCCGGTGCCGGCTGCTCATGTCCTCCGGACGCAGGTGGCTCACGATCAACAGGCTAGAACGCGAAAACTGCCTCTGCTGGGTTAATCGAACGGCAAGGGTTGGGCCCTAGATCTTCTCGAGGATCCAGTCCACGGCCTCCGCAGCTTCGTCGACGACATGGATGTCCCCGGGCTCGGCTCCGTTCTGACCGAGCATCGAATCCATCAGAGATCGCCAGCCCGGGCCGACGGCAACGGTGGGGACGGTCTCACGACCGTTTCTGCGCGATAGGAAGTTGTGGTTCCAGGCGACGAGCAACTCGGCAGCGGTTCCGATGGATCCGGGCAGAGCGATCACACCATCGGCTCGTGCGATCAGCTGCCCAAGCCGCTCGACCAGGTCGGATGCTTCGATCAGCTCGTCGACATAGCGGTTCGCTCCGGTCCTCTCGGGAAACAGAGCAGGCGACGTGACCCCGACAACGTGACCACCCTCCTCCGACGCGCCTTTGGACGCAGCCTCCATTGTCCCGCCGTACCCACCGGTGATCACCGAATGGCCCGCAGATGCGATTCGGCGGCCTACCTCCTCGGCAGCCGTCCATTCAGATGAGCCGGGAACCGTCCTGGAGGACCCGAAGACCGCGACAACCCCCGACTTCAACTCGTCAGGGCCTGCTCGATGCCGGCGACGACGCGGTCGACGTCCACCAGGGCGTGGTCTTCGATGGCGAACTGCGGCCACGGGACGTCGAAACCAGTGACTCGAACGATCGGCCCCGACAGCTCGTACAGTGCCTCTTCGGCCACCACGGCGCTCACTTCCGCAGCCATCCCGGCCGATCCTTGCGGCTCCTGGACGCACAAGAGTCGTGTTGTTTTCGAAACCGACTCGAGGACGGTTTCCCTGTCCCATGGAAACAGCGTCCTCAGATCGATGATCTCGACCGACGCGTCGACTCGTCCGGCGGCCTCGAGCGAAACGGGAACCATTCCGCCGTAGGTGACCAACGTGAGGTCGGTTCCCTGGCGCCGCACCCGGGCCCGGCCAATCGGCAGCGTGTAGTGCTCTGTGGGCACGTCCTCGCGACCCGCCCTGTAGAGGACCTTGGGCTCGAGGAATATGACGGGATCGTCACCGTCGAGGGCAGCGGCCAAGAGGCCTTTGGCGTCGATCGGGGTCGACGGGCAGACGACGACGAGGCCCGGCGCATGAACGAAGTAGGCCTCAGGCGAATCACAATGATGCTCGTGGGCGGCGATTCCTCCGCCGTTTGGGAATCTGACGACGACAGGAACAGATGAGTTGCCCCTCGTGCGATATCGGAACCGTCCCAGGTGCGACACGATCTGATCGAAGGCCGGGTAGACGAATCCATCGAACTGGATCTCCGCCACCGGTCGTGCTCCGGCGAGCGCCATCCCGATCGCCGTGCCGACTATGCCCGACTCGTTTAGGGGCGTGTCGATGACACGATCCTCGCCGAATCTCTTCTGCAGGCCCTCCGTCACCCGGAAGACTCCGCCCGCCTGGCCGACGTCCTCACCGAGGACGATCACGTTCTCGTCGAACTCCATGGCCTGATGAAGGGCGGCGTTGATGGCTCCGGCCATGGTCAGGGACTCGGTGGGTCCTTCCGGCACCCTGTCCCGGCCGACTGTCCAGATCTCATCCGGGGAAAAGCCGGTTTCCTCCTCTCCATGCGCTCGCTGCATGGCATGAAGCTGCTCGACGACATGCTCGGGGATCCTGGCGAAGGCATGTCGGACGGTGTTGTCCCGTTCGGGTAGAGGCTCGGCCTCTATGGCGGTGATGGCGGCATTGACGCTGTCGGTCACCTCCATTGCCATCTTCTCACCAACCCGCTCGTCCCACTCGCCCCGATTCTCGAGGAATCGCCGGAGTCGTTCGATCGGGTCCTTTTGCCTCCAGGCATCCACCTCTTCGTCGGACCTGTACAGCGATGGGTCGTCGGCGGTGGCGTGGGGGCCGTAGCGATAGGTCAGAGCCTCGATGAGGGTCGGGCCCCGGTCGTCGCGCGCCTTGCGTGTCGCAATCCTCGTGGCGAGGTAGACGGCGATCGGGTCCATACCGTCGACGCGCATGCCCTCGAACCCGTAGGCCTCGGCCTTCTGGGCGATCGTCTCGGATGCGGTTTGCTTGGAGTAGGGCACGGATATGGCGTAGAGGTTGTTGGAGCAGATGAACACCGTCGGAGTGCTCCAAACCCCGGCGAAGTTCATACCGGAATGGAAGTCGATCTCCGAGGTTGCTCCATCACCGAAGTAGACGGCGGTGACGGTCTCCTCGCCCCGAAGCATCGTGGCGTAGGAATAGCCGACGGCGTGGGCCAGCTGGGAGGCGATGGGCACGGTGACAATGCCGGTCCGGTACTTCTGCATGTCCCAATGGGTGTTGGGCAGGCCTTTCCAATAGGCCAGCAGAACCTCCATCGGCAGGCCGCGGGTTATCTGCATCCCGTGTTCGCGATAGGAAGGGAAGACGAAGTCGCTCGCTCTCAAGGCCAGAGCGGAGCCGATTTGCACCGCCTCCTGACCTTCGAGCATTGCGTAAGTGCCGATCCGGCCCTGACGCTGCAACGCGAGCATCCGGCGGTCCAGCTCGCGGGACAAAACCATGTTCCGATACATCTTCTGGTACAGCTCTGGGCTGAGACCAGGGTCCTCTCCCACCAGGTCGCCGGACTCGTCGATGATCCTCAGAGTTTCATATCGACCCATGCACGTTGAGTCTGCCACAAACGCCGATCTCGTGGTCATCGAGCTTGGTTAACTTCAGGGTCATGCCCGTCTTCCGGCCTGAGATCGCTGCGTTGAGCCCTTACGAGGTGGGCCGACCGATCAGCGAGGTGGCACGAGACCTTGGTCTCGACCCCGCCTCGATCATCAGGCTCACCGCCAACGAGACTCCCTTCGGCCCCTTCCCCGGGGTTGCCGAGGCGGCTGCAGAAGCTCTCGCCGGGGCGAATCGCTACCCGGACAACGACTCGTGGGATCTGAGCAACGCCCTCGCGTCGGAACTGGGCGTGGACAGGTCGAATCTCTGGTTCGGCAACGGAAGTGTTGCCCTCCTGGTCGATTCGGTCAGCGCCGTTGGAGGCCCTGGGACCCGGGTGGTCTATGCCTGGCCCAGCTTCGTGATGTATCGCTTCGCTGCGATCTGGGCAGGATCCGACTTTACCGAGGTGCCTCTCGACGAATCGCATCGGCACGATCTCGATGCGATGCGTGAGGCAATCGACGAACAGACGCGCATCGTCTTCGTCTGCAACCCCAACAACCCAACGGGAACCATCATCCCTCACGAAGAGATCGCTTCTTTCGTCGGCTCGGTCCCGGACTCGGTGCTCGTCGTGATCGATGAGGCCTATCACGACTTCGTCGAAGACCAGCGCTACGCGACAGCGATACCCACCGCCTTGACCAGGAAGAACGTGCTGGTTCTGAGGACCTTCTCCAAGATCTACGGTCTCGCCGGCCAACGTGTGGGATACGGGGTGGGGGACGGTTCGCTGATCACCGAACTGCGCAAGATGCAGCAGCCACTGACTGTCAATGCCGTGGCTCAGGCCGCAGCCCTCGCTTCGCTCGGTCAACCGGGGGAGTTGAAGAGAAGAGCGAGGGAGAACGCCGCCGGCCGTCACCATCTGGTTGGCGTGATGGATGAGCGAGGCCTCGAGCACGGGGAGAGCCACACCAATTTCGTCTACTTCAAGATGCCATCCGATGATTCCCGGGTCGTGTCGAGGGAGTTCACAGCACGGGGTGTGATCATCCGACCCATGTCCAGCGGCTGGATGAGGGTGACTGTCGGCACCGAGATGGAGAACCGCCGGTTCGTCGAGGTGCTCGACGAAGTTCTCGACACGCTGTCGGATAAGATTTCGCCTTAGGTCCATCCGCTGCCACGATTCGGACCGAACTCTTTTCCCAACCCCATCGCTCGAGCACGGGAGTATTCGTGAAAACAGTGGTCAACGCCCTCGCCGCAATTACTCGGAGGGCACCGTGGGCGGTGGTCGCCGCATCCCTCGTCGTAACGGCCGTGCTTGGATCGTTCGCCGGACAGGTAGAGATAGCGCAGGGAAACGAGGGCTTCGCACCGGAAGGGGTCGAGATCTCGGCCCAGGAGCGTATCGCCGACAAGTTCGGGGACGAGAGCTCAGAGACGACCCTCCAAGTGATCGTTCGCGACCAGGGCGGCGATGTGATCACGGTTGAAGGGCTCGAGGCGGCGATGGCCGTCGCCGGCACGATCCGAGCTTCGGAGGTTGGTGCCCAGATCATCGACACACCCGAGCGTCCCGGCGTCTTCCACTATCTGACGACCGTGGAGCAGGCGATGGCGGCTCAGGGTCTCACTCTGAGCGACATGACCGACGAGATGGTCAAGGCCCTCTATGTCGAGGCCATTGATGGCGACGGTGAGTTAGATGCTCCTCCCGAGCAGGTGTCGTTCCTCTCCCGGCTTGCGTCCGAGGACCTGGCCATGACGACGGATGCGAACACCGCAACAGCGTCCGCCGGGATGGTTCTGGCCTTCGTGGGCACGTTCCCGGGTGAAGGGGCCGAGGAGTCTTTCAACAGCCAGGTAGAAGCCGAACAAGGGATGGCCGTCGACTTGGCCGACATCGACACCGCTCTCGAGGTGAGGCCGTTTTCCTTCGGGCTGCTCCTGACGGGTGTGGACGACTTCACGGAGGAGGTTGGACAGCTCTTTTCCACCGCCTTCCTCGTGATCCTGGTGATCCTCGCTTCTGTGTATTGGCTGTCGCCGGGCAAGGACGGCAGCTGGTTCTCGTCGGCGCGCCGCACCATCACTGATGTCCTGCTCACCCTGCTCACCATTGTCATGGCGATCGGCATCATGCAAGGGACGGGTTATCTGCTTGAACAGGCAGGAGTCATCGACGCATTCTCGGCACCGACGCAGATCGTCCCCATCCTGTTGATCGGGCTAGGGGTCGACTACGCAATTCATCTCACGTCCCGATATCGCGAGATAGTCGGGAGCGGCCGGACCGTCGACGGAGCCATGACGGGCGCCGTCACCTCGGTGGGCATTGCCCTGGCCCTCGCCACGATCACAACAGTGATTGGCTTCCTCACCAACGTGTTCAACCCGGTCCCGGCTCTGAAGGACTTCGGCATCCTGGCCGCTGTCGGCATCGTTGTGGCCTTCCTTCTGATGCTGACGTTCGTCCCGGCGGTGCGAATCCTCCTCGACCGACGGGCCGAACGAAAAGGGGCGCTTCCCGTGGCCGCATTGGAGGGGCACGGAGATCGAACGCTTCCACGCGTCATGGAGAAGCTGGCGCTTCTCGCCGAGCATGCAGCCATACCGACCTTGATCATTGCACTGTTGCTGGGCGGAGCTGGCTTCTGGGGATTCACCCAGTTGGAGACCAGGTTCTCCTTCACCGACTTCCTCCCCGATGACTCCGAGTACGTCGAGACATTGACCGTCCTGGCTGATGACTTCGGGGGCGGGTTCGGCGAGCAGACCCAGGTTCTCGTAGAGGCGTCCGCCGATGCGCCGATCGACGCCGAGGCGCACAACGCTCTCGTAGCGGCCAACCAGGCGTTGACCAACGTAGATGACGTCCAGGTGATCGAGACGCCGCAAGGCTCGTTTCCCAATGCCACCTCGCCGATCGCCCTTCTCGGCCAGCTCCTCCAGGATGGTCCAGCCTCGTCACCTCCCGAGGTCCTGGCCGCTGCTCAGGAGGTGGGCCTCGGGCCGGATCTGACTGTCGCTGCCGGCGCTGACGTGACACCCTTGTATCGGGCTGTAGTCGAGGCTGCCCCGGATCAGGCCGCGAGCGTCGTTTCGTTCGAAGGGGACGAGTTGGACGCTCTTCTCTGGGCTATCACAACGACCGCTGGAGAGACCGTTGGAGACCTGAGAACGGACCTCGACGAGGCTTTCGCCCCTGTCAATGATCTCGGCGTGTCGGCTATCGACACGTCCGACAACATCATCGGGGATGTCGTGGTGAATGAGCTCACCAGCTCACAGAGCGCCTCCTTGTTCATAACGATCGCCGTTGCTGCCCTGGTTCTCGTGATCAGCTTCTTCCTCGAATCGCGGCGCTGGGCCCTGGGACTTCTGACCATCGCCCCAGTGGCTCTGGTCGTGTTGTGGACCTACGGCCTCATGTTCGCCACCGGGATTCCGTTCGGTCCGGTCACGGCGACCATTGCCGCGCTGGCTATTGGAATCGGGGTGCCGTTCACGATCCATATCGCTCGTCGGTTCCAGGAGGATCGCCGCGCCCATGCCGACATGGACGAGGCCATGCGATCGACGATGCGCCACACCGGGGGAGCCCTGGCCGGATCGGCCTTCACCACCATGGCCGGATTCGGGGTTCTCATCACGTCGAGTCTCACACCGTTCCGGCAGATGGGTCAGGTGACCGTCTATGCCATAGGTCTGTCCTTGATCGCGGCCGTCTTGGTGCTGCCGTCGATGCTGGCGCTGTGGGACGGATATCACCGGCGCCGGGGAGACGAGCGAATTGGGTCGGAAGACCCTGGTCTGATCACTACACACTGAGAGGCGAGCCGCGAGAATCACAGGGAGCGGAACCAGCAACCTTCGCTCCCCGCATGGATGCATCCAGAATTGCCCGAGAGGCCACGCGGCTTCGTCCCCTCGTCGATCGTGTGCTCGATCAGTATGCGATGGAGGTGCGAGAGGTAACCCATCTCGCCACACACTCGAATGTGATGTTTCGCGTCGTCACTGGCAAAGGTCACCTGTTCGTGCTCCGGGTGGGGACGCCCCACAGCAACACAAGGTCGAACATCGACATCGAGGTCGCCTGGCTCGACGCTCTCATCCGTGACACACGGCTCTTCGTCGTCGAGCCGATGCACTCTCGCAGCGGGCGACTCGTCATCGACGAGATGGACCACGATCTGGGGAAGGAGCGGTCCTGTGTCCTCTTCAGCTGGATTCCGGGCTCACCCATGGGTGATGGTGCCGGGCCATTCGGTTATCGACTGCTGGGTCAGATGTCGGCCGCGTTGCAGGAACATGGCCGCACCTGGGAGCCGCCAGAGGTCGAGCGTGCCCGGTCGTGGGACCGGATCTTCTACTACGACCAGGAGTTCGATCCGGTAGTGATCGACGACCCGGTCTACGGACATCTCTTCGACAAGCCCCGGCAGAGCGTGATAGTCAAAGCCGCTCACCTCTCGAGAAAGGTCATCCGGGAGTCCTGGGATCAGGATCGAGCCCAGATCGTGCATGGAGACCTGCACGAGTGGAACGTCCATATCTCGGGCAGCACGCTGCATGCATTCGACTTCGAGGACGTGATGTATGCGATGCCGGCTCAGGACGTGGCGATCAGCCTCTACCACACGAGGACAAGCGAGCAGCGTGACGTGATCAAGGAGGCTTTCCGTAGGGGATACGAGTCCGTCCTTCCCTGGCCAGTCGCCGACGAGGCGCAACTCGACGGCTTCCATGCGGCCCGACAGATCATGCTGATGAACTACGCAGCGCGGGCTCTGCCGGTCAAAGAGGCCGAGGACTACCTCGATCGGGTGTTCCCCTGGCTCAACAGCTATGTCAAGCGCTACGGACGGCCGAATTAGTGCCTTTTGCAGATCGGCGGTCGGCCGGGAGGGAACTGGGCCAGGCGGTCGCTGATCTGCAACCCAATAGCCCGGTGGTACTGGGACTCCCCCGTGGCGGGGTTCCTGTGGCCTTCGAGGTGGCCCACCGGCTCGGCTGCCCACTTGATGTGCTCGTGGTGCGCAAGCTCGGCCTCCCCTATCAGAGAGAGTTGGCGATGGGCTCGGTTGGTGAGGGAGGAATTGTCATCCGAAACGACGAAGTGATCGGCCTGACGGGAATCGACGAGGAAACCTTCAGCCGGGTCCTCGAGCGCGAACAGCGGGAGCTCGACGAGCGTCTCCGGCTCTATCGGGCCGAGGCTCCTGCCGTTGAGGTCGAGTCCCGTACTTCGATCATCGTTGACGACGGTCTCGCCACCGGGTCGACTGCCCTCGCCGCGATCGAGGTGCTGCGGGCTCGTAATGCGGAGTCGGTCTGGCTGGCCATCCCAGTCGCCCCCCGGGACACTGCCGCCAAGGTGAGGGAAGCCGCCGACGAATTCGTGGTGCTGGAGACGCCCAGGCATTTCGGAGCGGTAGGCGCCTGGTACAGCGACTTCTCCCAGACCTCGGACTCAGAAGTCGGGTCATTGCTGGCCGAGTCACGGCTACGGTGAGCCGACCACACGAACAGGAGTCTCAACATGCCGTCGCTGGAGCATTTCTGCAGCTTCGAAGGTGACCTCGGGATGCAGGTCATCGGAAAGACCCCGGGCGGGATGAGAATCGACTTCCCATTCGAGGGGACCGCGAACGGCCCTCACTGGGAAGGGGAAAGGCCGATCAACGGGGTCGACTACGCCACCGTGCGGGCCGACGGGAACATGAGCCTCGACATACGAGGGGTCATAGGCGAGAAGAGGGAGGCGGTCTCCTATCGGGGATCGGGTGTGTCGATCGCAAACCCAGATCGCTCAGCGGACCCCAAGGAATTGGTCACCTTCGAGACGGCAAACGAGGATCTGGCCTGGCTCAACGACGAAGTCGCGGTTGTCTTCGGCCATGGCGAGGGGGGAAGACTTGCCCTCGACTTCTATCTAGTGCGACCGGATTGAGGCTCGGAAGGCCCCGTCTGCGTCAACCCACCCCGCGGAAGTCCGCTTTTCGCTTCTCCAGAAAAGCCCTGACGCCTTCGGCGTGTTCAACTGTCTTGCCGAGACGACCCTGTTCGGTCTGCTCCTCGGCCAACGCCTCTGCGAATGTCCTGCCCGCCGCTTCCCTGATCAATCTTCGGGTCGTTACCAGGGAATCGGGCACCATATCGGCCAGGGATCCTGCAATGCCCGTAGCCCTTCCCATCAACTGGTCATCGGAGACCGTCTCCAAACAGATCCCGAGTCTGGTGGCCTCTTCGGGCGACACCCGCTTGTTGGTAAGGGTGAGCTCCAGGGCTCGGGAGACTCCCACCATCTGGGGCAGCCACCACGTGGTCCCGGAGTCAGGAGTGAGGCCGATCGCGGTGAATGCGGAGGTCAGAAAGGCGGACTCTGCGATCACCCGGAGGTCGCAGGCGAGGGCGAGCCCAAGGCCGGCACCAGCGGCGACACCATTGATCGCAGCAACAGTGGGCACCGCACACTCGATCGTCGCCTCGACCATCGGATGAAAGACGTTCTCCAAGTGCTCGGCGAGGTCGGGCCCGCCGCTGTCGTACTCGGGCTCCAGCTCGGCGAGGTCGGCGCCGGCGCAGAACGCTCTCCCTGCACCCGTGATCACCGCCGCCCTGGTCTCGACACCGGCGCGACTCAGAGCCTCTACGAGGCCACTCGAGATCGTCCCCTCGATCGCGTTGAATCGATCCGGCCGATTGAGCGTTATCACGGCCACGTCACCTTCTGTTCGGTACTCGACGCTCATCGGTCTCCTTCGGAACGCGAATCGTAAACCAGCGAAAATACCCGTGCTGTAAGGGCTTTCCCCTAACGTAGCGCCAATCGTCGCAGCAAAGAGCAGCGAATTGACCTCGACCCAGAAGGAGGGGCCGTGAACAAGACTGATATGGCGGACAAGCTCGCCGGCAAGGCCGACATTTCCAAAGCCAAGGCGGCGGAGATCATCGACCACATCTTCTCCACCAAAGATGGCGAGGGCATCATCGCCGTTGAGCTCGATGCGGGCCGCAAGGTGAACATCACCGGCTTCGGGAGCTTCTCAACGAAGCATCGTTCGGCCCGTCAGGGCCGTAACCCGGCAACGGGCGAGACGATTCAGATCCCAGCCAAGCAATACGCCCACTTCTCACCATCGAAAGGCCTGAAAGACCGCGTAGCCGACTGACGACCGGCATCAGAATGTGGAGCGGCGGGCCGATACGGCCCGCCGCTTTGTCGTAGGAACCCGTTTTCCACCAGCTGCGGGTAGCGTCTTCGACTGAATGACACTCGACCACCGACAGTGGCCGACACCGGTTCCCATTGCGCACCGGGGAAGTCGCGTGCTCTGGCCGGAGAACACCATGGAAGCCTTCGAGGAGGCGGTAGGGCTCGGTTACTCCCATCTGGAAACCGATCTGCACGTGACGAAGGATGGGGTGGTCGTATGCATCCACGATCGAACCGTGGACCGGACCACTAATGGGACCGGGCCGGTGGAAGCTCTCACATACGAAGAGATCCAGACTCTCGACGCCGGGTTTCGGCACAGATCCAAGGAGGGCTACAGGTTCCGGTCGGCCGGTATCCGGATTCCGGCCTTCGAAGAGGTCGTCAAGTCATTCCCAGACGTCCGCTTCGTGGTCGACCTCAAAACCGGTGGGGTTTCGGAGCTCCTGGGCTCCCTGATCGAGCAGCACGATCTCCATGACCGTCTGATCGTCGGCTCGTTCAGCGATGCCAGGCTCCGCCGGTTTCGAGAGGTCACCGGGGGGAGGGTGCCGACCTCGACCGGACGTGAGACTTCCCGGACCTGGGTTCTGGCCTGCCGGGTGGGCCGCCCCGGCCCGGCTACCGCCTCTGCTCTGCAACTGCCGACACGGATGAAGGGGCTGCGTGTGGTGGACGAGCGGCTGGTGGCCACGGCACAGGAAGCGGGTCTCCAGGTACATGTTTGGACCGTCAACCGGGTCCAGGACATGGCCTTCTATCTCGACATCGGTGTGAACGGGATCATCACCGACCGGCCCGACTTGCTCAAGGGACTCCTGGTCGAGCGTGGGGACTGGAGACAAACGTGAAACTCGTCGTTCTGACGGTGCTCGCAGCCGTGCAGTTGGGCGGGGGGTTCGGTGAGGCCTCGGCCGAGGTCGACTCCCTGACCGAGAATTCGATGGTGATCGATATCGAAGTCGGGGTAGATTCTTCGTCCTCCGCGGTAGTGGCTCACCTCACCTTCGATGACGACCCTCAGCTGACGGTGCCCTTGCTGGACCGGGGTGGTGGCGTATTCGGCACACGCACCGAAGTGGAACCAAAGAACTACTTCGTGGTATTCGAGGCGGTCGGGCCGCCGGGTGAGCTATCCCAGCCGGTGTCGCTATCCGATCTCGGCGCCGATCTCAACTCTCCTCTAGTTGTCACAACCCGCCCCCAGGCGGGAGAGGAGGAGGGATTCACCCAGGAGACCCGCAGGGTGGGTTGGCTCGCGCTCGCTCTCGCGGCTGCCTCACTCTCAGCCCTCGCCTTCTGGGCCTTGGGCGACAGGTCCGAGCCTGACCAGGATGAGAGTCCCGGGCCAGTAGAGGAATGAGGGTCAGGACGCCGAGGCCTGAAGACGCCTCCGGTCTCGCGGCCGTCCACATCGAAACCTGGCAGCACGCCTACGAGGGCATCTTTCCGGAGGAGTTCCTGCTGGGCCTCGACTTGGAGGGGAGAAGACGCTGGTTCGAGGCTCGGATCGAAAAGAATGGTGGCGACCTGTTGGTGGCCGAAGCCGGGGCCGGGCCAGTGGGCTTCTGCCTCTTTGGAGACTCGGGAGACCAGGGCTGGGGCGAGGTGTACGCGATCTACGTCCATCCGCAGCACTGGGGCGGGGGACACGGTTCCGCACTCTTGTCAGGCGCCGAACGCGCCCTCTCCCATCTGGGTTTCGAACATGCCCTGTTGTGGGTTCTCGAACAGAACCACCAGGCCAGAGAATTCTATGAGAAACGGGGATGGGTGCTGGGTCGGCCGATCAGGATCGAGGAGATCGGCGAGACTCAGGTCACCGAAGTCCGTTACGAACGAGTTCTCACAGAAGCTCTTCGATGAGCCCCAGATCTTCGGGGTAGGTGACCTTGAGGTTGGTCGACTCTCCGGGAACAGCGACGATCGGCGTGTCGGTGAAACGGGCGACGATCTCTGCGGTGTCATGGCCCTCAAAGCCCTCCGATTTCGCCGCCGCGTAGGCTCTCCGCAGAGGCTCGGACTCGAACACCTGGGGTGTCTGTGCTGCCGCGACACCGGTCCGACGAGCCAATGACGACTTGTCCACGAGCCATGGGACATCAAGCACAGGAATGGCGCCTCCATGCCGAGCCGCGCCTTCGAAGAGCGTGTCGACGAGCCGCCGTGAAACCAGCGGGCGGGCCGCATCGTGGATGCCGATGAGGTCGTACGCATCGGGCAGGTGGGAAAGCCCGGCTATCTCGCTCTCCGTTCTGGTCTTCCCCCCGGGAACCAGTTCGACACCCAAGTCGAGCAAGCCGATTGCTTCCATCTGATCCGGCCGGCACACGAGTACACACCGACCCACGCCGGCCACCACCGATCGAATCGTGTGTGCCACCAATGGGGATCCGGCGACGCGAGTCAGCAGCTTGTCGGCCCCGAACCTGGTGCTGGAGCCGCCACCTACGACGATCATGGCCCGGGAGCCCATAGACCCGAGGGTACATTTGCGTCTCGTGACCCCAGGCTCAGAGCTAAATCCCCGGATGATGGAGAGCAGCGGGGGCCTCGCCTTCACCCCTGGTGGTGAGCGCGTCGATGACCTCGACACCTCGGCTCTGGTTGTTCCTACGTTGCTGGTCGCACCCGTCAGCGACGCTTTGAAGGAGGTCTCCTCCGACGGCTTGGTCTTCGGTCACTTCGACCGGGACTCCGTCTGGCGGGTTGTGGCCTACTTCCTGGACGATCGAACAGCTCACATCCTCGGGTCCGAAGGGGTGGAGATTGCCCAGATCCACCAGCGGGTGATCGAGGTGGGTCCAGGATGGGAGGCGAGGCCCATCGAGGACTTCTCCTAGTCGAGCGCGCCCACCTCTAATCTGCCTTGATGGGACGCGCAGAGATCTCCGGGCTGAGGGACGAGATTGGCTCGATCGACGAGGAGATGATCCGGCTGGCGGCCCGCCGCACCGATCTCGCCGCGAGACTCGGTGAGTTGAAGAGAGAAGCCGGCCAATCCCTCCGGGACTTCGCCCATGAAAAGGAAGTCGTCTCCAGGGCGAGGCGGTTTGCGGTTGAAGCTGGTCTGACCGAGACGCTGGCCGAGAACCTGATGCTCGAGCTGATCAGGTCCTCGCTGACCGTGCAGGAGCAGGGTCAGGTGAGAGCGGCGCGATCCGGCTCGGGTCGAAGCGCCCTCGTGATCGGTGGTGCGGGTCGCATGGGTGGTTGGTTTGTGAGATTCCTCGAGTCACAGGGATTCGATGTGCAGATCGCAGACCCGTTCCTGCCCCAAGGCTTCAAGGACTGGAGAGAGGCGAGTAGGGAGTTCGACATCTACGTTGTGGCGGCCCCTCTGGAGGCCACATCTCAGATCCTCGGGCAGATGGCCGAGGCTCCTCCTGAAGGTCTGATTCTCGATATCGGGTCCCTGAAGACGCCGCTCCGAAGCGGGCTCACCCGGTTGGTGAACGCCGGAGCGATGGTGACTTCGATCCACCCGATGTTTGGGCCCGCGACGGAGCTGCTCTCCGGTCGCCACATCGTCGTCGTCGACGTCGGCGTCCCCCGGGCCGCCGCCTCGGCGAGAGCGCTCTTCGAGTCGACGATGGCCTCGATCGTCGAAATGGACCTCGACTCACATGACCGGCTGATTGCCTACATCCTGGGGCTCTCGCATGCGCTGAACGTCGCCTTCTTCACTGCTCTGGCCGACAGTGGCGAGGAGGCGTCGAAGCTCGCCAGCCTCTCCAGCACGACTTTCGATCGTCAACTCGCAGTGGCCAGCCAGGTGGCAAGCGAGAACCCTCACCTTTACTTCGAGATCCAGCACCTGAACGACTACGGGGCCGAGTCGCTCGATGCCCTGGCCAACGCAGTAGGGAAGATCAGGTCCACCGTGGCGTCCGGCGACGTGGAGAGCTTCACCTCCTTGATGCGCGCCGGGAGGGCCTATCTCGAGGAGTCGATGCGTCGCTGAGCCGCCACCCTTTGTCGTTCTCCTTTTGGAGGGCTCAGATGTCAGCGAACGGTCGGAGGCGTTCTGCCGTGGCCCGGGCCATGTGAGGTTCTACTCCGAGATCGGTGAGGAAGGTTGCGACGGCCTCCATCTCGTCCAGACGACGGTTGGCGTGCCGGCTCATGCTCGAGGCCAGCCGGTCGATCATTGCCAGGTCGAGTGAGGTGAGGAAGCCGGAGAGGTGATCTCTCACCCATTCTCCGTCTCCGTGTGCATCGGCTGCTTCGCTGGCCTCGACCAACAGGGCCGCCAGGCCTTTTGTGACGACGCTTCGGAGGAGTTTGCGGCCAGACGCGGCACCGGCCGCCTCCCCAATCACTGTGATCATGGCTCCCAGCGGATTGAGAAGCGTCGCCAGCCTCTCGGCTCCGCTGCCCGACGCCAGTGCCGGGGTCTGGAGACCCCGTCCCGGCACCGGAGCCATCAGTGCGACGTCGGCGAACTCGATGCCCCGCTCCCGGGCCTTGGCGGCCAGCTCGGCTTCGAGCGTCGGCGATGCTGTCGCCAGATCGGCGTATAGAGAACCCGGGGTCACATCCTCCCAAGCCTGGTCCATAGCCTGTCGGGCATCGGCTCCGGCTGTGATCGCCAGCGTCAGCTCGACCTCTTCGATCGCGGCAGTTGGATGTCGGTGACGCCTTACGCCCTCCGGGGTGGCTACGTCCGCGGGGTCGTAGCCGTGGACCTCGGCCCCGGACGCAGCCAGCTCCTTTGCAATCAATGATCCGGCCTCCCCCAGCCCGAACACCGCGACTCTCATTCCTCTCTTCCCGGCCTGTGGTTGGACATGGGCCGAAACCCTATCCGAGGGTGCGCAGACCGCTTCCTAGAATCCCCAAACCGAAGAAGCTGGAGATTGATGCCTGATCCGCCCGGTGGAGTCCGTTGCATGTTGATGCGCGGCGGCACTTCGAAGGGGGCGTTCTTCCTCGAAGAAGATCTTCCGGTGGAGGCCTCCACGCGGGACGAGCTCCTCATGCGTGTGATGGGGACGCCTGACGCCCGTCAGATCGATGGGGTTGGGGGCGCTCACCCGTTGACGACCAAAGTGGCAGTCGTGTCTCCCTCAAGCGACGGGTGGTCCGACATCGAGTATCTGTTCCTACAGGTCGGTGTCGAGGATGCCTCGGTGACCGATCGGCAGAATTGCGGGAACATGCTGGCTGCCGTCGGCCCATTTGCCGTCGAGCGGGGCCTTGTCGATGTCAATGACGGACTGGCCTCGGTTCGGGTGTTGATGCGGAACACCGGGGGAAGGGCGGTGGCCACATTCGAAGTCCAGGATGGGCTCCCGGTCTATGAGGGTGAAGCACAGATCTCGGGGGTGCCGGGTACCGCGGCTGGCATCGACATCGAGTTCCTCGATATCGCCGGGGGGACCACGGGCGCCATGCTCCCCACGGGCAACACAGCTGACGACGTGGCCGGGGTTTCGGCGACGCTCATCGACAATGGAATGCCGGTCGTGGTGATGGGTGCCTCTGACTTGGGCGTCAGCGGTGCCGAGAGTTGCGAGGAGTTGGAGGGGAACGAGCAGTTGCGATCACGTCTCGAGGTGATCAGGCTCGCCGCGGGGGAACTCATGGGGCTTGGAGACGTGGCAGCAACGACCATCCCCAAGATGACCCTCGTGTCCGCTCCGAAGTCAGGCGGGACGGTTTCGACGCGGACCTTCATCCCTCATCGATGTCATCGCGCCATAGGTGTCCTCGGCGCCGTCTCGGTGGCGACTGCTTGCCTTCTCCCCGGTTCGCCGGCGGAGGCGGTAGCCGAGTTGCCCGAAGACACGAACCTCGTCCGTCTGGAACATCCGTCCGGAGTCTTCGATGCCAGGGTCGACGTTCGCCCGGGGAACGGTCTACCGGTCGTGGAGAAGGCCGGGATCGTGCGCACCGCTCGCAAGCTGATGGACGGGTTCGTCTATCCGAGGGCCTACTGAGCCAGGCATGGTCGAGAGGACGATCGCTCCGCCGGTCCCTGACCCGCACCCCCCAACGAGAATCACCCTCCCACCTGGTGCGTGCGACGCCCACTGTCACGTCTTCGGGCCCGCCGACAGGTTCCCGTTTGCCCCGGAACGCACTTATACGCCGCCCGACTCAGGCTTCGAAGATCTGGTTCGGCTCCAAGATCAACTTGGTCTGAGCAGGGGTGTCTTGGTCCAGGCTTCCTGCCATGGGACCGACAACTCGGCCATGATCGACACTCTGACCAGGGGCAGGGGCCGGTTTGCCGGCGTGGCGATGATCGATGAGAAGACTGAGGCGGCGGAGCTCGTCACCATGCACGAGGCCGGGGTTCGGGCAATTCGATTCAACTTCGTGACTCATCTCGGGATGTCACCCGACATCGATGGGGTTTGGGCGCTGATCGACAAGGTTGCCCCGCTCGGTTGGCACATCGACCTCCATTTCGATGCCAGGGACCTGCCCGGACATGACTCGTGGCTGTCGCGGATGCCGATCCCTTTCATCATCGATCACATGGCGCGGATTGATGCCGGCGCAGGGCCGGCCCAGCCGGCCTTCATATACCTCTTGAAGCTGCTCGAGACCAATGAGTTCGCCTGGGTCAAGATCTCGGGTGCCGAGCGGATCACCCGGGACCCCGGCCCGCCCTACGAAGATGTGGTCCGGTTCGCCCGTGCGCTGGTCGAAGCCGCCGGGGACCGTGTCCTATGGGGCACCGACTGGCCCCATCCCAACGTCCGCCAGATGCCGGACGACGGCGACCTCATCGACCTCCTCGCAGACTTCGCACCCGATCAGGAGATTCGAAACCGGATTCTCGTCGACAACCCACGGCGGCTCTACGAGTTCACCGACTGATACTCAGGATCTGACGCTTTCCTCCATTGGGGTGACGCTCACATCCACTTCGAGGTCGGTACGGCAGGTGGCATGGAGGAAACATGTCCGCTCACCCATGTCGAGAGTCTTCCTGGCGAAGTCCTCGCCTTCTGGGGTAACCAGATAGACGTGCGTCTCCACCGGATCTGCCTTTCCGGGTTCGCCGGCTCCACCGGGTGAGAAGTGGATGTCTTGGACGATCCGGTACTCATCGAGCCTCTTCTTGGTGATAGAGGCGTATCTCCCGAATTGGGTCATGAAACAGAACCCGATGCCGGCCGCCAGGTAGCTGATGGCATCTGGAGCCCGCCCCGTGCCCCCGAACTCGGGGGCCTCGTCGGAGAGGAACTGGAACTCGGAGCCGATAGGTCTGAACAGGTTCTCATGGATCACCTTCAGCCCGTCGTCCCTGATTCGACAGCGCGCCTGGACGTGGAGGGTCCTGCTCTGGGATTCCTGGAGGCTCGAGCCGGCACCCCCAGGGACTCCCTCGACCTGATCTGCCGGTTTCACCTTGACCATCAGACCATCCGCAACGGGTGTGTCTGAGACCTCCACTTCGCCGAATCTGTCACCGGGGTCCGGGTATGAGCTCGCCCCCAGAGAGCTGACCGAGCCGACGGGGATCTCTTCGCCGTTCCAGGAGAGGGTGAAGAGGCTGTCGTTCACCCCGTTGATCAGCCCAGTTATGGGAGATGCGGCCACGGCCTCCTCGACCAGAGTCCCGAGATCCGCAGCATCGGCGTCGGCGGAGATCCAAACGGAGAGCTCAGGATTCATGGCTCCCCCGAGCATCGTTCCCTTCAGAGCCGACCCTTCCATGCTGTAGAAGTTGCCCAGAGTCAGCTCGATGTCCTCGATATGGAGCCCGCGAAGCTCGGCCACCGAGTTGATGTGGTTCATGTATGAGGCCGCCATGCCGGCGATGAAATTGCACAAGGGGCAGGGAGCTTGATCGTGCCCGTCCAGGTAAGGCCCCTCGTCGCTCACCAGCCGCCAGGCGCGGCCGGTGGCGCCGTTCACCACGAAAGCCTCTTTCTGCATCCCTGCGAGTGCCCGGACCCACGTTCGCGTGGGAACGCCGAGTCGGTCCTCGGGCGCCTCGAGCCCGATCTCGGACGTGTTCCCGATCGGAAAGAATGAGGGCCGCTGGTCGGCGCCGAGAATGTCGGGTGCTTTGGTCATGGTCTCCCAGTCGTTGTGCCGATGTTCGGCGTGTCTCCATTCCAGGGCAGTGTGTACGCTGAGCGGACATACGTGCGTTACGCGAACAAGGCTGAGTGTATAAATCGCCTATGAGCGCGGCAAGGGTGCGCTGAAGCCGCCGACACTGAGATGAGATCGATCCCGCAGGGAGGGAGTTTTTTGTGAGTCACAGGAGCCTCGAAGACGTTCTGCAGGCCGCCGAGAACCCGGTCTCGATGTTGCGAAACTCGAGAATCGGCGCATACGTGTATCCCGTGGTGGCCCCTGAGTTCTCCAATTGGCGCGACGAGCAGAGGGCATGGAGGGAGGCTGCAGTTCTCTACGACCAGTCCCACCACATGGCCGAGCTCAAGGTGCGAGGTCCCGACGCGGAGAAACTCCTCTCTCATCTCGCCATCAACAGCTTCGCAGGCTTCGCGACGACCAAGGCGAAGCACTACGTGCCATGCAGTCACAGTGGTCACGTGATTGGTGACATGATTCTCTTCCGCCCAGCCGAGGACGAGTTCAACATGGTGGGTCGCGTGCCCAGCGTGAACTGGACCCAGTTCCATGCGGAAACGGGTGACTGGGACGTCGAATTGGAGCGGGACGACCGTTCGCCCCCGCGTCCAGGCGACCAGCCGGTGAGACGACGCCACTATCGCTTTCAGATCCAGGGCCCAAACGCACAACATGTGGTCGAGAAGCTCAACGGCGGACCTCTACCCGACATCAGGCTCTTCAACATCGGTTCGATGACCGTGGCCGGCCGGGAGGTTCCGGCGCTTCGCCACGGTATGGCCGGCGAGCCCGGTGTGGAGATCTGGGGCCCTTACGAGGAGGGCGAAGAGGTCAGACAGGCCATCCTCGAAGCTGGCGAGGAGTTCGGCTTGGTTCCGGTCGGGTCGAGGGCCTATGCCACCAACACTCTCGAGTCCGGATGGATCCCATCGCCATTGCCTGCCGTGTACAGCGGGGAAGAGATGAAGCCATACCGTGAGTGGCTACCTGCGGAGAGTTATGAGGCATCCGGCTCGATCGGTGGGAGCTTCGTCTCGAATGAGATCGAGGACTACTACTTGACGCCCCATGCCCTCGGCTACGACTTCTACATCAAGTACGACCACGACTTCATCGGCCGCGAGGCGCTCGAGGCCATGGACGACTCCGAGCAGAGACACAAGGTGACATTTGAGTGGAACCCAGATGACGTCATCCGGGTCTGGGCATCGTTGTTCAACGAGCCTGGCGAGAACTTCAAGTACATCGACCTGCCCCTGTCGAACTACACCTCGGCCACCTATGACGCCGTCTTGAAGAACGACGAGGTGGTCGGGTTCTCGATGTTCAGCGGGTATACCTTCAACGACCGCGCCTTCATCTCGCTCGGGACGGTCGAGCCGGGCATCGAGATCGGGGACGAGCTGACGCTCCTCTGGGGCGAGGAAGACGGAGGAACGGAGAAGACAACGGTCGAGCCCCACAGGCAAACCGAGATCAGGGTCACGGTCGTGCCGACGCCATACTCGAAGACGGCTCGGGAGGGCTACGGCGGAAGCTGGAGAAGCGCTAGCTGAACGCCACACGTCCCGAACCCGTCCCACCCCGGGTAGCCATTGTCGGTGGCGGCCCCGTCGGCCTCGGTCTCGCTGTCGACCTCGGGCTTCGGGGGGTCCCGACAACGGTCATCGAGAAGGAGGAAGTCCTCCATCGGATCCCCAAGGGTCAGAACCTGACCCAGCGAACGATGGAGCACTTCCGCTTCTGGGGGATTGAACAGGAGATACGCACCTCAAGGGTGATGCCGGCCGGATACCCGGCCGGAGGGATCAATGCCTACGACAATCTGATGAGCGACTTCGCCCACCCCTGGTTCCGCCGCGGCGAGGTGGATCAGTACTACTTCGCAAGCAATGAGAGGCTTCCCCAGTATCTGACCGAGCAGATTCTCCGTGATCGAGCCGATCGGCTGCCCACTGTCGAGGTCATCTACGGGTCCGAAGCCGAAGCCATCGATCAGGATGATGAAGCCGTGCGGATCGAAACCGGGTCGGGTGAGATTTCGGCCGACTATGTGGTTGGGTGTGACGGCAGCCATTCGGTCGTCCGAGAGGCGGTTGGCATATCCGAGACGCGACGGGATCACGACCGGAAGATGGTCCTTCTCGTCTTTCGCTCCCAACAGCTTCACCGAGTGCTCGAGGATCGCTTTGGAGAAGCCTCGTTCTTCAATGTCCTCCATCCCGGCCTCGAAGGCTACTGGCGCTTCCTGGGTCGGGTCGACGTTGGGCAGGGTTGGTTCTTCCATGCACCGGTCCCGGTGGAGGCAACTGTCGAAAGGCTGGACTACACCACCATCCTGCACGAGACGGTCGGCGATCGCTTTGAGCTAGAGCTCGACTACATCGGGTTTTGGGATCTCCGCGTCGCTTTCGCCGACACCTATGGCCAGGGCAGGGTGCTCATTGCCGGTGACGCCGCCCACAGTCATCCCCCGTATGGGGGTTACGGGATCAACACGGGATTCGAGGACGCACGCAACCTCGGATGGAAGCTCGCTGCCATCTTGCAGGGTTGGGGGGGATCGAGCCTGTTGGGCTCCTACACCGATGAGCGTCGCCCGGTATTCGCCTCGACGGCCGCCGACTTCATCGAAGCCTTCATCGAAAATGACCGCGAGTTCATCCAGAAGTACGACCCCAGGGACGATCTGGCCAAGTTCTCGGACGCATGGGAGCGTCGACGCCGGGGATCGAACCTCGGCGTGAGCGTGTTCGATCCGCACTATGAGGGCTCTCCAATCGTCCTCGGGCCCGAGGGTGGCATCTCATCGGCTGTGGGCACCCACTCCCTCGAGGCCAGAGCCGGACATCGTCTTCCACCGCCTGCTTCCGGCCCGGGCCTGTTCGAGTCACTGGGCCAGGACTGGACGATCGTCGCGGGCCCCCGATCCGCAGATATGGTTTCGGAGCTCGACATTGTCGCCCGCCGGCTCGATCTGCCCGTGAAGGTGCTGCAATTGGAGGAGGACGACATCTCCGGGTACGGGACGGAGCTGATGCTGGTCAGGCCTGATCACTACGTCAGTTGGGTGGCTGATGGCGGCGACATCGACGCCTCCTCGGTTCTCGAGATGTCCACCGGCCGGGTCGGGTGAGGTATTCAGCCGTTCATCAGATTCTGGGCGAGGATCCCAGCGGCCGCGAGGAGCAATGAGACGACGACTGCCCACCATGAGATTCGTCTCGTCTCGGCCGAGCCCCGGTAGGCGGCGAGGAATGATCCGGCGACTGCGAACTGGCATACCTGGACCAGGGCTGCTGAAAGCACGAACGGGCCGGTCATCTCGAGGGCGGTCCAGACATTGACGACACCAAGGAGAGCGAACGCGGCACCGGCGAGGCCACCAATTGTGGCACCGACGACACTGCGGCTGGCGCCCAGACGATCTTCCAGCCAGGCCAGGGCGGTCACTCCGACGGCCAATGCCAGGTAGGCAACCGGAATTCGGCGGAAGAGGACTTCATCGGGCAGCAGGCTCGGTTCGCGAACCTGATCGAACAAGCCGGCGAAGACTCCGGCGTTGAAGAACAGGTCTACCCCTATCACCAATAGCCACGACAACGCAATGGGCCGGGCCCGGAAGGCGAGCATTGCTCCAAGATGCCAGGGAAGGGCAAATCGCGCAGGGGCCAGAAGTCCCAATGCAGTGGAGGCTTCCCCGGCCCGCACCGAGGTGCCCGGATCGTTTAGTCTTGCTTGACACCCGATGAAGCCGACCCGTACGCTGGCCGCACGAGTGTTCGGTATTCGCACGGTCGATAACCGGTAATCAGAGGAGGAAGAAGTGCAACGCAAGACCGGGCTATGGCGTTTAGCCCTACTGTTCGTTTTGCTCGCGATGGTGGTCGCGGCCTGCGGAGAAGACGGCGCCGGCGACACCACCACGACCGCTGACGCCGCCGCCACGACTTCCGAGGCGATGGACGACACCACGACCTCCGAGGCGATGGACGACACCACCACCACTGCGGAGGCCATGGACTTCGGCGACCCGGTCACCCTGAACCTCGGTCACCCTTTCCCCGGCCAGCACCCGATCCAGGTCGGAGCCTTGGAGCCGTTCGCCCAAGCCGTGAACGAAGCCACCAACGGCGTGGTGACCATCGAATTCCAGCCGGGCGGTGCCCTCGCTGCAGCTCCGGCTACTTTCGAGAACACCGTCGCTGGTGGACAGGAGTTGGGTTGGGCCCTCCAGGGTTATCACGCCGGCGTCTTCCCGGTCACCGAGATCGTCGAGCAGCCATTCCAGTTCACCTCGGCGATGCAGGCGACTCAGACACTCTGGGCTCTCTATGACCAGTTCCCCGCCCTGCAGGACGAGTACAGCGACGTTCAGCTGATCGGTCTGTGGACCCACGACGTGGGCGACATCTGGACCAAGGACGTCCAGGTCCAGACCACGGCCGACATGCAGGGGCTCAACATGCGGTTCCCCACACGGATCATGGGTCAGGTGATGGACGCCATGGGAGCCAGCTCGGTCGGCTTGCCGGCACCCCAGATCTTCGATTCACTGAGCACCGGGGTAATCGATGGCCTTTCGATCGCGGTCTCGGGTCTGGAGAGCTTCCAGCTCTACCCGGAGCTGGCGTACGGGACCCAGTGCAATTGCTATGTGGCTGCGCAGTATCTCGTGGTCAACAACGACGTCTGGGACTCGCTTACACCGGACACCCAGCAGGTGCTCCTCGACCTGGGCCGTGAGTACTCGTTGAAGGCCGCTGAGGTCTACGACGCTGCCTACGTCACGGTGTTCCAGAAGGCGATCGATGAGGGCATCGAAATCTACGAACTGCCCGAAGACGAGCTGGCGGGCTGGCTGGAGATAGGCCAGGGCGTCACCGACGACTGGATCGCCGAGCGAGAGGCGGAAGGCGTCCCCGCACAGGACATGTACGACGCGATGCAGGAGTTGAAGGCACAGTTCGAGAACTGATCGTCGAGCGACGGTGGGTGGCCGAACCGGGCACCCACCGTCCTCGAGAGCCGGGGCGTGTACGGGTCCCGGCCTGGTGAAGGAGGACCGGTCTGGGACCAGCGGGAACTGACGAGTCTTCGAACGACGCCGAGTTTGTCCTGGCCCCGGTTCGCTGGATCGCAGCCATCCGACGTTTCAACCGGGCGATGCACTGGATGGCCGGTCTCGCCCTCGTGTCGATCCTCACACTCACCGTCTTCGACATCATCGGCCGCAGCGCTTTCAACCGACCCGTGCCGGGAACAGTGGAAGTCACTTCGATGGCCCTGGTGGTGGTGGTGTTCCTAGCAGTGGCCTACTCCGAGGACAGCGGAGATCACATCACGATCGACCTGATCTATGAGCGTCTCGGGGAGAGAGCGCGGGTCGTCTTCGACGTCTTCGCCGACGTCTTCAGCATCGCCGTGTTGAGCCTCATGGCCTACCGTCTGTTTCAGTTCGCGCTGCGCAACGTCGACTCGGGCGCGGAGACGCCGGTCCTCGAGTGGCCGGTTTGGCCGTTCGTGATCGTGGCCGCGCTCGGAGCCCTCGGATACACGGCAGCCACCATCATGAAGCTCATCCTTCGTCTGATGGGTCTCCCGTTCGAGGTGGTAGATCCGAGGGACGGGGTGTCTGGCGGTATCGAGGTATGAGCCCCGAGATCGTCGGGATCGTCGGGGTCCTCGCCATGGTTGTGCTGCTGTTCCTGCGCGTGCCGGTAGCCATCGCCATGATCGGAGTCGGCCTGGTTGGCTTCGCCCTGATCATCAACTGGAATGCCGCTCTTGCTCGTCTCGGCTCAGATGCGTTCTTCGCCTCCTCGCTGTACAGCTTGTCGGTGATTCCGCTTTTTGTCTTCATGGGCCTGATCCTCGCCGCATCTGCTCTCGGCCAGGACGTCTACAAGGCGATCGACGCGTTCTTCTGGAGGATCCGCGGTGGTCTGGGGATTGCGACCATCGGTGCTTCCGCACTATTCGGCGCGGTCAGCGGCTCGGCGGTGGCATCTGCGACGACGATGTCGGTGGTGGCCGTGCCGGAGATGAAGCGATTCGACTACGACAACGGGTTTGCAGCGGCGACGGCGGCCACCGGCGGAACATTGGGGATCCTCATTCCCCCGAGTGCGATCCTGGTCCTATACGGAGTTCTGACCGAGGAGCCGGTGGGCCAGGTCCTGATCGGTGGGATCATCCCGGGAGCCATAACGACGATGCTCCTGATGACCACGGCGTGGTTGGTGATTCGCTCGCGCCCTCATTACGCGCCCCGCCCGGTCGAGGCGCCCGGTCTGACCAGATGGGATGCGACGAAGCTCGTTTGGGCGGTACCGGTGATCTTCGGAATCAGCATGGGGGGTATCTACTTCGGGATTTTCACCCCAACTGAAGCTGGCGCCGCCGGAGCGTTCCTCTCCATTGCATACGCCGTGTTGACCCGACGCATGACCTGGGACGGCTTCAAAGGGGCCGTCAGCCGGACCATACGGACGACGGCCTTCATCTTCATGCTCGTGATCGGCGGCCAGATCTTCGGGTTCTTCCTCTCTGCTTCACGTATACCGATCGAGCTCGGACAGTGGATAACGGCGCTCGAGATCGCTCCCTGGGTAATCGTCACGATCATCTTCGTGGTCTATTTCATCCTCGGAGCCTTGATGGACGAGATTGCGATCCTGGTGATCATGACCCCGATCATGTATCCGGTGATCATCGCCCTGGGATACAGCGGCGTCTGGTTCGGGGTCCTGACCATCATGATGTTGCTCACCGGGTTGTTGATGCCACCCGTTGGGCTGCTCTGCTTCGTGGTCTCGGGTGTGACCAAGATCCCCCTCGGGGATGTCTATCGCGGCATCTTCCCCTTCGTCGGGGCCCTGGCAGTGGCGATCATGCTGGTGATCTTCGTGCCCGACTTGATCACATGGCTGCCTGACTTGATGACCGGCTAGTCCTTTGAGCAGCCGGTAGCTTCGCAGCGTGGGCATCGAAGGCCGGACCTACATCGTCACCGGGGTGGCCTCGGGGATCGGCAGGGAGACCGCGTTGAACCTGCAAAGGCGAGGGGCGGTCGTCGTGGGCGTCGACAAGTACCAGGCTCCTCATGTCGACCGATTCTTCGAGGCAGATCTTGCGGACTTGGCGTCGATCGATGAGCTGGCCGGCAGACTTCCCGCCGGTGCCCACGGCTTGTGCAATATCGCAGGCGTGGCTCCCACCCAGCCCGGTGCCATGGTGCTCAAGGTGAACACCCTCGCTCTGATCCGACTCACCCATGCTCTGGCTCCAAGGCTCGCCGACGGGGCGTCGATCGTGAACCTCGCATCCATGGCGGGGAACGGATGGCGCGACCATCTCGACCAGGTGACAGACCTGCTGTCGATCGACTGGGACGAAGTCGACGACTTCGTCGAGCGCCACGGGCTGGTGGAGGGGCCCCGCAGCTACTTCCTCTCCAAGGAGGCCGTGATCGTCTGGACGATGCAGAACCGATGGACATGGCGCGATCACCGGATCCGGATGAACTGTGTCAGCCCCGGCCCGGTCGAGACCCCGATCCTCGATGACTTCCTAGAGACGCTCGGTGATCGTGCCCAGGAGAGCGTTCGCAACATGGATCGATTCGGAACGCCATCGGATGTGGCCCCCGTCGTCGCGTTTCTTCTCTCCGACGAGGGTCAGTGGTTCCGAGGCGCGAATCTGACCCCTGACGGAGGCATGGGGGCACATCTGGCCCTCAAGCGATACGGTCTCGGCTAGCGGATGACTGCTGCAATTGCGTCGTTGAAGCGCTCCGGTTGGTCGATGTTGGAGAGATGGGCAGCACCTTCGATCAGCGTCAGCTTGCTGCCGGGTATCGACTCCTCGAGACCGCGCATCACGTCTGGCGGCGTGGCGATGTCGTCGGTTCCGCCGATCAGGAGAGTGGGGACACCGATGTCGCCAAGCGAGCCGCGCAGGTCGGCGTCCCGGAGGGACGCACAGCACCCGGCGTAACCGATCGGGTCGACTCCGTCGAACATCTCATAGACCAACCTGTGCGCTTGGGGACGACGGCGCTCGAGGTCCGATGTGATGAATCTGGGTACGACCGACTCGCGGAGGGCAACCATCCCGCCGGCGAGGACCGTGTCGATTCGCTGCGACCAAGCCTCCTCCGTCCCGATCTTCGCCCCTGTGTTGCAGGCAATCAGGGTTTCGACCTGATCCCCCTGATTGGCGGCCATCCACAGGGCGACCACGCCGCCCAATGAGATCCCGCAGACATCGAAAGTCTCGACACCGGCTGCCTTCGCAACGTCGGTCGCGTCGCGGGCCAGGCTCTCGATTGAGTATTCGCCTTCCGCGGCGCTCGACGACCCATGGCCGGGGAGGTCGAACCAGATGAGACGCCGGCGTTGGCGGAGGATCGGTGTCTGATCGGCCCACATCCGGCTGTCGGCGCCCAGGGAGTGGATCAGTATCAGACCGGGGTCCCCTAAGGCACCGGCGGTGTCCCAAGCCAGGTCTCCGGTTCTCCCCTCGAGTCTCCTCATGCCCGCTCCGAGACGATCTGGTATCTCTCGAGCACAGCGTCGATCTGACCCTGGTCGGTGGCCTCCTGGGCTTCCGCTGGCTGGGGACCAGCCGATTCCGCCATGTGTTCACGGTCCACCTCCAGGGATTCGATGCACGAGGCGGTTGCTTCGACCGAAGCCGACGTGGCCTGGAAGAGAAGCGGCAACGCGACCCACTCTGCATGCAACGATCCGAGCCCTCGGTCGAGCTCATGCGGGCGAGCCCTCTCCAGGATGCTCGCCACGCCGGACACGACGTCGGCGGCGGCCAGAGCGCGGACCGCGTCGATGGGGTTTTGCTTTCCCTCGATGCTGGATGACCCGCCGGCTCGTGTGCTGACCTCGGCGACTTCGGTCTGCGCGAGGAGGGCCACATCCATGGCGATCTTCGCCATGGTGGCTGCCACCCCGCTGACGGAAGACGACAGGCGACGAACCCTTGATCTGTCGGTGTGCCAGGCGATATCGGAAGCCTCGAGCTCGAGAAGCTGGGCCAAAGCCCTCGCAACCGCGGTCGCCTTGCCTCCGTAGGCGGAGCGATCGCCCACCGGTCCGCCCAGCTGGATGGCCAGCTCGTCTCGAGCCGCTCGCAATCCGAGGATGTGCCGCAAAGTCGGCTCGAGCCAGCCGGCCGCCCTCATCGCAAAGGTCGTCGGGCGTGCGTGCTGCAAAAAGGTCCTGCCCATCTGTGGTTGGTCGCGATTGCTCAGAATCAGATCACGCAGGGCCCGTGCGACCCTTCGTAGGGAACCGTCCAGTTCGCCAAGGGCCTGGGACGCCAGCAGCATGTGGGCGGTGTCGATCACATCTTGTGTTGTCGAGCCGTGATGAACCCATTTGCCATTCTCGTCCTCGAGGTTGTTGCGGATCTCTTCGACGAGTCTGATCACGGGTGTGCCGGTAGGCCACGTCGTGGCGAGGATTTCCACTGCGTCGACCGCGATGGAATCGCACACTGCGGCGATAGCTTTGGCACTTTCCTCCGGGGCGAGACCCGCTTCGGCCAACGCCAGAGCCAGATTCTTCTCGAATACGAGCATTGCGCCGACGATGCTGTCGGCCGAGAAGAGCTCGGCCATCTCCGGGGTCGTGAGACCCCAAACCTCCAACGGTGATGACGTCACCCGTCGGTGCCCTCGCTATCAGACATCGAAGAACACCGTCTCGGACTCCCCTTGCAGTCTGACGTCGAAAACATACGTCGGGGGATCCGAACCTTCGTCGAGTGTGGCAATCAGTGTGGCCCTGCGGCCCGCCGGGACGGCGCGCAGCACGATGTCCTGTTGGTTCGCTTGCAATTCGTCGGAGAAGTAGAACCGGGTGAACAGCGGGTTGAGCATCCCCCGACCCTGGATGATCATGGCGATATGGGGAGCTTGCATCTCACCCTCGGGATCGGGGACTCGACCAGGTTTCACCGTCTCGATCCGATACTCACCGGTTTGGAAGTCGGTTTGGGCGCGGGCGAAGCCTGTGAACTCGCGGCTCTGGCCGAGCTCTCGCAGGTCGTCGGGGTGGTTGTAGCCGCCGACGGGGTTGGCCTGCCAGGTCTCGATCAAGGCATCCTCTACATGCTTCCCGTCGGCGTCGAAGACCTTGCCCTTGACCACGATCCGCTGACCGCCATCGGGGATGGGGAGCACGTTGTCTCCCTCTGCCGCCAGGCGCATCGAGTAAAAGGGCCCCACGGTCTGGGATGGTGTCTGACCGAGATGTCGGGTCACTCGTCTTCCTCCGACTCCTCCAGGATCCCTTCTTCGGAGCGCAGCACGATGTCCCAGCGCCAACCGGTCGCCCAGCCCTCCTCGGTGATGTCGTGGTCGTAGGACCCGATCATCCTCTCTCGTGAGTGCCCGGGCGCCGAGTTGTAGATGGGGTCGAGCGGAAGCAGAGGGTCGCCTTCGAAATACATCTGTGTGACCAATCGGCTGCCAATAGCCGGTCCCATCAGGGAGAAGTGGATGTGAGCCGGGCGCCAGGCGTTGGGATGGTTGCCCCACGGATACGGCCCGGGTCTTATGGTCAGGAATCGGTAAGTGCCCTCCTCGTCGGTAACGCACTGGCCCACCCCGATGAAGTTCGGGTCGAGAGGCGCCTTCCGTTTGCTGTCCCTCCAGTGGACGTATCGGCCGGCCGCATTCGTCTGCCAGATCTCGACGATGGTCCCCGGCACACCTATGCCGTGCTCGTCGAGGACGCGACCCGTGACGATTATCCGCTCACCGATTGCTTCGCCTCCGGTGCCGGCGTTGGTGGTCAGGTCGGCGTCGTCCTCGGAGATCTCAGACCAGATCGGGCCTGGCCCGGTTGACTCGGTCAGGGTCTTCACGATGCCCAGGAGGTCTTGTGACGGCGCCCTCTTGACCGTCGACCTGTAATCGGGGTAGCTGAAAGGGGGATGGTCCGGATAGGCGCGCGGGCCATAGTGCCTGACGATCGGCTCGGTCATCACTCCTCCTCTTCCTCCTCGTCGTAGATGGTCTTCGCCACCTTGAAGGCTCTGTTGGCCGCAGGCACGCCAGCGTAGACGGCCACGTGCAACAGGATCTCGGTGATCTCGTTCGGGCTGACGCCGGTGTTCCGGGCCGCTCTCAGGTGTAGCTCGAGCTCCTCGTGATTCAGGGCCCCGAGGATGGCGATGGTGATCATGCTTCGATCCCGGAGAGCCATGCCCGGTCGTGTCCAGAGGTTTCCCCAGACGTTCTCGGTGATCCAGTCTTGGAAGTCATGATCCAGGCCCGATGTCGAGGCCGTCGCCCGGTCCACATGGGCGTCCCCGAGGACTTTGCGGCGCATCCTCATACCGTCGTCATAAGACCCCACAGATCACCTCTTTCTCAAATTGGGAGCCCGACGTAGTTCTCCGCCATCGCCCTCTGTGCGTTCTCGGACCGGAACAGATAGTCGAGCTCTGTCCGCTGCAGTCTTCGATCGAAGTCATCGGACATCCCCGGGAACCTATGCATCGTCTGTGTCATCCACCAGGAGAACCGAACGGCTTTCCAAACACGGGCGAGGGCAGTGTTCGAATATGAGCGCAGGGCTTCCTCGGATCGGCTCTCGTAGTACTCGGCGAGCGCTCGGGACAGGTACACGACGTCTGAAATCGCCAGGTTGAGGCCCTTGGCTCCGGTGGGAGGGACGATGTGCGCGACGTCGCCGGCAAGGAAGAGACGCCCCGCACTCAGAGGTTCCATGACCCAGCTGCGCAGAGGGGTCACGATGGTCTCGATCGTGTCCCCGGTTGTGAGCCGGCTCGCTGCCTCGCCGGGCAGGCGTGTCTCGAGCGCTTCCCAGAATCGGCCATCCGGCCAGTCCTCAGGCGTGTCGTCCGCCGACCCCTGGACGTAATACCGGCTCAGGTTCTCGTTTCGCAT
>JAHEJW010000002.1:0-134005 GCA_024638655.1 bacterium | reverse complement strand
TCGCTGCCTCGCCGGGCAGGCGTGTCTCGAGCGCTTCCCAGAATCGGCCATCCGGCCAGTCCTCAGGCGTGTCGTCCGCCGACCCCTGGACGTAATACCGGCTCAGGTTCTCGTTTCGCATCGAGCAGAGGGCAAAGCCGTCGGTGTGGTTGGCGTAGATGAGCTCGTCGCTCACGGGTGGCGTGGGGGAGAGGACGCCGATCCAAACGAACGGATAGAGCCGCTCGAACTCCTGGCGAGCCGACTCGGGGATGTAATCCCTCGTCACCCCGTGAACTCCGTCACAGCCCACCACGAAATCGCAGGCGAGCTCATGAGGCTCCCCGTGATGGTTGAAGGTGACCAGCGGTGAGCCAGTCTGGATGCCGGCGAGTCGAATGTCCTCGGCCTCATCGACGAAGGCAATGCCGTCTCCTTCGATGGCCTGATAGAGGTCTTGTTGGAGCTGTGTCTGGCCATAGATGATTACGTGCTTGCCAACCAACCCTTTGAAATCGATGCGAAGCATCTCGCCACCGAAGGCCAGATTCACCCCGTCGTGGATGAATCCCTCCCGCTCCATGCGTCGGCCGAGCCCCGCGTTTGTGAGTATCTGGCCGGATCCGTATTCAATGACTCCGGCTCGGACCCTCTCGAGCACATGCTCCTTGGAGCGAAGCTCGAGCACGACACTCTCGATCCCTTCGAGGTGAAGGAGGTAGGAAAGTAGAGATCCGGCCGGGCCGCCGCCGATGATCGCTACCTTTGTGCGCCCGGGGATCTCGCTCATGCATGCTCCGCTGGTGTCATCGCGATGTGACACCGGCTGAAACTATCAGTCGTCAATCGGGGCCTCGCTCGTGGTTGACACCTATTTATCGCACTCGTACGCTAGCCGCACGACTGTTCGGTCTACGAACGAATCCTCCATCGGTGCCCTAGGGGCGCAGGTGGTGAAATCATTCGATAGGGAGCGATTTGGGCCAGTTCACCAGCCTCTCCGATGCGATCTCAGACCTGGTCTACGACGGTGCGGCAGTCGCCTTGGAGGGCTTCACGCATCTCATCCCATTTGCTGCCGGTCATGAGGTGATTCGCCAATCGAAGAAGGAGCTGACTCTCATCAGGCTCACTCCCGACGTGATCTACGACCAGATGATCGGGATGGGTTGTGCCCGAAAGCTGGTCTTCTCCTGGGGTGGCAACCCCGGCGTCGGCTCGCTCCACAGGCTTCGGGACGCGGTCGAGAACGCCCACCCCGGTCCCCTGGAGATTGAGGAGCACAGCCATGCGGGCATGGCGGCGAGATACAGCGCAGGTGCCTCGGGTCTTCCTTTCGGCGTTCTTCGTGGCTACCTCGGCACCGATCTGGAGGAGCGCACCAATGTGGCAAGGATCGAATGCCCGTTCACCGGCGAGTCCCTTTCTGCAGTTCCTGCGATAAACCCCGACGTGACGGTCATACACGCCCAGCAAGCTGATCGAAAAGGGAACATCGGGATATGGGGAATCACCGGAGTTCAGCGGGAGATCGCCCTGGCGGCCCGAGCAGTTCTGGTGACGGTGGAAGAAATCGTGGATGATCTCCAGCCGAGGGGGCCAAACTTCGCAGTTCTGCCCGCTTGGACCGTCGACGCGGTAGCCCATGTGCCGCGCGGCTCACATCCGTCCTATTCGATGGGCTACACGACGAGAGACAACCCGTTCTACACCATGTGGGATGTCATCTCGCGAGACAGGTCTCTGTTCGACGACTGGATGAAGGAGTACATCCTTTCCCGGGACTTCGATGGCTATCTCGCTGCCCTAGACGACGGGTCGATTCTGGAGATGGCGAGCAATGGGTGAGCCCGCCTATACCACCGACGAGATCATGTCGATCGTTGCTTCGAGGCAACTGCGGGACGGTCAGGTCTGTTTCGTGGGCATCGGGTTGCCGAGTGAGGCGGCGAATCTGGCGAGGCTCTCTTCGGCACCTGATGTCGTCCTCATCTACGAGTCGGGAACCATCGGGACGAAGCCCGATGTCCTCCCTTTGTCCATCGGCGACGGTGAGCTGGCGGAACAGGCCGAGCTTGTGGTCGGCGTGCCCGAGGTCTTCGCCTACTGGCTCCAGGCTGGACGCGTCGATGTTGGCTTTCTCTCCGCCGCCCAGATAGATCGCTTCGGGAATCTCAACTCCACGGTGATTGGGTCATACGAAAAACCGGGGGTTCGTCTCCCCGGAGCAGGAGGCGCGCCTGAGATCGCCTCCTCGGCCGGCGAAGTGATCGTCATGCTCCGGCACACGAAGCGCTCTTTCGTCGAAGAGGTGGACTTCGTCACGTCTGTCGGATTCGGTCGTGATGGAGGAGGCAGGGAGGGTCATCTCGGCTCTGGCCCGAGCATCGTCATAACCGACTTGGCGGTGCTGGAGCCCGACCCGAAGACGCGCGAGCTCACGGTCACAGGTCTTCATCCCGGCGTCGATGTCGACACGGTTCGGGACAGCACTGGCTGGAACCTGGCTGTGGCCGATGACCTGGTCATCACCGAACCCCCTACCGGCGAGGAACTGGCAATCCTGCGGGGGCTCAAGGAGCGCACGGCAGCCGCCCACGCCGCTCAGGCCTGAAGACGACTTGTTCGCTATGCGAACAGACGCGGTTTAGAGTCCATAGGGTGACGGAGAATCGATCTGGAGACTTCATCCAGTCGCTTGAGCGCGGGCTGGCCGTTATCAACTCGTTTGCCAAGGAGAGGCGGGCGCAGACGCTCAGTGAAGTCGCGAAACACACCGGTCTTACCAGGGCGACGGCTCGCCGAGTCCTCCTGACACTGGCCGAGCTCGGCTACGTGCATCAGAGCAGCCGAAGCTTCACGCTCACACCCAAAGTCCTCGACCTCGGCTATTCGTTTCTATCTTCGTTTCGCGTCGTCGAGCTCGCCCAGCAGCCGATGGAACGGTTGGTGGAAGAGGTCAGGGAGTCCTCCTCGATGTCGGTGCTCGATGGCTCGGAGATCGTCTATGTGGCGAGGGTGCCCACTGCCAGGATCATGACGATTTCGCTCGCCCTGGGATCGCGGCTTCCCGTCTATCCGACCTCGATGGGGCGAGTTCTGCTCGCCGGCCGGCCCGACGAGGAGATCGAGGAATACATCTCAGTGACCGAGATGCGCCGACTCACCTCACACACCGTCAGCGAATCCGACGAGTTCCGTGAGATCCTCCAGCGTGTGCGTGCCCAGGGATATGCCCTCGTCGACCAGGAACTGGAGGAGGGAGTTCGTTCCATAGCCGCGCCCATAACCAAAAGCGACGGCGAGGTGATCGCCGCATTGAACGTCTCATGTCACGCTGCCCGGGTTTCTCTCGCGCAGATGAGAAAAGAATTCCGGCCGCGGCTGGTTGCGACCGCCGCCGAAGTGAGTGAGCGCGCCAGCGCCATCCTCGGAGTTTGACGAAAGCTTCAGTCGGTTCGATAGCCCTCACGGGCGACTCGCGAAAAGGGCACTGGAGCCACCGTCGCCTTCAACTCAACCTGCCGGTGGGGCTCGACGGCCGGCTTGGCAGTACCACCATCGGGTTCGCCCCAGAGGAGCGTGACCTCGGTACCCGGCTCGGCATGTCTTTTGTCGAGCACCGCGAGCGTCAGCATCTTCCTCTCGTTGGAGCTGTAGCCGATCCAGGTGGAGATCCCGATCGGTTGGCCGGCGGCGAGCACCGCGTCGTACGGGTGCATCGAGTACACCGCCGATGGGTATTCGATGAACTTGGCGCGCTCGCCCGGCTCCAGCTGGCTGCCCACGGCTTTCAGGACGTCTGAGGGCTCCAAAACGAGTGTCACCTTGGTGCGAGGTGAGTCGTCGGCCATTTCCTCGAGCGCATCGCGACCGATGAAGTCGTGGTCGAATCTCACGAAACCGCCGTATCCGAGATCCCAGGGAGTGAAGTAGTAGTCCTCGATGTCATCGGACACGAAGCTGCCCCCGATCGATGCAGACCCCTCGTATCCACTGGCCGGCAGCCATCTCCGGTATTCCTCCAGGCCGGCGCCGGTGTACACGGCCGGGAGCGGCGAAGGGATCCATCCCGACTCGAGAGTGTTGGAGGAGTAGGCGCGGGACCCGACGCGACGAAGCCCGAACTGCTCACCAGCTCTCAGGATTGCCTCCACCACCGGTTGCTTTTCCTCCCAGGGACCGAAAAACTCGAAGCCGGGCTGTCCCACCATCCCGTGGCGCAATGCTCTCACCTTCGTCTTGCCGATCTCGATCGTCGTCATACTGAAGAACTTGACGTCGGGCACCGGGCCTTCGATGACCTTCTCGAGCAATGACAGGGCATTCGGTCCCTGGATCTGCAGCCGGTAAGAGCGTCTTCGATCCTTGTCCTCGCGCACTGCGGTCCGTTGATCGACGTCGTAGGCCACGTCGAATCCGCCGGTGTCGGCGTGATAGCGAATCCAATTGAGTGCAGGGGCCCGCCCGACCAGGTTGAATTCGTTCTCTGCCAGATAGAAGAGGATCACGTCTCCGATGACATGCCCCTCGGGGCTACACGGGGCGAGGTGCTTGGCGTTGTCCACCTCGAATCCTCGAAAGCTGTTGAAGCCGACGGTCCTGAGCAGTTCGAGCGCGTCTGGCCCCTCCAGGGCCAGATCGACCATGTGATAGGAGAGGTCGAACAGCACACATGTCTTCTGCCATGCCTCCTGCTCGTCGCGCCAGTTGGTGTACTCCGGGTCGACCGGATACACGTTCGGCCCGGTCTGGGCATTGCGCAACATGTCGACGACGTTCTCGGTCGAGTCCAGCAGATCCTGCAGAGACTGGCTCATTGCTCTTTCCTCTCAGAATGGGCACTCACGCTGTTGTCACGGTCGTGTCGGCGCGAATTCCTCAATCGTTCAGTCTGGTATCGGCCTCCCGACCCACCACAAACCATATTGCGTGGACCGGCACGTCGCCCTTGTTGAACAGACGATGAGGCTGGGTCGAGTCGAAGGCGATCGAGTCCCCACTCTCGAGGGTGTACTCCTCAAAGGCGATCTGCACTCCCAGAGTCCCGGTCATCACATAGCCATACTCACGCCCGTGATGTCGCATCAGCGACTCATCCGGAGTCGAGGCACCGCCTACCTCATAGATAGCCTCGAGGAAGTCAACTCCTTCGTCGGTGGAAGCCGTCAGCTCCTCCCAGCGCACGCCCGAGGCGAGATCGATTGCCTGTCGGTCCTGGGAGTGGAGGAGTGGGCTGGAGACGTCTGACTCGAGGGTGTCGCCCTTTGGCTTGGAGGTGTACTCCTCACCCCGGATGACCCGGTCGAGCGAGACATCCAATTCAGTCACCAGGGCGTAGAGAGTTCCCACCGAGGGCTTGGACAACCCGCTTTCGAGTTGCGAGATCAGGCTCGCTGACACTCCGAGGCGACGGGCGAGCTCGCGTTGGCTCAGACCTGCCCCTACGCGCTCCTGGCGGAGCCGGTCTCCGATACCGTCCAGACCGTTGTCGAGGTCCGTGTGGGCTCGAGCGTCGCTCACATCAGCATCCATCCACCGTCGACGAACAGGTTGACGCCGTTCACGGATTGGTTTTCGAGGAGGAAGACTGTGGCATCCACCACGTCAGCGGTCGTGGCCAGCTTGCCGGTTGGAGTTCTGGAGATGAACCCATCCAGGGGCTTGGATTCCCAGTACTCGGTGTCCCCGACGATTCCGGGGTGGATCGCATTGAAACGAATTGGAGCGAGCTCGACTGCCAGCGTCCTGATCAGGCTGGTGACTCCTCCATTCACTGTCGTGATGGTGGTTGATCCCGGATATGGACGCTCCTTGGCCAATCCCCCGAAGAGCACCACCGAGCTGTCGTCCGACAATGAAGGCAGTAGGGCGTGGATGGTCTCGACGTAGCCGACCATCTTCATCAAGATCGTGTTGGTGGCCGATTCGATGTCGAATTCTCGTACCGGGTTCACGTCGCGGTCGATCGCCACCAGAGCGAGCCGTGAGACTGACCTGACATCTGCGAGCGCCGGGCCGATGGTGTCCGGCTTGGCCAGGTCGAAACCTATGCCCGTGGCCCTGTCACCGAGCTCCGCCGCGACTTCGGTTGCCCGATCGAGGTCACGGCCGGTGATATACACGTCTTTGCCCGCATTCAGGTAGTGGCGGGCCAGGGCGTTGCCCATGCCTCTCGTCCCACCGACCACCACTACCGCACCGTCACTCATGCCATGTCTCCTCGGGCGACTCGATTGGGTCTCCTTCGATCGAGACCAGTTCGAAGGATATACCGATCGACCAGAGGTGTGCAGCCACGCTAAGCAGAAGATGGATTGCCAGATAGTCTTTTCTGATCGGGCCGAGAAGAAGTGTCCCTTCCTGGCGGGGGATACTCGAGTGGCAGAAGATGTGTAGTGTCACTAATCAGTGAGCTCTCCTGGCAACCAGGTCGTTGCGGTGGTAGGTCTCGGCAGGATGGGTAGTGCAATAGCCCGTCGGATCGCCGGGGGCGGTTTTCCGACGATCGTGTGGAACCGCGATCCCGCCAAGGCCCAAGCGGTCGCCGCCGATGCCGGAGCTCGGGTGGCCGACACCGCGGCTTCGGCAGCGGCTGAAGCCGATTTCGTGCTGACCAGCTTGGCAGATGACCGGGCTGTCGAGTCGGTCTATCTCGGATCGGAGGGAATCGTTTCGGGAATCACCGGGGGGACGATCGCTATCGACACGAGCACGGTCGATCCATCGACGATCGTCTCCGTGGGAGAACGCCTTGACTCCGTTGGTGCGCATTTCCTCGACTGTCCGGTATCGGGCAGCGTCTCGACCGTCGAAGCCGGTGCCCTGACCGTCATGGCCGGCGGAAACCAGGAGCTGGTCTCCCGAGTGGAGCCCATCCTCGCTCCCATTGCCAAGTCGGTCATCCGGGTAGGCGCGCGCGGCGCTGGAGCCGCCTGCAAGCTGGCGGTCAACGCTTTGGTCCACGGTCTCAATGTCGCCTTGGCCGAGGCTCTGGTCCTGGCAGAAAGGGCCGGGGTCGATCGGGAAGTCGCATATGAGGTGTTCTCCAGTGGTGCTGCCGGAGCACCATTTGTCCAATACAAACAGCAGGCTTACCTCAAACCTGACGACACTCCCGTCGCCTTCAGTCTGGATCTCGTGGCCAAGGATCTCGAGTTGATCACGGGTCTCGCTGATCGGATCGCGGCACCCATGAAGCAGACGTCCGCAGGCTTGGAAGTGGTCAAGGAGGCTCTTGCTTCAGGGATGGGGGATCGGGACATGAGTGCTATCGCCGTGCTGCTGCGGGAAACAGGCTCCTGATGGCCCATCACATCGTCAGGACAGCCGACGAGCTCGCGTTCGAGACTCCTCCCGATTTCGAAGGCCGGAGCCTCGGATACTCGGGCGACGATGTGGTCAGCGAGGACTCTGGTGGAGTGCAGATGGGGTTTCGGCTGGCTCGGCTCCAGCCTGGAGGTCGGGTTGACACTCATGTGCACTCCTTTGAGGAGTCGCTCTATGTCGTCGAAGGCGAGCTCACCGTTGATACGCCTGAAGGGAGTTTCGTTCTCCTCGAAGGCGACTACGGGTTGTTTCCGGTCGGCATGACCCATTCGCTTCGCAATACGTCCGAGGCGGGCGTTGCCTTCTCGGAGATGAAGGCGCCGATTCCAAGACGGCGTTTCGATTACGACACTCAATACCCGATTCCCTTGAGTACGGCGGATCCCGTTCCCATCGACGTGCGCGATCCGAGGAACCGCTACTTCGGCCATATCCAGCCCGAGAACATGGACCCGGCCATGCAGACCCAGGATCGTCTCGCACTGAGTGCCTCGATGAGGACGGCGCTGCTGGTCTACAGCGGCATCAGCGTGAAGATGATGATCGACTCCGATCTCGGGGCCGATCTGTCGACGATGTTCATGGTCCAGTATGAGCAGGGTGGCTTCGCCGGAGCTCACGATCACCCTCTGGAGGAGACCTATCAGATCCTCGAGGGCCAGGTCGAAGCAGAGTTCGATGGGCAGAAGTACCAGCTGGGGCCAGGAGATGTGGCTTGGGCCGGCGTCGGTTGTGTGCACGCATTCCGCAACATCGGCGATGGCATCGTCCGCTGGCTGGAGACCCAGGCCCCACAGCCCCCACCGCGCCATTCCTATCGGTTTGCACGGGACTGGGGCTATCTGAGCGAAGCGATAGAAGGCGAGTCTTGATGAGCAGAGAACGAAAGGAAGGAAGAGGCCATGGATGAGTTTCCCGTTGCAACCACGTACTCCCCGGGAGTCATGGGAGTCGACTGGGAGAGCCGGGTCGATTGGGATCGGCTTCGCAACCATCGCGTACAGCGGGCGCGTCAGATGTTGGACGAGTTCGATCTCGGTGCGCTGCTTCTGTTCGAGACATCAAACATTCGCTATGTGACGTCTACCCAGATCGGTTACTGGGCGTTCAACAAGGGCGAGAGGTGGGCACTCCTGACCCGCGAGGGCCGACCCCGCATCTGGGATTTTGGTTCGGCCGCAAAAGCACATCGCCTTCAGCTCCCCGATCTCTACGACCGTGAAAACTCGGTGGGGGGCAACACCGGTCTACAGGGCGCCATCGGGCCCGAGACCGGCCTCCACTCGAGAGCTGCGAGAGAGATCCGACAGGCCCTGGAGGATGAGGGTCTGACGGGTGAGCAACTCGGTGTGGACATGGCCGAAACCGGGGTTTTCCTCGCACTGCAGGCTGAAGGTCTCAATGTGGTCGACGGTCAGCAAGCGATGATGCGCGCCAGAGAGACAAAGAGCGAAGACGAGATCATCCTCCTGACTCAGGCCTGCGCCATGGTCGATGGGGTGTATCAGGACATCTTCGAGATGCTGAAGCCCGGTATCCGCGAGTCGGATGTCGTAGGAATGGCCCACGCTCGCCTCTTCGAGATGGGATCCGAGTTTGTCGAGGCGATCAACTCGATCGCCGGCGAGCGGTGCAGTCCTCACCCTCACGTGTTCTCGGATCGGCTGATCCGTCCCGGTGACCAGGCCTATTTCGACATCATCCACGTGTTCAACGGCTACCGCACCTGTTACTACAGGACATTCGTAGTCGGAAGAGCCACCCAAGCCCATCGTGACGCGTTCAAGCAGAGTCGAGAGTGGATGGACGCGGCGATCGCACTGGTCAAGCCAGGTGCCACCACCGACCAGATCGCCAAGGTCTGGCCCGAGGCCCATGAGTTTGGCTTCGAGGACGAGATGGACGCCTTTGGCCTCCAATTCGGGCATGGGGTGGGCGTCGGGCTCCACGAGCGCCCGATCATCAGCCGTCTCAACTCCCTCGAGACCCCTGTGGAGATCAAAGAGGGCATGGTCTTCGCTCTGGAGACCTACGCCCCGGCGTCCGATGGGCGCTCCGCGGCGCGTATCGAAGAAGAGGTCGTCGTCACCGAGGACGGGTGCAAGGTGATAACTCTGTTCCCGTGTGAGGAGTTGATGGTGGCGAATGCCTATTGACGGCCCCGACGGAGGGGTGATGCCTTTCGCCTCACGCGCGGACTCGTGACCGGAGAGGTCTGAATGCCACAACGGGCTCTCATCAAGGGTGGGACCGTCCTCACCCTTGGCAAAAACCTACCCAACTTCGATCAAGCCGATGTGCTCATCTCGAGTGGGGTCATCGAGGAGGTCGGCCCGGGGCTTCGTGCCCGCGACGCTGAGACGATCGACGCCTCGGAGTCGATCGTCATGCCAGGGTTCGTCGACACCCACCGTCACTTCTGGAAGTCGCTGTTCCGGAATTTCGGCGATTCGGTTGCTTCCGGTGGGAACCCGCCTCCGCCTTCGGCCTATGGCCCCCACTATGAGCCCGATGACGTGTATTCAGCCACGCTGATCGGCCTTCTCGGTGCTGTCGAGGCCGGGATCACGACGGTCGTCGACTGGGCCGACCTGCCACCGGGGCCGGGTTTTGCCGAAGCAGCCCTCCAGGCCCACTCCGACTCGGGCCTCAGCACCGTCTTTGCATTGGCCGCCCCGGACTGGGCGGCAGCCGGGGTCGATGTCTTCCAACAGTTGCGGAGCCTCGGTCCGACCAGCGACCGAACCCGCTTGGCCCTGGGCTCCACGGATCCGAGGCTGGATCTCGAAGCGATCGAAGCGGAGTGGGACCAGGCTCGGAGCCTCGGACTTCGGGTGCACGCCCATGCCGGAACTGACCCGGCGACTGCCGGTGTCATCGGAAACTTGGGCGCGCGCGGTTCGCTGGGCGCGGACCTGACCTTGGTGCACTGTTCCCTGCTCGACAGCGCCGACCTCGACGCGATAGCCAACTCGCGCACCCAGGTTGCGCTCGCCCCGTCCAGTGAGATGGCCATCGGTCTGGGCGCTCCCCCGATTCAAGGCCTGATAGATCGCGGTATCCGGCCGGGTCTGGGCGTCGATCAGGAGGCACTCGCCCCGGGGGACATCTTTGCGGCGATGCGTGCCACGAACTCGATCCAGCATGCGACCCTCTTCGATCTCAAGCTCTCCGGCAAAGGCGCCATTCCAAACCTGCTGACCACTCGGGACGTGATCAGATATGCCACCGTCGACGGAGCTAGAGCTGCCGGCGTCGGCACCGAGTCGGGATCCCTCGAGCCCGGCAAACGAGCCGATGTCCTGATTCTCCGCACGGATCGTCCCAACATCCACCCGATCAACGACCCGATTGGTGCGGTCGTCTGGGGGATGGACACCTCGAACGTCCAATGGGTGATGGTCGGCGGCGAGCCACTCGTGCGAGAGGGCGAACTGAGCTCAGACTCGGCGCAGGCACGCAAACGGGCTGTGTCGGCCCAACGCCGCGTGGCAGCGGCAGCGGGATTGGTTGCCGATATCGGGGCGGGCAAGTGACCGGCCGCGCGCCCTCGGCCGCCGTCACGCGGTTCGTGGTGGCTTCACGCTATATGCCGGTATATCTCGCCCTGGTTGTGCTCATCATCGTGGCGTCGATATGGGCGCCGGCGACTCTCGGGGGACCGGCCCTCTCGGCAGTTGCCACGGCGGGAGCCCTACTGGGGATAACGGCACTGGGCCAGATGCTGGTGATCATGACGGCGGGCATCGATCTGAGTGTGCCGGGAACGGTGACCATCGCCGCCCTGCTGATGGTGGGGGTGGGAGGGCAGTCCGACGACCGGATCCTGCTGGCCATGGCGACCGCGATTGCTGCCGGCGCGGCCATCGGCCTGGTCAACGGGATACTCATCGGGGGCTTCAAGCTCAACGCCTTGATCGTGACACTCGCGGTGGGACAGGTGGTAGCCGGCCTGGTCAGCCGGTATGTGCGGACCTTCCCCGTTCAGAGCGCAGTTCCCAAGGCCTTCTCGAACTGGACCGCCACCCGCATCTTCGGGCTCAGCCCCATCTTCTGGATCGGTGCGGCGGTGACGCTGTTGCTGATCGTCGCGTTGAGATACACCTCGGTAGGGCGGAGATTCCAAGTGGTCGGCGCCAACCCGGTGGCCTCCAACGTGGTTGGAGTGCGCGTCACCCTCAATCAAATCCTCGTCTACATGGTCGCCGGAGTCTTCTACGCCATTGCGGGCATCGCCATTGCTGGACAGTTCCGAAACCCGGGCGTGAATATCGCCTCCGCCTACCTGCTCGGGCCTATTGCCGCGGTAGTCATCGGAGGCGCCTCGCTGACTGGGGGCCTCGCCAGCCCACTATCGACGTTCGCGGCGGCTTTCTTTCTCACCGGCCTCAATCAGATGATGCGAGCGCTCGGTCTCTCCACCAACCTCCAATTCGTCGTCTTCGGGCTGGTGATAATCGGCGGGATGCTGGTCTCGGGTGATCGAATCATCAAAGCCGTCGAGCGGCTGTTTCGAGAACGCCGCAGATCGAAACGTCCAGGGGACGCTCAGACCTCTATGGAAGCTACCGGGTGAGAAAGGAGATCCGTGATCTCACAGGACATGTCAACGAGGAACAACGAGACGGAGGGCTCGAAGCCCTCATGGAGGAGGATATGAGACGAACAAAGATCATGGCGCTCGTCGCCGTGCTCGCCCTGGTGGTGGCGGCATGTACCGGCGACGATGCCGGGACCACTACCACCGAGGGCGAGGCACCGGCGACCACGTCGGCACCCGAGGGAACCACGACGACGGCAGAGGCGATGGATACGACCACCACCGAGGATGGTGGCGAAGCCAACCCCTTGGCCGACTATGGAGAAGATCCCTCTGCGGCGGATCCGGCACTGGTCGAAAAGGCGCTCGGACCGGTCGAGCCGTCGGACGACACCAGCTGGAACATCATCCTCGCTTCGATCGCCCGCGCCGCTCAAGACCTCGATCAGGCGACGATCGACACTGCGATGGAATGCTGGAGGAACGCCGAGTGTGATACCGGGACCGGTGGGGAGATCGTCATGGGTTATGCGGACGGTGGCGGCGACACCGTCAATGTGTGGCGTGGCGTGAGCCACATGGAGGCCATCCTCCAGGCTCTCACCTATCCGGAGATCGGCAAGATCGTGTCCACGGCGGCCAACTTCGACTCGGACCCGACGACTCACATCAACGGCATCAGCTTCCTGGCCCAGTATCCCGTCGACTTCATCGTCGGCTACCCGGACTTCGGAGCTGCCCTGGCGGGTGTCATCTCGGAGGCGGAAGCAGCAGGCATTCCATACGTATCGTTCTCTGCGGGATATGTCGGTCTCCCTGGGACGGAGGGTGCACTCGAGCCAGGCGGCGACTACACGTCAGTGGTCGGTGAGGACCTCTGCGCTCTGGGCAACAGCTTCGCCGACGTGCTCAACTCGGGTGTTGAGAGCGGAGAGGTCGCCCTGCTCGGCGGGACACCCGGTAACGCTCTGACCCTTGGCTGGCAGCAGTGCACCATCGACTCCCTTGCCGGCGATGTCCAGTTGGTCAACCCACCTGCGGACGAGAACACGACAACCGGCGACACCTTCTGGGTGAACAGCTTCGCCCTGGACGCGGTGCGCGGTCTGCTGACCACCAACCCGCAGATCGGGGGCTGGGCGTATGAGTACTCAGATGGGTTGTACACGGCGTTGCAGGCCTACGACGAGCTCGGTGTGCCCGTCCAGGACTTGACGGTCGCCCTGCGGACAGACGAGCAGACCCTGTTCTGCGACTGGGCAGAGCGAGGTGAGCCCACGTACAACATCTGGTTCTCGGCCGGCGGCAACTTCCAGTCGAGGACCGCGGTGACCGCGGCGATGCTCGCATTGCAGGACTTCGATGTGCCTGGCCAGGTGATCGTGCCCCACGTGATGCGTCAGGTGACCGAAGACGACTGTGATCCGGACCGGGTCAACGAGGTCGTCTCCGGAACTTCGTTGGCGCCGGACGACGTCCTGGCTCTCATGTTCGGAGGCTGATGACCGATCAAGGTCACCCGATGGATGGGTCAGAGACGGTCCTCGAACTGACGGGCGTGTCCCGTCAGTTCGGGGCCGTCCGCGCCCTGATCGACGTCAGCTTCGACTGCCGGGCAGGTGAGATTCATGCGCTCGTCGGCGAGAACGGATCGGGGAAGTCCACTCTGCTGGGGATCGCTTCGGGATTCGTGGAGCCTGATAGGGGGGATATCCGAATCGCCGGCAAGCCAATGAGACGGGATTCACCCGCCTTGGCCCGTCGACTCGGTCTGGCGATGGCCTACCAGGACGGGTCCGCAGTGGGTATGGAGCCGGTCAAGAACAACTTCTATTTCGCTGCTCCGCCGGACCAGCGCCCTCCCTACTGGCGCCGCAAGAAGTGGGCGCGCAGGCTCCTCGGGGAGTTCGACCTGGACCTCGAGCTTTTCCCCGACGTCCCTGCAGGGTTTCTCACGCTTGCCGAGAGACAACTCTTCGAGGTTGCCAAGGCCTTGGTCACAGATCCAAAGGTCTTGCTTCTCGACGAGCCGACGACGGCTCTCGGCCCCGACGAAGTCGAAGCACTGCACCGCACGGTCCTGGCCTGCAAGTCCAGGGGAATGGGGGTGGTCTACGTGAGCCATCGCCTTCCCGAGGTCCTCGAAGTGGCGGACAGGATCAGCGTTCTGCGCGACGGCCGCCACCAGGGCACTTTCGACGCCAAGTCGACCACCGAGCCGGAACTGGTCGAGAGGATCGTCGGTCGGCCGTTCGAAGCCGCATTCCCATCGGCGACCCCTCGTTTCAAGGAGACCAGAGAGGTCCTGGTAGTCGACGGTCTCCAGGGCCAGTCCTTCGGTCCCGTCAGCTTCACGGTGGAAAGTGGGGAGATAGTTGGCATCGCCGGCGCAGAGGGCAACGGGCAGCCGCAACTCTTCGACACACTCTCGGGCAGGACGCCCCCGAGGGCCGGTCTGGTCACTTGTGCAGGCAAGGAGTTGACATTGGTCTCCACGCGGGAGGCGGTGGGCGCAGGGGTGATGCTCCTTCCGGGGAATCGCAAGACGGAGGCCCTCATGGGTGTCCTGGGAGTGAAGGTCAACTCCACCATCCAGTCTCTCCGGCGCTTCTCCTTCGTGGGCTTTCTACGCCGGAGGTCGGAGCGTCGCTCCGTCGCTGAGCTGGTCGAGGAATTGGAGATTCGCACGCCATCTCTCGATCAACCAGTCGAGTTCCTCTCCGGTGGCAATCAACAGAAGGTCTCGGTTTCGAGGTCTTTTCTCAAGGAGCCAGAGGTGATCCTGGCCTATGAGCCGACGCAGGGCGTCGATGTCGGGTCCCGCTTCGACATCTACAGGGCGCTGCGCACCCGAGCCGATTCCGGGGCCGCGCTGCTGGTCAAGTCGAGCGACCCCATCGAGCTGTCCGGGCTCTGCGATCGCGTCTTGGTGATGTCGAGAGGGACGATCACCGAGGAGATCCCCGGTGATGAGCTTGATGAGGTCCGCATCGTCGAGGCGATAGTTCGGGGGCCGGGGATGTCCAAGGCCGCAAGGTCTCCTCTGGGGGTGGCCATGCCCAAAGCGCCGACATCTGAAGGCTCGTCGTGACCAGCGAATACTCCGGCGGCGGGTGGGCCGAGACGGCACGCCAGTCCTGGCGGAAGCTCTTGCGCAACGCCCGCGACAAGAACAAGTGGCGTAAAATTGCGAGGTTCCGGCTATGGATGCCGGTCGCCCTCCAGATCCTCCTCATCGGGCTGCTTCTCTGGTACACCAGCACACGGTTCGAAGGGTTCGTCAACGAGACGAACATCTTCAATGTCCTTCTGACCGCTATGCCCCTCGCCGTGGTGGCCATCGCTCAGACCCACGCCATCCTCGTCGGTTATCTCGACCTCTCGGTGGGTGCGATGATCAGCTTTGGGGTGGTCGTTGCCTCGTTCCTGATCGGAGCAGATGCCACAGTGGGCGAGATCCTGACGGGAGCAGGAGTTGTCCTCCTCGCCGGTCTGGCCCTCGGCCTGGTCAACGCCGGGCTCATCAGGGGAGTCAAGATCCCTTCGATCATTGCCACACTGGCCACGCTGAGCATCCTCGACGGCATCTCCCTGACGCTCCGGCCGACGGCTCAAGGCATCATCAGCGCGGACCTGGTCGCGTTTCTCACCACCAAGATCGGTCCCATACCCATCGCCTTCATCGCGATCGTTCTCGGGGCCGCTCTGCTCGACGTCTGGTTGCACGCCTCGGGCTCCGGTCTAGCCGTCAGGGCCGTCGGCCACGACGAGCGAGCAGCCAAGCGGGGTGGCATTCGAACCAACTGGATCCGGGTGAGGGCCCTCATGATCGCGAGTCTCCTCGCCGCCGTCGCCTCGTTCTTCATGATGGCTCGCTCCCCTCTGGGAAACGCGCAGATCGGTTCGGCCTTCGCACTGAACAGCATCACCGCGGCGGTGCTGGGAGGCGCATCTCTCGCCGGAGGCAAGGCGACTTTTGTCGGCAGCGCTGTCGCGTCCGTGCTTCTCGCCTTGATCATCACTGTCTTGCCTTTCCTCGGCTTGGCCCCCTCGGACGGGATGATGATCATCGGCGTCCTGGTCCTGTTCGGAATCATCCTTTTCCAGGTCGGAGATCTGAAGGAGCTGGTGAAACGCAATTTCCGGAGGGCTCGCCGCATCGTCCTCGGAAGCAGGGTGGCCTCCGGGGCAGAGGTCCCCGCTTTCTACCCGGAGGGAACCGACTTCAGGGTTGTGCCGACTGACAGGAAGCTGATCTCGGGTGGGATCGTCCTCAGCATGGATCCCGCCGTCGGCGAGTTCGGTGCGGGTGACGTCCTGATCGAAGGGGACACCATCCGTGAGGTTGGCCACCGACTGGCGGTCGCAGAAGGCACGGAGATAATCGATGCGACCGAGATGATCGTGTTGCCGGGGTTTGTCGACACCCATCGGCACATCTGGGAGGGTCTTCTCAGGAACATCGGCACAGACGTCCCTCTGGAAGGCCGCACGAGCTACATCTCATTCGTCCTCCACAAATTGGCGCCGGCCTTCCGTCCCGAGGACGCCTATATGGGCAACTTCGTCTCCGCCCTCGGGGCCATAGACGCCGGTATCACCACTCTGCTCGACTGGTCCCACATCCAGGGGTCGCCGGCACACACCGATGCGGTCATCAATGCACTCAATGACTCCGGGATGAGGGCGGTTTTCGCCTACGGGTTTCCCTGGTGGGGCAAGTGGGAAGAGCGGCAGCCGAGTTGGTTCGTGCGCGCAGCTACCGAGCACTTCTCCAGCAAGGATCAGATGTTGACTCTGGCACTGGCCGCTCCGGGCCCGGAGTTCACCGACTTCGAAGTGACCAGAGACCACTGGAAGCTGGCCCGGGAGACAGATGCGCGACTCTCCATTCACGTAGGCGTGGGCAGCTATGGGCTGGACTCCAAGCTCCAGGAGCTGGGTGAAGCCGGCCTTCTCGGTTCTGACACCACCTACATCCACTGCACCACACTGAATGACACCGAGATCCAAATGATCGTGGACACCGGAGGAACCGTTTCACTGGCTTCACCCGTGGAGATGATGATGGGTCACGGTATGCCTCCGATCCAGAAGTTCATCGACCGGGGTCTGGCACCCAGCCTCAGTGTGGACGTCGAGACCAACGTGCCCTCGGACATGTTCAACCAGATGCGCTCGGTGCTTGCGTTACAGCGAGCTCAAGCGTCAGCTCAGGGCAAGCGGCCGAGATCGACCCGCGACGTACTCGCATGGGCGACCGTCGAGGGAGCGAAGGCCAATGGCCTGGGAGACCGTGTTGGGACGCTGACCCCCGGCAAGAAGGCCGACCTCGTGATGCTTCGCACCGATCGAATCAATGTGACCCCATTGAACGACCCGGCGACGGCTGTCGTGGCGGGCATGGACACAGGGAACGTGGACACCGTGCTGATCGGCGGCAGGGTCATGAAGCGAAGTGGAGAGTTGCTCTACGTCGATTGGGAGGCGGTCAAGTCCCAGGCAGAGGAGTCGCGCCGGCATGTGATCGAGAAGTCGGGTTTTCGGCTCCCCAAGATCTGAATACGCTCCGGTCACTCGTCAGGTGTGAACCCGAAGAAGCTGCCTTCCAGGTCTTCGACGTCGGTCACGTCGGTGGACGGCGGGGGCTCGATCACGATCCGCTGGTTGATGTCGAACATGTCATAGACCATTCGCATCGTGTCGAACTGCTCCTCGGGTGGAGCGTCGATACCGCTTCCATCGATCTCGAGCACCATGCGCACCGTGTAGCCCGCTTCGCTGACCCAGATGTCCATCGGGATGATCCCAGTGGCGAACAGCCCAGAGGCCTCCAGCTCCGCTCGCTCCTCCGTCGTCAGCTCCAACTCTTCGGCGTTGAGGGAGATGCGGTAGTGCGTTGCCTCCACTCCGTTGACCGTCTCGATGCCGAGATTCTCGACACTTCCGGCAGCACCTTCATAGGCCTTCAGAATCTCGTTTGGATCGGACGGAACTGTCTCGAACGAGTTGGTGAATTCGTCGCCTTCTTCGGCGGGCATCGAGATCCAGTCGGTCTCCGCACCGAACATCGCAGTGAAGAACGGGAACTTGAGGTAGACCCGATCCCCGATCTTGCGGAACTCGATCTCCCCGAGGAACGCTGCGGCCATCCCGGCGAAGGGGTCCTCGGACCCCTCCAACTCCTCGAGGTCGACCGAGTCTGCCAGCGACGACATGTCCATCAGGAAAGAAGCGTCGCCGCTGACGGAGTCGAAGGCGGTGCTGAACACGATCACCAACTCGGAGAGGCCCGTCAGCTCCTCGTTCATGCCCGTCATCTCGATCGAACCTTCGATGCGTCCCGAGGTCAGCGCGGATGCCGAGTCCTGAAGGGAGGCCATGAGGGCGCCGACCTCAGATGTCTCCGTCGCTGTCGTCGTGGTCGACTCAGTAGTCGTCGTTGCTGCAGCCGTCGTAGTTGTCGAAGGTGGCGCGCCTGTCGTCACCGCCGAATCCGTTGTCGTGGTGGCCTCCTCGGCGGCCGGAACCCCGCAAGCGGTCATCAGCAGAGCCAGGCAGGCAAGCACGACTTGATTCCTATTTCTCACAAAACCCCTTCGATCTCGACCTGGACGTTATCGGCCTCCCTGTCTGGCCGGTTGAGCGTCATCAACTTGCCATTACCGTCACGGGCCGAGATGAGGCGCCCTCCTGCAGCCGGATCACCGATCGTTGTCAAGATCGGCTCGTCGAGCCTTGCCACGCCGGCCGGGGGGATCGCCCCGGCTGCTGTGGACCGGGTGGTGGCCAACGTGGAAGGCGCCTGGGAGATGGGACATCCGACCGTCCTGGTCACTTCGGGCGCGGTGGCTGCCGGTCTTCCTTCGATGGGTCTGAGCGAACGTCCCGAGGATCTGCCGGGGCTCCAGGTGGCGGCGGCCCTCGGTCAAACCAGGTTGATGGCTCTGTACGACAGTGGATTCGCTCGTGTGGGACGGCGGGTCGGCCAGGTCCTGTTGACCAGGGACGTGCTGGCTCGCAGATACCAATACCTCAATGCACGCGCAACGCTGGAGAGGATGCTCGGTCTTGGTCTCGTCCCCATAGTGAACGAGAACGACACCGTGGTCGTCGACGAGCTCAGGTTTGGTGACAATGACCGGCTCGCTGCCATCGTCTCTCACCTGGTGGGAGCGGGAATGCTCCTACTTCTCACGGACACCACCGGCCTCTACTCAGGTGATCCGTGGATCTCTGACGACGTCGAGCTCCTGTCTGCGGTCAGGCACACAGACGAGGCGCTCGACGCCATGGAGTCCACGGCCACCCGCGGCGTCTTCGGGTCGGGAGGGGTGGCCACAAAGGTCGCGGCTGCGCGTATGGCTGCGTTCTCGGGAATTCCCACCATCATCGCCTCCTCGAAGAGGGACGATGTGGTCCCCACGGCCCTGAGAGGCGGAGAGGTCGGCACCTGGGTCGAGCCAAGGGATTCGAGTCTGTCCGCCCGGAAGCTCTGGATCGCGTTTGGCGCTCCCTCGGAGGGGACCATCTCGGTCGACACGGGGGCGGCGCGCGCCGTGACGGAGGGTGGCAAGTCGCTTCTGCCGGCCGGTGTCACTCATGTTGAAGGAGATTTCCCCGAGGGCGCTGCCGTCGAGGTCTTCGCCTCGGGTGACCTGGTGGCCAAGGGACTGGCCGCCATGTCCTCGGCGGAGGTCCTGGAAATGAGAGGTGAGCACTCTTCGGTCGCCGGTGGAGAGGTGATCCATCGCGATGATCTCGTCGTGCTCACCTAACCTTCCCGGATGATCGAGCCGCTGCGGAAACTCGAGGCTGGCATGCCAGTCTTGTTTGGCGGTGATCGAGTCACCAGGGTGCCGAAGGAACTCGCCGACGCCTTCGCCGATGGCGATCGTCTCGTGGTCGTTCAGGACGATGGGACTCTCCTCCACATTCCTGCAGCCGAATGGACAATCGCCGGCGAGGCCGTGAAGGCGGCTCACACTGCCTTCGCCTCCATGGGGTCCGTCGGCGACAGCCAACTCGAGGCCTTCTACAGGTCATTCGCCACTCACCTCGCAGATGACACGATCTTCTCCGCGATCGCAAGGGCGAACTCGACCGATGTCGAAACCGCCGCCTCCAGGGGCAGATCAACAACCCGTCTCGTTCTGACCGACCGGATGAGACGGAGCATGGTCGAGGGGCTGCGTCTATGGGCGAAGATGGACACGGGCAGAGGCCGTGAGGTCGAGCGGATCGAACACGATCGATGGTCCCTGAGCCAGATCAGATCGGGCCTGGGAGTGGTGGGATTCGTCTTCGAGGGAAGACCCAATGTTTTTGCCGATGCAACAGGTGTTCTGGCGTCTGGCAACACCGTCGTCTTCAGGATCGGTTCCGACGCATTGGGCACCGCTCGGGCGATCATGGATCATGCGCTCACACCGGCCTTATTCGAGTCGGGGCTCCCATCGGGCACCGTCTCCCTGGTCGACAGCCCGAGCCACGCTGCAGGATGGGCGATGTTCTCAGATCCTCGTTTGGCCCTGGCAGTAGCAAGGGGGTCGGGCCCTGCCGTTGCTCAGTTGGGTGCTGTCGCCAGACAGTCGGGTATCCCGGTCAGCCTCCACGGGACCGGGGGAGCCTGGATAGTCGCCGCAGAAGATGCCAACCCGGATGTCTTCGGCCTGGCGGTCTATCACTCTCTCGATCGCAAGGTCTGCAACACCCTCAACACTGCGTGCGTCGTCGAGTCGCGTGCCGACGACCTCGTCCCGGTCTTCCTGGATGCCCTGGAGCGAGCCGGCGAGCGGAGGGGAGCGGTTCCGAAGCTTCACGTGACCGGGAGCGCACGTGAACTGATCCCCGACGGTTGGTTCGATGAAGCCCCTATCTCACGTGCCGGCGGCACGGTCCACGAACCAAAGACCGAGCTGATCGCCGACGACGACCTCGGGCTCGAATGGGAGTGGGAGGAGAGCCCGGAGGTGACTCTCACCATCGTCGCCGATGTAGCTGAAGCTGTGTCCCTGTTCAACGGGCAGAGCCCCCGGTTCGCCGCGAGCCTGATCTCGTCGAGCACCGAGGCCCATGACGCGTTCTTCAACATGATCGACGCGCCTTTCGTCGGAAACGGGTTCACCCGGTGGGTCGATGGGCAGTATGCGCTGAACCGGCCCGAACTGGGTCTGTCCAACTGGCAATACGGGCGGCTGTTCGGCAGGGCCGGCGTCCTATCGGGGGACTCGGTCTTCACCATCCGAGCGCGCGCCACTCAAGAGGATCCGGACATCGGTCGCTGATCCGCATGCAGGGCCTGCTGCTCGCCCTGGCATATCCGGAGGCGGTGATCTTTGCCCTGTAACCGACGATTCTGCCTCCAAAGGGGACTTCGCCTCTGCCCGTGCCCGGACCGGCGCACCAGACTCGCGCGTGGGTCAGCACATTTCTCTGTGTGCTTACCTGTCCGAAAGAAGGAGGAAGGATGAACTGGGGCAGAGTCTTCTTTGGCGGGGTGATCGTTGCCGTGGGAGCACTTCTCCTGCTCGACAATCTCGGAGCCCTCGACGCTGGAGAAGTGATCTCGGAATGGTGGCCTGTTGCCCTGATAGGGGGCGGACTCATCAGTCTGGCGAGCAACCGTCGTCACTGGATGGTTCCCGCCCTACTCATCGGAGGGGGCGCCTTGATCCTCCTTAGGACGACGGGTGTTGTCGACTCCCTCGACGTCCTACTACCGGTGTTGATCATTGCCATCGGCTTGTTGTTCCTCTTTGGAAGAGGCATCGGGTCCGGGGTGAGTGAGGCCGGTGATGCCGTTAACACCTTCAACCTCTTCTCGGGGAGTGAGCTTGCGTCGAATTCCCCCGAGTTCAAGGGTGGAAGGGTCAGTGCCGTTTTCGGCGGCGCCGAGCTCGACCTACGCAATGCACGGCTCGCCGCGGACGCCCGTCTGGACGTGTTTGCGGCCTTCGCCGGAGTTGAGATAACGGTCCCCCGCGGTTGGGTTGTCGATATCAACGGATTTCCCATATTTGGGGGCTACGAGAACGCAACTGCGAAAGACGAGCTGTCGGCCGACGCACCAAAGCTGCAGATAGATGCAACCGTCCTGTTCGGCGGTCTGGAGGTCAAGCACTGAGTTGAACTCAACCAACGCCCTTGCTGATCCTCTGGTTTGAGTGTCTGGTGGTGGCGAGGAGCCCCACGCTGGCCAGAATGAGAGTCATCCCAATCCAATCGGTCGTGCCGGGGGATTCCCCGAGGAGGAGAACCCCAAGTAGGCCGGCAGTGACTGGCTCGAAAAGGGAAGCAGTGGCTGCAGTCGGTGCGCTCGTCGAACGCAAGCCGAGAGAGAACAAGGCATATGCGAGGGCAGTGGCGACCAACCCGAGATGGAGTGTCATGACCAGACCTCCTCTGGTTGTCACCCAACCGAGATCGACGAATGCCAGCAACGGAAGAGACAGGCCAGCCGCGGCAGCAAACACGAGCGCCATCCCCGCAACAGGATTGGGTTTGACAACGATTCGACGAGACGCAACCAGATAAACGGCAAAGGACATCCCCGCTCCCAGAGCCATGGCCACGCCTGCCCTGCTCGCTCCCAGTTCCCGTCCCGCCAGGAATGTCGCCACGACTCCTCCGACGCCCAAGCCGGTGGCCAGCCACCAGCGCGATTCCGGCTGCTCGCGATCGACCAGCCAGCTGAGGGCACCTGCCATGAGAGGAGCCGACCCGATGGCGACGACGGTTCCGATTGCCACGCCGGCCAGGTCGACGGCAGTGAAGAACAGCGGCTGATAGGCAGCCATCCCTGCCCCGGCAACGACCAACGGACGCCAGTCTGAGCGGATTGCGCTCAACCTGGGTCGGGCGATCAGGATCAGAGCCGGCCCGGCAATCAGCAGTCGGCTGAGCCCGACTGCCAACGGCTCGGCCGCGTCCGGCCCCAGGGCCTGTGCAGTGCCGGTGGTGCCCCAGAGACCCGCGGCCGCGACGATCAAGATGAGACCGCGGCGATCTGTCACTCTCGGAGCTTCCCACCCCCGGCGCAACTCGCCAGGGCTTGGGTTGCTTTAGCCTCGACCCGATGTACCGGACCGGCGGGCTCTTCGTCCTGGCAGTCGGGGCTCTGATCGTCTACTTCGCCGCCTTCACGCCGTTCGATGAGCCGGTCAGACGTTGGACGCGACCGGACGAGGGGAGTGGGTTCGTCCAAATCAAGATCGAGTGCCCCGATGCGTGGAGCGCCTTGGCAGCGGGAGAGCGGGTGGACAGCCATTTGAGAACCGACAGAGATCAGTGTCTTCGTGCCGCCCGTACCCATGCAACCGGAGCGCTCTTCGTGGCCGGGGTCATCGGTCTGGTCGGAGTGCGAGGAGTCCTCAGGGGGCCGGCGCCTTCCCCTCTGCCGCTGAGGCCCCTCTCCGAGATGATCCGCCGACGGGCCGGGCCCTCCTAGCGCCGCAGCCACCTGGTCAGAGGCAGCCATGGTCACCTACCGCGAGAGATCCTCTTGCGGTCTGCGTATGACCAACACCGACGCCGGCGCCGCCCTGACCAGCTTGCTTCCTGTTGATCCGAGTTGGCCCTCGTATTTGCCCCTGCCGTGGCTCCCGATCACGAGGAGATCGGTCTCACAATCCTTCATGGCGGTAAGCACGGTTTTGGCTGTGCGGTTGTCGGTTGTCCGCCAGAAACTCCCGGCCTTCACCCCGGCGCCGTCGAGTGCTTTCATGATGGGCCGCATCCTGGCGTTGGCCGTCTCGGCCAATCCGGCCAGTATGGGTGAGTCCACGGGAGGCCGAGTCTTCGTGGACATCGACTTGATTAGCCGTTCGGCGGCGCGGTCTCCTGCTCCCAGCGTCTGACCGGCTTCCAATGCGATCTGAGACGCCGCTTTGACTCCGGAGTCACCGAGCTCGCGGAGCACGTCCGTGGGCAGATTCACCGCAGTGAACACGAAGACGACGTCGCCTTCTCTGTAGTACCGGCCAACGGCTTCCGCGGCGCGCTTGGAACTCAGTGAGCCGTCGGTTGCGACCAGGATGTTCATTGGAGCCCTTCTGCGAACGTATCTACATCGTAGAGGTCGTGATCCTCACGCGCCTCTCCTCTCCACCGACTCCGAGAGATCTTCTCCGTGCGCTCGATGGGTACGCATCAGCCAGACCCCTACGGTCAGGGTGAGAAGCGCCAGAGCTCCCACCGGCAGGCGGATATCGCCCGTCCGATCGAGCCAGATCCCTGCGGCTACGTTGGCCATGGCTGACAGCAAGGCAGCACCCACCAGACCCAAGGAGACCGCGGCCAGCGCCCTCGGCGGGTCGTAGCGGTTGGTCGCAACGGCCGCCACCAGACCCCATACCGGGTAGTTCAGAATGGCCACACCTATCACACCGACCACCAGACTCCCGTATGTCCAACTCACCGCGACTAGCCCAAGCGCCACGGCACTCACGGAGAACATCCATCCGACAATGAGAATTGGTGGTCTGCGATCCGCAAGGCCACCAAGGAACAGTGATGCCACGACACCCAACCCTCCCATGACCCATAGGAGCGCCCCCGCAGCAGTTGCGGACGAGCCCATCGTGTTGACCGACGTAGTCGTGAGGAACGTGGTGAACGTGTAGGAGCTGACGCCGGCGGCGGCGCTCCCCAGCACCACGACCCTTCCCGGCCAGTCTGTCAGCGCCTCCCGATATGAACTCCTGACTCGAACCGGAATCGAGCCGGCGGACGGACGAGATATCGGGGCGCGGAATACCAGGACAGAGACGATGGCCACGGCGATGGATAGCGAAGCCGCCACAAGGAGCGCGGTTCTCCAACCGTCAGCTTCAGAGAAGAAGTGCACGAGTGCACCATTGACGATGACTCCGAGCCCGACGCCCCCGGAGGCCCCACCCATCACGATGCCACGCCATCTCACATGGACCGAGCGAGCCGCCACATGGGTGGTAGCTGCCCAAGAGATGGGCGCGGAGACGCCAAGCAGAATCACAGGGGCGGCGATGAGGGCAGGCGAACCAGCTACGGCCGCCAGCACCAATGCGATCCCGGTGAGGGCAAAGGTCGAGTTGAGCACCGACCGAGTGGGGAGTCGGTCGAGCACCTTCGATGCCGCCAACCCTCCTGTCGCATAAGCGACGAGTCCACCGGCCACCGCCACTCCGAGGGCGGCGAACCCGGATGTGAAGGTTCGCTCGATCGCAGGCAGTAGAGCGGGCACGAGAGAGAGCCCGAATCCGTGAGACACCAGCGTTCCGAGCCCGAGAACGAGAGCCGTCGTCCTGGGTTGGGGGCTCGAATCCATGAGCGGAGTCACCTTATGGCGGCACGGCGACAGGTACGGGTGTTCCCTGTTAGGTTCATTGAGCAGAGCTGAAGCCTTCTGGTCACCCCAATAGACGTTGCCGAGGAGGCATGACGCTCCCGAACGACCGAGGAGGCACATGACAGCTGCCGGAGAGGAAATCATCCGGCTCGAGAAGATCTACAAGATCTTCGGGCCGCAGCCAAGAGGTAGAGCCTTCGACCTGGTCAAAGCCGGGTACGGCAAAGCTGAGGTTCAGCGACGGTCGGGGCATGTGATCGGGCTGAACGACGTCAACTTCAGCGTCAAGAAAGGCGAGTTGTTCGTTGTCATGGGTCTGTCCGGCTCTGGCAAGTCGACGGCCATCCGCACTGTCAACAAACTCCACGACGTGACCTCGGGACACGTGTGGGTGGACGGCGTAGACGTGCAGACGCTCCCGCAAAAAGAGCTGCAGGCCTACCGGCGAGACAAGATGGGAATGGTCTTCCAACACTTCGCACTCTTCCCCCATCGCAACGTCATCGACAACACCGGATATGGGCTCAAGGTCCAGGGTGTCGAGAAGGAGAAGAGGGATGAGGCTTCGCTGAAGGCGCTGTCATTGGTCGGTCTGGAGCCCTACGCACTCAACGCTCCGAGCGAGCTGTCCGGTGGCATGCAGCAGAGAGTGGGACTCGCCCGCGCTCTGGCATCGGATCCCGACATCCTCCTCATGGACGAGGCTTTCTCGGCCCTCGACCCGCTGATCCGCCGTCAGATGCAGGACGAGCTGATGGACATCCAATCGGCCCTGCACAAGACGATTCTCTTCATCACCCATGATCTCAACGAGGCGCTCCGCATCGGTGATCGCGTCTGCATCATGAAGGACGGAGCAGTGGTCCAAATCGGGACTCCAGAGGAGATCCTCACCAAACCGGCCACGGGCTACGTGGCAGAGTTCGTCCAGGACGTCGACCAGGGCCGGGTCATTCAGGTGGAAGAAATCATGAAAGATTCTCGCCCGATTGCCCAGGGGGCCTCGCTCAGCGACGCGATCTCCTCGCTGGGAGATCGAGACGGCGCCTTCGTCACCGATCCCGAGGGCAGGCCCGTGGCTGTGCTCACGGGCGCGGGCGGGCTCAGGGCCACAGTCAGGGGGGCCACCGATCTGAAGAGCGCACTCCGTGACGACTTCGAGAAGGTCTCGCCGGAAATGACCCTCGCCGATGCCTACTACGCCGCGGGAAAGGGTCTGCCGATCGCCGTTGTCGATGAAGAGGGAGTTCTCATCGGTCACCTCGATCCTCGCGACATCATGGAGGAGATGGGACGAGTCGAGCGTCTCATCGAAGGATTCGAAAGGGAGGTGTTCCTGTGAGCTGGATCCTCGCGCAGGCAGATACCGTTTCCTTCACCGACAACCAGACGCTCGACAAGTGGGAGATTCCATTCGGCCCCTGGATGGACCAGGCAGTCGACTGGGTCGACAACAACCTCCAGACAGTGCTCGATATCGTCGAGTGGCCCTTCCGAACCCTGATCGACTTGGTCGTTCGCGATTTCCTGGTCGACCTGTCATGGGTCTGGGTCGTTTTGGGGATGGGTCTGATTGCCGCGCTCGTGCGCAACGTGAAGGTGGGTGTCTTCGTCGCGGTGGCCTTGACGATTTGCGGCATCCTGGGCAACGCTTACTGGCTGGAGACCGCAAGGACGATCGGGTTCATTGGGGTAGCTGTTGTTCTATGCGTTCTGATTGGGATTCCGATGGGCGTGGCTGCCGGGCGAATCGACGGGCTTTGGAAAGTGACCAGACCGGTCTTGGACGGCATGCAGGTGATCCACTCGTTCGTCTACATGCTGCCTTTCATCTTCTTCTGGGGGATCGGAGAAGTGTCGGCAACGATGGTCACGATGATCTTCGCCCTACCCCCTCTCATTCGGCTGACCAACCTGGGGATTCGTCAGGTCCCTGGCGATGTCGTAGAGGCGGCTAGGGCCCACGGGGCTCCTGAGTGGCGTGTTCTGTTCGACGTCCAGCTTCCTCTGGCGCGTCCGGCCATCATGACCGGGATCAACCAGACATTGCTCCTGGCCATCTCGATGCTCGGGATTGCGGCGATCATGGGCGCCGGTGGCCTGGGGCGTCTGCTCTTCAGGGCACTCTCGAACCAGTCGGTCGCCTTGGGCACGTCGGCAGGTCTCGCATTCTTCCTCGTCGCAGTCGTTCTAGACCGCATGTCTCAACGCGAGGACACCGACACCGGCAACCTGTTCCAGCGAATCAGGCTGGCTTGGGCCCACCGTAGAGACCCAGAGGCTCTGCTTCCGGACGAAGATGTCGTGGTCGATTACCAGCCCCTCGAGCGCCATGAGCCGATCGGAGCCACCGAGCGGCTTGGGATGGGCATCACCCTGGTCGGTGGTGCGCTGGCCGTTGTCGCCCCGTTCCTGTCCTGGGTAGGAGAGTCGGGACTGATCTCGGCCCATGGCCGGAGGGCAGACGAAGACCTGCCGGGAATGGTGATGAGCGGGCTGGACGGATCCGGGGGGAGTTTCTTCGGCATGGTCGTCCTCGCCATGGGTGTGTTCGTAGTCCTTTCTGTGGTCAAGGTGTTCCTTCGGCCCGGACGGGGGGCTCGCTGGCTGAGCGTCGACGGTGCCCTCCTCGCCGGCATGGTGGCGCTGATCACCGCGGGGGCCTTTGTGCTCACCAATCCGTCTCCACTGGCCTTGGAGCCCACGATCGAGATCGGGGTCTGGATCGCCGTATTCGGCGGAGCGCTGGCCACGGTCGGTGGGTTTCTCTGGATCCGTGTCGCGCCCCACTCGCCGCTGCATCCCCTGCGCGCCGATGTTTCCACTGGCCGTCTCATCGGTGCGGGCATTGCCGTGCTGCTCATCGTCGCCGGAGCGTTTTCGGCGTGGAGCTTCGACGGCCGTGCCGACGTGGTGATCACCCCAGAGCTGGAGGCCGAGATCGCTGAGCTCGAGGAAAAGGCCAGACTCAATCCGGCAGATGCCGCGGTCATAGCCAACGACATCGCCAATCTGATCAATCAGGCGCAGGCCACCGATGCAGTCGTCATCGATGGATTCAGCGATCGGGGAGCCCAATTCGCGATCTGGACGCTGGTACTCGGAGCCATCGGGATGGGAACGACCGTGGTCGGCGCCGGCGTCTTTGGCACAGAGGATCGGCGGCTTTGGATCTCGAACACGATCACGGCCGGGCTCGGGTCCGGAATAGCAGCCATAGCGTTTGCGTGGGTGTTCACCTTCATCCGCAACGCGGACTCGAATTTCATCAGTGGTATCGGGTCTTTCCTGACCATGATGGGCGGACTGTTCCTGCTGGCATCCACGATGTCCGTGATGCGGGAATTCCGGCGTGCGAAGGTCTACGACGACGAACCAGTCGACGAAGACACAGCGAAGCGGCCGGCCGCCGAAGAGCAGGTCGAGGAGCTGGTTTGAGGCGCACCGGCCGGGTTAGTGCCGTCTTCCCATAAGATTGAATCTTGTGCGCACGAGGTGTGCACTTCTTCGCCGGGCTCGGTGATCCGTGTTCGGCGATGAGCTAGCGAGGAGGAAAATGAAAGCAACTAGAAAGAGACTGCTCGTGGTCCTGGCCATCCTGGCCATGATCGCCGCTGCGTGTAGCCCCAGTGAAGGGGGCAGTGACACCACCGCTGATCCCGGTGACGACGGCGCCACGACGGCTGCTTCCGACACGACTGAGGCGGCAGACACGACGATGGGGGACGACGGCGGCGACGACATGTCGATGCCCGGCGAGGGTGTTTCGATCACCCAGGGTCGCGCTGACTGGTCCACCGGCTACTTCCAGGCCTACGTCTACCACAACATCCTCGAGGAGTTGGGTTACGACGTGAGCGATCCCGCGGAGTTGGAGCTTGGCCCGTCCCTTGCCTACCTGGGCATGGCACAGGGCGACTTCGACTTCTGGGTCAACAGCTGGATCCCGGGCCACTTGAGCTGGCTCGCTCCCGAGCTGCCCGATGGCTCTCTCGTCGGTGATCACTTGACCATCTTTGGTCCGACCCCCACAGCAGCGGGCGACTTCGCCGGCGTGTTCAGGGAAGCGGCGGGCGAGATGGTCGCTGGTGGCCTTCAGGGCTTCCTGATCACCAAGTCGTTTGCGGAGGAATACGACATCAAGACGATGGACGACCTCAACAGCAACCCTGACGCCATTGCGGCGTTCAACGAGACCGACCCGGATCCGAGCGACGGAAAGGCGACGATCTACGGGTGTCAGGAGTCGTTCACCTGCGACAACATCATCCAGAACCAGATCGAGTTCGGGAACGGTGAGGAGCCGTGGGAGAACATCGTGCAGACGATCGCCGGATACGACGCCATGGCGGCCGAGGCAGTGGCCAAGGCCAACGACGGCACGCCGATGGTCATCTACACCTGGACCCCCAGCGCCTACATCACCGAGTTGATCCCCGGCACGAACGTGCTGTGGCTCGGCACAGAAGCGGTGCTCGATGACTCCAACCCAACCGGTCAGGAGGGCGGCGAGTCGCACGATCAGCGACCCGGCACCGCCAACATCGGACCCGACCAGTGCCCACAGGCTGCCGATCTCGGCACCTGTCAGCTTGGCTGGATCGCAGCCGACATCCTGGTGACGGCGAACACCGAGTTCGTCGATGCCAACCCGGCGGCTGACAAGATCTTCGAGCTGGTGCAGTTGTCTGTGCTCGATGTCTCGCTCGCCAATGTCGAGCAGGCTGCAGGCGCCGACACCAACGAGGCCATCCAACAGCTCGCTGCAGACTGGATTGCGGACAATCGCGACCTGGTCGACGGCTGGCTCGAGGAGGCGAGAGCTGCCGCAGGCGGCTGATCGAACGATCGACTAGCAGAACTAGAGGGGCGCCCGACCGGGCGCCCCTCTCTCATTGGCTCACTGGGTGTATGAAGGCTCGGCGAGCACCCGTCTAACCATCGGCTCGAAGAAAGCGAGGGGCTCGCTCGTGTAATCGGGGTCGAAGGACACCTGGTCGTAGTCGGCGCAGAAGCGAGCCGTGTCGTCGTACCACTCATGATCCTCGTAGATATCCCGAGCATTGGGATCGAGCCCATAGTGGTGGTTGTAGTAATAGCCCTGAAACAGGCCGTGATGCTTGACGATCCAATGAACCCGCGCAGACACATAAGGTCTGAGCACCGCTGCAGCCACCTCACTGTGGTTGGCCGGCCCCAACACGTCGCCGATGTCATGGAGCAGGCACGCCACGACCATCTCCTCGTCTTCGCCGGCTCGGTGGGCGCGGGTAGCGGCCTGGAGCGAGTGCTCCAGCCTGGTCACCGGATAGGGGCTGGGGCCATCCATATCCACTAGCCAGGCGAGCACACGATCGGGGAAGGCGCCGATCTCTGCCCTCTCGTCCTCGGCGATCAGCTCGTAGTCCTCCTTGGTGCCCTCGTCCATGCGCGTGAAGCCGACCTTCTTCATCGAGCTGCCCCAGAAGACACGGGCTTGTGCACGCCCATGAGGACTCGCCGCTTGGCCATGAAATCGTCGAATTCCATGTAGACGTCTTGAAGGTGGCGAGCTCCGGTGCCGGGCACGAACGGCATACGCCCATGCAGCACACGGTGTCCGTGCACGGTGAGCAAGTCACCGTTGCGAGCCTTGAACACCACCTTGGCATAAGGACTGTCGATCAGGTTCCCCAGCTTTCGGTAGGCGTCGTAGAACGGCTCGACCATCTCGAAGTCGATGGATATCGGCAAGGCCAGTTGGTTGGAGAAACGGAAGGTGGCCACCTCGCCGTCGGGCCCTAGTTGGACCATCGGAGCGACCGCATACGTGTCCTCTTCCTCGGAGAAGAGCTGATAAGGGACCGGCACCCGGGTGAGGGTCTCAAATGCGTAGGGGTCAGCCTCTTTGAGCTGGGCCAGGGCGTTCCAGCCGTCTACGACGACCGACTCGCCTCCACTGGCTTCGTTCGCCAAGAAATGCAACAGTTGGATGCTGGGGGGCCAGTGATAACTGGGCATGTCGGAGTGGGGCTTCAGCTCGAGTGGGGTGTGGGCCACGTTGTACCCGTCCGGGTCGTGATACACGTTGTGCACTCTCTCGAACGCGACTTCTCGGACATGGCCGATCGCCTCTGCAAAACGCTCGACCTCTCCCGGCACCGCCGGCACGCCCTCCACGATGGCAACACCGAATTCACGAACCGCGTCGAGGTAGGCGAGCTGACCTGCACCTTCGATCATCACGCTCTCGTGGGCGAATCGCGGGACCTCGAAGTCGCTCCGCCAGAGGGTTGCCTGCTCCCTCGCCCGCTTCAGGCCAGGCTGGCTGTAGTCGTTGGCTTCGAGCCAATCGAGTGAGTAGGTAGATCGATGACCGTCGCTCCAGTCGATGACCATGCCGCCTTCGACTGGCTCGACGCTTCGGGCTCTGATGTCCTCCGGGATCGACCACGTGAGCAGCTTTCGCTCTGCCGTCTGCTCGACACGGCAGTCGCTGCACCAGCAGTTGTCTCGCAACCACACGTAATGGAACCGCCTGGTGCGGCCGCCATCCACATCTATCTCCAGTACTTGCTCGCCCAGTTCCACTCTCATCTGTCTCCATTCAACGACCGAGCCTCGATGAGGCCCGCGCCAAAGTTACCCGGGCGTGCTTTCAGGGCGCCGTGGCCAGATCCCCTGTTGCCTCGGGAGGCTGGCCGGTCGTCCCGTAGACCACGGCTGCGACGACTATCGAGCCACCGACGACTGTGAGCTGGGGAGGCACCTCGGATAGAAACAGCCACGCCCATGTGGTGGCGGCGATGGTCTCGACCGGGGCGAACAGGCTGACCTGCGCCGGTGGGAGGTGTCGGGTGGAGGTGATCACACCGATCCTCCCGGCAGCCCCTGTCACCGCTCCGATCACGGCGAGCGCTCCGATCGAACGCATTCCCACTTCGAATGGCTCTGCAGGTGCGTAGGCCACCAAGGCCAGGATCAGACCACCGACTCCAATGATCGCAAGTCGATTCAACTCACGGAATCGGCGAAGAAGCGTCAGGTTGGAGGCGAAGGCCGTGATGGCCGCTACAGCGGAGAGGTCGCCAGCGAGCCGCCCCTCTCCAAGGGAGCCAGACACGATGATCAGAATTCCGGCCAACGAGGCGAGGATGCCTACCCAGGTTCGCAGGCGAGTCTTCTCGCGAATAGCGACGAGCGAAATCAGAGCCGCCATCACGGGTGCGGCGGCGATGATTGCCACCGTGTTCGCCACCGTGGTGAGACTCAGAGCAAGAACGAAGAATGTGATGCTCGAGGCCTGCAGTACCCCCGAGGCGAGGAGGGGCCAACTCCCGGCTAGGGCGACGCTGGCGAGGGACTTCCCGGTTCTGATCGGTACCAGCACCAGCATGGCGAGGAAGGTGAACGCTCCGAGCCAGAATGTCGTGTTCCAACTGGACGTGTCGGCGAGTCGAATCCCCAGCGAATCGAGACTGATCAAGAGGAAACCCCCACCGGCCAAGATGAGCCCGAGGCGATGGCTCGCTCTGATTCGTTCCAGCGCCGCTATTCGCCCTTCTCCATCTCCTCTGTGTACCACGCCTTGATGGCGGCGATGGTGTGCTCGCTGTTCAGACCCATGTCGGGATCGATGATGAGTGGCCCTGGGCGGTATCCCCGGCTGGCAAGTCCCCTCTGGACCGAACGGACCAGATCCAAGTCCTCTGCGACCGTGGTCCGGGCGTCCTCATCGGCGACGCGACGCACCACCGGGGAGTCTTCGCCTTCGAGGCTGAACCACTCCCGGTAGAACGGCGTGCTGTCGACCGACTCGGGTCTCCACGAGAATGTGTTGAGGATGGGGCCGGGATAGATCTGGAACGTGAACAGCGGCCAGAGGAAGAACGATCTGTACTCCGCAGCGTGCGGGGAGGCGTCGTAGTCGATCTCGTAGTACTGCTTTGGTGAGCTCTGCGCCCTGTGGTTGAGGCACCGGCCCATGGGCTCGATGGTGTAGGTGTCGGGAAGGACCACGCCCTTCGAGAACGACTTGTGAGCCGTCTTGCAGTGGTAGCACTCGTTGTAGTTCTCGATCGCCACCTTCCAATTAGCCTCGGCTCGGAATTCGAGGCGCGCGACCGGCATCATTCTCTCGATGGTGGGAAGGAACTCGGCGATCGAATCACGGATCCCCGGGTAGACGGTGTCCATTGAGGGGGCGGTGTCATCGAGGATCACGAAATAGAACCCGAGGAAGTCTTCCGTTTTGACCGCAGTGAGGCAGATCTCGGAGGCGTCGAACCCCTCTCTCCCTTCGGCGTGCGGAGCGCTCCGAAGACGTCCGTCGAGCCGATAGGTCCATGCGTGGTAGGGGCAGACGATCTGTCTTCTGGTTCCAGAGCCATCCAGCAGCTGATGGCCGCGATGCATGCATACGTTGTAGAAGGTCCGCACAACGCCGTCTGTGTCGCGCATCGTGAAAAGTGACTCTCCTGCCACCTCATAGGTGATGAAGTCACCAGGCTCGGGCAATTGCGACGAGTGGCATGCGTACTGCCAGGTGCGGGAGAGAAGTGAAGACTTCTCTGCTTCGAAGACAGCCGGGTCGAGATAGACGGAGGGCTCCATGGCTCTCTGCGCCTGGACGTAGACCCCGGGAGCGACCCTGGTCAACCGTTTCCCTTCCAATAGACGCCGAGATCGTAACGTCGGCGATGGAAGCGCTCTATGGCGGACACCACTTCTGGGTCTGCATCGGCGACGATAAAGGAGGCCAACAGCTCGAGAGCCGCTGCAGCAGCCAGTGTCGACGGGAAGAACTGTGGGGTCTCGCCGGGGGCGATGATCACATGGTCGCATCCGACTGCGATCGGGGACCCGTGGCTGTCGGTTATCGCCACAACGGCTGCGCCCTGCCGGCGAGCCGCATCGGTCGCCTCGACGACCTCCGACCTGTATGGCTCGAAGGTGATGGCGATGACGACATCATCGGCTCCGGCACGAACGATGTCGTCCATTGGTGAGTTTCCCTCGCGGGGAACCGCGACCACGTGTTCGAGAGCCATCCGGGTCAGGTATTCGAAGTTGTGGGCCAGCGCATAGTTGGCTCCGACACCGATCACATATGTCTGACGGGAGTTGACCACCCTCTCGGCCATGGACCTCATCTCTGCCGCCGAGTTCGCGGCGAACATCTGCTCGAGGTTCTCGAAGGCAGACGAGGCGATATCTACGTAGAGCGGCTCATGCCGCCCCCCTGCCGAGAGATCCTGAAGCCACTGGGCCCGGTAGGTGAAAGGACTGGCCCTCGACTTCAACTCGGACCTGAACGGATCCCGGAAGTCCTCGAACCCGTCGAATCCGGCCGCTCTGGCCATCCGCACCATGGTGTTGGGCTTGACCCCGGCCGCTCTAGCCAGGTCTCGCACCGACGAGAACCCGACGTCGTCGGGATGATCCAACACGAAGGCGGCGGCTTTCTGCAGTTGTGGGCTCATTGCCTCGATCGTCTCAGTGAGCCCTTCCAGTACCCCCGCGACATCAGTGCGCGCAACGCTCTGGCCTGATACGCTCGTTCCAGTCACTGGATTAGATCGTACAGATGTACCAGAAAACCTGCCAGCGTCTTCCATGAGTTTGGCCGACTACAAGGCCATCATCATCGGCGGAGGGATCATGGGTACCTCGCTGCTCTATCACCTCGCCTCACACGCCTGGACCCAGACACTTCTGATCGAGAAGGGGGAGCTCGGATCGGGATCTACATGGCACGCAGCGGGCCAAATCACCCACTCGACGTCGAGCTACGGGTTGGCGACCATGACCAAGTATGGGACGAGGCTCTATGAGAGCCTGGAAACAGAAACCGGTCAATCCGTCAGCTGGCACAACAGCGGATCACTTCGCCTTGCATACGACCGGGATGAGCTCGACTGGCTGCATTACACCCTTTCGGTAGGTCGAGGAGTCGGCAACCGGATGGAGATCGTCGACCCCGATCGCATCAGAGATCTTCACCCGTTCTACAACCTGGAAGGAGTGCTCGGCGCTCTGCACACCCCAGATGACGGTCACGTCGATCCTGCCAGTGCGACCAGTGCTTTTGCGCTGAGCGCTCGCGCCCGCGGAGCCGCGGTGAGACGTAACACCCGTGTCACGAACACGGTCCGGCGTGACGACGGGACCTGGCGTGTCGAGACCACGCAGGGCGACTACACGTGCGAGGTCCTGGTCAACGCTGCCGGCACATATGCCCGTCAGGTTGGTGAGTGGGTGGGTCTGAAGATCCCGATCATCCCGATGACCCATCATTACCTCGTGACAGAAGAGGTGCCGGAATTCGCCTCCCTCGACAAGGAGCTACCGGTCGTGCGCGATGATGCCCGTGTCTCGGGATACATACGTATGGAGCGCACAGCCGGGCTCATAGGAATCTACGAGAAGGCCAACCCCCACTCGGTCTGGGTGGATGGGACTCCCTGGGAAGCGGATCATCATCTCTTCTCTCCCGATTACGACCGAATCGCTCCCTGGCTGGAGGCCGCCTTCGAGCGTATGCCCGTTCTTGCCGAGGTCGGGATCCAGCGGGTCATTCACGGCGCGATAACTCACCCGCCCGACGGCAACATGCTCCTCGGGCCGGCGCCCGGGGTGAGCAACTACTGGTACTGCAACGGCGTGCAGGTAGGCATCGCCTGGGGCCCGGGCGCCACCAAGTACCTGGCAGATTGGATCGTCAATGGTGCGACCACCCTGAACCTGCGAGCGTTCGATCCCCGCCGATACGGGGCCTTTGCCACTCCCGAGTACAACTTCGCCAAGGCGCGCGAGGACTACCTCCTCCGTCATGAGATTCCTTTCCCGGGCCTCAACCGAACCGCCGGCCGCCCCCATAAGACGTCTTCGATCTACGACCGGATGCACGAGCGGCGTGCGGTATTCGAGGAAGTCTTCGGCTGGGAGCGACCCCGCTGGTTTGCTCCCGACGGCTGGGAGCAGCGGGACATCCACTCCTTCCGCAGGGCGGAGTGGCACAAGGCGGTCAGCCAGGAAGTCGAGGGGGTGCGCAACTGGGTCGGCTTGGCCGACCTAACGGCTTTCGCCAAGTATGAGGTGACCGGGAAGGATGCCGCGTCTTTTCTGGACCGCGCCACGGCCAGCCGAATGCCCTCCGTCGGCCGGGTCGGGCTCATCTATCTCCTCACCGACCAGGGCATGGTCGAAGCCGAGCTCACCGCAGCTCGGCTCGCCGAGAACCACTTCTATCTGGTAGGTGCCGCCGTGGGCGAAGTCCGCTTTCTCGATTGGCTCTCGTCGCAACGGTTGCCCGGCGAACAGGTGGAGCTCCAGAATGTATCGGAGGAACTGGGAGTGATCTCGATCGCTGGGCCTGTGACCCGGACGCTGCTGTCGGAGCTGACAGAGGCCGGCCTCGACAACGAGGCCTTTAGTTGGCTCTCGGTGCGTGAGATCGACGTCGCCGGCCAAGCTGTCCGTGCAATGCGTCTCTCGTTCACCGGCGAGTTGGGGTGGGAGCTGCACCTGCCGATGGGCCGCATGCCCGCGCTCTTCGATGCGCTGGTTGGCGCCGGGGCGTCACATGATCTCGTCTACTTCGGCAGTCATGCGCTGAACTCGATGAGGATGGAGGTTGGTTACAAGGTCTCGGCGGACATGACCAACGAAGTGACGGCATATGAGGCGGGTCTGATGCGGTTCGTGGACCTGGACAAAGGCGAGTTCACAGGTCGGAGCGCCCTGATCGAGAACATGGATTCTCCCCGATGGAAGCTCGTATACCTGGAGGTGATGCCCGGTGATCTGGATGCCGACTGTGCGGGAGGCGAGGGTCTGTTCGACGGAGACCGGCGGGTTGGCGTCGTGACCACGGCCGGGTTCGGCTTCAGCACCGGCAAGAGCCTCGCCTGGGCATACGTCGAGCCGGATCGATCCGAGCCGGGCACGGAACTGTCCGTGCTGCTGCTCGGCCGCCCTCGCCATGCGAGAGTTCTGGCCGAGCCGGTCTGGGATCCTCGGAGCGAGCGGCCCCGATCGTGAGCGCGCACGGTCACTATCGAGACCTGGCTGAACGCTCCCTCCCGGGGGGCGCCCTCGGAACCCGACTCAATCCCGAGGGGCTGCGCATGACGATCGCCACGGCTTCCGGCTCGCGGATCATCGACGTCGAGGGCAGCGAGTGGATCGACTACGTCTGCGGAGCGGGAGCTCTGATCCTTGGTCACCAGCCGCCCGACGTGGTGGAGGCCGTGCAACGTCAGGCCGGTAGGACACTGCATCAGTACGGCGCGCTGACCGACGTTGCCATCGAACTGGCCGATCTGGTGGTCGCGGCGATTCCGGGTGCGGAGCGGATGGTGTTCACGACGACCGGCTCGGAGGCCACTGCCTATGCCATGAGGATTGCCAGGGCCGCCACGGGAAAGCCGAAGATCCTCAAATTCGAAGGCGCCTTCCACGGGAACCACGACTACGCGGGTGTGGCGGTGTCGCCTGGCGAGCCCAGCCCCTATCCGCAAGGCGTCCCCTTCTCCGACGGAACCCCCGACGCAGTGCGGGACACGATGTTGATCTCTCCGTACAACGACCTGGATGCCGTTGCCGATATGGCCCGTCGTCACGCCCATGAGCTCGCGGGCATCATCGTCGAGCCGATTCAGAGGATCATCTCACCGCTACCCGGGTTCCTCGAGGGTCTCAGATCGCTCTGCGATGAGACTGGGCTTGTCCTCATCTTCGATGAGGTGGTGACCGGTTTCAGGCTCTCTTACGGCGGAGCCCAGGAGTACTTCGGCGTCGAAGCCGATATCGCCAGCTACGGCAAGATCATCGGCGGCGGCGGTCCGATGGGTGCAGTCGTCGGAAAGGCGGAGTTGGTGGACTTGACGCATCCCGATCGCCAGGGCTCGTCGGGGTTCGTGTACGCATCCGGAACCCTCCACGGGAATCCACTCGGCGCGGCTGCCGGTCTGGCCACGCTGGGGCATCTTGCCGATCCTGGCTTCTACGAATCTGTCGCCGAGGCAACCGAGCGGCTTGCTGAGGGATTGCGACGCGTGCTCGCTGATCAGAGGATCCCAGCGATCGTTGAGACTATTGGATCTATTTGGCAGATCCTCCATATGCCGCGATCACCGACCACCTACACCGACTTTCTGTCCTCGGACCGGGCCGCCAATGTTGCGCTGGATCTCGAGCTGATGCGCAATGGGATCAACGTCATTCCTGGTCTTCGACGGTTCGTTTCCGCGGCGCATGGCGAGGACGATTTCGATAGCACGGTCGCTGCCCTCGAGCGGGCGTGTCTTGTCGTGAAAGGAGACACATGACCACAGAACGATTCGAAAGAGGGCTGGCTGCCCGCAAGGCGGTTCTCGGGGATGAGTATGTCGAGGCGAGACTCGGCGCGGCGGACGACTTCAGCCGAGAGTTCCAAGAAGTCGTGACCGAGTTCTGCTGGGGCTTCGCCTGGGGCGATGACACCCTCACCTATCGGGAGCGCTCGATGATCAATCTCGGGATGATCGCTGCGCTGGGCCGAATGCACGAGTGGGAGCTTCACCTGCGGGGCGCCGTTCAGAACGGGGTCAGTCGCGAAGAAGTTCGCACGGTGCTTCATCAGGTGACCGCCTACTGCGGTGTCCCCGCGGGCGTCGAGTGCTTTCGGATCGCCAGACGGGTGTATGCCGAACTCGAAGAGGGATGACGGCGCCGGAGAGGATGCGCGGTGTCGTGCTCACCGGTCACGGTGGGCTCGACCGGCTCGAGTACCGCGAAGATCTGCTCACCCCAGTCCCCGGGCCCGACGAGGTCCTCATCGAAGTCGCGGCCTGCGGGATGAACAACACCGACATCAACACCAGGACAGGTTGGTATTCGAAGGACGTGACCGAGCCAACCGGGAACGAGGTGACCGCGGACGCCGGGTCCTGGGGTGGTGCTCTCGGTTTTCCCCGCATTCAGGGGGCCGACCCCGTTGGTCGGATCGCCGCAGTCGGCCACGACGTCGACGGATCCCGGATCGGGGAGCGAGTGCTGGTCGACGCGTGGATTCGGGATGCATCCGGCGAGCTCGACAAGGCCGAGTACCTCGGCTCGGAGCGCGACGGGGGTTATGCCGAGTATGTCAAGGTGCCGGAAGGCAATGCGCATCCCGTCGAGGTCGGTTTGAGCGATGTAGAGCTGGCGAGTTTCCCTTGCTCCTATGCGACGGCCGAGCACATGCTTCACCGCGCCGGAGTCAGCGAGGGTCATTGGGTGTTGGTCACCGGTGCTTCGGGGGGAGTTGGGGGTGCTCTCGTGCAACTGGCCATGAGGAGGGGTGCACGAGTGGTGGCACTGACCAGCTCGTCGAAGATAGAGGCCGTGAGGGCCCTGGGTGCCGAAGTCGTTCTCGACCGCGGAAGTGAACATCTAGCCGAGGGGGTGGTCGCGGCCAGCGGTGGCGGCGTGGACGTGTTCGCCGATGTCGTCGGAGGCGGGCGCTTTCCAGAGTTGTTCGAGACCATCAAGCGCGGAGGCCACTACGCCACAGCGGGCGCGATCGCCGGGCCGATAGTGTCTCTTGATCTGCGAACGCTCTATCTCCGCGACCTGACGATGCACGGTGCGACCGTCCTTCCTCCTGAGGTCTTCGCCGATCTGGTCTCTTACATCGAGCAAGAGGAGATCCAACCCGTTGTTGCAGCCACCTTCCGACTCGAGCAACTCCGCGATGCGGAAGAAGCCTTCATGCGAAAACAACACGTCGGTTCGATAGTGATCGAGGTGAAGCGATGAAGATCACAGGGATCTCGGTCTACCAGGTCACACTCCCACTGAGCCACCCTTACTCCCTCTCGGGGGGACGGCTCCACTACACGGAGCTGGACAGCACCTTCGTTGCCCTCGAGACCGATCTGAGCATCACCGGGTGGGGCGAGGGGTGTCCTTGGGGATCGACTTACCTGCCGGCATTCGCGAGCGGGATCAGGGCGGGTCTCGAAGAGCTCGCACCCGTCGTCCTGGGGGCCAACCCGTCGCGACCCGATGTCGTCAATCGGGCCATGGACGAAGCCCTCCCCGGGCATCCTTATGTGAAGTCGGCCATCGACATCGCCTGTTACGACATAGCCGGCAAGGCGCTCGGGCTGCCCGTCGGAGACCTCCTGGGAGGTCTCACTGCCGATCCAGTGCTGGTTCAAAGCTCGATACCGACGGGCACGCCCGAAGAGATGGTCGAGTCCATGGAGCGGGCGCGGGCGGCCGGATACAAAGTGCACTCGGCGAAGATCGGCTCCGGCGTGGACGACGACATCGAGCGTGTCAGGAAGCTCGGCGAACTGACACAGCCGGGCGAGTCGATGACATTCGACGTGAACCGGGCCTGGCTGCCCGACCAGGCCATCAGGGTGATGAAGGCCACAGCCGACGTGGACGCCTACTACGAGGAGCCTTGTGAGACGTACGAGGAGAGCCTCCATGTCCGGCGAAGGACCACCCAGCCCTTGATCCTGGACGAGTCGATCAAGACGTATTCAGATGTCTTGCGAGCTGTTCGGGACGGCGCCTGCGAGGCGATCGGGCTCAAGCTCAACCGCGTCGGCGGGCTGACAAAGGCGAGGCGCATACGCGATCTCTGTGTCGAGGCCGGTGTTCGCCTGAACATCGAAGAGACCGGCGGTTCTGCCCTGGCCGACACGGCCGCCGTGCACCTGGCCCAGGCCACGCCGATGAGGAGCCGAAGGGCCACTTGGCTCTGTCACGAGATGATTTCGGTGGACCCCGTGATCGGTGGGGCTCGCAATGGGGGAGGTGTGACGCGGGTGGCTGATGCGCCAGGGCTCGGAGTCGGTCTCGACCATGAATTCCTCGGGGATCCCGTTGCTGTTTATCAATGAGTGTCGTCACAGGGAGGTGAGAAGATGGACGTGAAGAGAGTGGGCTTCATCGGGCTGGGCAACGTCGGCTCGAAACTGGCGCTGAGTCTGGCGAGGTCCGGTTTCGACCTAACCGTGTTCGACCTCCGGCCTGAGCCGATCGAGAGGCTCTTGTCTGCTGGTGCGAGTGAGGGATCCAGTCCCCGATCGATGACCGAGGAATGCGACGTGATCATCACCAGCCTTCCCAATCCGGAGACCTCTGCTGCTGTCGTGGAGGAGGCCGATCAGGGGATCCTCCGTGCAATCTCTGAGGGGAAGGTCTGGCTCGAGATGAGCACGACATCACAGGGAGAAGTGCTGCGGCTCGGGCATCTTCTCGAAGCAGCCGGTGGTAGGGCTATGGACTGTCCGGTCTCCGGAGGGTGTCACCGAGCTGCGACCGGGAATATCTCGATCTTCGCCGGAGGTGATCGGGCGACCTTCGAATACGTTCTTCCGCTATTGGCCGCCATGGGAAGACAGGTACTTCACACGGGCCCGCTCGGTTCGGCCTCGGTGCTGAAGGTCATAACCAACTACCTGGCAAGCGTGAATCTCGTGGCCCTCACCGAGGCTTTCGTCACTGCGCAGCAGGCGGGGATGGATCTGGCGACCACCTACGAGGCGATCAGGCTCTCTTCAGGCAACTCATTCGTTCACGAAACCGAGAGCCAGCTGATCCTCAATGGCAGCCGGAAGATCGACTTCACCATGGACCTGGTCGTCAAAGATCTCGGTCTCTTCACGCAGCTGGCCGAAGCGGCCGGGGTCCCGCTGGAGATCGCGCCCCTCGTCGGCGCGATGTTCGAGGATGCCCAATTTCGGTACGGTCCCCGCGAGTGGTCGACCAACATCGTGCGTCGTCTCGAGGATGCGACCGGAGTGAGGGTGCTGGCGCCCGGATTCCCAGCCGAGCTGATCGACCACGAGCCGGCCGGCGGCGGTGCCGAGGTCCGGGTGGGTCGTGGCACACTGAGCGTATGAGCAGAACCGGAGGCTGTCTCTGCGGCTCGGTCACATACGAGATCACCGGGGAGGCCCGAGACATCGTCAACTGTCATTGCAGCCGCTGCCGGCGCCACACCGGGCACTACATGGCCGCCACGAGTACGGACGCCGACCAGCTCGAGATAAGTGGGGCCGGATCCCTGCGCTGGTATGCCACGGCCGATGTCGAATACGGCTTTTGCGGGGAATGTGGGTCGACGCTCTTCTGGCGTACGTTGCGCCGCCCTGGTTATGTCGCCATCGCAGCCGGGACGCTGACGCCTCCCACTGGTTTGAAGACGATCGCGGCCATCTACACCGACTACGCCAGCGACTACCACTCCTTCGACCCTGATGTGCCCGGCTACCCGGAGGACAGGCCCAATCCCTGAATATCCCGATCTCCCCCTGTCGCTGAACGCTCGGGTCCGCCCCTCTCCGTTCTTCGAAGCGAGTCTCGAGCACGGCGTCGGCGCCGTCACCGTCTACAACCACATGGTGATGCCCGTCGCATACGAGGGCGTCGAACAGGGTTATCACGATCTCACGGAAGGCGTGACCATCTGGGACGTGGGAGGGCAGCGCCAAGTCGAAGTGACGGGACCGGATGCCGCACGGTTCACTCAGTACGTGGTGACCCGGGACGTCACCAAGATGGCCGTGGGTAGGGCCCGCTACACACTGGTCTGTCAGGGGGATGGCGGGATACTCAACGATCCCGTCCTCCTCCGGCTCGGTCAGAACCACTTCTGGCTCTCACTGGCCGACTCGGACATCTTGTTGTGGGCCAAGGGAGTCGCCCACGATTCTGTTTTCGATGTGAGCATCGCCGAGCCGGATGTATCGCCGGTGCAGATTCAAGGCCCCCGGTCAGCCGACCTGATGAGGCCCCTGTTCGGATCGTTCGTCGACGAGTTGAAGTTCTACCAGTTCATCGAGACCGACCTGGAAGGCGTTCCCCTCGTCGTCTCCAGGACCGGGTGGAGTGGGGAGTTCGGCTACGAGATCTTCTTGAGGGAGGGGAGTCGGGGAAGGTGGCTGTGGGAGAGGTTGTTCGAAGCCGGCGAGCCTTTCGGGGTGAAGGCCGGTGCGCCCAACAACATCCGGCGCATGGAGGCGGGACTGCTCTCCTACGGAACCGACATGGATTCGAGCATGAACCCCCTCGAACTGGGTCTCGAGAAGTTCGTCGACCTCGACGGTGATGACGACTTCATCGGCAAGACAGCCCTGATCGATGTGGCGCGATCGGGCCCTGCGCGTGGGCGGATTGGCCTCTTCGTGGGAGGTGATCCCATCCGACAGAGCCCGATCAGATGGTGGCCGGTCACCATCGCCGGGGAAGAGACCGGCGTGGTGACCAGTACCACGTGGTCACCCAGGCTGGAGAAGAACATCGCGTATGCCGTGGTCTCGGCGGACCATGCCGTCCCGGATCTGACCCTCACTATCCACACCCCCGATGCGCCGCGCCAGGCCATCACCACCCCGATCCCCTTCGTGGACCCTCGATACCGCTGATCACCAAGCCCCCGGCCGGTCGGGGCCGATCACGGACGTCCGATCAAGCCATTGACGGAGACCCTTTCATCGTTTATCGTCGATAAACGATGAAAAACCTCGACGAAGCGACAGCCAACGAATACGCGTCCTGGTTTCGCTGTCTCGCCGACGGGACCAGGGTGCGGATCCTCAATATCGTTGCGGGAGCGAGCGGGCCGATGACCGTTGGTGAGATCGTCGATCGGATCGGCAAGAGCCAGTCGACTGTCAGCAAACACCTCCAGATCCTCGCCGACGAGCGTTTCGTCCTGACAGAGCCGGACGGTGTGCGCACATTGGTCAAGGTGAACGATGCCTGCATGACCGCTCTCCCCGAAGCAGCCGCCGCCATCATGGCTCGCTCCGGGGTGCCCTCGGGATGATCGCAGACACGCTCATCCTCATCGCCGAACTCGTCGTCCTCTTCTTCGGTGTTGCCTTTCTGGTTCATCTCTCCCAGCGCTGGCTCGGTGAAGAACGGCTGAGGCGGTGGATGGGCGGGCCTCCCGCAGTCGCCGCCCTCAAGGGCATCGGGGTCGGCTTCGTCACGCCTTTCTGCACCTACTCCGCCATCCCGATGTTGCTGGGACTGAGACGCGCCGGAGTCCCTCCCGCCGGGTACGTGGCGTTCATCGTGGCGGCCCCCGTCCTCGACCCGGTGCTCTTCGGCGCGTTGGTCCTTATCGTTGGAGTGCGGGCCGCTCTGATCTATGTCGCAGTGGCGTTCACCGCCGCGATGACACTGGCGCTCTTTGCGGAGAAGATTGACATATCGCGCTTTCTCAAGCCGTTGACCGCCGAAGTGTCAGTCGGGGGCGGCGGACTCTCGCTGATGGCCGGGGCGGCCGCCCAGACGGAAGTCGGCGATTGCGGAGATGAATCGTGTTCGGTCGATCGGGCCGGCTCGTGGCGAGGGATCCGCCCCGAGGTTGGGGAAGCCTCCCGGGCGGCCTTGGCTCTGCTGGGATCACTTGGCCCGATACTCCTGGTCGGAGTCGCAATCGGCTTGATGATCGAGTTGTTGGTGCCGCCGGAGGCGGTGGCATCGGTGGCGGGCAAGGACAACGCCTTCGCCATACCAGTAGCGGCCGGCCTGGGGACCCCGCTCTATTTCAGCACCGAACTCTTCGTGCCGATCGCAGACTCGCTAGCTGCTGTTGGCGTGGGTGTAGGAGCGATTGTCGCGCTGACCATCGCCGGAGCCGGAGCCAACATCCCCGAGTTCGTGATCCTGTCGAAGCTGGCAGGTGCCAGGGTTCTGGCCGTATTCGTCGGTTACGTGTTCATCGTCGCGATGGTGGGAGGCCTTCTGGCGCAGGGGATTGCTTGAGAGAACTGGTTCAGCCGGCTGGTCTTCCAGTCAGGTTCCTGGTCGGTCGCCGAACATGGGGACCTGGTCCACCGCATCGCCCTCGGGAATCCTGTCAAGGCCGACCATGCGGTCGATGACCATGTTCTGGAAGCGGTGGACTGGCTCCTCGAACCTGTAACACATCCTGCCGCCCTGGTACTCGGGAGTGGAGATGCCGAGCTGCACGTTCTCCACGATGTCGACGTCCTCCAGATTGACGTGGTCCCAGAAACCCATCAGCTCGTCGAGAGCCTCGCCGGCCCCTGGTCCCTCCATGGTGTCCGGATGTGTCATGAGATAGGTGCGCTCAATGGTTCGGTCCGCCCCGATCGGATCGAGGATCATCAGGAACAGATGGTTTGGCAGGACGCTCAGCGCCGCGTTGGGGAAGAGCAACATGAACCGGCCGGCCTTCAGATCGTGACCCGTTACCCCGGAGTGTGGCGGAAGAGCCAGCCACGCCGGGTTGTCTCCGCTTATCGGCGTCGTGGTCATGCCGGTATACATGCCGTAGCCCTGATACCTGTAATGGTCCTGGATTCGTGAGACCTTGGCCAACTCGGGGTGCACCCAAGGCAGGTGGTAGTACTCCATGAAGTTCTCAGTGATCAGCTTCCAGTTGGCGGCGATGTCATAGACCTTGCCCGCCTGGACCTCCCACGAAGCCAGGCTGTATCCGCCGAGACGCTCCGGAAGATCGCCCAGCCATTGCTCCAGGGGAATTGGGTCGACCTGGAGGGACACCAGTATGAGCGGTCCCCACTCTCTCACGGATAGCCCGAAGAGCCGGTAGTCGTCCCGATCGAAGGCCTTGACGTCGCCCATGTCGAACGCGGCTCGCATGTCCTCGGGGATGTCCGACCCCTCGAAGAGCGGTGTTCCGATGCAAGCCCCGTCGAGGTCGTAGGCCCAGGCGTGGTACGGGCATCGGATTCGACCAGCTCGCAGCTGGCAATCTTCGGCGAGAAGTCGGGACCCGCGGTGTCGGCATACGTTGAGAAAAGCCCGCAGCTCGCCTTCTTCATTGCGGGTGACGATTACCGATCTCCCCCCAAGGTCGCGCACTATCGCCTGGCCAGGATGTTGGATCTCCGCGGAAGTCGCCACGGTCACCCAGCCCGTCGCAAACAGCTGTTGCTGCTCTTCCTCGAAGTAGGCGTCGGAGCGGTAGGCGTCCGCGATCAGCGTGGAAGCAAGCTCCACCGGGAGCCTGGTCTCCTTGTAGGTGGCTTCGCTTCGATAGTTCATTGTTCCCGCGACGAACCGTAGCCAACCGGCCTGACCAGGGCTCGCAGTCGCGCATCACGGGTAGGCTGTGCCGATGGGATGGCGCAACCTCGCCAAGGAGTGGAAGGCCCGCAGAGCGGGTCGGCGTCACTATGCCAACGACATCGCCAGGTCGGCCAGAGATGTGATCGGACCAACCGGGTGGATGTGGTCCAACGGTTGGGACGAGATGGAGAGAGGGAGCAAGGCCTACATCGACTCCTTCAACCCCAAGGTCCCGCCGAGCATCTTCGTTTCTGAGCGTGAGCGGTCCCGTAACAACATTCCCATCCCCCTCGTCGAGAGATGCATCGAGGACTGGAACAAGGTCGAGGACCCCGATCAGAGTTTCTAGGCCCGACTCTCTTTGACTCGCCCACTCGGCTGCTAGCCTGACTTCCACATAGCAAAGCGCCAATTTGATTGACCAGCTTGCGGGCGCTCGATAAATCCAGCTAAAGCGGCGACTGCCGCTCAGCCACAGCTGAGCGGTTTCTTGTCTCCCGGCGGATTCGTGTTCACCGCATGGTCGGGAAGATGACGGTTCTCATGAGTATGACCAGCCCGCTTGCGTCACTTCTCCGGGAGAAGGGAGTTTTGGTCGCCGACGGTGGCATGGGCACGTCTCTTTTCGAACTCGGTCTGAAGCCAGGCGGCACCCCTGAGGTCTGGAACGTCGAACGCCCGGATCTGATCTCATCGGTGCACCGTGGCTTTGTCGAAGCCGGCTCGGACATAATCCTCACGAACACTTTTGGTGGCACCCGGGCGCGTCTGAATCTCGATGGCCTGGGCGATCGAGTCGACGAGTTGAACCGCGCCGCCGTGGCTGTCGCGCGCTCGGTTGCAGAGGAAGCGGACCACGTGGTGATCGTGGCGGGATCGGTCGGGCCAACCGGCTCTCTCTTCGAGCCCTTCGGTGAACTGACCCACGAGTCTGCGGTGGCACTCTTCGCCGAACAGGTCCAGGCTCTCGCTGCCGCAGGTGCCGACGTCATTTGGATAGAGACGATGTCATCGACTGAGGAACTCGCTGCCGCGGTCGAGGCAGCCTCTGAGACGGGACTACCAGTGGTCACGACCATGAGCTTCGACACTCATGGCAAGACGATGATGGGAGTCCCTCCTCGCCAGTTGGCCGACTGGTGGAAGGACTCGGCCGTGGAGCCTGCGGCCTTGGGCGCCAACTGTGGTGTGGGGCCCGCCGACGTTGTCCGGGCAGCCGCAGAGATTCATGAATCGTCACCCGAGCAGGTGGTCGTGGCCAAGGCCAACTGTGGCGTGCCGCAGATGATCAACGGAACTCTCTGGTACCCCACGGCCACCGAGAGCATTAGCGACTACGCCCGGCTGGCTCTCGATGCTGGGGCGCGTATCGTCGGTGCATGCTGTGGCTCCGTTCCGGATCACATTGCCCAGATCAGGGCGGTGGTCGATTCGTATGAGCCCTCGGACACCTTTGATCCGTCGCTGGTGGACTCGCTTCTCGGGGGCAGGTCTGAACCCTCGAGCACCGGCAGCCGTCCCCGCCGACGGAGCAGACGCCGGGACACGGCCGCAAGAACCTGAAAGAGGGCCCGGCGTCGGTGGGACCGTGTGGTGAGCTCAGTCTCGTTTGATCAGCTCGTCGCGGACCCACATCGGGCCCTGGCAGCACTCAGAGAAGCGACACCGGTCGCATGGCTCGAAGATCTTGGTGGCTGGATGGTCACCACCCACGAGCTCTGTGCTCGCGTTCTGACCGACGCCGAGACCTTCACGGTCGACGACGAGAGATTCTCGACGAGGCGTGTAGTCGGATCGAGCATGTTGTCGCTCGACGGCCCGGCTCATGCCCTGCATCGCTCGGCGTTCGCACCTGACTTCAGAAGGCGGCATGTACACGATCGTCTAGAGGATCCGCTTGGTGAACTGCTTGCATCGCTCGCTACGCGCCTGGCCCCTTTGGGTGAGGTTGATCTGAGATCGGCCGTCGCCTTACCCACAGCGGCCGAGATGATGCAGCGCGCCCTCGGGTTGGATGGGGTGAGTGCAGAGCGGCTGATCGAGTGGAACACAGCGCTGATCTCGGCGATCGACGGAGTCACCGAGGGTGGCGATGTTCCGTCATACGGGACGGACGCGTTCGAGCGGTTGAAAGGAGCCGTCGGCGAGGCAATGGGCGACGGTGCAATGAGAGATGCCGCCGAACGGGCAGGTCTCCCTGTCGAAGGTATGGCCTCGAACGTGGCGGTCTTGCTCATCGGCGGGATAGTCACCTCCGAAGGGGCGATGAGCATCGCCTTCCGCCACCTGCTCGACCGACCCGCTCTCATGGGCGAGATTCGCCAGGACTCGAAGCTCGTGGATCGGTTCCTCGAGGAGTCCCTGCGTTACGAGCCCGCCGCTGCCTTCTTGGACCGGTATGCCACGAGGGACGTCGTACTGGGAAACCAATCGATAACAGCCGGCGATCTGGTCCGGGTGTCGATTGCGGGGGCCAATCGCGACCCGCTCGTCTTCGAGCAGCCGAATCTGTTTGATGTCTCGCGAGCCAACCCATCCGATCATCTGACATTTGCCCGTGGACCCCACACCTGTCTCGGCATTCACCTCGCCAAGCTCGAGATTCGTACGGCGATCCTCGTGTTGCTCAGGGCGCTCCCCGGCCTCAGTGCGGCCCCCGGGCCCTCCCCGTCTGTGGGAGGTCTGATCTTTCGTGCACCAGATCAGGTCCCCGCGATATGGGCTGGTGACTCAGCCACTCTCAGCTAGCATCAACCAATGTCGACTAACGGTGGCATAGTGCCCGAGACGATCCCGTTGGGTCCAAGGGAGGAGGCGCCAGGTCGGCCTTTCACATCGGCCGATCTGATCCCACGCGACCTGAAAACGCTGCTCGAGCTCGTCGCGGACGTCCGAGGTGTGCTGCGAGAAGCGGATTCGGGCACCAGGGACCTCCGGCCCTACCAGCAGCTGGCGTGGAAGATCGACGATCTGACCCATCGTCTCATCATCTGTGACGAGGACCGGCTTCGATATCGGGACCGGACATGCGTCGTCGGGTTCTTCGGCGAGCGCAGGGTGGACCGGGACCCATCTCCACTCGAAGAGGCCAACTCGGCCATCGTGGCCCAATTCACCGAGTATCCGGGGATCCTCAGCTACAGCTCGGTCGAGCTGGCCAGAGGTCACTGGGCCAACCTCGTGCTCCACGATGACCCCATCGACCGGGAACACTGGCGTGGTAGCGAGCTTCACGCCGAAGCGGCGAGGCTGTTGTCACCGGTCCACTACAGAAATGTCCGCATCCACAATGCCGAGCTAACCGACGGGCTCACCGATTCGCCCAAGCTGATCCTGGAACGAACCAAGTACTTCGACTTCGAGGGTGGGGTCGAGTGGAGGGCCGAGCGCGAGTTGATCGTTACCAGCTGACTTCCGAGCACTCTCGGTGACCTTGCAGGGATGGTGTCTTGGAGAACGCCTGACCAAACGTCCTAGATTCGTCTCGATGAAACTGACCGACGTCGAGGTCTTCGTGGTCGGAAATCCGCCTCCGTTCTTTGGAGGTCGGTATTTCGTATTCGTCAAGCTCGTGACCGACGACGGGATCGTCGGCTATGGGGAGGTGTACGCCGCGACCTTCCACCCCGATGTGGTGGCCGCCATGATCACTGACGTCGCTGAGAGAACCCTGATGGGCGAGAGCCCGTTTGACGTGGAACGACTCTGGAGGCGGGCTTATAGCCGAGGTTTCACCCAGCGTCCCGACCTGTCGCTGCAAGGCGTGATGAGCGGGCTGGAGATTGCCTGTTGGGACATCATGGGCAAGAGCCTTGGCCAGCCCATCTACAACCTGCTGGGCGGAAGAGTGCACGAGCGACTCCGCACCTACACGTATCTCTATCCGGAGCCCGGCGACGGTACCGATGTCTACGTCGACCCCGATTTGGCGGCTCGGCGAGCCACCGAAGAGGTCGACCGCGGCTTCACCGCGCTGAAGTTCGATCCCGCCGGTCCCTACACCGCGATGGGTGGGCATCAGCCATCGCTCGCTCGAATCGAGCTGACTGTCGAGTTTCTGAAGAAGATCAGAGATGCCGTTGGGAGCCGCGCCGACTTGTTGCTGGGCACCCATGGCCAATTCACCGCCTCCGGTGCGGTGCGGCTGGCTTCCCAAGCGGAGCCATTCGATCCCCTCTGGTTCGAAGAGCCGACTCCTCCAGATGACGTTGCCGGGATGGCGCGGGTGGCCCGACAAACCTCTATCCCTATCGCAGCGGGTGAGAGGCTGACCACCAAGGGTGAGTTCGCCCGTCTGTTGGAGGCCGGTGCCGTCTCGATCCTCCAGCCCAACCTGGGGCGCGTGGGTGGAATCCTCGAGGGGAAGAAGATCGCCGCACTCGCCGAGGCGCACAATGCTCAGATCGCCCCTCACCTCTACTGCGGCCCGATCGTTGGGGCCGCCAACATCCAGCTCGCCGTCTGCTCACCCAACTTCCTTCTCCTCGAGGGCATTCGAGACTGGAGCGGGTTCCATGCAGAGCTCCTGCAGACCCCGATCACCTGGGAAGAGGGGTATGTGATCCCATCGACGGAGCCGGGACTTGGCGTGGCCCTCGACGAGGGTGTGGCGCGATCTCACCCTTATGCAGGTGACGAGTTGCACTTGGAGATGGCCGACCGTCCTATCGACGAGGCTGATCCGATCTAGAGACTTTCGTCGAATGCTCTGGTGGCGACCATGGCGGCTTCGTCGTGTGGATTGGGTCAGACCCAAGGGGAGTGGGTGGTTCCCGATCCGAACGCTTGGCCCTTCTCGTAACGGTCGAGTTTGAAGGGCTGCAGCTCGGGGACCTTCATCGAGCCGGCCAGCTGCTTGGCCACGAGCTTCCCCAGACCGGTCATCTTGAAGCCGTGGTTCGAGTCGGCGACCATCAACACGTTGGGCATGATCCAGTCGATAACCGGCACGTTGTCCGGGGTGAAGGCACCAATCCCGCCGTTGCGTCTCTCCTTGAAGTTCGGGCGAACTCCCTCGAATCGCTTCATGAGCATCCCCATACAGGCGGTGAAGTAGTCGGCGAAATCCGGACCGGCCTGATACTCGTCGTTGGCGTGCCCATACGGCTCGACGCTTGCGTCTGGCCCGATCTTGACGGGCATCCCACCACCCTGAATGCCGGGGCGTTCCATGCGCTCTGTTCCGTTCTTCCAATAAACGTAAACGTTGTCATCCAACTCCTCGCCGGTCTGTGGGTCGACCACCGGCGTGTTCATCAACTCGACATGAAGCACCGGCGGGTTCTTGTTGTCCGCCGTGTAGTAGGGGCCGTCGAAGTAGACCTCTCCTTCCTCGAGGCGCCAGTAGGTCCACATGTCCTTGCCCTCGACGACGGATCCGTCTCGATAGCCCACGTCGAGAGTCGTGGGCAGACCGAGCATCTCCCAATGCGTCGGGACCCACGCTCCGACGCAGACGAGTACCACGTCCGCTTCGATGCGCCCCTTGTCGGTCTCGACGGCCCTGACTTCACCGCCCTGGACGTCGTAGCCAGTTACTTCGACGCCGCTTTGGACGTTGACGTCGTGTCGCCGACACATCTCGACGAGACCGCGAACGGCCTGTGCAGTCCCGGCGTATCCGCTCAAATGCTCGTGTAGAACGACGTCGATCGAGTGGTGTTTGAAATCGGGCCAGATCGACGTCAAGTATTTCCGAGCGTCCTCACCGACGTACAGGTCCGAGTTGTAGTCCACCGAGTTCTGGCTCTTGTGGATGCGCTCGTAATCCTCGACCTGGTTCTCCTCACCACAAGAGACGTAGCCGACTTGTTGGAAACCGAAGAGGACGGGGTCGTAGTTCCACACGTCGACGGAGTGTCTGAGGATGGCATGGAGGGGCTCGGTCATGTAGAGATTGCGCACACACCCACAGGCGATCCCCGTGGCTCCCGCACCGGGGCGGGACTTGTCGAGGAGGACGACGTCCCGGCCCGACCCTTGACCCCGCGACTCCAACTCCATCGCCAGGTGCCATGCGGTACTGAGCCCGTGCACACCCGCCCCGACGATCACGTAGCTGGCGGAGCTGGGCAGTGGGCTTGGCATGTGTCAGTCCCTTCGGGTATCGGATTCTGCTGCGCAGGTTACCGACGAGGACCTCGCCACGGCGTCTGGGAGCAGGTCGAAAAGCGCCCCCGAGCCGACGCTTCCGGGTCTAGGGGTTCTCTTTGTGCTCCCGATAGGCGTTGAAGCCACCGACCAGATCTGCGGCCTTCTTCACTCCGACGTCACGCAGAGATGCCGCAGCCAGACTCGAGGCGTATCCGTCGTTGCAGAAGAGGATCACCCGCCGGTCTTCGACATCGTGAGTTCGGTCTTCGCTGGATGGCGAGAGTCGCCACTCGAGCACGTTGCGGTCGATGGCGACCGCCCCGTCGAGGTCGCCGAACTGCTTACGGTCGGACTCAGGTCGAATGTCGACTACCAGTGCCCCGGCCTCGATCTCATCGTCGAGATAGTCGGGAAGCACGCGGTCGATTCTGCTCCGAGCGCTCGCCAGGTACTCGTTGATGGTGGACATCCGTCAGAGACTATCCCGTAGAGTGACCGCCGGTGATATGGGCTCGATGAAGGCTGCGCTGATGCGTTCCGTTGGTGAGCCGCTCTCGATCGAGTCTGTAACGCTCGACGAGCCCGGGCCCCGCGAAGTCCTGATACGAGTCGCCGCCTCGGGTGTGTGCCACAGCGATCTCGTCTTCCTCGATGGCTCCTATCCACTCTCAACCCCTGCGGTGCTCGGGCACGAGTCGGCCGGGGTGGTCGTCGCGGTCGGCGATGGTGTGAGCTACGTCGAGCCGGGTGACCATGTGGTCACCGCGCTGACCGCCTTCTGTGGGAGCTGTGCCTATTGCGTCGAGGGAAGCACCCATTTGTGCATCGGCAAGGAGGAGACACGACGGGATCCCGGTGCGCGTTCCCGAATCTCTCAGGACGGTGTGAGCGTTCATCAGTTTCTCGATCTCTCGTCGTTCGCCGAGCAGATGCTGGTCCATGAGACCACCCTGGTGAAAGTGTCGCCGGAGGTTCCTCTCGATCGGGCCGCCCTCCTGGGATGTGGGGTGGCAACGGGCCTGGGCTCGGTCTTCAACACTGCCGAGGTTCGGGATGGCCAGACGGTGGTTGTCATCGGGTGCGGTGGCGTGGGTCTGGCCGCGGTGCAGGGGGCGCGAATCGCAGGCGCCGAGATCATCATCGCCGTCGACGTGGTGGCAGAGAAGCTGGAACTGGCCGCTTCCCTCGGCGCAACGCACGTCGTCGAGTGGCAAGAAGGCAGCACGGTTACAGCTGTGCTCGAGTTGACCGGAGGCCACGGCGCCCACCACGTGATCGAGGCAATCGGCACCCCGGCCACGGCCGAGAGCGGCTTCGCCATGCTGCGCAGAGGTGGGACGCTCACGATCGTCGGGCTCATACCGGGGGAGACCCTCTCGATACCAACCGACGCTCTCTTCTACGAGCGGAGGATCCAGGGCTCGGTGATGGGCTCCAATGAGCCGAGGAGGGACGTTCCCCGGTACGTAGACATGTACATGAGCGGACAGCTGAACCTGGATGAGATGGTCACCAGGCGCCTGCCCCTCGATTCGCTGAACGAGGCCTTCGATGACATGCGGACCGGCCGGACGGTGCGCTCGGTCGTCGTCTTCGATTGATGCTGGTCGTCGACGGGGAGCCACGGCCAAGAGGGTCTGTGGGGACGTCGGGGCCCTTCCGGCCGACTTTCGCTCAGGTACGCTCGGACCTACTTCAACAGGAAGGAGGTGATGATGAAGCGCAGCTACTCGAGGCTCACCAGTCCCCTCGTCCGCGAAAGCGGCGACCTGCGGCCGGCTGGCTATGAGGAGGCGATGGAGCGCATCGTTTCCGGTTTGAGACCGCACATGGGCGACGCTTTCGGACTGTTCAGCTGTTCCAAGGCGACCAATGAGACGAACTACATGGCCCAGAAGTTCGCTCGGATGGTGATGGGCAGCAACAACATCGACAGCTGCAACCGCACCTGACACGCTCCCTCCGTCGCCGGTCTGGCGGCAGTGTTCGGGGCGGGCGGTGGCACCAGCTCGTATCAAGAAATCGAAGACACGGACCTCATCATCATGTGGGGGTCGAATGCGCGCGAGGCGCATCCGATCTTCTTCCACCACGTCCTCAAGGGTGTTCACAACGGCGCACGCATGTTCGCCGTCGACCCGCGTCGCACCTCCTCGGCGCAATGGGCGGACGTTTGGTTGGGCATCGATGTCGGCTCTGACATCGCCGTGGCCAACGCCGTCGGCCGGGAGATCATCACCCGGGGTATGTATGACGAGGAGTTCATCCGTGAAGCGACCGAGGGCTTCGACGCCTATGCGGAGACCGTGGAGTCGTACACCTTGGACCGGGCCGAAGAGATCAGCGGTGTCCCCGGGGAAGCGATTCGCCAGCTCGCTCACGAATATGGCCGGGCCGAAAAAGCCCAGATCTGTTGGACTCTGGGGATCACCGAGCATCACAACGCCACCGACAATGTGCTCGCGCTGATCAACCTCGCCCTGCTGACCGGGCATGTTGGTCGATACGGGTCTGGGCTGGTCCCGGTGCGCGGCCAGAACAACGTCCAGGGTGGTGGTGACATGGGCGCTCTGCCCAACAAGCTTCCCGGTTTCCAGGATGTCGAAGACGCCGAATCCCGCTCGAAGTTCGAGAAGGTGTGGGGTTCGCAAATCCCGGCGAAAGAGGGCAAGCACATCAGCCTGATGCACGAGGCCATGGACGAGGGCACATTGCGGGCTCTATTCGTCCTTGGTGAAAACCCCCTTCAGTCCGAAGCCGACAGCACGGAGATGGAGCGACGACTTCGCTCACTCGATTTCATCGTGGTCCAGGACATCTTCCTCACGGCGACCGCCGAGTTGGCGGATGTGGTCCTCCCGGCAGCCGGATGGGCGGAGGCAGAGGGGACATACACCTCGAGCGAACGGCGGGTGCAGCGAGTGAGGAAGGCTTTGGACCCACCTGGTGAGGCTCTTGACGACATCGAGCTTCTGAGCAGAATTGCGCGCGCCTTCGGCCATGACTGGCCCACGCCGACCGCCGAGCAGGCGTGGGATGAGATGCGAGCTCTCTCTCCACTACACGGCGGGATGTCCTATGCCCGACTCGAGGAGCTGGGCGGCCTGCGATGGCCGTGTCCCACAGAAGATCACCCGGGGTCCCTGTTCCTCCATGGCCGGCTCTGGGACCGCCCTGTGTCCGGGGGGAGGGCACCGTTTAGCTCCGTGGAGTACGCCGCTCCCGTGGATGAGCTCACCGAAGAGTTCCCGATGCGGCTCACGACCGGGAGGCGATTGGACTCGTACAACACCGGGGTCCAAAGCGGTCGATACGAGTCGCCTCGTCGGATACACGGGGTTCTCGACCTCTCTCCAGAAGACGGCGTGGCCCTTGGTGTCTCCGAGGGTGATCAGGTGCGGGTCAGCTCCCGCCGGGGGAGTCTGACCGCCCCTGTGAGGTTCGACCGCTCACTTCGTCCAGGACTTGCCTTCATGGCGGTTCATTTCCCCGACGACACCGACGTGAACGTGCTCACCGTGGATGCATGGGACCCCAAGTCGGGCACCGCCGAGTTCAAGGCCACCGCGATTCGCGTGGAAGCCCTGGCCTAGCCCATGGACATCAGGAATCTGCTCTACCGCCCGACCGAGGCCGAGAAGAGCGCTGTCGATGAAGTCCTGGGCCCGCCGGATTCGGGCTGGGATGGTGGCTCTTTTGGTGGCCTCGACGGAAGGGTGGCCTATGGAGGCCATGCGGCGCGGGAGAAGCGACACATGCTCCTGCCCGCGCTGCACGCAGTCCAGGATGCGGTAGGGGGTGTCTCCCGTGGAGCCCTCGGCTACATCTCCGACCGCCTGACCGTTCCCCCGGCCGAGGCATACGGCGTCGCCACCTTCTACGCCCTTTACGGGGTCGATGAGACCGGGATCACGACCATTCACGTCTGCGACGACATCATCTGCACCCAATATGGGGCCGAGGCGCTGTGTGACTCGCTGGATGACGCACTTGGATCGAATGGAGTTCGATGGGAGCGGAGCCCGTGTCTTGGCCAGTGCGACCGAGCTCCCGCCGCAATGCTCCATCAGCCGGGAAAGGGCTATGCCAACGCGGCCCCCGTGGACACCCGGTCGGTCAGAGCCATCGGCTTCGATGAGCTCGATCCAGGCGTTGTCCACCAAGATCGGTCGGAGCTTGCGCTCCTCAGGCGAGTCGGCGATGTCGACCCGGAGAGTCTCGAGTCATATCGGGCCTCGGGTGGGTACGAAACGCTGTCCCGAGCCGTCGACCTCGGCCCCATGGGAGTCATCGAGGAGCTGGAGAGATCGAACCTGCGTGGCAGGGGTGGAGCCGCCTTCCCCATCGGCGTGAAGTGGAGGGGTGTGGCCGAGGCGCCTGGACCCATCAAGTATGTGATAGCCAACGGCGACGAGTCCGAGCCCGGGACCTTCAAAGACAGGCTCCTAATGGAAGGAGACCCCTTTGCGGTCGTCGAAGCCATGACAATCTACGGCTTCGCCACCGGTGCGACCCACGGCTACGTCTATGTGAGGGGGGAGTACCCCACGGCGGAGCGGCGGTTGACGAGAGCCATCAGCCAGGCGCGTGAGGCTGGTCTCCTGGGTGCCGACGTCGCGGGCTCCGGTTTCGATTTCAAACTCGAGGTGCGTCGGGGTGCCGGCGCCTACATCTGTGGCGAGGAGACAGCCCTTTTTGCATCGATCGAAGGACACAGGGGAGAACCGCGCCAGAAGCCCCCCTTCCCCACTCAGCACGGCCTCTTCGGGAAGCCCACCGGGATCAACAACATCGAGACGCTACTTGCCGCCCTGTACGCGCTCCAGATCGGGGGCGTTCCATTCTCCGCGTTGGGCACCGAGCAATCATCGGGTCCGAAGCTGTTTTGCGTCTCGGGGGCTGTGGACCGGCCAGGCGTCTATGAGGTTCCGTTTGGCGCGACCCTCGGTGAGTTGTTGGAGTTGTCCGGTGCCGGGAAGATCGGCGCCGTGCTACTCGGAGGAGCGGCGGGGAGTTTCGTTGGGCCGGAAGCGATGAGCATGCCTCTCACCTTCGAAGCAACCCGGGCCGCAGGCGCCACACTCGGATCTGGTGCAGTCATCGTTTTCGACGACGACACCGACTTTGGTCCCGTGCTCGCCAGAATCGCCCGATTCTTCCGAGACGAGTCGTGTGGCCAGTGTGTGCCTTGCCGCATTGGAACTGTTCGTCAGGAGGAGGCTCTCGGGAGGCTGTCCGGGGGACGCCCATTGGGCTCGCGGCAAGAGGAGAGGAAACGGCTCGACGATCTTGCTCGCGTGATGACCGACGCCTCCATATGCGGGCTGGGTCAGACGGCGGCGTCGGCCATTCAGTCGGCAATCAGACTCGGACTACCCGGAGCGCCGCAATGACGACCACGGATCGGCAACGAGTCACGATCTCGGCGAGTGTCGACGGGAAGACCGTCGAGCTGCCAGAGGGTTCTTCGGTGCTCGACGCCTGCCGCAGTGCCGGTGTCGGCCTGCCCACCCTCTGTTACGGCCCCACCATGACCCCGGCCAGCGCCTGCAGGGTCTGTGTCGTCGAGCTGGAAGGGTCGCGAGCCTTGATCCCATCGTGCTCTCGCGAGCTGGAAGAGGGGATGGAGATCCGCACCGGTACGGATCGTGCTGAGCACAGTCGGCGTCTGGTCTTGGAACTTCTGGGTTCGGCCAGCGAGCTGGACAGGTCCGAAGAGCAGCTGGCGGGTTGGATGACCATGGCCGGTGCCCGCTCCGAGAGGTTCGGCCCCCCAGCAGTGGAGGCGCCGCGGCAGCCCCCGAGCCCGGGACACCACGGATCGCCGGAGCTTGCGGCGGCCGCCACCGTCTACGAACCGGCGAAAGTCGAGGACGAGTTGTACGTCCGGGACTACAGCAGGTGCATCCTCTGCTACCGATGTGTGGACGCCTGTGGCGTCGAGCACCAGAACACCTTCGCCATAGCAGTCGCCGGCCGCGGGTTCGATTCCCGCATCTCCACCGAGTTCGACTTCGCACTCCCAGATTCGGCGTGCGTCTACTGCGGCAACTGCATCGCCGTGTGCCCCACAGGTGCCCTGGTCGGCAAGATCGAATACGACATGCGTGAGCAGGGCGCCTGGGACGAGTCGAGCCAGGAGATCACCCGGACCGTGTGCTCCTACTGTGGCGTCGGATGCAATCTCGACCTCCACACGCAGGACAACCGAATCGTCAAGGTCACCTCGCCCCATGACCACGACGTCACCCTTGGGAACCTCTGCATCAAAGGCCGGTTTGGCTGGAGTTACGTAGGTAGCGGCGTCGATGGCTGAGCCGGTCACGACCCGACGGGTCGTGAGGTTTCGGGACCTCTCAACGCCCTTCGATGACAGCCTCGTGGTTGAGGAGCCTCTCGAGATACGTCTCGATGGGACCCCGCTGGCCGTGGTCATGCGAACCCCTGGCTCGGATTCCGACCTGGCTCTTGGTTTCGCATTGACCGAGGGGATCATCACCACACCGAGATCAATCGCGAGTATCGAAGACCTCGGTGAGGGAAGGTGGAATCTGGTCACGGCCGAGGGCGTGGACATCGATGCGGCCAGGTTCCAGCGGAACTTCTATTCGACCTCTTCCTGCGGTGTTTGTGGCAAGGCGTCCATAGATGCCATCAGGGTCGCAGGTGCGAGGCCGCCAGAAGGGCCGGTCGTGGATGCCGACGTGATCCTGTCCCTGCCTCCACGGCTGCTCCAGCGGCAAGCGGCGTTTCACGAGACCGGCGGTCTCCATGCGGCCGCCGTCTTCGACACCGCCGGAGACCTCCTGGCCGTGAGGGAGGACGTGGGCCGTCACAATGCGGTCGACAAGTTGATCGGCCACCTCGCGGCCGACGCCTGGCCTCTGCCCCGGATCGGTCTCATCGTCTCCGGACGGGTGTCGTTTGAGATCACACAAAAGGCGGCGGTGGCCGGGATCTCCCTGGTCTGCGGTGTCTCGGCTGCGTCGAGTCTCGCCGTAGATCTCGCCGAGGAGTTCGGGATGACGATCGTCGGATTCCTCCGTGAGGGCGGTTTCACGTTGTACGCTGGCGCTGAGAGAATTCGAGGTATCGACGCCCCGGATTAGCCCGAATCTGAGCTTCCTGCCGGGCCGGCACACATCCGATCCAACTACAAGACCGAGAATGCAATCGACCGCGCAAAAAACCTTGATCTCGGCCTGGGGCCTGTTCGCTGCTCTGGCATTGATCATGGTGGGAAACGGTCTGGTCGGGGTCCTCATCGGCGTCCGCTCCGAGCTGGAAGGCTTCTCAACGACCACGACCGGTCTGATCATGGCCGCATACTTCGGGGGCTTCCTGGCAGGGTCGCACTTCACCCCGGGGTTCATGGCCAGGGTGGGTCACATCAGGGTCTTCGCCGGGCTGGCCTCGTTGGTGACGACGACCGCCCTGATACACGCAGTCTGGGTGGTTCCCTATGCCTGGATCGTCCTACGGCTGGTCTTTGGCTTCGCCATGGCCGGTCTCTACATCGTCGTCGAGAGCTGGCTCAACGACACGGTGACCAACGAGAACCGGGGGAGGGTCATGGCGTTGTACATGGTGGTGGCGATGGGTGGCCTCTCACTCGGCCAGGTCCTCCTCGGTTTGGGGAGCCCGCTCCAGCAAACACTGTTCATCGCCGCCGGTGCACTCATGGCCCTCTCGATCGCACCGGTGTCGCTGTCAATCAACACCGCCCCGGAGTTCTTCCTGCCCCCACCCGTGAGGCCCAGAGAGATATGGGAGGTAGCCCCGGTTGGCGTCATCACTGCTGTTGGAGCTGGGGTAGCCAATGGTGCACTACTGGGTATGGCGGGTGTGTATGCCACCCAGGTGGGCATGTCCAACACTCGCACTGCCCTCTTTGTCGGAGCGGGTGCGCTGGGGTCGGTCCTCTTCCAGTGGCCAATCGGTCACCTGTCCGACAAGATCGATCGCCGCCGTGCGATTCTCGTCGTCACCCTGGCCGCGGTCGTGGTGGCCGGGTTCGGGGTCACGGTGTCCGGGGACAGCTTTGTTCTGGTGGCAGTGATGCTCGCACTGGGTGGGCTCTCCTTTCCCATGTACTCCCTTGCGCTGAGCCATGTTGTCGATGTCCTACCTCCGGGTAGGGCGGTCACGGGAAGTGTCGCGGTCGTCTTTCTCACCGGTGTCGGAGCCGTCTTCGGGCCGGTGCTCGCCTCGATGGTCATGACTGCAGCGGGGCCCAGCGGCTTCTTCTGGACCATGACACTGGTACACGGCGTCATCGGTGTCCTGGGCGTCTATCGAATCGCAAGACGCCCCGTGCTCACCGGTGTCGCCCAGCGTCCCTTTCTCTCGGTACCCGCCCGATCCACTTTCATCCCCCGTCTGATCGTCGAGACCGCCAAGAGACTGGGCAGGAACGGGAATGGGAACAACGCCGATTGACCTCCCGAATCGGTGCGCCAATTCGATTGGTCAGCGGGCCATGGCCTCCCAGAGACGTCGTGCCGCGCCCGCTACGGCCTTGCCCAGTCGTCCTTCCTCGCCGGGGGCCGGGAAACGGTATGCAGGGCCGTGAACATGAATCGCGGCTGTGATCGTGTCCTTCTCGAATACAGGTGCGGCGACGGAGTTGATCCCCTCGACGAACTCCTCGAAGACCCAGACGTAGCCCACCTCCCGGATCCCACCCAGACGGTCCCGGATAGCCTCAGGGTCCGTCATCGAGTTGGCTGTCGTTCGCTCGAGGTCCCGGCCCAGATAGCGGTCGGTCTGCTCATCAGGCCAGTGGGCCATGATTACCAGACCTGACGGCACGAGGTGCATCGGGATGAGTTCACCTGTCCAGTCCCGCACCTGGACCGGGTGGGTCGCCTCGGTCTGGTCGATGTAGTGGACTCGATAGCCGTCCGGGATCGATAGGCCGGCGGCCTCACCGGTCAGACTGGTCAATTCCTCGAGATAGGGCCAGGCGAAGGCCGCCAGCTGGGCCGGGCCACCGGCTGCGGCCGAGAGCCTCTGCATCATTGGACCAAGCCGATACATCCGCCCATCCTCGGCGCGCTCGACTGCCTCGGTTTCCTCGAGGGTTGCCAGGATTCGGGCCACCGTGCTCTTGGGCAAGCCCACCCTTCGGGCGCATTCGGAGAGACCTGCGGGGGACATCGCCAGAGCCTCGATGACCTTCACCGCTCGGGCTACCGATTCGACATGGGCCATTGTGTTCCATGCTACGACTCCCGGTCCGCAGAGCGGAACGCGACACTATCAGGGCAGAGCTCGGAGCATCTCGTGACGCCATTGTTCGGTGCTCTCCACCTGGTTGAAGGTGTAGATGTGAAAGCCCTCAACGTTGGCGGCAGAATCGGCCAGGAGAGTTGCGAGACCAATGACCAGGTCGTCAGGGGCATAGCCCCCAGGACGTACCAGCCTGCCGGCGAGGCTCTTGTTGTGGGAGAGGAAACGGCTCGACGCGCCCACCCCGATGCGCACCGACAGGGTGAGAAGCTTTTTCAGCTCGGCAACTCCAGGGATGCCTATGAAGACCCCGAGGTCGATGCCCCGACTTCTCAGAGATTGGACCCATGTCGAGATGGCGTCGGGTGTGAAGCACATCTGGGTGGTGATGTATGACGCAAATGGCACCTTGTCTTCGACGGCCTTCTCGATTGTGGCGTCGTCGACGATGTGATGTCCTTCTGGATATCCAGGTATCCCGACCTCGGTGAACCCGTGACCCATCTCCTCCATTGCCGCCAGGATCGCCAGGCCGTCGAAGAACTCACCCGCCTCCGTGACGTCGCCGCCCACCACGAAGACTCTCCGCATGTCGGCGGCATCGAGACGATCGATGATCTCTCGTAGCTCACTGCGGTCACGGGTGAGGCGGGCGGAGATATGGGGGATGACGTGGAAGCCGCGATTCTGAAGCTCGATCGAGAGGTCGACGGTGGCCATCATCCCCTTGTTGGGCGATGCAGTGACGCTGACCGTTGCCCCAGATGGGAGATGCCCGGCCTGCTCCAGGACGTTCTTCAACGGGATCAGCTCGTATTTGGGTTGTTCGAGTATCCGGCGAATCGACGAGATCTCCTGAGCGGTGAGGTGGGCGGTGTAGATAGGTCTGGTTGTCATCACACATCCGAGTCTGGGAACGATTCCTTGCGCTGGTTGATCCAGCTCAGGATCTGCTGGTCCTTGTCGTCGTCCAGCTGCGGCATCTCGTAGTCGGACAGCATCTGGTTCCAACGCTCGTAGGCGCGCGCAGCGGCATCTTTCGCACCTTCGGCCTCCCACTGCTCGAAGCTGTTGCTGTCCGCGGTGGCCGATCTCCAGAAGGCGTTCTCGAAGTTGGCGAGTGTGTGGGCTGCTCCCAGGTAATGCTGGCCCGGCCCGGTCTCCCGGATCGCATCCATCGCCTGGCCGTTCGGCGACATGTCGATACCGCCCAGCAGAGCTCCAGCCATCCCGGCCATGTCGGCGTCGAGCACGAACTTCTCGTATCCCATGACCAGCCCTCCTTCGAGCCAGCCGGCGGAATGAAGCACGAAGTTGGCTCCTGCCATGAGTGTCGGGATGAAGGTCGCCGCGCTCTCGTATGCCGCCTGGGCGTCGGGGAGCTTCGATGCTGTGAGATTCCCACCGAGTCGGGAAGGCACACCCAGACGTCTCGCCAATGCGGCCACGGTGAACAAGACCAGTGCCGGCTCGGGAGTGCCGAAGGTCGGTGCTCCGGACTGCATCGACATCGAGCTCGCAAAGGACCCGAACACGACCGGTGCACCTGGACGCACCAGCTGGGTGAACGCCATGCCAGCCATCGCCTCGGCGAGAGTCTGGGCTGCTGTTCCGGCAGCGGTGACCGGTCCCATCGCCCCGGCCAGTATGAACGGTGCGATGATCACTGCTTGGTTGTTCTCCGCGTAGACCTTGGCGGATCCGAGCATGTTCCGATCCCAGGAAAGGGGCGAGTTGGCATTGCAGAGGGACAGCAGGACCGTGTTCTCATCTATGAAGTCCTCGCCAAACAGGATCTTGACCATGTCCACGGTGTCCTGGGCTCGTTCGGGAGCGGTGACCGAGCCCATGAACGGCTTGTCGCTGTATCGGATATGGGTGTAGATCATGTCGAAATGCCGTTTGTTGACCGGAAGGTCGACCGGCTCGCAGAGCGTCCCACCAGAGTGATGCATTTGCGGGGAGGAATAGGCGAGCTTGACGAAGTTGCGGAAGTCGTCGAGGTTCGCATAGCGACGGCCCCCGAACAGATCCCTGACGAACGGTGACCCGTATGCGGGAGCCATGACAACGTGAGGATCTCCGATCTCGACCGATTTCGCCGGGTTGCGGGCATGTTGGGTGAATCGCTCGGGAGCCGAGTCGACAATCAGGTCCCGGCACATTCCTCTCGGGAACCGGACCCTGGTTCCGTCGACCGTCGCACCGCCGGCCTCGAAGATCGACAGGGCTTCGGGGAACTCGACGATCTCGATGCCAATCTCCTCCAGGATTGCCTCGGCGTTCTCCTCGATGGTCGCCAGCCCCTCCTCGGCGAGTATCTCGGTAGGGGGAATCGACCTGGTCAGATAGGGAAGAGCTGCCTCCGCGGCCGAGGTTCGGGCTGCCCTTCGGGCATCCCGCCCTCCCGAGCGTCTCCTTGTGGACCCCTCAGTCATGCTCAGGTCTCCTCTCACGTCGGCGTCGCCGGCCGCCGGCGGTAGGCGACGGGTCGGGGATGCTCACTGTGCTGCGTAGGTGAGGGTACGGCGCAGTCTCGTGAGGTATCGCCAGACTGGCGACGAAGTGCTCCTGGAATCGGGGCTCGGTGGCGGTCTCGATCTTCTCGACACGATCGACGAGATCCTCGATCTCCCTTCGTTTCGAGTTGCTGAGAAGGGCAATGATGGCTCCGGCACCGGCTGCGTTACCCGCTCCCGAAACCTGATTCAGGTCACAATCCGGGATCATGCCGAGAACCATCGCGTACTTCGGGTCGATGTGTGTGCCGAAAGCACCGGCGAGCCTCACTTGGTCGACCGTGTCGGTTTCGAAATGATCCATCAGGAGACGGGCGCCCGCCTGAAGTGCCGCTTTGGCCAGCTGAATCGATCGCACGTCGTCCTGGGTGATCAGGATCTCCGGTGTGTCCCAGAGAACGAAGCTGAAGGTCCGATCCGAGCTGATTATCCGACTGTTGGGAAGGTCGCGGATCTGACCGTCACCTGCAATCACACCAGCCAGGAAGAGCTCACCTATCGCCTCGATGATCCCCGAACCGCAGATTCCTGTGATCGGAGTGTGTGCGGCCTCGTCGGCGAATCCCTCTTCGTCAGACCAATGCTCACCACCAACGATCTTGATTCGAGGTTCGAGAGTCGCCGGATCGATGCGGACCCGCTCGATCGCGCCCGGCGCCGCACGCTGACCCGAGGAGATCTGTGCACCCTCGAACGCCGGACCTGTTGGGCTGGATGCGGCCAGCAGCCGTCTCGAGTTCCCCAGGACGATTTCAGCGTTGGTGCCGACATCGACCAGCAGCGTGACCGCCTCGTTTTGGTGGGGAGCCTCGGAGAGCACGGCAGCGGCGGCGTCTGCTCCGACATGGCCTGCTATGCATGGCAGGACATAGGCTCGAGACCTCGGATGGGCATTGATCCCGATCTCGATCGCCTCGATCTCGACGGCTTCATCGACCGCGAGTGAGAACGGTGCCGCTCCCAGCGGGGTTGGATCGAGCCCGAGGAAGAGGTGATGCATGATCGGATTGCCGACGAGAGTCAACTCCAGAACGTCGCTTCGCGCGACGCCCCCCTGATCGACCAGTGCACCGACGGCGCCATCGAGGGCGGACCTCACCGCTTCCGTCAGGTCGCGGGCTCCTCCTTCGTTCATCATGGCGTAGCTCACCCGGCTCATGACGTCCTCGCCGAATCGGATCTGAGGGTTCATCTCACCATGGGACGCCAGAATCTGACCGGTGAGCAGATCGCAGAGATGGCCGGCGATCGTTGTCGAGCCCACGTCGAAGGCGACTCCCAAGGAGATGTCCCTGAATCCGGGCCAGATCGCCACGACGAGCCGGTCGCGCACGGCAGCTGTGACGTGTGATTTCCCGACAATCAAAGACTCCTGCATCTCCGGCAGGGCTCGAGGGTCGATGCGAAGCTCCGAGAGGTCCCACTGTTCCTGGAGAGAGGTCAACAGACGCCTCTGATCGCTGTCCTGCTCCCCCAGGGCCGCCTCCGAGACCTCTACGTAATAGAGACGGACGACCGGGTCTATGGCGATGTTCGGCACGTCGGCTCGCTTGCGGACCACTTGGCGGTGGATCTGGCTGGTTGTGGGTATGTCGATGACCACGTCGTCGAGGATCCGGGCTGCACAGCCCAGTCGATGACCCGGCTCGAGTGGCCGTTTGCCCTTGTAGTCGAGCTCGGTCGGGCCGGGCGGTGAGATTCTCGAGGGGTCGAGCGGGATGCTCTTCGAACTTCCCAGCTGCACTTGGCATCTCCCGCAGATCCCGCGGCCGCCACAGATCGAATCCAGGTCGACCCCGAGCCCGCGCGCCGCGTCGAGAACTGATGTGCCCACCGCAACGTCCCCCTGACGCCCCGAAGGCGTGAACAGGACGCGCGCCGTGCTCACGTGCCCCGATCGCGACGACCGGTCCGGCGTCTCGCTCCGGCCCCTTCGGCCACGGGCTCTCGGTGCTCCTTGATCCACCTGCTGCAGTCAGGGTCCGCGCCGTTGAGAACGTCGGCTGCCATCACCGCCTGGGCGATCTCGGGTTCGAGGGGGTTGGTGATCGCCGATGTGAGCCCATTCGCTGCTGCCATTGCGAGGAAAGCGGCGTTTATCCCCTTCCGATGGGGCAAGCCGAAGCTGATGTTGGAGGCACCGACCGTGGTGTTCACCTCGAGCTCTTCGCGGAGACGGCGCAGAAGGCGAAACACTTGCACACCGGCCGTGGGCAGCGCACCGATCGGCATCACCAGTGGGTCGACGATCACGTCTTCCTTCGGGATCCCGTGGTCGGCCGCCCGTCTCACGATCTTCTCCGCGACCTGGAAGCGGACATCGGGATCCTCGGAGATACCGGTCTCGTCGTTGCTGATCGCCACCACTGCCGCGCCGTGTTTGGCAACCAGGGGGAGGACCGCCTCGAGCCTCTCCTCCTCGCCCGTCACCGAATTGACCAGGGCCTTGCCCTCGTACACCGCCAGACCGGCTTCGAGGGCTTCGACTATCGATGAGTCGATGGAGAGAGGGGCATCGGTGATGGCCTGCACGAGTTTGACCGCTTCGGCCAGGATGGCCGGTTCATCGGCGAGTGGGATGCCGGCGTTGACGTCGAGCATGTGTGCTCCAGCCGCCACTTGAGATATGGCGTCTGCCTCGACCCGGCTGTAGTCGCCGTTCCTCATCTCCTCGGCGAGGATCTTGCGGCCGGTGGGGTTGATTCGCTCTCCGATGATCACGAAAGGTTGACCGAACCCGATGACAACGTCCCGGGTCGGTGAGCTGATCATGGTCTGAGTCATGTGGTTGCGAAGTCGCGACGGCTCGATAGCCGGACCAGAGCCGGCTCCATCTCGCCGTAGCCGACCATCTTTCGCTCGTAAAGGAGCCCGAGCCGCTTGGCCGCCCTTGTGGCGTCGCGGTCGCGATCCGGGTCGTTCGCCTGGGCCAGATGAACCACGCGTCTGTAATTTCCGAAGTAGTCCACGGCCAATTCGGGCCATCGATCCAGCCCCAGCCCCCGCCAGATCAAGCGGTCGAAGTGCTTGGCCAGATAGTCCGTGAGATAGAGAGTCCCGGGCTCCTCCATTTGCATGCGCTCGAAGGCCTCCAGGCCCGCGAAGAACTGATAGCAATGCGCCCCCGGGAGCCGCTCGACACCAAATTCGTCGAGCAGCGCATCCAGCCGGCCGCCCGTTCCGCAGTCTCCATAGGCGACGAAGATGGACTCATATCCCGTAGCGGTCTCCAGCTTCGATCGCACCGCTGCGGGGATCTTCGTCGGATGGTTGTGGAGTGCGGCCGGAAGGCATTCCACGCTGACATTGTCCAGCCGGTTCGCCCGGATGACATGGTGGAGCTCTTTGACCAGAGCACCACAACCGATCACGAGGACCCGCGGGGAGTCAGACGGCCGTGCCACGCCTCTCCGTCACAAGTCGCTTCGCCGTGTCCGCAGCCACCGCGGCGTCGCGACAGTAGGCGTCGGCTCCGACTGCTTCGCCGAACTCCTCATTGAGCGGAGCGCCACCGACCAGAACGATGTAGTCGTCACGGATCCCCTTGGCCACGAGGGCGTCGATCACCACCTTCATGTACGGCATCGTCGTGGTCAGCAGTGCCGACATGCCGAGTATGTCGGGCTTGTGCTCGTCGAGGGCTTGGATGAATTCGTCTGCGTCGGTGTTGATCCCCAGGTCGAAGACTTCGAACCCGGCACCTTCGAGCATCATCGCCACGAGGTTCTTTCCGATGTCATGGATGTCACCTTTGACGGTCCCGATGACGACGCTCCCCATGGTCTCGGCACCGGTCTCGGCCAGAAGCGGTCGGAGGATGGCCATACCGGCCTTCATGGCTTTGGCGGCGAGGAGCACCTCCGGGACGAACAGGATCCCGTCTCTGAAGTCGATCCCAACGATTCGCATCGCCTCGACGAGAGCCTCGTTCAGGACCTTCTGGGCACTCCAGCCCCGTGCAAGCAGGATGTTGGTCCCTTCGGCGATCTCATCGGCGAGCCCGTCGTACAGGTCGTCGTGCATCTGCTCGACAAGCTCGTCGTCGGGGAGTGCAGAGAGATCGAGCTCTTCTTCGCTCATCCGTCCTCCTCAGCCGTACCACTAGGTGGAACGTGTACTGTACAGTGGCATGGCCTGCCGTGGGCGAAAGTCTAGAGGTGGATTCCCTGATGCGAAAGGGTGCTCCGCAGGTGATTCGCTCCTCCGGATCGGCCCTGACATCGCGATAGGAGAGGACTCGTGAGCGACCTTCCCAGCTCAGCAAACGTCGTAGTGATAGGTGCCGGCATCGTCGGCAACTCGGTCGTACACCATTTGGCCGAGCTGGGATGGAGAGACATCGTCCAGATCGACAAGGGTCCTCTGCCCAACCCCGGCGGCTCGACCGGCCATGCCTCGAACTTCATCTTCCCTGTGGACCACAACAAGGAAATGGCGCACCTCACCTTCGACAGTCAGAGCCAATACGAGGAGATGGGGGTCAGCACCGCCAGTGGCGGCATCGAGGTGGCGCGGACCGAGGCTCGGTTAGAGGAGTTGCGGCGGCGAATGACTTCGGCCAGGACGTGGGGGATCGAGGCTCATCTGCTCAGCCCCGCCGAAGTCAAGGACATGGTCCCGTTCATCGATGAGACCATTCTCGAAGGTGGCTGGTACACCCCGAGTGTCTCAGTGGTGGACTCGCTTCAGGCGGGAACGCTCATGCGAGAGAGTGCGATGTCCAAAGACGCCTTGACGGTCTCGCCAAACACCGAGGTCCTGGATATCGAAACCGAGAGGGGCAGGGTGAAAGCGGTCGTCACCGACAGAGGTCGTGTCGAGGCGGACTATGTCGTGGTGGCATGTGGGGTGTGGAGCCCAAGGATCGCCAAGATGGCCGGAGCCACGATCCCTCTCACTCCCGCGGTTCACCAGATGATCGATGTCGGCCCTCTCGAGATCCTCCAGGCGACCGGCAACGAGATCGGCTACCCGATAGTTCGAGACATGGACACCTTCATGTACGAGCGCCAGACGGCGGGATCCATGGAGGTGGGGTCGTATGCCCATCGCCCGATCTTCCACCATCCCGACACCATCCCTTCGATCGAAGAGGCGAGGCTGTCACCGACCGAGCTACCGCTCACCGAGGAGGATTTCGACCCACAGTTGGAGCAGGCAATCGAGCTCATGCCCTTCCTGGCCGACGCCGAGATCAGGTATGGCATCAATGGCCTCTTGTCCCTGACCCCCGATGCGATGCCCCTGGTGGGCGAGACCGAAGTCAGGGGATTGTGGTCATGTGCGGCCATCTGGATCAAAGAAGGACCGGGGACAGGGCGTGCCATCGCAGAGTGGATGACTCAGGGGTATCCCGAGGTCGATCCTCACGCTTCGGACGTCGCCAGGTTCTACGACTATCAACGGACCGAGGCCCACATCCTGGCCAGGTGCGCCGAGCACTTCAACAAGACCTACGGCATCGTGCATCCGAGGGAACAGTGGGACAGCGAGCGCAATCTCCGACTCAGCCCGTTCCACCCGCACACCTCGGCACTCGATGCCGTGTACTTCGAAGCCGGAGGGTGGGAGCGGCCCCAGTGGTACGAGTCCAATGCTCAGTTGCTGGAGAAGTATGCGGACCGCATCACACGGCGGCCACACGAGTGGGACGCCCGGTGGTGGTCTCCGATTCAGAACGCGGAGCACCTTGCGATGAGGGAGGGAGTGGCCATGATCGACGTCACCGCCTTCGCCATCTTCGATGTTTCCGGCCCGGGGGTTGTCGACTACGTCGAGAAGGTGACCGTGAACAAGTGTGACGTCCCGGTCGGGCGCGCCGTGTATACGCCGCTCTTGACCGAAGAAGGTGGGTTCAAGGCCGACCTGACCCTGATGCGGCTCGGCGACGAGCGCTACCGCATCATCAGCGGAGGGTTCGACGGGCCGCGGGACAAGCACTGGTTCCTCAAGTGGCTTCCCCAAGACGGCTCGGTTCACTTCGAGGACCAGACGTCCGAGATCTGCACCGTGGGTGTCTGGGGCCCGAAGGCGCGTGACCTGATGGCGAGAGTCACCGATGACGACATCTCCGATGACGCATTGCCCTATGGCCATACCAAGCCGGTGAACATCGGATCCATCCCGGCGCGGCTCCTCCGCATCTCCTATGTGGGTGAGTTCGGCTGGGAGGTCTACACCACGATGCAGCATGGGCACGCCCTGTGGGCACGGCTGTGGGAAGCGGGCCAGGACCTGGATGTGGTCCCGGTGGGTGCCGGCGTATACGGAACCACCGGCCGCCTGGAGAAGGGGTACCGCCTCATGGGCGCCGAGCTCGAAGCGGAATACAGCCCGGTCGAAGCCGGCCTCGACCGGCCGCGGGTCAAGACAGCCGATTTCATCGGTAAGGAGGCCTATCTGAAGGCGCGAGACGAGGAGCCCGCTGCCATCCTCTGCACACTGACCATGGAGGACCACGCCTCGGCTTCCGGAGAGCCCCGTTTCCCCACCGGGGGAAACGAGCCGATCCTCACTTCGAGTGGCGAGCGGATCGTCGACTCCAAAGGACGAGTCTCCAGGGTGACCAGCGCCGGTTCCGGCCCTTCTGTCGGCAAGTTCCTGTTGATGGCCTACCTGCCACCGGACCACGCGATCGAAGGCACCGACCTTCAGGTTCTGTATATGAACGAGCTGTTCCCCGTGAAGGTGGCAGTTGCGGGCAGCACTCCGCTATTCGACCCCGACAACGATCGGATGAAGTAGGGCCGAAGGAGTGATATCAGGATGAGGGTATTGGTCTGCATCAAGAGGGTGCCCGCCCCCGGGGCGAAGATCGTGTTGACCGAGGATGCCAGGTCGATCGACACCTCCCTTCTCTCTTTCGCCATCAGTCCGCATGAGGAGTGTGCGGTCGAGGAGGCGGTGCAAATCGCCGAGGCGACCGACGGAGAGGTGACCGTGCTGACGCTGGGGCCACCAGAGGCGGAGGAGCAGTTGAGAGCGGCTCTGGCCGTCGGTGCCGGCGCGGCTGTGTTGATTCCCACCGACGGCTCCGACTGGGACCCGATATCCACCGCTTCAGCCATCTCCTCGACGATTGGCGAGCTGGAGGTGGATGAGCCTTTCGATCTCATCCTGTTCGGCAACGAATCGGCAGACTCGGGCGGCTATCAGGTGGGGATTCGCGTCGCCCACGCTCTCGGACGCCCGATAGTCAGTGGGATCAAAGCCATCGGCGTAGAAGAAGGGCTCCTGACGCTTAGACGGGAGACCCCGACGGGGTCCGAGCTGTATCGACTGCCTACCCCGGCCGTGACAGCCGTCAAAGAGGGGATCAATCTTCCCCGTTATCCGACGCTGAAAGGAAGGCTCAACGCCAAGAAGGTGGAGATCAGCCGGATGACGGCGAACCGAGAGGGCAGCGGCCAGGAGATGGTCCGTCTCGTTACCCCCGAGTTGGAGGTCTCCGAGACCGAGATTCTCGGGTCGGGCGCAGATGCCGCCCCGGCGGTGGCCGATCTCCTCGAGAGGCTGCAGAGGGCAGGCTGATGATCCTGACCCTGATCACCCATGACCTTGGTGTCCTCGAGGAAACCACCCTCCAGGCGTTGACCTTTGCTCGCGGCCTCGCCGATGATCTCGGGCTCGAACTCCATGCGGCGGTGATCGGGTTCGAAATCGAGAATCTTGCCGACTACGGGGTTTCGGTGACCCATCTGATCGGCCACGACCAGTTGGACGACTACAGCCCTTCGGCCTGGGGAGTCTCGCTGGCTCAGCTCGTCGAGACACTTCGGCCGACGGCCGTGGTCGCAATTGGCAGCGACCGAGGCAACGAGGTGATGGCTCATGTCGGCGCCATCAGCGGCCTCCCCATGGTTGCCAATGTGAGGGAGATCGAAGCCTCGGACGAGAGCTGGTCCGTGCTCCGGACTCGTTGGGGAGGGTCTCTGCTCGAGGAGGCGAGTCTCCGCGCATCGATCAAGCTCCTCACCGTCGCCGAGCACAACACCCAGGCATCTCCCGGCGATCAACCGTCGACGATGACGACGGAGACCTTCAAACCCGAGCTCGATGACAACAGCCTCCTCACCAAGATCGTGGACCGGGTGACGGTTGCGGAGGGGGTCACCCTTGCCACGGCCCCTGTCATCGTCTCAGGGGGTCGGGGGGTTGGCAGTGCGGAAGGATTTGCCTCGCTGGAAGAGCTCGCCGGGCTGCTCGGTGGCGTGGTCGGTTGCTCCCGAGTAGTGACCAACAACGGCTGGCGGCCCCACTCTGATCAGGTTGGCCAAACAGGGACCGTCGTTGCCCCTGACATCTACATCGCCTGTGGGATCAGCGGCGCCATTCAGCACTGGGTTGGGATGATGGCTGCGAAGACCATCATCGCCATCAACACCGATGCCGAGGCTCCGATGGTGACGAAAGCCGACTATGCGGTGGTCGGCGACCTCCACGAGATCCTGCCGGCCGTGATCGATGAGATCAAGAGACGGCAGGACGGGTAACTCGATTACTGGCCGTCCGGCCGCCCCGAACCTGCGTAGGGTCTACTGATGGCCGACCTGAGATTCGGCACTTTCCTGGCCCCGAACATGATGCCGGTTTACACCGCGATCGCCGACGCCGTCGGTGACAGTCTCGGTCTGACGACTGAGCTTGTGGTCGAAACGGACTACGAGAACTGCAGGAATGATGTCAATGACGTCTGTTTCGTGTGCAGCCTCCCCTATGTCCACTTCGAGCGGGAAGGGGTCGCCCCGGCGGTGCCGATCGCGGCACCCGTGCTGCAGGGGGACCGTTATGCGGACCGCCCCATCTACTTCTCTGACGTCATAGTCGCCGTAGACAGCGATCTCCGCACGTTCGCGGACCTGCGCGGGCGATCATGGGCCTACAACGAACCGCTCTCCCAGTCCGGCTATGGGATCACCCGTTATCACCTCGTATCCACGGGAGAGACAAACGGCTACTTCGGCGACGTGATCGAAGCGGGCTACCACGAGACCTCGATTCGCATGGTGGCCGCCGGACAAGTCGATGCGTCGGCCATCGACTCGCAGGTGCTCGGCGTTGAGATGCGGGACCATCCCGAGCTGAATGAACAGCTGAGGATCATCGACGCGCTCGGCCCCTCGACGATTCAGCCCGTAGCGGTCTCGAAGCGATTCGATCAGCAGTTTCGCGATGACGTCACGGACATCTTCTTGAACCTGCACACCCGGGAGGGCTTTCGGCGCATCCTCGATCACGGAATGGTGGAGCGCTTTGTCGCCGTCGGCCCGTCCGACTACGACGACATCCGGATGATGCTCGAGGCCTGCGAGAGAGCCGGTTTCATGGAGATCCGCTGATCTCGTTCAGCCTTCAGGTGCCCAACCACCGTTCCGGATGTAAGTGCGGATCAGGCCTTGCGGGTAGGCCTTGGTCAGCCGCTCTACCTCGAGCTCGACCTCGACGCTGAGGTCGGATCCGCACGCTCGTGTCTCTTCTCGCCACTCGGCGACGTATTCGTCGACGGTCTTCTTGTCGGCGACCATGGCTGCCCGGTCCACTGCGATCATGAATCGATCCGGCAATGGCGAGGTGGCGCGCTCTCTCCCGGCGATGGCGCGAACCTGTGCGGGGATGTCCCGCCAGTAGATCACGGTGAGCCTTGGGCCTTCACGTCTCCTTCTCGAGCTCATATCTCAGAAGAGGCCGACCACGTTCCCGCTCTCATCCAGATCTACCTGCATGAACGCCGGAGTAGCTCCCAAGCCTGGCATCGTCCTCATCTCTCCAAGGAGCGGATAGATGAATCCGGCTCCTACCGATGCTCGGACCTCACGTACCGGGACAGTGAAGCCGGTGGGTGCCCCTTTTAGGGCCGGGTCATGGCTTATCGACAGGTGTGTCTTTGCCATACATATGGGGAGCCGGCCGAACCCGGCTTTCTCATAGTCGGCGATCTGCCTCTCTGCCGTCGGTGAATACTCGACTCCGTCGGCTCCGTAGATCTGGGTGGCGATGGCCTCGATCTTGGTCTTGATCGGCTGATCCAGCGGATAAAGGAAGTCGAACTCGGACGACTGCTCAGCAACATGTGCCACAGCCTCGGCCAGATCTCTGGCGCCGTCGCCGCCCCGCGAGTGATGCTCTGTCACAACTGCGGCCTCGGCTCCGGCAGCTGTGCCCATCTCCTCGATCATCTCATGCTCGGCGGGCGAGTCGGTGGGGAAGCTGTTGATGGCCACTACTACGGGGACACCGAAACGGCGGGCGTTGGCTATCTGGGCTTCCAGGTTGGCCATTCCGGCCTCGAGAAGCGTGAGGTTTTCCTCGGTGTAGGCCTTGTCGAGAGGTCGGCCGGCCACCACCTTGGGACCACCGCCGTGGGTCTTCAGAGCTCGGACGGTCGCAACCATCATCACACAGTCCGGCTTCAGCCCTGATACGCGACACTTGATGTCAAAGAACTTCTCCATGCCGATGTCTGCCCCGAAACCCGACTCGGTCACCACATAGTCGCCCAGGCGGAGACCGATCCGATCGGCGAGGATCGACGAGTTGCCGTGGGCGATATTGGCGAACGGCCCCGCATGAACGAACGCCGCCTGTCCTTCGAGAGTCTGCATCAGTGTGGGATGGACAGTGTCCTTCATCAGGACCGAAACCGCCCCGGCGACGCCCAAATCCTCGAGTGTGACCGGGTTCCCGTCTTTGGCCTGCCCCACGACCACGCGCCCTGTGCGCTGACGCAGGTCCTGCAGTGCTGAGGCGTAGTCGTGACCGTCGATGAGAGCGAGGATTGCCATCAACTCACTGGCCACCGCGATGTCGAAGCCCGTCTCGCGTGGCCGCCCGTCGGCGGATCCTCCCAACCCGACGATGACATTGCGTAGTGCGCGATCGTTGACGTCGAGCACGCGGCGCCAGGTCAGCTTGTCGGGATCGATGTCGAGACGGGTCAGGCCGAGCTCTGCCAGCCTCTCGTCGCTGAGCCGATCCTCGTTGTACCAGCGGGCGTCGATTGCGGCGGCGACGAGATTGTGGGCCGCAGTGATCGCATGGATATCACCGGTGAGGTGCAGGTTGAACTCGTCCATCGGGACGACCTGGCTGTAACCCCCGCCGGCGGCTCCTCCCTTGATGCCGAACGTCGGTCCCTGACTTGGCTGCCGGATGCAGGCAATGGACCGATGGCCCAAGGCGCCGAGCCCTTGGGTGAGCCCGATCGTCGTGGTGGTCTTGCCTTCACCCAGAGGTGTGGGTGTGATCGCCGTGACGTCTATGTACTTCCCCTGCGGGTTGGTCTCGAGCCTCTTGAGCGCATCGAGGTGGACCTTGGCCTTGGTATGCCCGTATGGGATGAGCTCGTCGCTCTCCAGACCGTATTCATCGGCAATCTCGTGGATCGGCGAGATCTTTGCCGCGTAGGCGATCTCGAGATCGCTGGGAAAGGGAGCGTCAGACCCCAAGTTTCTCTCCTGTTCGTGCCGACGGAGGTGTGTTCTACCTGATGGTACATGTCCCGCCTAACGGCACAAGCAGTTTGGGTCCTTTCCGGAAACGGGGTTCCGTTAGTTTCATCTCGAGCCGGCCTAAGGAGCGAAATTGAAGAGTGAGTATCGGGTCGTAGTCATCGGCGGAGGCGTGGTCGGCGCCAGCGTCCTCTATCACCTGTCCAAGCTCGGCTGGCCCGATGTAGCTGTACTGGAGCGGAGCGTGCTGACGGCAGGCTCCAGCTGGCATGCTGCCGGTGGGATCCATGCCCTGAACGCCGACCCGAACATCGCCGCATTGCAGGCCTACACGATCGACCTTCTCTCGGAGGTGGCCGAGGAAGCCGACTACGACATCGGCCTACACATGACCGGAGGCATCTCCGTGGCCTCGGCTCCCGAACGCTGGGAGTGGCTGCAGGCGACATATCGGATCTACCAGACCATGGGGATAGAGGACTGCTGGCTGATGAGCCCCGCGGAGATCGAGGAGAGGTGCCCGATCATCAACATCGACGGTGTGTTCGGCGGGCTCTGGGCAGACCGGGAGGGCTATATCGATCCGTCCGCGGTCGTACACGCCTATGCCAGGGCCGCACGCCAGAGAGGGGCGGATGTGATAGAGCACAACCGGGTCCTCGAGCTGAATCGGCGCAGCGATGGTCATTGGGACGTGGTGACCGAGCAGGGCACCATCGTCGCCGAGCACGTGGTCAATGCGGCCGGGCTGTGGGCCAAGCAGGTAGCCAGGATGGTCGGCTGGGAGGCGCCGGTCTCTCCCCTCGCCCATCACTACCTGATCACAGAGGCCATACCTGAGATTGCCGCACTCGACTTCGAGATCCCGATGATGATCGACCTCGAGGGCTTCACGTACATGCGTCAGGAGTTGGATGGTGTCCTGGTCGGGATATACGAGATCGACCACAAGCACTGGAACATGGACGGGGCGCCATGGGACTACGGCATCGAGTTGCTCTCACCGGACATCGACCGCATCAGCGACGAATTGGCGCTGGCGATGCACCGATACCCACCACTCGAGCGCACTGGGATCAGTCGCTGGGTGAACGGTGCCTTCACGTTCTCACCCGACGGAAACCCCCTGGTCGGCCCGGTACCTGGGATCCCGAACTACTGGTCGGCGTGCGCGGTCATGGCGGGATTCCTCCAGGGTGGCGGTGTGGGGAAGTCCTTGGCCGAGTGGATGATCGAGGGAGAGCCCGAGGAAGACGTCTTCGGGATGGATGTGGCCCGATTCGGCTCGTACGCCGAGAACAGACGGTACATCAAGGAGAAGACAGGGCAGTTCTACTCCCGGCGCTTCGTGATGACCTACCCCAACGAGCAGCTCTGGGAGGGGAGACCGTTGAGGATGTCGCCCGCCTACGAGGCGATGACACGGGACGGCGCTCATTGGGGGGAGCTCTACGGCCTGGAGGTCCCCATCTACTTCGCCGAAGCGGCTTTCGAGGAGACTCCCACTCTGAAGCGCTCCAACGCCTTCGAGATCGTGAGCGAGGAGTGTCGCCAGGTCAGGAGCGGAGTCGGCATCATCGATATCACCGGGTTCTCCAGGTACGAGGTGAGCGGGCCAAACGCCGAGGAATGGCTCGACCGGCTGCTCGCATCGAATCTACCGGGTGAGCAACGCATCCGGCTTGCACCGATGCTGGGTCACGACGGTCGGCTCAAAGGTGATCTGACCTTGTTGAACTGGGGAGATGGCACCTGGTGGATCATGGGGTCCTACTACTTGAGGGCCTGGCACATGCGCTGGTTCAACGATCACCTCATCGAAGGCGTCCAGGTGCGGGACATATCAGATGGAGTTGTCGGATTCGGCCTCTCCGGGCCACGCTCCAGGGAGCTGATGGAGCGAGTCACACACGACGACGTTTCCGACGAAGGCATGCGCTTCATGTCCTGTCGGGACATGGACATCGGGCTGATCCGGGCGAAGGTGGGGCGGATATCGGTCACCGGCGAGCTGGGTTATGAAATCCACTGCTCGGCGCTGGATCACATCGAACTGCGTCGCACCCTCCTCGAAGCAGGAGCCGGAGTCGGGGCAATCGAGTACGGGTTCGACGCAATGGGCTCGCTTCGCATGGAGAAGAGCTTCGGAATCTGGTCGAAGGAGTTCCGTCAGGAGTACACCCCGGGGATGACGGGCATGGATCGCTGGATCGACTGGTCAAAGGACTTCATCGGGTCCGAGGCGGCTCGCAAAGAGCAGGAGAGCGACTCGGGGCCGATGAGGCTGGTCACATTGGAGGTCGAAGCCTCGGACGCCGATGGCTCGGAGTACGAGCCGGTATGGGCGGAGGGTCGGCGCGTCGGCTACATCACCTCTGGTGAGTATGGCCATGTCGTCGAGAAGAGCCTCGCGATGGCACTGATCGGTCGCGAGCATGCCGACGACACCCCAGGGATGACCGCCCACGTGGTGGGAGAAGAGCGCCCGGTTCGGATCATCGCCGATTCTCCGTACGACCCGAGCGGCCTGGCGATGCGGAGCTGACGACCCTTCTTAAAGCCGCCTCGCCCGGTGACCGATGAAACGGGGAGGTAATGACCGACCAGCGCAAGACCAGCGAAGAGCTGATAAGGGAAGCGCGCAGCCGTCTGAGCTCAGGCGGCGGCAGCACCGCCCCATCCGACACACCGGTTGAGGAGGAGAATCGGCGCGCCCCCGAATCTCAAATCCCCGAGCCGGCCGCCTACCAGAGACCGTCCTCGCAAGGGGCCGAGCCTGGTGGTGGCGATGGGGTGCTCGCAGATGACCATGCGGCGGCCGAAACGCCCACCTGGGCGCCGAGCCCGATGGAGACTGGCCCATCGCGGAGGCCCTTCTTCACCACCCGCTGGTTTCGGCTGGCTGCCCTGCTCGTCATCGGCCTGGGATATGGCTTCTTCACCTCTCTGGACGATGCCAACAGGGATGACGCTGGCGAGATCGTGTCTGGGGGCGACCTGGACGTGATGACCGTTGAACCAGGCGATTGTTTCGACGATCCGGGCAGCGAAGATGAGGTCGTCTTCCAGCTCGAGGCCATTCCCTGCTCTGAGCCACACGACAACGAAGTGTTTGCGGTGGAGACGCTCGCCGGCCTCTTTGGTCCCGACTATCCCGGGCGTCAGGCTCTGGAGGAGCACGGTTACGAGGTGTGCAGCGGCCCGGTCTTCGACACCTACGTCGGCACCCCCTATCTCGACTCGGCTCTCGAGGTTTTCACGCTGACGCCAACAGACGACTCTTGGTCGCAGGGTGACCGGGACGTCGTCTGTGTTCTCTACAGGCTGGACTTCACCAAGCTGAACGGCCCGGCTCGCAACAGCGGTCTCTGAGACCGCGTGGCGAAGACCGTCAGAAGTCTGTCTCCACCCCACCTTCCGCAATGCGCCGATCTACGAACTCCCGGAGCTGCTCCTTGACGGCATCGTCCATGTCCGGCTCCTCGTAGGTCGCCATGAGTCTGCCCACCAATTCGATGATCCGATCCTTCGCCTCGGGCTTTCCCGCTTCCTCCCACGTCTCGTAGTTGCGCCAGTCGGAGATGAGCGGCTTGTAGAAGGCCGTTCGGAATCGGTCCAGGGTGTGCTGTGTTCCGAAGTAGTGACCACCGGGCCCGACGTCCCGGATCGCATCCATCGCGAGTGATCCGGCACTGAAGTCGATGGGCTCGAGGAAGGTCTGAACCATGCCGCAGAGGTCGGCGTCCAGGACCATCTTCTCGTAGGAGGCCCGGAGGCCACCTTCCATCCACCCGACGGCATGAACCAGGACATGGGCCCCACCCATGATCGCCCCCCAAAGCGAGAACACCGATTCGTAGGCGGCCTGGGCGTCGATGGCATTGGCCGCGTTGACCCCTGAGGACCGGTAGGGAATCCCATACCTTCGGGTCAGCTGGCCCGTGATTATGGAGGTCTGCATCGATTCGGGAGTGCCAAAGGCAGGGGCTCCGCTCTGCATGTCCACGTTCGAGGTAAAACCGCCATATATGACCGGAGACCCCGGACGCACCACTTGGGTGAGGGCTATCCCGGCCAGCGCTTCGGCGTTGTGTTGGCTCAGGGCGCCGGCGATGGTCACAGGCGCCATCGCACCAGCCAGTGTGAAAGGGGTGATGCAAATGACCTGATTTCGCGCGCTGAACTCCAGGATTCCTTGCGTCATCGGCGTGTCATACCGCAGTGGCGAGTTGCAGTTGATGATGCTCATCATCGACGGCTGTCCCTGGAGCTCTTCCTCATCGATCTGACGTGCGATCTTGATCATCTCCAGGCCATCGCGGTTCTTCTGACGATGGAGGCTGTAGGCGTGGGTGAACAGATCTGACATGGTCAAGAGGTCATATGCCGCCTCCAGATGCCTCACCGAAGGGTGGATATCCACCGGCTCCACCGGGTAGCCGGGCCAAAGATGCACGGTGTTGATGGTGCTGGCCAGCTTGATCAGGTTCCGAAAGTCCTCCCGGTTGCCTTGACGGCGGCCGCCCGCTTCGTCGCTGACGTTGGGCGCACTGCTGACGGCACCGAAGGCAACGGCGTCCCCGCCCATTTGCAGATTCCGCTCCGGGTTGACTGCGTGCAACGTGAACTGGGAGGGAGCACTTGCGATGACCTCTTCGACGAATTCGGGGTCGAACCTGACCATCATCTCCTCGACCTTGACACCTCCGGTGGCAGCGAGGATGTCCCTCGTTTCGTTATCGAGGAACTCGACTCCCAACTCCTCGAGGATCTGTAGGGAGGTCTGATGAATCGTCTCGATCTGCTCTTCGGTCACGAAGTCGGTCGGCGCGAAATATCGATGGGGCTGTTTCCAGGGCACCTGGGTGAGAGACGGGACACCCTCCTCCCGACCACGACGGCGTCTCCGTCTCTGCGGTGCTGGTGAGGTCATGCAATCGCGACGCTAATCACTGCATGCGCGGGTTTGTCGCCCCTAGTCTGCGAGGCCATGTCCGGTGCTCGCTACAGGCCCAAGATCAGGCCGGATGCGAGCGTCGCTCCGTTGAATTGGCATACCCTGGGGCCGGGCGACCCGGCCATATCCGAGTGGGGGGAACTGGGCCTCGACCTTCCCGACCTGGGGGCAGTTCGGCGCTACCGGCTCGACCGGGTGCTCAACAGGATCAATGAATCGGACTACGGGGGAATCGTCTTGTTCGATCCGATCAACGCTCGTTACGCCACTTCGAGTACGAACATGCAGATCTGGATCACCCATAATGCGTCCCGCTACGTCTTCATCGGGGCTGACGGCTACATCGTGCAGTTCGAGTTCTCCCATGCCTACTACCTCAGCGATCCGTTCGAGGCGATCGACGAGGTCCGCCCGGCGACCGACTGGTACTACTTCGCCGCAGGCAGCACCTACGAAGCCAAGGCCAAACGGTGGGCAGCCGAGATCGCCGACCTCTTGAAGGAGCACGGAAGCGGAAACACCAGGCTCGCGGTCGACTCCCTGAACCCCGAAGGCGTGCATCATCTCGGGGAGCTGGGGGTCAGCGTCCACAACGGCGAAGAGGTGATGGAACTGGCGCGCTCGATCAAGTCACTAGAGGAGATCAAGGCGATGCGTTGTGCCATCGCGGCAGCGGAGAAGTCGATGGAGATGATGCACGACCATCTCGTGCCCGGCGTCACCGAACAAGAGCTCTGGTCGTATCTACACGCCGAGTCGATCAAGCGGGGGGGAGAGTGGATCGAGACGCGTCTGCTGTCGTCCGGTCCGAGAACCAATCCCTGGTACCAAGAGTGCAGCAGCCGGCTAATCGAAGGTGGAGACCTCGTTGGATTCGATACCGATCTGATCGGAAGCTACGGGATGTGTGTGGATATCTCACGGACGTGGCTCTGTGGCGACAACGAGCCGTCTCCGCGTCAACACGAGCTGCACGCTCTGGCTCTCGAACAGATCAACCGGTCAATGTCGATTCTCCGACCAGGGGTGACGTTCCGAGAGCTGACCTTCGACAGTTGGGTTCCTGAACCGGAGGTGTACCGCCACTACACGACCCAATTCCACGGCGTCGGCATGTGTGACGAGTACCCGGCCATCTACTTCCCGGAAGACTGGGAGGCCGCCGGGTACGACGGTGTGGTCGAGACGGGGATGGTGCTCGCGGTGGAGAGCTACGTGGGCCGAAAGGACGGAGGGGAGGGAGTCAAGCTCGAAGAACAGCTTCTGGTCACCGAGAACGGGAGCGAGAGGCTTTCGTCATATCCAATGGATATGACGCGCTGAGAGCGCGATGCGGGCGAAATCCGGCGAGAGGCGGGACTGGGACGCCGTCGCTCTAGCCCAGCCCGAACTCCCCACCGGCGTCCAGCAAGACCGTGTGCAGATACCGCCCGTACGATCTTGACGGAATTATGAGAAAGGACCGTTCTCCAGCCTGATCGTCTCGGATGAGCTCGGTGGCGACACCGGCCACGAGAGTACGAGCCGCCGCACCGTCGGGAAACATGTCCTCCCCGAGGTCCAGTGCGCAGACCTTGGCGAGCAGGCCGGAGGAGTCGGGGCCGGTGAGACGGAACATCATCCGAACGTGGCTCAGGTCGACCACCGGGTCTTGTTCCGGCGCCGGACCGACGACTGTCCACTCGCCCGGGCTCACCGACCACACCAAGCGGTCCTCGACCGTCGCCGACGTCCCCGGTCTCACCTGCTCGTGGCCGGAGAAGACACGCCACTTGGGGACGACGCTGAAGTCGGAGAGGACCAAACTCTCGCCACGTGCCTCGGGTGCCAGGTCCGCCGGGATCGGGGAGAGCTCAGCCACGCAGCCTCGTCCCCTCGGGGTCGAAGTGGGCATGATGCTCGAGGACCCTTGCCGCGACCGTCACACCATCCGAAAGGCGGATATGAAGTCGCGATCCGGGGGCGGCCAAGTCGGGGTCGACCTGTCCCAGGCAAATCGATCTCCCAAGCGTCGGAGACATCCGCGAAGACGTGATCCTCCCCTTGATCACGTCTCCGGCCACTATCTGGCTCGCCTCCGGTGGGACGATCGCCGGGTCTTCGGTCTGGATGGCGGCGAGCCTCCGATAGTCGTCCCGTTCGGCCTGCCACATCAGCTCGGGTTTCCCGGCAAAGTCCGGCTTGTCGAGTTTGATCGCCCAGTCGACACCCATGCCGTGACCCTGTGTCAGGCCGTCGGTGTCCTGTCCGACGATGAAATGCCCCTTCTCCAAGCGCATGATCCTCTGCGCCTCGATCCCGAAAGCCCGCACGCCGAGATCCTCGCCTTTTTCGAGCAGACGCTCCCAAACCCAAAGCCCGTAGGCGGATGGGACGTGGATCTCGTATGAGAGCTCACCGGTGAAGCCGATCCGCCAGAGGAAGCAACCCGGCACTCCGGCCACGACTCCGGTTCTGACCTCCATGTAGCCGAATGCTTCCGGGCGCAGGTCGATTTCGGTCAGACGCCCGACCAGTTCACGGGAGTTGGGCCCGGCGACATTGATGCTCGCATAGCCGTCGGTGACCGCGGTCATCTTGACATCCCAGTCGGGGAAGCCCGTTTGGAGCCAGTCGTCGAGCCAATTCCAGACGCCGGCAGCCCCTCCTGAGGTCGATGACATCATGTATTGGTCGGCTCCGAGCCGCCCGGTGACCCCATCGTCGAAGATGACACCGTCTTCGTTGCACATGATCCCGTAACGGACCTTGCCGACATCGAGCTTCGACCATTTGTTGACGTAGACGAATTCGAGGAGCTTGGGTACGTCGCGGCCACGGAGGTCGATCTTGCCCAGCGGGCTGACGTCGATTATCCCCACGGCCTCCCGAACGGCCGTGACCTCGGCGACCGGGTCTCCGTAGTGCTCGGGTCTGATCCAGCTGCCGGCGACCAGGGGCTTGGCCTCCCGTCGTTCGTGCCAGGGTTGGATCACTGAATAGCGGACCGGCTCATATTGCCTGCCTGCCAGGACCCCAAGGCTCACGGGGGCATATGGCGGTCGCCACGTAGTGGTGGAGGTCTCGAGTGGGCTTGACCCTGTTGCCTCCCCGTGAATGGCCACCGCGTTCACCGCTTCGAGCTTCCCCTGGATCGGCCCCATGTTGACGGTGGTGTATCGCTTGGCCAGCTCCATGGAGTCGTAACCCTCGGCTGCTGCGGCGAAGAGGTCCTTGGAGGTGACATCCTCGGAGTAGTCAACGAACCCGTGTGTCGACGATCGGAACAACTCGGGGTGACGTTCCGCCTCGAGGGGAGGCACCTCGATCTCGGATGTGTCGGGCGGCTGTCGCGTCACCCCAGTCGGAACGGCCGTCAGCCACTGGAACTTCACCACCGACGCCCGACGAGCGGCCTCTCTTCCTATCGCAGTGCCGTGCTGAACCAGTTGGTCGGTGCTCCCATCGCCGACGATGCCACCGGTTGCGAGCACGTCGTAGGGGAGAGACTTCGACAGGTAGCGAGCGGCGCGGGGCTCATACATCGGACGATCTCCCGCCATGTTCAGCAGCGTGGTCGTGGTGGTCCAGCCCACGGCGGTGACGAGCAGGTCGGCATCGTGTCGTCTGCCGCGCGAGTCGATCACGCCCTGGACTCCCATCCGGCCACTGGCTTTGATGACGGTGTCGTCACCGCGGGCATCGATGACCTCGGCGACCTCAACACCGGCTTCTTCCAGGTCAGCTATGGCCGAGTCCCCCGGCCCGTTGGCCGAAAGAACCACGGCACGCTCTCCAGGTCTCACCGCATGGAGGTTGATCAGACGCCTGACCGCCGTGGAGAGCATCACTCCGGGCAGGTCGTTCCCCTCGAAGACGTAGGGCCTCTCGATGGTGCCAGTAGCAACCACCAGGCACTTGACCCTGGCCTTGACCAGTCGTTCGTCCACACCCTCGACGCCTCGCTGGGCTATCGCAACCCAGTTGTGGTCGTATCTGCCGGTGACGACGGAGTCGACCATCACCTCGATGCCGGGGTGGCTGAGCACCGCAGCACTGAGCTCCTCCAGAGCGCCGAGGTCGTCCGAGTCACCCCATCGAAGGTGGCCGCCGAGCCGATGCTCTTCTTCGACCAGAATCACCGCGGCGCCGGCTTCGGCCGCGTCGATGGCAGCCGCCATACCCGCCGGGCCACCGCCTGCGACGAGCACGTCAGGATGGGCGTAGCGATGGTCGTAGCGGCCCGGCTGGGGATCGACGCCGACGACGCCACCGGCGGCGAACCGCGCCAAGACTCGCTGATACCACGGCCAGAGTGACCGGGGCGACATGAAGGTCTTGTAGTAGAAGCCGGGGGTGAGGAATCGGCCGAGCAGGCGGTTGACCCCTTTCGCATCGAACCCGAGGGACGGCCAGGCATTCTGAGCCGACACTTCCATCTTTTCCTCGACGAGGCGGTGACCGGCGCGGACGTTGGGCTCGTCCCCGACCTGGACCATGAGGTTTGGATCGTGGAATGAGGCGGTGAGGATGCCCCGGGGCCTGTGGTATTTGAAGCTCCTAGAGAACACCCGGACCCCGGAGGCGGCGAGAGCCGAGGCGATGCTGTCACCTGCATAGCCTCTGTAGGGCTTCCCATTCCAGGAAAAGTCCATCGGCCTCGTGCGGTCGATCACTTCTCCGGGCCGCTCGGAGAGCCGGCTCATTGGACACCTCCAACCGGCGTCACGACGCCGATCTCGTTGGTGACCGTATGACGCTCGACGTTGAGAAAACGGCGGCACCCGGAGACGTGAAACCAGCGTTCGGTCTGCCAGCCGGCCACGTTGTCCCTCATGTAGAGATAGTCACGCCAGGTCTCCTGATCTGAGGCGGGCCCGGGTCGCGCCACGATCTCACCCTGAAAGCTGAACTCGTCGCTGTTTCGCGGCCCGCAGTGAGGGCAGAGGATCACCAACATGGGCGTCTTCCCGTCCGCATCAGTGACCCACCGCCGCGGCGCCCTTCTCCGCCGTCAGCGTCCCGGCGTGAAAGCGTTCTAGGCCAAAGGGCTCGATGAGGGAACCCGGGCGTCCGTTGGCGACCATTTCGGCCACCGACTCGCCCGCCACCGGTCCTGCCTTGAAGCCATATGTTCCCCAACCCACATCGACATAGAAACCGTCTACAGGCGTCGGCCCGATTATCGGCCCGAAGTCGGGTGTCATGTCGCAGAGCCCCGCCCATTGCCGAAGCATGCGCATCTTGGAGATCGCTGGCATCAGCTCGAGGACATGGGTTGCCAGCCCGGTGGCGAACTCAAGCGACCCCCTCGTCGAATAGGAGGCAAAGGGATCGACGCTGGCTCCAAACACCAACTCGCCACGCGCCGTTTGGCTTACGTATGTGTGAAGGCTCCCGGAGACCACCACGGGATGGAGAAACTGTCTAACCGGCTCGGTGACGGCTGCCTGTAGGGGCCGGGTGATGATCGGCAGCCTGACACCGGCCATCTTTGCCACCAGCGAGGCCCATCCCGCGGTGCAGTTGACGATCGTCGAAGTGGCGATATCCCCCCGGCTGGTCTGTGCCACCGCAACGCGGCCGCTCTCCACCTCGATCCCGGTCAGCTCCGTTCCCTGATGGATGTGGACACCCAGTGCAGCCGCGGCGCGGGCATAACCCCAGACGACGGCATCGTGTCGGACTATCCCCCCGGGCGGGTGCCAAAGAGCACCGAGGATCGGGTACCGGGGGTGATCCGAGGTGTCGAGGAAGGGGGCCAGGGACTTGATCTCCTCGGGCCCGATGACACTCGAATCGATGCCTTGCAGCTTGTTGACTTCGGCGCGCCAGCGCATCGTCCGAAGGGAGGAGTCGCTGTGGGCGAGGGTCATGTGCCCTCGCTGTTCGAACATCACGTTGAAGTTGAGGTCGGCGGCGAGATGCTCGTACAGCTCGACCGAGCGGTCGTAGAACTTGGACCCTTCCGGTGTCAGATAATTGGAGCGGACGATGGCGGTGTTCCTGCCGGACCCGCCACTTCCTATATAGCTCTTCTCGACAACCGCCACGTTGGTGATGCCGTGATTCCGTGCCAGGTAGTAGGCGGTGGCGAGCCCGTGCACACCACCTCCGACTATCACGACATCGTAGGAGTCTCGCAGCTCGTGGTGATCCCAGACACGGGGCCAATGTGATCGGGTGAGTCCCCGCTTGAAGAGACCCCAGGCTGAGAATCGAGCCTTCTGGTTCATGTGCCAACGCCCATCGACGGCGCGACCCTAGACACTGATCGCGTGCGGGACGAGGTCGCGATATATATCCTCCGCGCCATATGCCTGAGAACCCACGCTATGACGCCATCATCATCGGTGCCGGGATCATCGGTTCGAACATCGGGTTCGAGCTGGCCAAGGCGGGACACAAGACGCTGAACATCGACAAGCTCCCTGCCGCCGGCTACGGATCCACGGCCAACTCCTGTGCAATAGTGCGCTGCCACTACTCGACCTGGCCCGGTGTGGCGATGGCATATGAGGGCTTTCACTATTGGAAGAACTGGGACGACTACCTCGAGGTCGAGGACGAGCGTGGGAACGCCGGTTTCGTCCAGTGTGGCGGGGTCTTCGTCGGCAACGACGAGCGGTATTCGCAGAAGGTGCTGCCGCTGTTCGATGAGATCGGCATCGACTACGAGATCTGGGACACGGGTGCCCTCAAGGACCACATCCCCGGGATCGACACGGGGGACCACTCACCCCCCAAGCGTCCGGAGGACGACGAGTTCTGGGAGGATCCCGCTCAGGAGATCAACAGCGCCGTCTATACGCCCATCGCGGGTTACATCACCGACCCCCAGCTGGCCACCCACAACCTGCAGAGGGCGGCCGAGGCAAAGGGTGCCGAGTTCATCTTCAACGCCGAGGTGAACGACGTTCGTGTCGAGGACGGCCGTGTTGCTGGAGTCGAGCTCGCCGACGGCCGGACGATCGACGCTCCGATAGTCATCAACGTGGCGGGCCCCCATTCGTTCGTGATAAACAAGATGGCAGGTGTCGCCGACTCGATGGCCATAAAGACACGCGCCCTGCGTCATGAGGTTCATCATGTCCCCGCCCCCCACGGAGTCGATTGGGAGCGGGACGGGTACCTCGTCGGGGATGACGACATGGGGACGTACTTCCGTCCCGAGGTGGGCAACCACATCCTGATCGGCAGCCAGGATCCCGAGTGTGACCCCCAGATCTGGGTCGATGACCCGGACGTCTACGATCGGAACATCTCCGACGATCAGTGGAGAGCCCAGGTGCTTCGGCTGGCGCGACGTCTCCCCGCTCTGGGTGTCCCTAGCGACAAGAAGGGTGTGGTCGACCTATACGACGTGAGTGACGACTGGATCCCGATCTACGACAAGACGGACCTTGCTGGCTTCTATCTGGCCATCGGAACCAGCGGCAACCAATTCAAGAACTGCCATATCGCCGCCTACTGCATGGTGAAGCTGATCGAGGCGGTCGAGTCGGGTCACGACCACGACTCAGATCCCGTGAAGGTGACGATGCCTTACACCGGCCTCGAACTGGATATGAGCGCCTTCTCCCGCAACCGAGAGGTCAACAAAGACTCTTCCTTCAGCGTCCTCGGCTGATCCCAGACCGTTCTGTGCGGATCTGTACAACTGGGGTTCGCGCGAATCCGCACAGAAAGGCTCCTGCGCTAAGTGCTAGTGCGGGACAGACCGGGACAGCCGATATCGTTCCCTGGTGGCAGAGATTTGCAACACCCTCGTGCTCTTCGGCGCAACCGGGGACCTCGCCCGGCGAAAGCTCTATCCCGCCCTGTATGAGATGGCGATCGACGACCGCCTTCCTGACAAGGTGATAGGGGTGGCGAGGAGGGACTGGGACGCTGGCCAACTAGTTGAAAACGTGCGCGACGCCATCGAGGAATTCTCCGACGAGTCCATCGATGAGGCCACGTTTGGACAGCTGGCAGATGTCATCCTCTACGCCAGCGGGGATTACCGCGAGCCGGAGACCTACCACGAGATCGCCAGGCAGCTCAGCCGGGAAGACCGGGTGCTCTTTTATCTCTCCGTGCCACCCAGCTTGTTCGAGACGGTCGTTGGGCTTCTGGCGGAAACCGAACTCGCCGCCGGGTCGCATGTCGTGGTGGAGAAGCCTTTCGGCCGTGACCTCGAGTCGTCGCGACGGCTCAATCGGTGTCTGCTGGAACACTTCGACGAAGATGCGATCTTCCGTATCGACCACTTCCTCGGCAAGGAAGAAGTACTCGATCTACTGGTATTCCGTCTGGCGAACACCTTTCTCGAGCCCGCTTGGAACCGCCACTACATCGACAGGGTCGAGATCACGATGGCCGAGAGCTTCGGCATCGAGGGGCGCGGTGGCTTCTACGAGGAGGTCGGTGCACTGCGTGATGTGGTCCAGAACCACCTGCTCCAACTGGTCTCATTGGTGGCCATGGAGCCTCCGGTGTCGGCCGACGCCGAGTCCCTTCGCGATGAGAAGGTCAAGGTCCTCAAAGCGATACCACGAATCAGCCAGGACCAAATCGTTTGCGGCCAATACCGCGGCTACCGAGACGAGAAAGGCGTCGACGCGGAGTCCGAGGTGGAGACATTCGTGGCGATGAAGTTCTACATCGACTCGTGGAGGTGGGCGGGCGTGCCGTTCTACATCAGGGCCGGCAAGAAGATGGCGACGACGGCGACGGAGATCCTCATCGAGTTCGCCCGACCGCCGCGCTTGTTCTTCGCCCGATCCGATGCCCCGCAGCCACACCCGAACCATCTCATCTTCCGAACCAAGCCGGGGGAGAGGGTGTCGATCTCGGCGGAGATCAAGGAGCCGGGTGAAGAGCTGATCAGCCGATCCGTCGATCTGGTCTATGACTACGACGAGGACAGGGAGGGCGCCCGCGACGACGCATATGCTCGTCTGTTGGTCGACGCTCTCGAGGGCGATCACCGGCTCTTTGCCAGGGCTGACGGCGTCGAAGAGGCCTGGTCGGTCTTCGAGAACATCCTCGATGACCTGGGGCCGGTCTATGAGTACCAGCCGGGGAGTTGGGGCCCGGAGGAGGCAGACCGGCTGATCGAAGGACCGGAAGGGTGGCACCGGCCGGAGACAGAGGAGTGATTGAGCCGGTTGCGCTCTCCTCGCGCACCGGTCGAATAGTCATCATCACGACGGTATTGGGGACTGCTGTCGCAATGCTCACTGCGACCGTGGTCAACGTTGCGCTCCCGTCGATTGCATCCGATTTCGGCGCTTCGGCCGCCCAGCAGCAATGGGTGGTGAACTCGTACCTGCTCACCATCGCCGCGTTGATTCTCATCGGTGGCTCCCTGGGCGATAGATACGGACGGGTGCGGGTCTATCGGATCGGTGTCATCTGGTTCGCCCTCGCCTCACTCGTCTCTGCCGTAGCACCCACCATCGAAGTGTTGATCGGTGCGCGCCTGCTTCAAGGGATCGGTGGGGCTCTCCTCACGCCGGGCAGCCTGGCCATCATCGAAGCCACCCTGCAGAAGAGCGACCGGGGTGAAGGTGTAGGGCTCTGGTCGGGCCTCACCGGCATAGCGGCGGCACTCGGCCCGCTGATTGGCGGTGCGTTGATCGAGATCTCCTGGCGTTGGGTCTTCCTGGTCAATCTCCCTGTAGCCGTTGTGGTCGTAGCGCTCACGCCGAAGGTGCCCGAGTCGAGGGACGAGGCGGCGCTGGAGGACTCGCTTGATGTCGGTGGCGCAGCTCTTGCGGCGCTGGGTCTCGGTGCGGTCTCGTTCGGGCTGATCCAGGGACCGGCGGGAGGCTTCGGCCTGCTGGACTGGCTGGCCATCGCGATCGGTCTCGTCTCCCTCGGGCTGTTGGTCCTCGTGGAACGACGACACTCAGACCCGATGGTCCCATTCCGTCTCTTTTCCAACAGGCCCTTCGCCGCCTCCAACGGGATCACCTTTCTCGTCTATGGGGGCATGGGAATCGTGTTCTTCCTCCTGTCGATCCAACTCCAGGTAACGGCCGGGTACTCGCCTCTGGCGGCGGGGGCCGCCTTCATCCCGGCAACCGTGCTGCTGCTGGTGCTTTCGCCGATCTCGGGCTCTCTCGCCCAGAAGATCGGGCCGAGGCTCCCGCTGACGATTGGGCCGGCTTTGATCGCTGCGGCGATGCTCCTGTTCACCGGAATCGGGCCCGAAGCCAGTTACTGGTCCGACGTTTTCCCGGCTGTCTTTGTCTTCGGCCTCGGGCTGGGGGCGGCCGTCGCACCGGTGACCGCCACGGCGCTGGGAAGCGTCCCGGATGCTCGATCGGGAGCGGCTTCGGGGGCGAACAACGCCATCGCCCGGACCGGTCAGCTCCTTGCGGTGGCCGCCGTGCCTCCATTGGTGGGTTTGACGGGGGATGGGCTCAGCGACCCTGAGTTGCTCAACCCCGGGTTCGGCGACGCCATGCTGGTTGCGGCGGTACTGGTCGGCGCTGGTGCGATCGTCTCTGCTCTCACCCTGCGAAAGGACGACCTCTCCTATGAGAGTGCGTCAGAGCCCGCGGCCCCAGGCCCGAGTTGACCGCGGCTGCCCCATCACGCGATGTCGGTCTCGCTACTTCTCTGCAGCCGGGATGACCGGGAGTCCTGCACCGACCCACGCATAGAAGCCGCCGTCGAGGGTGGCCACATCTCGATAGCCGAGCTCTTGAAGGGCCACAGCTGTGAAGGCCCCGTTTCCGCCGCCGTCGCAGAAGGTGACGATGCGCTTGTCGAAGTCCCCGAACACTCCTCCCGGGCGGAAGTAGGGGCTGTCCGGGTCGGCCCACCATTCGAGCACACTACGCGGCACGCGAGTCGATCCTTCGATCGTCCCTCTACGCTCCACCTCGACTGGCAGACGCACGTCGAGGAGCAGAGTCTCGCCGGCCTCCAGTTCGTCGGCGAGGTCGCCAGCAGACAACAGCTCGACCTTGTCTCTGGCCTCGGCCCACATCTGGAGAACCGTTTTCCTTGCCATCACCAACCCCTCAGGTGGCTCGTACCACTCCGCAGTGAGCAAGCCTATCGACACAGGAGTCACGAAACAGATGCTGCGGCGGTTCCTGCCACAACCGCGGGTTCGGCAGTCGGGTTAGTGTCCCGCGGCGATGAGGCCACTAGAGCTCGGCTTGACCTTGCCCACCATCGGACTACCGATGAACGAAGGTTTCGACAACTGGGGGATGATCAGCTCGGTCGCCTCCCAGGCAGAGGAGATCGGTTTCGACACTGTTTGGGTTCCCGATGAGTTGCTCTGGAAGTTCCCGCCCGACTTCACGCCGATGGGATCATGGGAGTGCGTCGCCATGGCAGCCGGGGTCGCAGCGGTCACGGAATCGGTGACTGTGGGCACATGGGTGCTGTCGGCCCTCCACCGCAACCCTGGTCTGACCGTCAAGGTGGCAGAGACGATCGACGAGATATCAGGCGGCCGTTTCCTGTTCGGGCTCGGGGCGGGGCACTCGGGCACACAAGGAAAGGCGTTCGGATATCCCGCGGACAAGACGGTGGGCCGGTACGAGGAGGCGCTGGAGATCGTAACTTCGCTGCTTCGGCGCGGGGAGGCCACCTATTCGGGCGAATTCCATTCGGCGTTCGAGCAGAACAACATCCCGCGCGGCCCCCAGAGTACGAAGATGCGACTGCTCTTGGCCGGGCACGGCCCGCGCACGGTGGGTCTGGCCGTGAAACACGCCGACATCTGGAGCGGCTACGCCACCACCAGTTCGTCACCCGATGCGTTCGTCGACCTCATCCGGTTGGTCGATGGCAGCTGCGAGGAGCAGGGGCGCGATCCCACTTCGTTGGACAGGTCGATCGGTGTGTTCCTCGAGCCCAGCAATCACGGGTTGGCCGAGGGGATTGGGCTCGGGGTCCCGATATCGGGATCCACCGAGGAGGTCGCCGAAACGATTCAACGCTTCGCCGAGATGGGCATCACCATGCTGGAGATTGCCCCCGTTCCCTTCGACGGTCAAACGATGGACTATCTGGCCGAGCTGATGCAGGTCATCGACGGCTGAGCGGGCCTCAGGCCAGGGTGGGGGAACCCTGCGAGACCTCGGCCCGTGCGATGCGGTAGACGTCTACCGCAAAGGCGATGTTCATGATGAGCACGCTGGCGAACATGATTCCGTAGAGAGTCGGCTCCGGCTCACGGATTCCGAACTCGACGTAGGTGAGGCCGATGACTCCGACGAGCCACAACACGGCCAGGCCTCGCTTGACACCAGCAATGAGATACCCCGCACCGGGCAGAAAGAAATTGGCGGCTGTCGCCAGATAGACCTTGGACACGGAATCCTCCTCGTCGTTGACTGCGCTCCTTTTAGAACGTAGTCTCTCACTTGGGACATCTGAATAGGCGAAAGTCCAGAATTCATATTGTTAAGTCCGACGAAACCATGACTGACGCACTCACCGATATCTTTCGTTCGGTCCGCATGGAAGGCTCCGTGTTCTCCCGCGCCAAACTGGCGGCCCCTTTCGGGGTGGAATCAGGCGATATGAGGAAGGGCGTTTTCCATGCCGTCGTCAAAGGAAACCCCTGGGCTCGACTGGTCGATGGCGGAGATGCCATACAGCTCGAACCAGGGGACGTGGTCGTATTCCCCTTCGGCGACAACCACTTGATCACAGATGCTCCCGACTCGTCCCACAGGCCGATAACGGAGCTTGCAGCCACCAGCTCCGGTGGAATGGGGCGGTTGGTGGTCGACGGTGAGGGGGCCCGAACCTCTCTCATCTGCGGGCACATCTCATTCGAGTCCGGCGAGGCACACCCGGTCTTCTCGATGCTTCCCCCGATGATTCATGTGAGGGACCAAAAGGGAAGCATCGTCAGCGTGGCCGAGACTCTGATTGGCTTGATCGCGGACGAGGTGGACAATCCCACACCAGGAAGCGAGACGGTGGTCGCACGTCTGACCGACGTGCTAATCGTGCTGATTCTGCGTGCCTATGTCGGGGATCTCGAGCCCGGAGAAGGTGGATGGCTTGGCGCGCTCAAGGATGCGGGGATTCGGGAGGCCATCGGGCAGATCCACCGACGCCCCGACTATCCGTGGACGGCAGCAGAACTCGCCCGGGTAGCGGGATTGTCTCGATCGGCCTTCTTCACGAGATTCAGAGACTCAGTTGGGGAGACACCGGCGGACTATCTGACGCGTTGGCGGATCCACCTGGCGGCGCGCCAACTCAGAGAAGAGGGCATTTCGGTGGCCGCGGCAGCGCGTCTCGTCGGTTATCAGACGGAGGCGGCCTTTTCCAATGCCTTTTTGCGAGTGATGGGCGTCAGACCGGGTGCCTACCGCGCTGCTGCGTAGACGGGGTGGAATGACATCGACCTGTCCTTTGTTCGGTGAGGCGAGATGAAAACGGCCCTGGTTCTCGGTGCAGGTGGCGCAACCGCATGGGTGTTTCACACCGCCGTCCTTCAGACCCTTCGCAACGAGGAAGCCTTCGATCCTTCGAGCGCCGATCTGATCCTGGGCACGTCCGCCGGTGCCAGCTTGGCCGCCACCATCCGGGCCGGGGTCGACCTGGACGACTTCTACCGGATGGCGACACGTCCGCCAACCGAGGAACAGCGCAAGGAGATGTTGGCCGAGCTCAAGGCGGCACGAAAGAGCCTGATTCCACTGTCGGCTGGGATGGCCAGACATCTCCTTCCCGGTGGGGACGGTGTCACCCTCGCCCTGGCCGGCATCCTGCCCCCGGGGCTCTTCCCGACTTCGTGGTTGGCCGACCTGCCCGGGATGGATACCTTCGACACATGGCCCGACGGGCTGTGGGTACCCGCAGTCAAGATCCCCGATGGCGACGTGGTTGTCTTCGGAAGAGATCGCCATGACGTTCCGGTTCCCGCTGCCGTCGAGGCGTCTTCGGCGGTACCGGGCATGTTCCGACCAAGGTCGATAGGCGATGATCTGTTCGTCGATGGGGGAGTGAGGTCTTCGACTCACGCCGACCTCCTGGCGGACGCCCGTGTCGATCGAGCCATCATCTCGGCACCGATGAGTCGTCCTTCGGGTCGTCTCTTCGCTCGCAACGCGAGACGCCGCCTGGCCGACGAAGTTCAGGCGTTGCAGGCCCTGGGTGTGGAGACTGTCGTGGTCGAGCCCTCGGCAGACATCAGCGAGATCGCCCGGGGATATCCGCGCCGCCGACCCGAAGCAGCGTCCGACATCGCCGATCACGCCGCAACCGTGGCTCGGCTGGCTTTTGCCACAGTCTGAGCCCCTCCCCTAAGGCGGCTCTCGCGTGATAATCGGACAATGAGATCGATGGGCCAGCCGGCCATCCCGATCGGTTTCAACAACGACGCCGAGTCGGAAGCCCTCGACGCCTACTCGCAGGTCGTCACCTCCGTCGCCGAACGTCTCCTGCCTTCCGTCGTGGCGCTTTCGATCAGGCGACCGGGACGCAGCGGATTCCAGAATGGAGCCGGCTCGGGTGTGGTCATCTCCGACGACGGATTCGTGATCACCTCTGCTCATGTTGTCGAGGGCTCGGACCGGGGGGCGGCCACTTTCGTCGACGGCTGGGAGGCCGGTTTTGATGTTGTCGGCCGCGATCCGTTATCAGATCTGGCAGTTCTCGAGTTGAGCGACGGCGAGGGCCGAGCGGCGGTTCTCGGCGATGCGTCCAATCTCAAGGTCGGGCAGTTGGTTGTGGCCGTCGGAAACCCTCTCGGGTTCTCGGGCTCGGTGACTGCGGGTGTGGTCAGCGCACTGGGACGGTCGATCACCGCCGGCAATTCGAGAGCGAGTCGTCTGGTCGAGAATGTGATCCAGACCGATGCCGCCCTGCACCCAGGTAACTCCGGCGGCGCTCTGGCCGACTCGAACGCTCATGTAATAGGGATCAACACCGCGTTGGTCGGGCCCATGGTCGGCCAGGGCCTGGGTCTGGCCGTTCCGATAGATGAGGCAACCAAATGGATCATCGCCGCGCTCATCAAAGACGGCCGTGTCCGTCGGGCCTACCTCGGTGTAGCCGGAGGATCTCGGCCACTTCCCCCGAAGATGGCTCGCTCGGTTTCCCAGGACCACGGCATCGAGGTCGTTGAGGTCGTGCAAGGGAGTCCTGCCGCGCGTGCCGGTGTGCGTCCCGGAGACATCATCGTCCGGGGTGGCGGCCGTCCCCTTCAAGATGTGAAGGACCTCCAGGCGCTGATGACCGGCGACCTCATCGATGTCGAGTTCGAGCTGGAGGTCTTGCGATCGGGGAAGGTTCGCTCTCTCACCTGTCGCCCGGTCGAGTTGACCTGAAGCCGACGGCCTCCGAAGAGAAAAGGTCGGCGACCCAGAGCGAGGCTCGCCGATTCTTGCTTGTTCTCATTGTCTCATCCTTCCTACACGATCATCTCGAAAGAATCGCTTGGCGTTTCTGACCCTCAGATCGAATCGGGCCCCGGTCTCTGCCCGGTTCACAGGCGGTTGCGCACGGTTTGTTGTTCCCGGAGCTTCCTGCTGCGCCGATGTATCGGCTAGGGAAGCTGGGTGAGTCGCTCGATCGAGAAGATCTGCACGGAGCCTTCCGTTTCAGCCTCTCTCATGGCGACAAAGACCGGATACCCCAGCTTGGTGTCGTAGAGCACATCCACGAAGTCACCGTCTGTAGCCCGCCGGGCGATCAGGTCGAAGATCATGTCGACGGTCAGCACAGGAGCAGGCAAGTCATCGACCACCTGGCCCCGGCTTTCGACCCGCACTACGGCTCCCGCCGAGACGGTGACGACAAATGGGTCGGTAAAGGAGGCATTCTCGAGGTCGTGGATGGTCATTTCATACCGGTAGTCCGATGGTCCTTCTGCTTCCCACAGCTCTCGAGCCTCTTCGAGTGCACCGAGTGCTTCAGGCCCGTTCACCTCGACTGGCGTGAAATCTTCGATCGAGAAGACCAGACGTGGAGGGAGCTCAGCCAGCTCGGAAGCGGGGTCGAGGACCTCGATGTTCAGACCAACCCATACAGGGAAACCGAATTGCGGGTCGTATGCAGCCGACCCCGTGAACCGAACGCCTTCCTCGACTACCCCTTCGGCCAGCGACACCATCTCGGCCAGGTCCTCGAACATGATGTCGATAGTGATCGGGGAGATCGACGTCTCCGGGTCTGCGCCGAACTCAACGCTCCAATCCACTATTCGCTCACCTTCGACTCTCGTCCAGACGGTGCCGTCTAGCTCACAGTTGCAATGTATCGAGGTGTAGAACTCGTAGGCCTCCGGCCTCGTCGACTCCCATAAGTCGCGTGCATTCTCGAGCTGAGCGGTCGCCATGTCGTCGCCTGGTAAGCCTGCCACCAGGTCTTCTATCAAGATGTGGTGACCCCCGTCGAAGGCTCTGTCCTGCATGTCGATCCCGATATCGACCGGATGGCCGAGGTTGCCGTTGTACACGACTTCGACGGTGCGACCCTGCTCGATCGCGGCCTCGATCTCATCGAACAGCGACTCGACTGTCTGCTGTCTCGGCCCGGTGACCTCACTGGACCAAACGACGACTGTCCGGGGCAGACGGCTCTGCGGGTCACACTCGCCGCAGTCGTCGACGAGCCGATACCAGTAAGTGTCGAGGCCCGATTCGCGCCATCGCTCCCTTGCCGCATCGAGGTCGGCTGAAGGATCGTTCGAGATGAGGGTGGTGGTCGTAGGTGTGGGCTCAGGCGTCGTCGGCGTACCGATTTCGGGGGCACCACAGGAGGCGACCGCAAGGCCTAGCAACACAACTATCCCGGTGATCCTCATATCTGTCCGACGCATCATGGGATGAATCGGTTCCCTTCGAAGTCGACTTGACGCAGCCAAACGCTTCGAGGCTCACCGCTCGGAGGTACGTTCCGCCATCTAACGAGAAATCCGGGGAACGGACAGGGGCCCAAATGACGACGACCTTGGTTGCAGGAGCGGTGCTCACTGGAGCAGGTCTGATCACGACTCTCTACGGAGAGCGTTTTCATTCTCGGCCGGCGGTGTACTCAGGCAAACCGGCAGCTTCGCTCGGGTTCATACTTGTCGCTGTCGGCTCGGGTGCGCTGGGAAGCGGCTACGGGACATGGGTCTTTGCCGGGCTGGCCCTATCGATGGCCGGTGACGTGTTTCTGATGATCGAGAACAAGGTCTTCTTCCTGGCAGGCTTGGTGGCGTTTCTCTTGGGTCATGTCGCCTACGGAGTTGCGTTCTTGGTGCTGGGAGTTTCCACTGCCTGGTGGCTGGTGGCGATGGCCGGGTCTGTAATGATCGCGGTGGTCGTGCTGCGTTGGCTCATGCCCCACATAGAGGCCGACATGAGGGGTCCCGTTTTGGGTTACGTCATCGTCATCAGCGTCATGGTCTCGCTGGCCGTCGGCACTCGTGGGGAGGGTTGGACGCCGCTCATCCTGTCGGGAGCAATCCTCTTCTATGTCTCGGATCTCTTCGTGGCCAGGGAACGATTTGTTATCGCGTCATATGCGAACAAGCTGCTCGGGCTCCCTCTCTACTACGCAGGTCAGCTCTTGCTGGCCCTTTCCGTAGCAGGCTGAGGGGAGTCCGAGCCGGTTAGGGACAAGTGATTGCGATGGTGCCCGTGCCCGCATCCGATAAGGAGGCTGGATCATCCTTGGGGTATGAATCGAAACGTCCAACGAAGACCACGTGGGGTGTCTGAGCCGCAGCCGCTCCGACACCCCCGGCGCTCTGAGCGGTGTACTTGTTGTCCGACTCCTCCGGGGAGACCGTGGTCGTGATTATGAGGCCCCCCGACGGAGTGACCGCTCCCTGGAGGAGCAAGTCGTGACGATCGGATTGAAAGTTGATGGTCACGCCGTCTTCCCTCACCTCGCAGGTGAAGGGCCCCTCCAGCATGTCGGTCTGCTTGAAGACAAACGTCTCCCCGTCGACTTCGACCCGGGCTTCGCCCGGGGGCGGCATGCTGGCCGCATCGATATCCGGAGTGTCGAAGTCACCAGCAGCTGCGTCGTCCCCGCTGGATTCGGAGTCCTGGGCTTGATTTCCGTCTCCAGGCGTCTCATCTGACGAACCGCCATCTCCGCAGGCGGCGGCGAGTAGCCCGACCAACAAGATGGCGAGAAGACGTCGCAGCGCGATGGGGTTCTTTATGACTGCCTCCGTGGTGTTGACCGCTCGGTTGGAACATAGACGATCGAATCGGGCGGTGCCCCAGCGACTGCCGCCCTGCGGGCCTATCTTGACTCCCGATGCGTCGAGAGAGGTGGAACGAGAGCGCCGCCGACAGTCCGGAGCTGTCAGAGGCCCGACTCGCCGAATTGACCTCGAGATACGTCTCGATTCCCTCGGTCAATGGTGAACATCACGAGCGAGCTCTTGCTCTCGCCATTGCCGAAGACCTGCATGGCAGTGGCTTCGAGACCGTTCTGGTCGGAGAAGAGTCACGCCCCAGTCTCGGCGTCAGGACGTCTGGCGAGCCCAGGGTCTTGCTGAACGGTCATCTCGACACAGTCCCCGTCGATGACGTCGATGAGTGGCGGTTCGACCCATTTGGCGGTGTGATCGCTGACAGCGCAGTACACGGTCGCGGGGCATGTGACATGAAAGGCGGCCTTGCGATTCAGGTAGCCGTAGCTCAATGGCTCTCGTCGCTGGGCGTTGCCGACGGCATAGCCCTCCACTTCGCCATGGGTGAGGAGCGCGGGGAGCCGGGAACCGAGGAGCTGATCCGGGCGGGCTTCGTCGCTCCAATTGGTCTCGTTCTCGAGCCGACCGACCTCCAGCTGGGCATAGCCCAGCGTGGTCTGGTCACGCTTCGCATCACAATCGGAGGCCGAGCCGGCCACGCTTCCCGGCCGGAGCTCACAGACAACCCGTTGTCCAGGCTCGCGGACGTCCTTGCAATGATCTCACGGCTCGACTCCGCTCCGTCCCGTGCTCATCCTCTGCTCGGCTCACCGACCTGGACACCGACAATGGTCCACAGCGGGATGATCCCCAGCATGGTCCCGGGCTCGTGTCAGATACACGTCGACCGACGGATGATCCCAGGAGAGACAGTCGAGGCACTGCTGGAAACGACCCGTGAAGCACTAACAGAAGTGACTGGCGAGTTCGACGTGGACATCGCCGAGGAGGAAGGCGTATACCTCCCCGCCGAGATCAGTGAAGAGAGCACTGCCGTGTCTCATATGCGCGCCGCTCTCGAAGCCAACGGCGAGGAAATGCGCCTGTTCGGCACGCCATATTCGAGCGATGTTCGTCACCTCATCAATCAGGCCGGGATCGAGGCGGTGACGTTCGGGCCGGGAAGCGCCTCTGAAATGCACGCCCGCGACGAATTCATCCAAATCGATCACCTGACACGAGCCGCCGGAGTAGTCGCCGCATTCGCAATCTCGACTATCGAGGCCTGAGCGCCTCTAGGTGGGCCTCGAGGCGGGGAACCAAGCCCTCTTCACATCGATCCGAACGTATAGTCTCGGCCCGCCGTTGATAGGAGAGGTATGCGGAGAAGTCATCTCCTTGTGGCCGCCGCACTCACTCTCGTGGCATGCGGGAGCGGAGAGGCGTCTTCGGATGGAGAAGACGGGTCGGGCACGGTCGCATCACCATGTGAATTGGCCGACGCGGCAATGGTCGAGGAGGTATTCGGAGGAACCGTGTCGGAGGGTGTGGAAGGCCCCGCCAGGGACTGCGACTTCCAGATCAGCAACGGCCCCGTGGACAACGTCCAGGTCTTCGAGTTCGGCCCTGCCGCCCAATTCGACGGGGTCCGGAGCGGTTACGAAGACAATCGTGGGGGGACGACCGACGTCACCGGCGTTGGCGATGAGGCTTTCTACCCGGGTGACGTCGGACCGGTGACCCTGGTGGTCAAAGCCGCCGGCCAGGTGTTCGCAGTGGATGCCAACGACGCGTTCGCGGAAGAGCCTGCGGGAACGGATCAGATGGTCGCCGATCTCGCTCGCGCCATAGCCGCCAAACTCGGGGGTTGACGCGAGTGCATTGCTCCTAGCCGTCCGGCACGAACCGTCCCAGGCACGTTTCGAGCTGTAAACGCCTGGGTAACTGGTGTCTCTACACGTGCCAGAAGGAGGCAACAGATGAGTGAAGTAGTAGGTCTGTTCCGCACTCGTGATGAGGCGGAGAGGGCTGTGGAAGAGCTCTCGGGACGTGGTCACGAGGTCCACAACGTTGGCTATGTCGACCGCTACCGGGACGAGCAAGGTGACATCGTCACGGACGAGAGCTACTTCGACGAGTCCGATTACTACGAGTCAGACAACGACACCGCCGAGGAGGCCGCTACCGGTGCAGCTGGTGGCGCCATCGGCGGAGCTGCCGTTGGTGCAGGGGCGGGGCTGCTCGCCTCGGCCGGTTTGGTGCTGGTCCCGGGCATCGGCCCGTTCCTGGCGGCGGGGACCCTTGCGGGAACCCTCGCGGCCACAGCGGCCGGAGCTGTCGGAGGAGCCGCGATCGGCGGTGCGGCTGGAGCGATCTTCGGCGAGGTCGACGACAACGACTATGCCGACCACGAGACGTCGAAGCACTACCGAGAGGGAGTTGCACAAGGGGACGCACTCGTGACGGTCGAGGTCAACGACGACATGGCCAACCAGGTCGCTGAGGATCTTCGTTCACTCGGAGCCCGACGCGTCGACGTATACGGAGACGACGGCTGGTATCAGTAGAAGCCAGAGTTACTCCGCAAAAAGAGCCCCCGCATCAACGGGGGCTCTTTCGCGTCCCGACTCCACAGGGCGAGGTGCTGACGACCCGAGGGCCGTCAAGCCACGTCGACTGCGTGGCTGCTCTCGAGGAAGCCTCTCATCTGTCGAAGGGCGCCGGCCAGCAGTCTCGATACATGCATCTGGGACACCCCGATGATCTCGGCGATCTCCTGTTGGGTCTTCTCTTCCATGAACGAAAGCCGAACAATCAGGGCCTCCCGGTCCGGCAAGCCGGCAATAGCCTCATCGATGAGGAGTCGGTCCTCGGGACCGATCTCCGTCTCCGGACATTGCAGGTGTTCGAGAATCGTCAGCCCGGTCGTGTTCGATTCCTTGTCGATCGAGCGGCTGGCATAGAGCAGCCGGGCCCAGACGGCCTCCAACGCCTCCTCCTCGGTCATTCCGACGTGATCGGCCAGCTCCCTGACCGAAGGTACCCGCCCGAGCTGTTGGGTCAGTGCCTCGAATACCTTCGATGTCTCCAGTGCACTCTCCTGGACAGAGCGGGGCACCCGAACCGACCAGCCCGAATCCCGGAGAAAGTGCTTCAGCTCCCCGGAGATCGTTGCGGCCGCATACGGCCGAAGTTCCCCCATTGCGGGGTCGTAGCGAAGGATGGCTTTGTGGAGAGCCATCATCGCTACCTGGTTCAGATCCTCCAAAGGGATTCCCTTTCCCCGGTAGCGACGGGCGATCGCGATGGCCAGGTCTCGGTGCCGTCGGACCAGGGCATTTGAGAATCCTGCAGGATCGAGCTCTAGGTTCCTGGCCATATCGTCGTCGCTCGACTCGTCCTCAGAGCCGGCCAAACCCGGCTTGCGCAAGACGAACCACACGCTGAGCTTCCCATCGACGAACTCATGTCCCCAACGCCTCGCTAGTCGCTCGAGCAACCGGAATCCGACGCCAGGCCTCTCGTATTCGAGAGGAGCGGAGCTGTTGTGGGTCACCGAGGTGCGTACTCCCTGCGCGTGCTGCCCCTGGATCTCGATTTCGAGCTCGGTTGCGCCGGCGCAATGTTGGATCACGTTGCAGATCAGCTCGGTCACGAGCAGATCGGCCTCCATATGACGCATCGAATCGAGTGTGCTGTGTTCTCTCAGAAAGCTTCGGGCGATCCCGGCAGACTCTGGTGATGCCGGTACCACTATGGATGCCGTACCGGTTGCCGGACGGATGTCTGGGTTGGGGCTTTGGGTGATCGAAGAGGTCATGAAGTCTGTCTCCTGGGGGATGCGATAAGGGGCGACTGTCGCTGCGAATCAGAGCCCTTGGGTACCCGTTGGGTCAGAGCTGAAAACCCCGCAGGTCATGGCAAGACCCGTTTCTCCTTGCGACGCCCGTTCTGGATGGGCTCGGGCTGAGTCACCTCGGCTCTCAGACGCTCCATCCGCTGCTCCAGATAGAACTCGTTGAGGAGGATCTTGGTGAGTGCGGCCAGTGGAAGTGCCAATAGTGCGCCGATGAGGCCTGCGAGCTGACCTCCGACCAATAGCGCAATGATGACCGTGGCCGGACTCAAGTCCACGGCTCGCTTCATCACTCGCGGAGCAACAATGAAGTTCTCGAACTGTTGGTAGGCAACTATCAGAAGCATCGCCCAGATCAGCTCGCGCGGCCCGGTCAGATAGGCGACGATGGCTACGGGAACTGCACCTATGAGCGCGCCAAGCATCGGTATCAGGTCGGTGAGTGCCACCCAGGCGGCTAGTGCCAGCGCATAGGGGACGCCGATCAGTGACAGTCCCACGTAGGTGACCACGCCTGCAATGAGACTGATGGCCAGATTCCCCACGATGTAGTTGGCGATGAGGTCGCTGGCCCGGTTCAACGCAAACAGGAAGTCCTCTCGATGGTGGGGTCTCAAGAGCCGGACTACCCATCGCTTGATCGCCGGCATCTCCAGGGCGAAATAGGGTGTGACGACGAGGAGCGTGAGCGTGTTGATGGCGAAGGAAGTCAGGTCGCCGAGGGCTCCCAAGGCCATCTGTGGATCGCCGGAAATACCCTCGTTGAGCTGGTCCAGACTCAGCATCGAGACCAGCCGGGCCCCGAGGCCTTCGCCTTGCTCGAGGCTTTCCAGGTAGCCGGGTATCTGGGCGATGACATCGTCTACCTGGGCGATCACCACAGGTAGAAGGACACCGATCAGCCCGCCCGCGATCAGCAGCCCGGCAACGAGGATCGCCCCGAGTGCCAAGGAGCGGCTGAGGCCATGCTTCTCCAGCCACTTGACTGCCGGCTGAAGCCCGGTGGCGAGTGCGAATGAGGCGACGACGATCAGGACGGTGTCGAGCAGCATCCCTAGCAGCCACAGTCCGACCACAACCGCGGCTACGGCCGTGGCGACTTTCGCCCAGTACCGAATCGGTGGCCATGAGCGCCCGGCCGGGATAGTGGTCGGTTCATCCAAGACTGAACGGGCCAAGTTCTCCGTCCTCAGCGTTCGATGATCGTCACGTCACGACCGCTCTCGGCTCTGTCGACGGCTGAGGTCATCAGCAAAGACAGCACCAGACCGACCACGCCGACGATGAGCAAGATCAGGCCAATCATGTCGAGGTTGAAGCCTTCCACCTCCACTCGGACCGCCCAATAGAGAATCGCTCCGAGTGCGATTAGGACCAGACTTCCAGTGATGCCGCCGTTTCTCACATTTTTCTCCTTTGAACCCCTCCGGATGACGCTCTGGGGTACCCGAACAGAGCCGGACCGAAACTCTCTTGGACGCGAAAGAGCCCCCTGACCGCGAGGTCAGAGGGCTCTGCGAGTCGCGACCGTGGTCAGGCCGATCGAGCCACCGCCCTGAATACCAGGAGCGTGACAATCGCACCGATCACTGATCCGATCAGGCCAGCGGCGCTGATGTCGAGCTGGGCGTCGAAGATGAGGTTTCCGAGGAACCCGCCGACCAGTGAGCCGACCAGTCCCAACACCAAGGTGCCGAGGAAACCCATCGGGTCCGATCCGGGCACCAGGAATCGTGCGAGGAAACCCGCAACCAATCCGATGACCAACCAAATGACAATCGCCATTTCTTTCCCTTTCTGTTGAGCTTTGGGAAGTCGTAAGTACCCATCGCGGGCGAATCGGAAACTCGGACATACCGCAATCGTCGAAGGTTGCGCCATCAATGCGTACGTCGCCCAGGCGTAGGGGTGCCGCTTAGAGTCAAACCCGGCAGTGCACAGAACCCAATATGCGAAGAGCGGCGGGGTCAACATCGCCTACCAGGTGATCGGTGATGGGCCGGTAGACCTGGTCTACGTGCCTGGCTGGGTCACCAATGTCGAGGTCATGTGGGAAGAGCCCGGGTTGGCCAACTTCCTTCGGCGCCTCGCTTCTTTCTCACGGCTGATCACATTCGACAAGAGGGGAGTAGGGCTATCCGATCCGGTGCCATTGGGAGAGCTCCCCGATCTCGACGCCCGGGTCGATGATCTTCGCTCGGTGATGCTGGCGGCTGGCTGTGAAAGTGCGGTTCTCTTCGGGCACTCCGAAGGGGGCTCCACCGCCATTGCTCTTGCGGCACGCCATCCCGAACTGGTCAGCAAGGTGATCCTGTTTGGGGCCTATGCCAAGCGCCTCAGGTCGGATGACTATCCCTGGGCCCCGACGGCGGAGCAGCGCAGTGCCGAGTCTGAGGGATACCGCGACGAATGGGCCGACCCACAACACATAGCCGACAACTACGCGCCCAGTCGGGCCGACGACTCTGAGTTCGTTGATTGGATCGGGCGTTGGCTGCGTCTCTCTGCCAGCCCTGCGGCTGCTGCGGCGCTCAACGAAGCTTCCACACAGATCGACGTCACCGGGCTGCTTTCCGAGGTCGAAGCCCCCGCCTTGCTGCTCTACCGGCTGGAGGATCAGGATGTGAAGATCGAGGAGGGCCGGTATATCGCAGCCAAACTGCGAGATTCAAAGCTTGTCGAGCTCCACGGTGCGGACCACTTCTTCTATGCCGGGGACACCGAACCGATCCTCGACGAAATCGAGGAGTTCGTCACAGGTCATCGCACGGGTGCCACTCCCGAGCGGGTACTCAAAACCGTCTTGTTCACCGACATCGTCCGATCGACAGAGATCGCTGCCGAGATGGGTGACAGGCAATGGAGGAAGCTGATCGGCCGACACCACGAGGTGACCAGGGCTGAGCTGAAGCGATGGCGAGGCAACGAAGTGGTCACAACCGGAGACGGTTTCCTGGCGACGTTCGACGACCCAGCCAATGCAATCCGCTGCGCCTCGGCGATCGTCGATGCCGTGAGGAACCTGGGAGTCGAAGTGCGGTGTGGGATCCACACGGGGGTGGTCGAGGTGCTTGGCAGCGATGTGACCGGGCTGGCGGTGAACATCGGTGCCCGGATCTCGGCTATCGCCGGCCCCTCGGAGGTCTATGTCTCCAGGACTGTGACAGACCTGTTGGCAGGCACCGGATTCGAATTCGAGGACAGGGGGACCCACGCCCTGAAAGGTGTGCCGGACGATTGGCAGGTCTTCGCTGCCGTCTGACAGCTGTTGGGCGATTTCCCCTTTTCCGACCGGTTCAAGCGCCCCAGACACGGCTGTCGTATATGGGTCCGATCTTCTCCACCGGTGTCACCTCGTCGAAACGAGGGTGCCGTGCGTTGATCACTAGGTTGCGCTCTATCGGTGCGCCGGGTACCGAGGGGACCTCGAAGCATAGGTCTTTGCCCGCGCCGATCCACGGCTCGACGAGTCTTCGAGCGGCCTGGTAGTCGTCGGGATGATCCCAGCCGCGACGGTAAGGAGGTTCGAGAGCGAGAACACCGGCGTCGTCGGGGATATCAAGGAGGCAGGCGACGTGGTCTCGAGGCGGGTGCCTGGGGACCGAGGCGTGGGCAATGAGTTCCAACATCCCTCCGGCGTAGGTAAGCGACGCATAGAGGACTGGCACTCCTTTGGGGTTCCAGCGACCCCCAAACGTCTGCGAGCCAGTGGTGTCGAGGGGGTCGTAGATGCTCCTATGGAATCGCCACGCCCTCAAACCACGATTCCGTGGTCGATTCGGCCCAGCAGAGCCTCGGCTCGTCTTGCGCCCACCGTCGAGTTGGCCGTCATGTCGAGCGGTGCGCCACCAATGACGGCTTGTGTTGACGTCACGAACTCACGAGCGTCTTCGACCTCGCCCCAAACCGACTCGGCATGGGCCACGAGCTGGCCGACCCGCTCCACCCGGTCTGCCACGACCTGGGAGAGCTTTGCCTTTGGGTTTCTCAGGGCTCTGTTCCAAGTCGCCCGGGAGACGATGCGCTCGGCGATGGCCGTGGTGCCAGGACCACGGCGGGAGCCTGCGATATGCCTGACCAGCTCGATCAGCGCCGAAGCGGGGAGGGCTCCGCTGCGAACCGTCTGTTCCATCTCGGCTTCGGTCTTCCGACCGAGTCCCAGAAGCTGTCCTACTTGGTATTCGAGGCTCATTCGAGAATCTGTATCATGTGACGCAATATCATAGCTCATCTGAGTCATGGGCGTCGGGGCAAGGGAAGGTCACCTGACGAGTATCGATCCCAGGGCCTTGGGCGGCTCGATGGCACGGCCGTATTGGGGACGAATTATCAGCGTCCCGTTTCCGCCCAGCCACAGTTTGTCGGCGATCCACTGGGCATTCACCTGCGCCAACCCACCATTCCCGGTGTATTGACCGACTGCCAGGGGGGTGAAGAACACCCCTTCCATGTTGAGTGCGGCGTTACCTGCCCAGTCCTGCAATAGCCCTGAGTCCGACCAGAGCGCAAGGTCATCGAAGGACCCGGTGTCTGGCGCGATCCAGGTGAGCTTGCCGCTCCCGTTCCCGGAGAGGGCGACTCGCGTCGCCTTGGCCATGTAGACCGCCGTGTTGTTGAAGACGAGGTCGGCGCCGCCGCCTTTGGTGAGCGTTCCTCTCGAGCCTGAGCTCGATGGTCCCTGGCCTCTGAAGAAAGCCGTGCCCGGAGTGGATGGCGAGTTGTTGATGTTCAGGCCCGATCCGTTCGAGGTGACCGACACATGGCCCTTGAACACGACGTTCGTGGGAACGCTGCTCGTGATGGACCCGAATGTGACGGTGCCGGTGACACTGAAGGTGTCGCAGTCGACGAACCAGTTCCCACTCGGGAATGTGAGTGAGTTGACGCTGCACGACTGGGGTGAGCCGTAACGGCTGTAGCCCGCCGGAGTTCCGGTTTGTCCGATTGCTGCAATCCAGTTCTGAATGTGAGCAGACGGGGTTTTGGCGCAAGCGGGGATGTTCTGCTCGTTGGCCACCGTCAGCGGATCGGTCGCCCAGGAAACCGAAGGCGGGATCGACGCGTAGTCGCCTTTGCAGTTGTATCGATGATCAACTGGAGCCCGTGTTATCGGCGCCGACAGGTTGGTCGGGACGGGGTTCGGCCTGTTCGAGCCGCCGGCTCCGGGGGTGCAGGCGGGAGCGTTGGCGCCGCCTCCTGCACATCCCGGCGTCCCAGGAGCCGGAGTTTGGATGTATCCGCACCCCTGCCCCACAGTCAGAGTGCCTCGCATGTGAGTTCCGGTCTGGGTGGCGCATCCGGAAGGGCCGTCCGCTCGGAAGCTGGCGTTGTTGCCCTCGACCGATACGACTCCGCCGGTTCCGGGGCTACATACCGGATTGTTGCCAAGAGAGTCTGCTGCAGCCATGCCGGCTTCGAGAAGACCGGTGCTTGGGTTGAGTACTGCGTCGACGACAACCACGGCCTGACCCCTGACCAGGAACGCCTGACACCCGAAGCGGTCGAGCACGAGCAGGTTGATCGGTGTGCCTCCGTTCGTGCCAGTCGACGCAGTGGCGACAGAATGTGCCGTCGTCGATGCGGTGTTGAATCCGATGAGCCGAGCGAAGGTCATCTCCGTCGCCGACGTGATCCGGACTCCCACCCTCTCACAAGCCTTGCCGTCTTTGGCGTCCACTGCCTGTACCGGCGACCCCAGTGCACCCGGTGCCATCAACCCGTGTGCATCCGGGACCGGGTGGACCACCATGATCGTGAATCGACCTGATACGAGTTGGGTTTCACGGGCAACCATGGGGTCGCAGGAGCCGGCGAACACTGTGCAGCCTGCGGGGTCTAAGACTCCGATTTCGGGTGCGTTGGCGGTGATATAGGCGAGCGCCGACTTGCAGGCTTCGCTGCCGCCCTTGACAGCGCCGAGGGCCCCTGCGGTTGCCGAAATATCGGTGACCCTCTGGTCGGCGGCGCGGTCCATGCGGACCGCCGACAGATCGATGGCCAGCGCCGAAGCACCGAGAAGCAGCACGAGAGTCAGGGAGGTGAGTATCAGGGCGTAGCCGCCCTCTGATTCGCGGCTGAACAGACTCATCAGTTGGACCTCTCGAATCGGGCGGCGGAGCGAGAGCTCAGGTCGACCTTGGTCGAGAAGGCCACCGCCTGGATGGTCGCTTTCCTGCCGACGGTGACCTGTATACGCCGCTCATCGTCCGGCCGTGCGTCTTCGAAGCATTTCGATGTGGGTCCGCTGCTGGGGGTTCCGTTGACGCCGGCCGTTTGGATCAGCCGTGTGTTTCGGTCGTCGGCTGCCGTACCGATTGGATAGACATATGCCACGCAGATGGTTTGGCCTGCCACGGCCGGATCCAGATCGCCGTTGGCTGCGCCTCTGGCCACCTCGGTCACCCGATTGAGCCATCCTGTCATGTCTCCGTTGACCGGAAGCGTGGCGCCGAAGCGACTGGCCTCCCTGGCGGCAGTCTGGAGCGACGTCTTCTGGCTGTAGGCCATAGCCGCCGTCACGGTGCCCATGAGGAGCATTAGTAGGAACAGCGTCACCATGGCCGTCTCCACGAGCACGGCGCCGTGCTCGCCGGCTCTTTCGGGTTCTCGAGCCGGCCGGGGCCCGTGAGGCCTGCCACCGGCAATCTGTGAATCCCGAGCGAGACCGTTCGTCAGCCGTGTCCGGGTCGTGGTTCCATTTGAGTTCATGCCAACGCCATCGGCATTGGGCTCGAGCCGGAACATCGTCGATGGCAGGTATCGATGTACCTGGTGGCGATGATTCGCCTACCCGATTGTGGGTAGGCCTAGATGTTGCCGGGGTCTTCGCCCTGCTGGGAGTCCTGCCGCTGCCGACCCACAAGCATCAGGTCGAGCCGGTTGGACAGACCCGTCTTCCGCAGGATGTTTCTCACGTGCGTTGCGGCGGTCGCTGTCGAGATATAGAGGGCGTCGGCGATCTCCTGGTCTGACGTGTTTCCCGAGACGATTGTTCCTAGGACTTCGGTCTCCCTTGCCGTGAGCTGCCATTTGGAAGCATCCAGATCGAGCGGAACCTTGTCGGTGAGAACGCTCAGCATCCTCTCACTGTCCTCGAGCCGACGGATCCCGGAGCGAAGACGGGTGATGGCGTAGACACCGGCGACGGTGCCGACGAGAGAGAGCACCAACTGATAATTGGTGAGAAAGAAGTCTTCCCACTCTCCTGGCAAGAGACCGGCCCGAGCCGCCTGGATGCCGAGCCGCTGCAGGGACGCGACCAAAAAGGTGCCTGACACGAGGACGAGAGCGACCGCAATGAACCCAATCGACGTCGATTGCCAGCGTCGTTGAAGACCGAAGGCGTATCCCAAGAGGATTCCGAAGAGCACGATGTTGACGAACACCCAGGGGACCAAGACCCATGACATATTTGCCGTCCTCATGGCGGTGTGCCGCCGAGCTATGTCATCCTAAATCGTCGGTCGAGGTCGCAGCGGCAGGTCGGACGGCTAGACCGGTCAGGGTCATAGGCGTTGCCTAGCCTGGGCTCGTGCCCTACATCCGCTTTGGTCTTGTCGTATTGAATTCGCTGGCATTCATGGGCCTCCTTGGTGCCAGCCTGCGGTTCTATCGGCTCGAGCCCTCACAGCGAGTGAAGCGTTTGTGGCTGGTGGTGGCGCTCGCAAGCGCTGCTTTGGTTGTGGGCTCGTTGCAGCGGCTGGCGCTCCAGGCTGAAGCCCTGGGGTGGATCTCTCCGCCTACCCAAACGACGATCGTCGAGGACTGGCAGATCATTCAGTCGCTGTTCGTCGCGGCGATCGCTGTGGGCGCCTTCCTCATTGTGAAGGGTCTTGCCCGGTCAATGGCCGCATCCGAGCGGATCGCCGGTTCGATCCTCGACCGGGTGAGCCATATCGATCCTTCGGGTCTGGACCTCACCCAGCGCGAACATGAGGTCTTGGAGAGCATTGGCAACGGTTTGGTGACAGATTCGGACCTATCGACGGCGTTGCACATATCGCCGTCGACCGTGCAAACGCATATCAAGAGCCTGCTCAGGAAGACGGGGCTGAACCGCCGTCAGGACCTGATCGGCGTCGCATATCTGGTCGACTCCGAGGGGAACACCTGACCAGCATCAGCAGCCGAGCCGAATCCCCCATATTGGTGAGGCCATTACCCGGAATTGGGTATCGACTTCCCGCCGCCTCGCGTGTAGACGATCCCTAGCGCAACCGCTCGTTGTCGGCGGCCCGGAGTCGGGCTCCTGGGGCGAAACGGGGACACCCGTTCTGGGCCGTCGGCCGAGCTCGCGTTAGCACGTCGGTTATCGGAAGGAGCTTCCTCATGAGTCAGGTCACGGATCGTCAGAGCGCACCAGAGACCGACCCTCCCGGGGACGACAGGGTTCCGCGCCGTGCATTGAAGGGGATCGAGGGAATTGCATTGGGTGTCGGGGTGCTCCTGGTCTTCGCTCTAGTCGGGTGGTACACGGGAATCTTCTCCACCGATGAGGGCGAACCGAAGCCGCCCGAGGTGGTTGCTCCGATCGCAGATGGTGAGTGGTTCGCGATGGTGACTGCCGGCACCGATGAAGCCGGTGCTGTGACCCTGGGAATCGATCTTGCCGAAATGCTCGGCGGTGAAGAAGCTCGCCAGGCTGCTGTAGAGGACGGTGTCATCGAAGAGGGCGAAGACCTCCCCAACGACTTCTACATCCGCAACCCCGAGGTCGTCTACGAGCTGATGCAGTTCTCTGATGCCGCGAGTATCGATGTCATCTCGGCTGTCGATCCTGGCGCCACGTTGTCGATCTCACCCGGAGAGCTTCTGGCCATCTACTCGGGAGAGAAGGTCGACGACTCGATCTACGGGATCGTGGCCGGCCAGCCGATTGCCATGGACCTCACCATCAGAGACGGGGCCGTCGTCGAGGCTGCAGCGGTGTACCTCCCGTGAGCTCCATTACGACTTCATCGAAGAGAGCCGAGAACGCACAGATGTCCATTCCCGTGGTGGCCTTGACCACCCTGGGTGTGCTCATCGCCCTCCTCGGGATCTTCGCCGCCGGGGATATGTCGATGGTGTCGATAGGTCTTGGGGCGATAGTCGCCGCCGGTCTGATCGAACTGGGGGGACGGCTCATCGGCCGCACTCCTGACAAGTGATGGCCATCCGCCCAGATCGACTGGCCGGCTAGTACGCGATTACGTCGGCGCCCTCTCCTGGGAGTCCGTAGGCTCGGCGCATGCAGCCGTCAACCGGCTATGCGCTCCTAGGCGATCAGCGACTCGCCTATCAGGTGCTCGGCGACGGCCCCGTTGACCTGGTCATTGCACCATCTTGGTTCAGCTCGTTCGACCTCGAATGGGAAGAGCCTCTGATAAGGCGTTTCCTCGAGCGGCTGGGTCGGCACGCACGGGTGATCCGACTTGATCGTCGCGGTTCTGGAGCGTCTGATCCCTTCGGGCCGAATTCGCTTCCTGTGTGGGAGGCCTTCGCCGAAGACATCCGGTGTGTGATGGACGCGGTCTCTTCGGAGAATGCGATCCTGTATGCAGACGGCGATGCGGGCCCGTTGGGACTGCTGTTCGCCGCAACCCACCCCGAAAGGGTCCGCGGCCTCGTGTTGTTCAACACGAGTGCCAGGTTCTTGGCAGACGCCGATTACGAGATAGGCATCCCGGCCGAGCTTGCCGATCATTATGCGCAGATGATCAGCGAGGATTGGGGCACGGGTGAGGAGATCGCGATGTATGCGCCGAGCCGTGCCGAGGACCCCGAGTTTCGCCGCTGGATAGGTCGTTTCATGAGAGCTGTGACCACTCCATCTTCGGTGAAGCGCTACATGGAAGGCGTCATCGTCTCGGACGCCCGCGGAGTACTCGAGTCGATCGAGGTACCCACCCTGATTCTCCACCCAATCGCAAGCGAGGTGATTTCGATCGACCACAGCCGCTACCTGGCTGATCACATCGCAGATAGCTCCCTCGTGGAGCTGACTGGGCCGCCAGACGCCTTCCCGATGTTCGCGCTTGTGGACCAAGTGCTCCCGGCGATGGAGTCGTTCATCTCAGGCTCTCCCAGCCCGGCACCAACCGAACGGACTCTGGCGACGGTGTTGTTCACTGACATTGTCGAGTCCACGATGAGAGCAGGCCAGCTTGGTGACCAGAAGTGGCGCCGCCTACTGGATCAACACGACGAGGCAGTCAGGAGAGACATCGTCCTCTACTCGGGCGAGCTCATCAAGAACACTGGTGACGGGATCCTGGCAACCTTCGATGGCCCGGGTCGTGCCGTCCAATTCGCGACCGGCCTCAAGGACGACCTGGCTGAGATCAGCCTCACCATCCGGACCGGGATCCACACCGGAGAGGTGGAACGGCGGCAGAGCGACATTGGGGGTATGGCTGTCCATCTAGGCGCGAGAATCATGGCTGCGGCTGAGCCCGGGGAGATTTGGGTGTCACGAACCGTAAGGGACCTCGTCATTGGCTCGCCCCTGAGGTTCGTAGACCGCGGCGTTCATGCGCTCAAGGGCATCGAAGGTGAGTGGCAGCTGTACGCCGTGGCTGCAACCTAGTGTCCCGGGCCACTAGGAGCCCTAGCGGGATTGAGTCAGCCGTTTCGGGGACGACGAGGACGCCGGCGTCTGCGGGTTCTCGGTCCGGAGGAACTTGAAGAAGCACCAGGTAGCCAAGGCGGTCAGCAGATGCCAGATGGCATGGGCCTGTATCAACGAATCTGGCCGGCACCAGGGGTGTGTGTCGGTCCCGGTCAGCCAGATCGAATACCCGACGAGAAACGAGCCGGCTCCCGCCCAGAACCACGGTGTGTAGCGACGCCTGGCGCCGGGCGACGACCTCGCCAACGCACCCGGCAGCCAGAAGAGGATGACCCACCAGAACTCACTTGGCTGCTCGAGCATCATGATCGGGGTGATCCCGAAGACCGCTGCTACCCCGAAGCCGACGAATCCGGAGACGGCCCTCATCGTCGGTGACCAGAAGCGGAACAGCACCTCGGAGATGATCCAGAGTCCGATCGAGACCCCGAACAGGTTCAAACCAATGCCGAGATCTGGACCAAAGAACCAATACCCAGCAGCGAACGCGACAACTATGGACGCGTAGGCACCGAAGAATGCGCCGTTGCTCCAAACACGATGCAGAGCGATGTTGAGCAGCCACGGAATGGTGATGTAGGCCACCATGGACACGTTGTCGATCCACGCTCCGAAAAAGGTGTGGCTGCCGTGCATCACCATCGAACCCGGGCCCAAGAAGACCGTGGCTGCTGCGTAGAGGAGGGCTATTGGCTGGTTCCCGATCAGACGGTTTCCCCGGGGCCTCCGCCTCCTCGTGTCGCGTCCGAGGATCGTGAACATCGCCAGTCCGGCGACAATGAAGCCGAGGTTGCCCAGCGTGTTGACGGGCTCACGCAGTAGACCGCCGCTGACTCTCTCGCACCATCGCGAAACCTCGCCGACGGCCTGTTCATAGGGTGCAGGCACCCACCAGCCCACCAACCCCGCGGACACGAAAGCCACGGCGAAAACGCCGAGGCCGAAGAGGGCTATCAGCGTCGGTCGTGACTCTCCTCGCATCTGGCGATGGTATTGGGGCGTGGGGGCCCAGCCGGACCCATCGGCGCCGACGCGGCCTGGCATCAATAGAGTCGCTGGGCGTGGAACAACGCGGCTTCGTGCTCATTGCTGACATCACCGGGTACACGACGTACCTGACCGAGTCGGAACTCGAGCACGCCCAGGGAACTCTCACGGACCTTCTCGAGCTACTTGTGAGGACCACCAGACCGCCTTTTGCCGTGGCACAGCTGGAAGGGGACGCGGTGATGAGCTACGCCTTTGAAGACGGGTTCGTCGACCCCCAAACGTTCGTGGAGGGGGTGGAAGATGCTTACGTCGAATTCAGGAATGCGATCGACTTGATGGTGCTGAACAACACCTGCGAGTGCAACGCATGCGCCAATGTGAATGCCTTGGATCTCAAGTTCTTCGTCCATTACGGGACCTTCGTCATCCAGCCCGTTGGCTCACTGAGGCAGCTCGTCGGTGCGGACATAAACCTGATTCACCGACTACTGAAGAACACTGTGACCACCGATACGGGCATCAGGGCCTACTTGCTGCTCACCGGGGCTGCGGTCGATGCGTTGCAGTTGTTGCCCCAAGCCGAGGGATTGAAGGCCCACCGTGAGTCCATACCTGACTTCGGCGAAGTGTCACTGTGGGTGAGAGACATGCACCCGGTGTACGACGCCAGACGCCAGGCTGAACGGGCTCTGTACGAGCCAGGTCAAGTCGTGGCAACGCTCGTCACAGACATCGCGATGCCGATCGAGTCGGTCTGGGCCTATGCAAACCAGTCGGAGTTTCGCAACCTGGCCATCGGCTCTGACAGCTACGAGGTGCTCGACCGTCGGTCGGGGCGAATCTCTGAGGGGAGCACCTATCAGTGTTATCACGGAAAGATGACGGTCACCCAGGTTGTGCTCGACTGGGTCCCTTTCCGAAGAGTGGCCTTGAGACAACTGGTTCTGGCTGGCAAGCGACCAACAACGACAATCCTCGATCTGCGATTCTCTTCCGATGGAGGGGTCACCCGTTACAGCGTGATTGTCACGCGACCCTCCGGACCGCCGATTCGCCGTTTGCTGGCTCGCTTGATGTTGAAGTCGACGGCGCACCGTGCCCAGAAGATGTTGGAGGAGTTCCGGGACGAAATCGTCGTGGACTATCAAACCCGACTCCGAGTCGAGCCCGGGCCTTCGCTACCGGGGCGCAGAGCCATAGAGCAGGCGGTATCGGCGGGTCTTGTCTCCAATCAGCCCACGCGAGGCGACTCGGACAGCTAGCCGCCGAGACGCATGTAGCCACCGAGTCCCCCGGGTCGGAGCGTCAGATGTACCGAGGGGTTCCGTCTGAGAGCTTCCAACGCGGCATCGCTGGGGGTGCCGTAGATCTCGAAGGATTCCGTCTCGATGAGCTCGTTCGCTGATGCGACTCTCTGCCCGGCTCCCTCAAAGTGAGCGTCCATGGCATCCGCGTCCGGGAAGACGTGGATGAAGTGGACCTCGCCCTCATTCGCATCCAAATATCCGTGGTGGAGGACGGTCCCGGGCTTTTCTGCATCCAGCTTCTCGAACATCTTCTCGCTCAACTCCCTGAGCTCGTCGAGCTTCCCGGGTTTCATCGTGCTGTGGCTTATGAAGACGATTGGATCGGGCACTGGCACCTCTTCGCGGATTCCGAACAAGCTAGCTGTGGCACCTCGCTGCGACGGGAATGAGTCCGGCGGACCCTGGTTCGGCACCTCGGCGGATGGTCGCCGTGGGCTATTCAGGACTCTCGACCATGGCGAACGGCCGGACATCGGAGGAAGTCAGGAGTTTGTATTACCTGGATAGGGGTCAGGCTGGATCAGTCTTCTTGCGATAGCCACCCCTGGTGTCGCCATTCGTCACTCACCGACCCGAAATCCGTCTTCCTTCTTGACGACGGTGCGGACCTCGCCACTGGGGCGGAGCACCGAGATGTTGCTCGCTCCTACCTCGTCGAGGGCCCCGATAGTCGCATCGACCTGCTCTTCGGCGACATCGATGGTCACAACGAATCCGTCTCTGACTATGGCGTCCCGGTATTCGGTCTCGGTTCGGGTCTGCCTTGTGGCATCGTGGTCGGTTGCCCCCAACAAGACACCCATCAATCCTCCGGTCAACCCTCCCCCGACGACACCGGCGCCGCCGGCTATGGCCGCGGCTGCGACCGTTCCAACGGCGAGAAGGGCGCCGATGGGTGTGCCCAGCACGACTCCACCCGCGCTGGCGAGAAGCACACTCCCGACTCCAGCCGCCCCGCCGCCGACAGCCCCGCCGATTACACCTTTGCGGGCTTCAACTGAAGGCTCTTCGAAGTGGTCGATGTAGACGGTGACCTCGACATCTTCTTTGATCGGCTCGGCTCTCTCACGCCAGACGACCCCGAGCGCGCTCTGATCTACACCGAGACTCACCAATTGGTCTATGGCAGACTCGGTCTCTTCTCGCCCCAGGAAGACACCTACGACTGAGGGCATGTTGATCTGGGCTCAATCTACCCCGGGTCGGCTTTTGAGTCACGGGCTTTCGGAGTCCACATACCGGCTTCCAACTCGAAAGAGCTGTCGGTTTGTCGGGTCAGAGATCCAACCCGGGGGTTGCCGGAATCAGTTGAGTGTCCGTGGCACCGAGCCGCTCCAACGCAATCATCACACCCTCTACATTGCGAGCATCGAGCGCATCTACCTCGCTCGGCTCTGGATCGTCCTGACCGTCTTCACCTTCATGAACCGGTGCGTCGACTACGAGGATCACGGTCCCGGTGTCGTCTGTCACTGTGTCCGTCTCGTAGATGTCGGGGGCATGGACCAGTGAGTGCACCATTCCAGAGTTTCCGAGGCCGCGATGACCAAGCTGCAGGACCCGCTTGACCGTCATCCGAGCCGAATCCATACCCAAGTCGGCGAGGTCGATCATCGCACCCTCGGCGGAAGCACGATCTTCGAAAATGCCAACGATTCTGTCTTTCATCAGACCGAGGCTATCAACCGGGCGCAGTGGCCCTGAGGGGCCCTCGAGTTGGGAGCTCGGAGAACCTATGACATCGGATGGAACCGAGGAATGGCATGCCGACGTCGAATAGGAACAAGCAAGTGTCAGCCTCATGCAAGGGAGTGTCGATGTCCACGATTTCCAGTCGGCGATGGAGCTCGGTAGGTGCTGCGGTCTTCGGAATTCTGCTTCTATCGGCCCCGGTTGCCGGGGCATCCTGTGGGCCTCTCGGTCCCATTGAAGAGGCGATCGACGACGCTCCGGTCGTCTTCGTCGGCACCGTAGCGAATGTGGAACATGACGGTCGTCTCGCCAGCTTCTCGGTGGATGAGGTGTGGAAGGGCGACGTCAAGTCGACGGTTGTCGTCAGCGGCGGGCCGAGCCCATCCGAGCTGGAGGGACTCGGATTCGGGGAGTCGGTCGTCACCTCCGTCGACCGTCATTTCGAGCAAGGCGTCCGATATCTCGTCGTTCCTTTCGGAGTCGAAGACGGCGCATATATGGATAACGCTTGCTCGGCGACCGATGTCTATGGCCCGAGTGTCGACGATCTTCGCCCTGCCACGACTCACCCACCGATCGATGCGGGGACCGACGGTGAATTAGTCGTCGCTCGCGTCGCGCTGGGTGTCATCGCTCTGGCAGTCGCCACTGCGGTTGCTGTCAATACGATTCGGCAGCGAGCTTCTTCTCCTCAGGAAGCCGTCTCCTCTTCGGGTCCATAGGAAGGGTTCACGAAGAGGTTGGCCGTTCTTGTGCCAGTTTTCGGCGTAGAGCCTCAACCAACTGAACTCCAAGGAAGCCGCATATGAGTATCGCCGTTGGCCACCCAACGGCACCGATACCCGACATGAAGGCCGCGGCGATGGCCGAAAGCACGACGAGAAGGTCGACCAACGGCTCCGAAAGCACAGATGGAAGCCGGAGCCGGAGCATGTCCAGTACCGGTCTGATGTCGACTGGATTGGCGGATGCGATGCCGCCGGCTGCGATTCGGGGATCGGGGTTGAGGTTTGGAGCCGCAATTAGACCGGGTCTCTTGGGTCCTGCGCCGGCTATGGCAGCGGGACCAGGGTCTTCGTCGTCGGCTTTCGAGGACCCTTGAGTCGGTTCGGAGGTGCTGGTCGCAGGGGACTGCGAGCCAGCCCCAGATCCGGCCCCGACGACGGTCGTCGTGGATACATCCGCCGCGATTGTGGTCGTGGTCGACGAGGTTGATGTGGGAGTGATGGATGTGGTCGTCGTGGTGGGGGGTGGCTGGGTCGTTGTTGTGGTCGATGGGGGGAGCGTCGTCGAAGTTGTCGTGGTCGAGCTGCCTCCTATGTAGGCGTTGTATGCCTGGCTTATCGCGGTGCTCTCCGAATCCGCCGTCCCATATACGTTGGCGATTGCATCCTGGCCTACTTCCTGCACATCTTGATTGTTCGGGTGTTGCTCCATCTTCCCAGATATGTCCACATCGGCTTCGGCTGCCTTGGCAGCGATCTCGGCAAGCGCCCGATCACGTTCGGCGGCTGCTGCGGGTGGGGTGGGATTGGTGGCGAGGTAGCCGAAGTAGTCGTCCGCGCGTTGGTCGATCCAAGCCTCGGCGGCCTCCTTCTTGGCTTCTATCGCGGCAATTGTCTGCTCGGGAGTCGGGCCGGCGGCGGCTGCCGGTAGCGAGATTAGAAGGCCGCTTGCCAACGCAAACGCGACCAACAGATCTCTGGCCGTCAATGTCCTTCCACCCATCAAGTGCAATATCGGCAGTTGAGGGCACACTTCTTGACCTCATGTGTCCAAGCTCGGATGCCGATAACGCCCTGTGTGAAGCAGATACCTCCCAGCCGGCGCAAGGCGCTTATTGCCGCAGCTGGCGTCGGCTTCACCGCCGTCCTGCTCGTGGTTGTATCGGTCCTGTTCGCCCAGAGCGATCAGACGGCTCGCGCGATAGACACGGCTCGCCAGGCACAAAGAGCCGAAGAAGTGCTGACCGCAACGACGGCGGCCCGGTCTTCGATAGCGGTCGTCCTCGTTCTCTCCAGCAGCGATGCGCGACTCGAAGGAGGAGAAGATGCCGTGCAAGTAGGGCTCTCCGACCTGCTCGAGGTGCTCACAGAGCTGGACGACCGAGTCGATCGACTGAGGGCCGCAGGGTCGCCAATGGCATCGACCGACTTTGCAGGGGCGGGCGCGACGATGACTTCCATGAGGGAAGTTGCCGGTGACGAGTCGTTGCAGCCATTCGTCGAGGAAGAGATCCTGCCTCTCTTGAACGAAGTCGAAACCGAAGCAGCGGGAGCTCGCGACACCGCTCTCGCCTTGCTCGCCGCCGAGGAAGGCACTGCGGGCACCATGGCCAGGGCGGCAAGCGTCGCGGTGGGTCTACTCGTGCCGGGTCTTGCCCTCCTCTCCTATCGCGGGATACAACGGCGTCAGCAACTACAGCGCGAGCTGGAGTTGAGGCTGGAGCACGAGGAGGAGCGTTCTCGAATCAAGGACGAGATGATTGCGAACCTCAGCCACGAGCTGAGGACGCCCCTGACCGGGATCTACGGAATGGCCCTGACCCTCTCCGAGCAGGGCTTCTCCGACCCTCGGTTCTGTGGTGAACTGACCGACATAATCGTCGGTGAAGCGGCTGACCTGTCGAGGATGGTCGATGACCTCCTGGTGGCGGCCAAGGTCGAAGCCGGAGACGTTGCGATAGTCCCGGCCGCATTGGATCCGATTGATGCGGTGGCCGAGGTCTCTCGCCCATTCCTCAGGTCTAGGAAGTTCCCCATCAGCATGGAGCCCGGGGGGCTTCGAGCAGACCCCCTGCGATTCAAACAGATTGTGCGAAATCTCCTTTCCAACGCCATCAAGCATGGCGGCGATCACGTCGCCCTTGTTGGACGACCCTTCGGGGATCGCTACCGCATCAGGATCGTCGACGACGGTCCGGGTGTTTCCGAAGACCTCCGAGGACGTCTCTTCGACCGCTTCGTGCACGATGGCGCTGCACCATTGACTGCCGGGTCGGTTGGGCTGGGCCTGGCGATCGCCAAGGAGCTCGTCGAACGCATGGAAGGTGAGCTGTCATATGAGCGATACGACGAGTTCACCGCATTCAACGTCGACTTCCCTCTCGTAGACTCTGAGTTGCTAGTGAGTTCCGAGGAGACTCCGGCGTACAGCGGCAACTCACACCACTCGTCTGCCTGACCAGGGCGCGCGCGTCAAGTCGCTGCGTCCTTCGAGAAACCACACATTCACCGGGCCCCTCCCTTTCATGTCGACGACACTGGCGGGCTCGCAGGCGAATTGGCCGGCGACGAGCTCACAGGTGGCCTCGAGCTCTCAAATATCTGAGAGTTCGGGCGGCGGAGGGACCGGTGGCATCTACCGCCAGGCCACCGGGAACACGACATAGGTTCCGCTGAGCCCTTTCAGCTGGGTCCGTCGCGGCTCACCGAATTTGAACTCGCCCCTCGCCTCGATGATCAGTTTGAGCAGTTCGGATACGAGAATCTCTCCCCCTGCTGCCTGGTCGGCGATCCGTGCGGCCAGGTTGACGTGATACCCGTACATGTCCCCATCCTGATCTGAGATCGCCTCGCCGGTATGGGCCCCGACTCGTATCCGCAAGGGTGGATCCTCGTCGCCAAACTGGCCAGTGATTGTTTCCTGTGCCTGGATCATCGCTTGCATCGCCCGATGGGTGGAGTCGAAAGCCAGCATGAAACCGTCACCGCGTGCCTTGACCTCGAAGCCGTTGTTCTCTTTGACACACCGCCGTATCAATTCATTGTGCGCGGAGAGAACTTCGAACCAACGGCTGTCGCCCATCGCCGTCGATAGCTCGGTCGACGACTCGATGTCGGTGAACACGATCGTCACCGTTGCATCTGGTTTGAATCCCGCCGGGCGTGCGACCGAGTCCGAAGAGACATCGCTGGCGATGCGCTGGATCGTGGTCTTGACGTCGTCACCCGATGGAGGGACGGCATTGAGTAACGCCGGGAGCAGCTCGATGGTCGTCGCACCGACCGTGACTCGGGCTCCGGGAACCAGCCTTGTTGGCTCGCTGAGTCGCTCACCGTCGATGAAAGTGCCGTTGGTCGTGTCCATGTCGCGGACAATCACCCCTTCCTCGCTGGGCTCCAGTTGGAGGTGACTCCGAGAGGCGCGAGGGTCGTCGATCAGGAGACCGGTCCCATCGCGTCCTACCTCGAGAGTCTCGTGGAGGACGATCACGAGCGGGGTGCGGCCCGGCTCCCGGACGACAAGCAACGGAAGCTCGTTGAGGGGTGCGTCTAACGGCATCCCACCGCCTCCTCGCCCGCACCGAGATAGCGCCGCTGCTGCTCGGAGTCGAACGCCCCGTCCGATCGGGCACACGCCTTCTCGAGGTCGAGCTCGTCCCAGATGGCAACGGTGCCGTCCTCTGCGGCCGTGGCGTAGACGAGTCCGTCGGGGAAGACGATCAGGCGCCACGCCGGGCCCTGATGTCGCCTTGGCTCGGTTGCTATCTCTCGTTCCAATCCGACGTCGAAGAGACGCACCGAGCCGTCGCGGCTGGTCGTCGCAAGGATCTTGCCCTCATCGAGGAATCCGACTGCTGTCCCACCCTCGGGAAGGGTCGTGAGGTTGGCCACCTTCTCCCGTGTCGACATGTCCCACACGAACGCTGTCCAGTCGTCGCTGGCCGTGGCCAGCCGCCCTCCATCGGGTGACCAGGCGACACCCCAGATCGTGTTGTCGTCGGCGAAGAGCGGGTCGGCGGCCTCACTCCCGGACGCGGGATCCCAGAAGTGGACGATGCCTGACCTGTCCGACACGGCAAGGGTGCCCCTCGAGGAGAGGGCCATGTCAGTGACCCCTCCGCGATGGGAGTCTGGCATCTCACCGTCTGGCTCGAGATCGAGTGTCCAGGTCTTCACTATTCCGTCGTCAGCACCTGAAAGCACCCTCTCACCGTCGCTGATGATCGACCTGACTGCGCCGTCATGTCCCGGCCGGGCGGCAACCGTCACCTCGCCAGTGGTGGGGTCGAGGACGACCAGGTCTCCGTCCGCATCGCCAGCTAGCAGGATCGAACCGTCAGCCGCGAATGCCAACGCCCAAATCGGTGTGTCATGTGCCTCGATCGGCCCGACTACAAGCTCTCCGGTCTCGGTCGAGAAGACCCGCACCGCCCCGGTGCCATCACTTGTGGCGAGAAGGTCACCGCCGGAGCTGACAGCGAGACCGAAAACGCCGTCTTCGTGGTCGCCCAGCAATGCAGTCTGGCCGGTTGCGCCGACCCAGGGGATGGCGTTGTGATCGAGGCCGAGCGTTACCAGGGTGCTTCTGTCGCGGGTTACCGTCGAAGCGATCACCTGCCCGCCATGGCCCATCTCGGTTGCCAGGACGGCGCGGTCCTCAGTGAGATCCCAGACACGCACGTTGCCGGTCTGATCTCCTGCAGCCACAAGGGTGCCGTTCCCGAGGAACTGCACCCCACGCAGATCGAGGCCTCCACCGGCGAAGGGCTCGGCGACTTGGTTGCCCGACAGATCCCACACCCTGACCCTGCCGTCCGACGAGGCAGTGGCTACGAGGTCGCCCTCTGGTGCGAAGACGATTTCCCACAGGTCGCTTGCGTGGGCATTGAATGCCTCGAACAGCGGTTGCATGCTGGTTAGGTTCCATCCGGTTAGCTCCCCTCGACCGTTCCCACTCAACAGGATGCTCCCATCCGGGCTGAACTGGACGGATAGGGCGTCTCTTTCCGAGTCGAGCAGGGGGTCGCCCAGGGGGCCCGATCCTGCGATGTCCCAGAGTTGGACGATGCCGTCCTCGCCGGCCGTCGCCACCGTGCTGCCGTCCGGGCTGACATCGACATCCCAGAAAACGTCTGAGGACCGCCCGAGCAGGGTCGGAGATCCACCGGCTGTGAGGTCGACGACGTCCCATGCGAATACCGCGCCGTCCTGGCCAACCGAGACCATGGTGTCCCCGTCCGGGCTGAAATCGATCGCAACTACGGGATCCTCGTGCCCGGACAGAGGGGGCCCGATCTCAGTCCCCCGGGCGAGGTTCAAGAGGGTGATGTCCCCGCTTTGGCGTGATCCGACTGCTGCCCATTCGCCTTCTGGGTGAACTGCGATTGTCAAAGCGTCGCCGACTTCTAGAGGCGATCTGACGGGAATCAAGTGAGCACTCTGAAATGCGTGGGTGCCGTCGAGAAGAGCCTTTCGCACTTCGAAGGAGTCGGCTCCACGCTCGGCAGACTCCACCGCAAGGGCAAGGGCCAGGCGAGGATCCTCACTGGTGAGGTCGGCCGCCTGGGTGGCGAGCTGGTTGGCGAGCCGAAGCTCCGCCTCTTGGAAGCCCCGGAACGCCACGACGGAGGCCGCCGATGCAATCGCCAGAAGGGCTGCGAGAACTGCGATCGCCCCTGTTCGGATACGACGTGACCGCCGTTCGGCCGCCGCTTGTGCCTCGACCTCGCGCAAGTGGGCCTTTTCACTCTCGGTGAGGAAGTCCTGGGCAACGACACCGAGATCCTCGCGATGGTCCTCGGCCCATTCGAGAGCGGCGCTGAGCGGGGTACCCCTGTACAACAAGTCGGGGTCCCGCCCCTGGTCGGCCCATTCCTGGGCAGCAGCGGATATCCGCTGTCGTGCTCGCAGATCGTCTCGGCCGGCTTCGATCCATTGCCTCAGCCGGGGCCAGCTGTCGATCAACGCCTCATGGGCGATGGTGATCGTCTCTTCGTCTGCCGTCAGGAGCCGCGCCTCGGTGAGCGCATCGGCCACCCTTCTGACACCGTGAGGAGCTTGTCTTCCTTCGATCTCTTCGACCGGCAAGGCCATTCTCGTATCGGATGCCCCTTCACCTGGTCTCACCAGCCGAAGCAGGAGCCGCCGGGCTTCCTCGCGCTCGTGGGAGTCGAACTGGGCGTAGGCCGTCTCCGCAGTTTGGGCGATGGCCCCGCCGACGCCTCCGGCCTCCCTGTAGGCCTCGATTCCGATGGAACCACCGCGACGGCGCTTCCACGTCTCGGCGAGTGCATGCGAAACGAGGGGAAGTGCCCCCGGGTCGTTGTGAGCCTCGGCCAGCACGGCATCGACCAGCTCCGCCGTAACTGGAGTACCCGCCTGGGCCGCGGGCTCTTCGATGGCCCGGCGCAACTCTGGGGAGCTCATCGGCCCGACGAGAACCTGACTCCTGTTGATACGTTCGGCCAGCCAGGGGAACAGAGCGCTATGGGCGTAGAAGTCGGCCCGCATCACGATGACGAGCCGGACGCGAGAGTCGACGGGATCGACCATCTCGGAGAGGATTCGAAGGAATCTGTCCTGGGTCTCCTGTGAGGAAACCTGGGTGAAAAGCTCCTCGAATTGGTCGACGACCATCAGCATCCCCCCTGCCGAGTCGGTTACGAGAGATGCGAACCGCCGGGCATCGCTAGGGCTTTCCTCGACAGATTCCGGGGTGATCGGGGAGAAGTCCTTTTGGGTTGCCGTTCGCACCGATCGGTCTAGCTGATAGGCGAGCTCTTTGATCGGCTCGGCGCGAGGAGTGAAAAGGGCAATCGGCCACCTGCGGCTCTGCGGTAATGCCCCGGTCGAGATCGCCGGGATCAGCCCGGCTCTCACGAGGGAGGATTTTCCACTGCCCGATGCACCGCCTACGACCAGTACGCGTTCTTGGGACAGCCGCTCGATCAATATGTCTACAAGCGAATCTCGCCCAAAGAACCGTCTCGAGTCGTCCGGTTGGAACGCCGCAAGACCCTGATAGGGGTTGGTGACCCGTCCTCCGGCGTCGACATATCTCGTGGTCTTCTCCAGCTGGTCCTCGTCGCCAAGAGCGGAGAGGACGGCTGCGAGCCAGGAGTCGATGTCCTGGAAGCGATCTGTCGGATCTGATGCCATGCCTTTCTCGAAGACCGGGCGCCAACGTTCATCGACCTCGTCAACGGCCCGGTCCAGGTCGGTTGGAGTTGGCGGCCGTTTCCCGGATATCGCCTGCCACATCACAGCCGTGGATGCGTAGACATCGGTTGCCGGCTGGACCTCGCCCGAAGGATCTATCTGCTCTGGGGCTTGATAGCCAGGGGTGCCGCCGAGCACCGTCTTGGCAGACCCTGCGGTGACGAGGTCTTTGGCCAGGCCGAGGTCGCCGAGCATGAGGTGCTCGGTGTCGCTGATCAACCCGGTTCCGATGGCGGTCACGGTCGCGGCTCGATCCTCTCGGGAACCGGGCTTCAGGCGGTCCTTGATGAAGAGGTTGCGTGGGTTGACGTCACGATGGACCACACCTGCGGAGTGGAGGGAGCCCAAACCGCCGGCGAGCGTTGTAGCGATCACTCTGGCGCTCGCCATGTCGAGACCCACCGGGCCACGTCCTTCGATGCGCTCGGCGAGCGTTCCCCGATTCGCGTAGTCCATGACGAAGTAGGGGCGACCGTCCTCCATCTCGCCTATGTCATGGACGGCTACGAGGTATTGGTTTCCGGTGCGTCGAAGCAGCCGGGCTTCCTCGACGAAGCGCCGGTGAATGTCCTCATCGGCGGCCCATTGCTCGGCCAGGACCTTGATGGCCACGATGTCCTGGAGCGTCTCGTCGAGAGCCTTGTATACGAGGGCGAAGCCCCCACTCCCGATGAGCGCCTCGATGCGAAATCGACCGATGCGGTCGGGGAGCTGCACGCCGTTTCAGTTGAGCAATGAGCTCACATCACGGCAGTCGACAATGGAGCTGTCGAGGACGGCATGATCCCGGTCGGCCGCGGTCACACAGATCGTGGTCGAGTCGCCCCGATTGGCCACAGCGGCGCCGCTTTCGGTGGTGTACGTCGGGTAGGCGTCTGTCGGGTGCCAGTCGCCTTGTGTGACGCCACGATCCTCGGCATCGCTCGACACCTGATCGGCGGTGTACAGATCCCAGTAGACATGGATGTGATTGCGGGAGACGTCCGGGTCGAAATTTGCCTCCCAGGTGACGACGATCTCATCACCTTCGGCCTGGACGTCTTCGATGGTGATCTCACAACCCTCCGGCGGGCAGGCGTTCGCCACCGGTCGATCTCCATCGCCTGCGGTTGTGTCGTCGGCGCTCCCTTCGTTCCCTCCGCACGCGGCTAGCACGAGGGTCAATGCGAACACGCCAACCAGCAGTTTCGAGCTCTTCACGGGTCCTCCTATGCAGCAGATCTTGGATCATCAAGGGTAGGCGAAAAGGGAGCACCCAGTTCGAGAATTGTCCTCGTCAGGGCTCGATACGTGGTCTTGGTGGTCTTGGCGAATGGCTCTTGCCGATAAAGACGGGCAGTCGCGCTGCCGAAGACCTAGTGGACCCCGGAGAAACCGATTACTGCAGCCCCCATTCCCATTGATGAAGAAGTCCGTATTGCGGCCCTTGACTCGTATCAGATCTTGGACACGATGCCCGAAGAGGTCTTCGACGACATCACCTACCTCGCCTCGTTGATCTGTGGCACTCCCATCGCCCTCATCAGCCTCGTCGACCGGGAGAGACAGTGGTTCAAGTCCAGGGTTGGATTGGAGGCGGCCGAGACTCATCGTGACCTAGCCTTTTGCGCCCACGCCATCCTCGATCCGGACGAGCTCCTGATCGTGGAGGACGCCCAGGACGACGACAGGTTCGCCGACAATGACCTCGTACACGACGGTGTCGTCAGGTTCTACGCCGGCGCACCTCTGCAAACCGGCGAGGGAACAGCCTTGGGGACGATCTGTGTCATCGACCAGCAGCCGCGCGAGCTCGACGAACATCAGCTGAAGGCTCTGGACGCGCTGTCACGCCAGGTCATGGGTCAGCTGGAGCTGCGAAAGGCGTTTCACGATCTGGAGCATTACCAGTCGCGTCTCGAGAGCTATCAGGTTCAACTCGAAGCCTCGAACCAGGAGCTCGCCATTCTGGGGCGTCGCGACGGGCTCACCAGTCTGGCGAATCGGCAGGCTTTCGACGAGCGCCTGGATGATGAGATGCACCGGGCGAGGAAATCGGGAAGACCCTTGTGCCTGGTGATGGTCGATGTCGACCATTTCAAGCAATACAACGACTCGTACGGTCATTCGGCGGGGGATGATGTCCTCATCGAGATCGCCGAACATCTGAGCGAAATCGGGCGCGCCGACGACTTCGTGGCCCGGTATGGGGGTGAGGAGTTCGCCGTGATTCTCCCCGAGACACCGATAGAGGGGGCCGCGGTGCTCGCCGAGCGCATCCGTCGAAGAATCGCCGGACACTCTTGGGTCCATCGGGACGTGACCATCAGTGTCGGCCTCGCCCAGATGAGAAATGAAGACCTCACCCCGCGCGACCTCCTCTCCCGGGCCGATGCAGCCCTCTACCACGCCAAGGCCAAGGGGCGTAACTGCGTCGTCGAGTCGAGTTCCGGCGCTGCGACCTATTAGTCGGGGACTCTGCGGAGCAGACCCAACCTGAGATGAGTCGGCGCCACTCGAGGTGCCATCCCGATCGCTCCATCTCTTCCGGATTTCTGCTTCGACCGACCGGTACCCACTACCGGATCTCGTTACTGTTGGCTCGTGCTGAAGAGCGGGGCATTGTCGACGGTCCTCTTGGTCATATTGGTTGCCTGCACCGAGGGAGTGGCACCGCCGGACGAATCGTCCACCTCATCCGCCCCACCTTCCACCTCCGCTCCGACCACAACGACACTGTCGCCAACGTCGACGACGCTGGATGTGACGACCACATCGACCCCTGATGTTCAATTGCCGGTCGACGCCGATTGTGGACTTGATCCGGTCCCCGAGTCCGGGGAGGCGACGGTGCTTGTCGACGGTCGTCTCTACGGGCTGGGCCCCGATGGGATTTCGCCTCGTTGCCTCCTAGCTGATGTGACCTCGACCGACATCGAGTGGGGTCCCCTGGGCGATCGTGTCCGGATAGGTGACCAGATCGTGACCGACTCCGGCCAAGTAGGGCTGTTCGGGGCAAACAGTCTGGAGTGGACTGCGCCCACCGGCTCGCGGATCGTGGGTGTCTCTCCCGGGCGTCTCTGGAAGCTCGACTTGGAGGACGGAACAGAGACCGAGATCACCTTCCTAGAGGAGACCGAGAAGGTCTCATATCACCCGGCGGGCCTGCACCTCCTGGCGGTAGGGACCAGCTTCGACGGCCAGTACGGGATGTGGCTGGCGACAAACCAGGGCACCGAGCCGTTGCTACTTGCCTTTGACGAGGGTGCGACGTTGAGTGATCCAGTCTGGTCCTGGTTGGGAGAGCCACTGTTCGTTGCCAGTCACTTCGATGGCAATTGGCACGTCCACCGAGTGGAGCTGACTTCCGACGGAGCGTTGGAAGGGCCGATCGTCGTCGAGTCCGAATCGCCGATCGACTTGCTCAAACCGTCGAGCCACGACCCAGTCATGCTGGCATATCGGCTCGCAGGCGTGGAAGGCGAAGAGTGTGTTGACGGGTCCCACGTCGGTGTGAAGAACATCGACCTCCCCGAGCCTCTGACGGGCATGACCAGCACGCCTATCGGCTGGCTTTCTGTCGAGCGGCTTCTGATCTTGGCCTACCCCGATGGGTGCGATGCCCGCGCCGACCTTTGGTCATTCAGTGCCGGCCTCTGTCCGGGATCGGTCTATGGCGCGTCGATGGTCATCTCTGGTGTCGATGGTGCGGCTGCCAGACAGGCCGAGCCGCCTGCGCCGCCCCCGCCGGACTTCACCGGGATCATCGATCCCGCACCTGCGTGATGATCGTCTCGCGACCGGTCGGTCGCTTGCGGATCCTGATCAGTCCTGTTCAGTCCCGCCTCGTTGCCATACTCGAACCGATATGGATCTAGACCAGATAACGGGTCAGCTGATAGCCACGGTTCTGGTTGTGATCGCCATGGTCGTCACACGGGTGATGGCCGCTCGAGTCATAACCAGGGCGAACTGGGACAGCCTCGATACCAGTCGCCGTTGGATGGTGCAGAGCCGCAACCTCATCATCGGTGTCGGTTTGCTCGCCCTCGTGTTCGTTTGGGCCGAGGAACTCAGAGTCATCGGCCTTTCGTTGGTGGCCGTGGCCGTGGCGGTGGCAATATCTGGCCAGGACGTGATCCGTTCGGCCTTGGCTTCGATTGTCGGGGCCACGTCAAAGGTTTACTCGGTGGGAGACCGGATCATCGTCGGTGACGTCCGCGGGTATGTGGTCGACCAGAAGCTGGTCTTGACGAAGCTGCTCGAGATTGGCTCGGGCAACGTCCGCACGGGCCGTGTGATCTCGATTCCAAACAGCCGTCTGCTGACCGACCCGGTCGTCAACGAGACAGCCGGCCACAAGTACATCCTTCATTCGGTGAAGGTGCCGGTCAGGCGTGACGAGTGGCAGCGCGCCCAGAGAATCCTCAGGGAAGCCGCTGAAGAGGCGTCTGCGCCGTATGTCGAAGGCGCCAAGGCACAGATGGATGCACTGGCCAGGGAGCATGCCCTGCCACAACCGATTGTCGAGCCGTTTGTTCTGGCAAAGCCGGCTGATGCCGACACGGTCGAATTGACTGTGCGTGTCCCCGCCGAGGCCCAATACGTCTGGCGTGTCGAGAACGAGATCCTGCAAGCCTGGCTGTCATCAGGAGCCGGCGAACCGGGGTCGACGAGCTCGGTCTGACACCCGAATCTTCCACAAGACGAACACCGTCTCGACTCCTCAACTCTCAAAGCTGTTCGTCTCTCCTGGCTGTGGAATCGGAGTTCGGCTGGCTACCTGACTCCGATCACCTCCCGGGCAGGGAGCCTTCGAGCTCGGCAATGACCCTGTCGGCATGGTGTTTTGCGAAGACCATGGGCGGTCGGATCTTGAGGACGGTGTCATCGGGTCCCGTTAGACCAATGAGAACACCACGGCGGCGCATCTCGTTGACAACCGTTCTGGCAATCCCTGGTCCGGTCAGTTCAACACCGATGAACAGACCTGGTCCCCGCACGTCCACGACATCTGGGTGACCGAGCGACTCAAATCCCTTCCGCAGATAGCTGCCGATCGTTTGTGCATTGGCCGGGAGACGCTCGGTCTCGATCACGTCGAGTACTGCATTGCCAACTGCGGCAGCCACCGGTGAACCGGCAAACGTGGAGAAGAAGTGCCACCGTGAGGCGAACCGCTCAGCAATTGCTGCGGAGGTGGCAACGGCACCCATTGGATAGCCGTTTCCCATCGGCTTCCCCATCGTGACGATGTCTGGGACCACTCCGTCGCCCGCAAAGCCCCAGAAGTCGGGTCCAACCCTTCCGAAGCCGGCCTGGACCTCATCGGCCACCAGCAACGTTCGGTTGCGGTCAGCCCAGTCGCGTGCAGCTCTCATGAGCCCGTCCGGTGCCCGGAAGATCCCTTCGCTCGAGAAGACTGTGTCGAAGATGACCATCCCTACCGTTTCGCCACCTGATCGGAGACGATCGGCGGCCTGATCCAGCCCAGTCTGAACCAGTTCGGACGACTCGGGTGATCGCAGTATTTCAGCGCCTGCGACTCTGGCCGAAGGAGGAGTCCAGGGGGACGCCTCATACTCCTCCGGAGACATCGCAGCCGTGGCGAATGTAGAGCCGTGGTAGGCGTTTTCGGTCGTTATCAGACCGCGCTTTCCGGTGACGGCCCGCGCTATCTGGTAAGCAAGATCGTTCGCCTCACTCCCCGAATTGACGAACATGACGACGTCGAGCGGCTCTGGCAGAAGGGCAACTAGCCGGTCGGCGTATTCGGCTACTTCGTCGACCAGATATCTGGTGTTGGTCGACAGCTTTCGTGTTTGGGCGTGCGCAGCGGCTACGACCTGGGGATGGGCGTGCCCGACGTGAGGGACGTTGTTGTATGCATCGAGAAGACGGCGGCCTTCATCCTCGATCAGCCATACCCCCTCACCCCGGTCCAATCGAACCGGCTCTTCGTAGCTCAGACTGAGGGCTGGCCCGAGCCGTCGCTGACGCAACTCCATCGCGTCTTGGTAGCTGGCCTGGCGGTCTGATCTCAGGCCGCAAGCCTTCCGGATCTGAACCCTGGCATCGTTCGGATCGGTATCTGCCAGCCTTCTCAGGGTCTCCGCCATCGCAGGGACCTCCCCCGTGAGATACTCGGCATTCTCGGGATGCATCGCGCCATGACGAGCTGCCATGAGTATCGACTGTGTGGCTCGGGCCGCCACGAGGTCGGGTAGCAGGTCGAGCTCGGTCGGGTCGAGAGGGTCGACCACGTGGAAGGCTGCAGCCACCTGTGCCATGGCCAGGACCGGCTCGGCGCCCGAAGTCTGATAGGCAGCTGCGACGGCAAGCTCGAAGATGCGCGGCCCCCATGTCATGTCACCGAAGTCGAACAGGCCCGTGATCCTCTCGGGGTCCAACGGATCGACGACCATGTTGTCGTGATTGATGTCGCCGTGCACCGCCTGCTTGGCCAGTCGGTCCCTCACGACCTCGAGGTTGTCCTCCAAACGAGCGAAGGTTGCCTCGACGAGCGGCCTCAAACTTGGTTCGACATCTCGGGTCAGAGGGGCCAAATCCGCCAACTGGGCCAGATCCCAGGGAAAAGGCCGATGCAGAGCAGGATGGTCGAAACCCCGCAACGCCCGGCTCAAGCGGGCGGCGAGGGTTCCCACGGAGCGGCGAAGGCCTGGAGGTGTGTCTTCGTCAGCCGGGGAGGCACCCTCGAAGAATGAGACGAGCTGCACGCTATGTCCCTCATGCCGTGAGCTCAAAGCTCCGCCTGTGGTGCGGATGACGGACGGAAGCGGAAGCTGTGGATCGGACGAGCGTGCGTGTTCGATGGCTCGGGTTTGACCTTCCAGGACATTCGGCCCGTCGGCGATATTGCCCAGTTTCAGAGCAAACGACCGCGAATCCGCAGTGATCTTGAAACTGCGATCCCTCTCGCCCTGAAGAGGCTCGGCAGTGCCGTCGATCCCATAGATCTCCTGGACGATCCGCTTTGCGGCGTTCGCATCGACCTCGGGTCGAGGAGTGTCGAAGATGGCGAAGTCCATCGTATGCCTGATTGTGGTCGAACCTCTCGGCCGGGGCGTGTCGTTCCTCGCATCGTCACGAGCTAAACCGAATGAGGAACTTCGGCTCTAGCGGCGTGGAGCCCGGGTCGGTAGGGATGAGACTGGAGGTGTGCGCCAATCGCACACCCGACGCGAGAGGAGCGAACAATGACGATCCTCACCGATAGACCGGCTTCCCGAAGCGATGAGGTGATCCTCCGGAGACCGGTTCGTGCACTGACCATCACAGTCGCTGTTCTGGTCGTAGCCCTCCTTGGGCTTGGTGCCTGGGCGGTCTATGACTATGCCGCCGAGAGGGACTCTGCGGTGACGGGAGAGATGCAGACGCTCTTGGATGACTACACAACTGCCTGGAACAACCACGACGGCGAAGCCTTCTTGGCGTTGGTTACGTCTGACTACACGTTCGACTCAGGAATTGGAGTCACACCCGCCGAGAGCCAGGCCCTGGCACTGGAATCCGGCCCGTTGTCCGATTTCATCGTCGAGATTCTCGGCGAGCCGATCATGGTGGGCGACGGTCCCTGGATCGTTGCGCAGGCCAATCATGTGACGTTCGGGTCAACCGATCAGCTCGGCATGTCCTTGCTGGTGGTGGTCGACGAAGGGGGCGAGCTCAAGGTGGCAAGCCACGTTTGGGACTTGAGTTGATCTAGTCGAAGACGTCGAGCATCCCCGAGGGGGGTGCTCTCCCAACGAGGTTTCAATCCGAGATCGAGACAGCGAACGAGGCTGGCTCTGCTCGATGAGGCTGTTGTTCTGGGAGGGTTCGAACGTCGGTGTGCGGTCCTCGCTGGGGGCTGGAATCGGCGTCACGACGGCGACCCGGCGTCCCCAGGTGCCTGCTCTATGCGATAACGCCTCGCCGCACTTCGGATCGCCTCCTCTTCCGTCTCGCCCCGCCCGTAGCGGCGGGCGACATCGCCGAGGTCGACCCAATGAGTGCTGGTGTCTCTCTCCATGGCACGTCTCACCGATCGTGGGAGACGGCGAAGTTCCTCCTGAGAGGGTGGTTGGGGTGGAGACGTATGGATGGTGAGTGGGAGCCCCCCGGCCTCGAAGTAGGCGAGGATCGAGGTGAGCGGTCGATGTTCCAGCAATGGGTCCACCATTCAATGGTATGCCAGGCAATCTTCAGCGCCGCCGGCCGAAATCGTCGCAATCTGCCATGAACACCTCCAGAGGTGTAGGTTCGTGGTCTGGCGTCGACGGCCGGAAGCAAGGAGGTTGAAGATGCCTACCTATGTAACCCTGGCCAACTTCACCGACCAGGGAATCCGCAACTACGCGGATACCGCGAAGCGGGCGAAAGCATTCATGGAGCTCGTCGAGCAGATGGGCGGCGAAGTGAAGAACCTGGTCTGGACGATGGGTGCCTTTGACGTGGTATCGATCGTCGAGGCCCCCGATGACGAGACGGCGACCGCGGCAGCTCTCAAAGTCTCGGCACTGGGGAACGTTAGGACCACAACCCTCCGGGGATTCGGTAAAGAAGAGATCGAGAAGATAATCAAAAAGGCCGGCTAGCCGGCAGCGACTAGTCAGTCGAAGAAGAGCTCTCCGGCCGTCGATCGTCACGCTTCCATGGCCGGGACAAGGCCCGAGCGGCTATTTCATCGAGAAGCCCCTCACTCGGGTCGACGTGATCGTTGGCTGCCGGCCTGGCATGCATCTCGTCTCCAGACGCCTCCGAAGCTTCCAGGATCATGCGACCGAGCTGTGATGAGATCATGAGAGTCCTACCTCTTTCGGCAATCGCCAGCGCCGAGTTGAGTCTCGAGTCTGACATGAGATCCCGGTCATGATCGGGATCATCCGGTCTTCTTCATTAGCACTTGGACAGCGGCATCGGCGCACTCGTCGTTCATGGTCTGACCCGGCTCAGATTCCGGCCTTGATCAGCCACTGGTGATTCGCGTAGGAAGGCGGCCTATCCGTCTAGACCCGAAAAGCCTGCCTGCGATTCACTGAGGAGCCGCAAGGAGCGGCCCTCCAACACTGGCTCCTTGCCCGGTC
>JAHEJW010000048.1 GCA_024638655.1 bacterium | reverse complement strand
TGTGCGTACCGCCCAACGATGTCCCGGCTCGGGCAGACAGCTCGCTCAGCGAGATCGGCCCATCGGCGAACACGAAGAGCTCGCCTAAGAGCCTCTCCTGTTCGGGTGATCGGAAGATCGGTAGTCGAGTGCTTACTTTCACAATTTAGAAATATATCTTCACGCATTGTGAAAGTCAATGGCAGGTCGGCTAATACCACTGCGACAGCCCTTTCCTCGGCAGCCGCGCCTACTCCGGGGTTCCCGTATTTGAACCAGCTCTTACTTCACGTCCTCGATCGATGCGCTTCTGGTGCCAATGGTCCGTTCCGTGCCATCGACCACAAGCCTGATGGCTTGCTTGTTGTGGCACGGGATACGTCTCGTCGCTGGTGGCAGGCCGTTGTGCCGAAGTGCGCAAACCGAAGCATCTCTCATCTACCCGGCTACTCGTCAAACGAGGGACATGGGTCGATGCCGTACGTGGCACACTCAGTGGCGGTCAACTTCCGCGTAAGCCGTTCTCTTGCGCTGGCCAGTAGCACTTCGGGGTCGAGGGTCATCACAACCGCCCACTGCCGATTTCCCAGCACAAGCGTGTCCTCATCGACCCAATCAACATTGCCAAGCCCACCCGCGATTGGGGTGGCCGTGAACCGATGCCGTTCCTCTCCAGCCGCGATATCCCATACCCGAGACTCGTTATCGAGTCCGGCTGTCGCAACGAAGGTCCCTGTCGGGTCAACGGAGACGTCGGGAAGCCACTGACCCTGTTGGCCGGTGAAAGTAGCCACCCTTTCCCAACTCGAGGTGTCGACGACGTGCACGTTGAGCAAGACATCGTTGAACACCAGCAGACTGCCGTCGGGCGTGAACTCCATCGCCGTGGGTGACCCGGCCTCTGTCTGGAACTCTGCGACCACATTGTCATAAGAGCCGACTTCGAGAACCTCGATCGTCCTGAACTGGGCAACCAGCAAGTGCTGACCGTCCGGTGTGAACGCGACGTTCGTATTCAACGCGAATAGCGCCAGGTCTTCGCCTCCCTCCGAGTCACGGGCCCAAATCATCTCGCCCGTATCAACATCCCAGACGGAGTAGCGACCGGTGCTGCCGGCCATTGCCAGGAGGGACCCATCAGGTGAGAAAGCAGCGAAATGGGCGTAGTCGCGCCACGGACCGGGATAGCCGGTGCATTGATCACTGTCCACGATGTCACGGGAGTTCGGGCCTTTGGTGTACCAGAGACAGAGCCCTTCGAGCTCGGTAACTACCTCGCCCGTCATTAGATCGGCAATCACGATTCCCGAATAGGGGATGTACTCGCCTGAGACTCCCTCGTTGTCGGTCGTCTCGAGGGCCATCGGAGCTCCGGTTTGCTGCATCGCCACCAGCTCACCCGTCGGATCGACGGCAAGAAGGCCGCCGGTGTACGTGCTCACCTCACGCCCTGTCGTCAGATCGAAGATGGTGGTCTGGTCGAACAACAGATCGGGCGGGAACACCGGTGTGAGATCGCAATCCGACTCGGCACACACGCCTCGCTTTGTCACCAGGAGTCCATCAACGACATGCATATCGGGAACCTGGAACAAGCCCGGGACGTCATCCACAGTGGCCGATATCGCCACCTGGCTCGCCGTTGAGAGAAGCGGGGCGCCGATGTCCCAGACTCGTACTCCATCGTCGGCGAAGCTGGCGATGAGGGTCTCGTCATCACTCATCTGGACAGTCCTCACCAAACCCCGGTGACCCCTCAGCTCGAAGAGCAGGTCGGCGTTCTCGACATCGAAAACGAGGATCCTCCCGTCCGATGTCGCCCCGTAGACCATCGTTCCACCAGGGCTGAACCATGCCATCTTGAAGTCGGCTTTGAACTCGCGTATCTTCTCGCCGTCGTCGACGCTCCACAGCTCGACCGGGTTGTTCCCCGCCAGCACCATCGAGCCATCACTGTTCAGCGAGGACATGCCTTCGGGGATGTTCAAGAGAATCGTGTCATTGCCGAGATCGACCACGACTCCACCCTCACCCACACCGACGGCCAGACGATCTCCTTGAGCACTGACACTCGGGATTCCGGCGAACGAGCTGCTACGACTCACCCCCTCGATCAGATCCTGCTGCTCACCGTTCTGTAGGTCGATGGCGACCACACGCCCTACTCGTGGGTTGGCCTGACAAATCGCCGCGCCCCCCTCCCCGAGGATCATTGGCCGGGTTGGGTCGACGAACGGACCGTTCTGTGCTGGCCCGCCGGAATATGGGATGAGCCCAGGGAATGTGTGATCCGACTCGATGCTGCCTGCCCCTGCGTCGATGAGGACCCACCGTTCCCAGGCACAGGGACCGTCGAGCAGGCCCAACCCGGCCAACACAGATTCATTGTCTGCAGTGAAGTGTGCGTCGACGATCGTGTGGCCGACCGGCGCCGACCAGACCCAACTGGGCTCCCCGGGATCGTCTGCAGCGAAGAGCTGGAGCTCGTCGGAAGTCGCATAGGCGATCATCGAGCCGTCAGGGCTCATCGAACCACCGATCAGGGCAGAATCGCCAAGCCGAAGAATGGTTCGATGGGACTGATAGGCCCGATTGACGACTTCGATAGCCGACCGTGACGTGGGGTCTAATTCGAGGGCCTGGATTCCAAGCAGGAGCGAGAGCTCGGGATCGGTTCCCAGAGTCGCAGCAGACGACGCGGCAAGCGCTTCGGCCCGGGCGAGCTGCGACTGACGCTCGGCGGTCCGAGAACTGGCAAGGGCAAAGATCCCGAACACCAAAGCGACCGCAGCCAGCGTGGCCACAACTGCCAGAGCCGCTCGCAAGCGACGGCGATCCCGCGTCTCCTTTTCCTGCTCAGCGCGACCTAAAGAAACCGAGTCCTCCAAGAAGTCGGCTTCGAGACGTGTGAGTGTGAGCGTGGAGTCTTGGGCCCAGCTCTGAAACTCCTCGAGACGACCGCCTCTGAGGAGGTAACTCTCGTCACGTCCGGCGTCGCGCCACTGCTCGACCTCCACTGCAAAAGCCCTGTGGTGGAGTATGTCGTCACGCTGCTGGTCGATCCATGAGCGGAGTCGATCCCATTCTCGGAACAGTGCTTCGTGTGCAACTTCGACGGTTGGGGCCCGCGTCTGCGGGTCGCGATCGAATGACAACAGCCGGGACGCCCCGTATCTTTGGATCACCTCTTCGAGTGCGTGCTGATCGACGGGGAGTGAAGTCAGCTCGGTCCGGCGGACCCGTCGTCTCAGATCATTTCTGTCCGCCGTGATAGTTACGAGGCGTAGAAGACACTGCTTGACCGCCTCCCGACCGGGCTGGTCCAACTCGTTGTAGATCACCTCGGCCCGGCCGGCCAAAGCGCCTGCGACACCACCTATCCGGTGGTAGGTCGGGATGGTGAGCAGGTTCGAGTCTCTGGCCTCGAACATCTCCGTCAGTGCATACTGAAGGAGTGGGAGACGGCCCGGCTGGCCTTCCAGATCTGTCACGATCCTTGAGACGAGACCGGGTTCGAGGTCGAGGCCGACAGCACGAGCGGGGCCTGAGATCGCTCGCCCTATCCCGTCGACGCTCATCGGTGTCACCGGGACCAATCCGCGATCGACCCACTGGGCAAACTCGCCGTACTCGAGGGGGCGATTGAAATAGTCGGCCCTAAGCGTGATGACCACCGAGATACCGGATTGCTCATCGTCGAGGGCTCGCATCAGACTCCGGATGAACAGGGAACGCTCCGACTCGTCGGCCACCAATGCGAACAACTCCTCGAATTGGTCGATGACAATCACAAGCGACGTGTCCTCTGGCAGGACCGCCTTCGCCATGCGCAACAAGCCACCGTCGTCCTGCATGAGATCCCCGAGATCATCGGGGTACGTCGCAGCCACCCCCAACAGAGCGTCTTCGAGTTGCTCGAATGGATACGTTCCGGGAAACATCTCGGCGATCAGCAGGTTCGATCCTTCATCTCTCGAGCGGCGCTTGAGCATCGGGATCACACCGGCCCTGACCAAACTGGATTTCCCACCTCCACTCGCCCCGACCACAGCGACGAACCGCAACCGATCCAGGTGTTCGACGACGTTCTCGATCAAGTCGTCCCGGCCGAAGAAGTCGGCCGCATCCGTCTCGTGAAATGCTCTGAGCCCCTTGAAAGGGTTGCGTAGCTCCGACCTGTCCCGAGTCCGGGACCCCGCCATGGCAGTGACGTCTCGACCCAAGGCGCGACGGAAATCCCTCGCAAAGTCTTCGACACGTCGGTACGCACCCGATGACGCGCTGGATATCAGCTGGCGTACGTCATCGTTGTCGAGCCAAGCCTCTGGGACGTGGTCAACGAGCAGCGTGGCCAGCCCGGCGATGTCGGACTTCACCCCTCCATCTCCACCAGCCCGATCGGTCTCCACCCCGATCGAAAAGCCGCCCAGGTAGGCATTCCCGTCCAGGTCGAAATACACGTCGGAGGCTGAAATCCTTCCGTGGACGACGCTTTGTCGGTGGGCGTAAGCAAGAGCGGACGCCACCTGCTCGAAGGCTGGCGCGGTCAGGGTCCGCTGAGCGAGCGACCCACCCTCGAAAAACGGCGCCACGACGTACGCCCGATTGGGCTCCCGCCAGAAGTCGGTGATGGGAACCAGGTGAGGATGGGTGAGCCTGGAGACCGATCCCGCCTGGTCCGAGAAGGCGGAGATGAAGCCCGGGTCGTTGACAACATCGCCTTCGAAAACCCTGATGGTCACCTGTCTACCAACCGATGTCTGGTAGGCCAGATCAGTCCTCTCGTGAAGGCCCTCGATCACCGTGCCCCTCATCTCGTAGCCCCTTATGGCATGACTCGGCTGGGTCGTGTCTGACCTGACGTTCAGTGCCTCGTCCTGAGCGATGATCCGGTCTCTTAGCTCTGCCAGTTCGGTGCTCGGCTCCAGACCTACGTTCTCGATCAGGTAGGACCTGGTCCGGTCATATGCTCGAATTGCCTCCGTTTGTCGGCCCCCCGCGTAAAGAGCCCTCATCAGCTGAGCGACGAAGCGTTCCCGCAACGGATACTCGGAGACCAGGCTGCGCAGCTCGCCAATGAGATCTGGTCCTCCGCCGACCTCGATATCGGCGTCGATGCGCATCTCCAAAGCTGCGAGCCGTAGTTCGGTGAGCCTTGTTATCTCCGGTCGAAGCGCCAATGCGTCGTCGACGTCGGCGTACGGAGTGCCAGACCACATGCTGAGTGCGGCGGCCAACCTCTCCGAGATCTCACTGGGGCTGGCGCCTCCCGATGTGGCTTCGTCAACAGTTGCCTGAAAGTCCCTGGCATCGAATCCGACTGACGAGAGCTCCAGCCTGTATCCATTGTCTTCCGTCTTCAGCGCATCGCCGATGACCCTTCGTAGATGATGGACGTAGCCGTGGACGATCTTGCGAGCCGTCTCCGGCGGCTCACCGATCCATAGAGCGTCGACGAGCCGGGTGGTGGAGAGGGCCTCACCTTCGTGGGCGAGAAGGAGGGCGAGGACAAGCCTCTGCTGCTTGCCGCCAAGCGATAGTCGGCCACCGCGGTTGATGACTCTCACGGGTCCGAGGACATGGAATCGGATAGTTGAGAACCTACGCAATTCGCCAAAGCCAGCATCTCGCGCGCCACTATCCATGGTGCCTCACAGAGTGAGCAGGTGGGACGGGTCGGGGCCGCGCGAAGGCCGCCCCGACCTGCATCCGGTAGTCAGGAACCGAGCTTCAGGTGACCGCGATAGACGGCGATGCCCGCATCGACATCGTCTTTGAAGTCGACACGACCGCTGACGCCGTCGAATCCTCCGGTCCCACTGCCATCAGTGATCGGATGCTGACAGCGACCGTGTATCTGGTCTCCGGTGTCCGGATCGAATTTGCCAGTGAAGTTCTCGGTCAGGGAGAACGTGCCTTCGACGTCGCCCCAGCTCCCGATGAAGATCTCGTCGGCTCGCTCCTGATAAGTCCCGCTGTTTTCCTGGTAACTGAAGCTCGTTATGTATCCGTAGATACAGCCGACCAGGTCACCGGTCATGGCCAGCGCATAGTCGGCTCCTCCATGCTCTGTGTCGTCGCAGGGTGAAGACCCGGGAGCCGTCAGCACACCTACTCCGCCCACCTGGGTGTTGTTGGCATAAACCGGGAATGCACCCAACCCCAGAACCATCGCAAGCGCCAACAGCACGACTAGCGATTTCCTCATTCTGTCCTCCTTCTGTCCGACCCCACGCTCCGGGGTCAGTCGACTGACGACAGGATCGAATAGCCGGGTTGAGGAATGGTTAGAGGATCGACACCGAGTCATATTCCTCACACCGTCAGGCCGGGGACCTCTCACTGCGACCGGCGACACCGCGGAAGCCTTCATAAGCATCTCGTTCCCAGACGTGATTGGTCCTCAGGGGGCGTACATAATGCCGGCTATGGGCTGGAAGGCTGAGAAGCGGACGTCGGCTGCTGGACCTGACTGATCAGGACCCAGGCACCGACCATCGCCCAGATAATGCTCATCGGTACGACAAAAGCGTTTGGTAGGTAGTCACTGATACTGACCAGGGTGCCTACGCCGATGGGGATGACGGCGGTAAACAGAATCGAGGCCCAGATCGGAATCAATCGGATTCGCATCGAGATGATGCCGTAGACAGTTGTGGACACGAGCACGACCAACATCGCGAGCACCTCGATCAGAAACCCACCTCTCCAAAGGACTTGGCCAACCGGCTCCGGTACCGAGATGCCCCAGTAGGAAACACCATCCCCAACAGCGGCCGTAATCAGAGCAATCCACATAATTCGCGAGACTTTCGGTTCCAATTTGGACAGCGAGGACTCTCTGTGAAGCACCTGAACGTATCGAACGATCGGAAGCATGAGAAGGTAGACAAAGACGAAGGCCTTGCCGTACACCTCATAAGGCGTGCTCTCGCCACCGAAACTCAATGCTCCCCATGATTCCAGCGTCGGGCCTACAACCCTTGTGAGCAGTGAGGTGTTATCCCAGTACACCAAGGGTCCGAATACCCATACCGACGCCATGAAGGGCGTGATCGCAACCCCAATCAGCGTCGCAGCGATTGCTGTCCAACCAGCGAATCTTGGTGAGGGTGTCAACATCAGAAGCGTGGGACCAACGTTCCGCACACGTGCCCCACACATAACGGCATTTATGGACGAGTGGCGATCAGGTAGACCATGTGTGCTGTGATGATGACATCGCCGCTCTGGTTGACCAGTTCCGAAGTCTCTTCGACTATTCCTCTTCCCGGCTTGGAGCTGAGTCGTTTGGCCTCGATGACCGAACTCGTTCTCACTCGATCACCTGCTCTCAATGGATTCAGAAACTTCGCCTTCATCTCGATCCCGCCGATCAACGCGACCGGGCTATCCGACCGGTTCCAGATTCCACGCCCACCCGACGAGTACCACAAGCCGATGGCGTACCCGCTCGAACCGATCAATTCACCGAACACTGACTCACGAGCAAATGCCTCATCGATATGGATCGGCCATGGGTCGTATCGCTGGGCGTATTTGACCATCTCATCGAGGTCCGCCACTTCTTCAACACCCCAGACCTTTTCGCCGATCACCAGGTCTTCGAAGTAGCGGATGATCGGTTCCGCCATGCTTGCGAAGCTACCCACTGACAGAATCGGACGTGCACATAACGGCACGTATCGTTAGGGAGAGTGGCGAGATACGCCGCTGTGTTCCGGTTTGACCCTCGTTTGCCACGAAACAGCCAACCGCCCGAATCCCTAACAGCCGGCCTCTGTTAGCCGAAGGGACACTGGAACTGGTCAACCAAGACGACGACCTGATCATCGCCGCCGAGGTCGTGTGGCTGGTAGCCACCCGCCCCTGACACCCCACTGCACGTCTGTGCCGTTATGGCTAGATGGTTCAGACAAGCATTGATGTCATCATCGTCCCGGCTTCGCGGAGGCGTTCCAGACGTGGGTCCGTAATCGGGTCCAATACATCCATGCTCACTGGCGCCAACACGCTCATAGCCTCAACACGGAACCCGGTCTTGTCCCCCATGTCTGCTTCCCACTCAACAAGGGTGTTCTCATCTACGGCCGAGTTGACCCAGATGACCTTTCCACTTGCCTCGTTGACAAACGGTTCGAACGTGAGTCGGTCACCAAAGTGCTCTCTGGTGTATGCCGCTACGTTCCTCATCAAATCCTTGGCCGTCTCAATACCCCCGGTCAGTCGATAAGTGACGATCGCTCGAACTTGGCCCATACCCTCCTCTTCTCATGCGATCTCGACAACCCTGGCCGTCCCTACGCGAGGCGTCAAGGACCCACCCATTTGCACTAAGGGCGGGTTCCTAGGAATAAGACTTTGGGTTTGTGCCGGCCGTCCTCTGGCCTGGATCTGTGCACCGCTAGCTCAACGGGGGTGACGATCCTGATCCCGACACCTGCGGGTTGCCTAATAGGTGCCAAACAATACGCTCCCCTACCGTGCCAACCGCACCTAGTCCGGGGTCGACTCACGGAGCGTGGTGCGCAAGAGCGGGAGTGCAGCCAAATCCTTCTCTCGTCCTGCCTCTTCCTTGCTGGCGATCACATCTGAGAGAGAAGCCACTTCAACGTAGAGATCGGGTTGGGTCGCCACGCGCAAGGGCGACGCTCCGTCGGCGAGCTCCTCGAACCCCGCAAAGCCGGCCGGTTCTAGTACCAGGTCGAGGTCTCCGTGCTTCGTGGTCAGGGTCCACAGCTGTTTGGTGGCGAGAAGGTCGGCGTCCAAGGGAAACGCGACCCCCTCAGTCTCTGATGCCGAACGGAGCCGGGCTTCCATCGCATCCAAAGCAGCCGCCAACCGTCCCATGTTGACCGCAGTGGGCTCGGGGGTGATGTCGACATCTTGGGTCAGCAGGGGAGCACCGCGAAGACGAGCGGCCACGCCACCGATGACGACGAACGCCACGTCGTGGGAGCGGAGGATCCGAAGCATCGAGACGGGGTCGAAGTCAGTCATGAGCAGCAACCGACATTGCATCGAACGCCGACACCGCTTCGACCAGGCCTGCCAAACGTTCCGCTGGGCGTTTGGCCAACTCCCGTCTCACCAGGACGGTGTCGTGGTCAACGGACCGCAGTTCAACATGGAGGTCGAAACCACAGGCTTCGATTGCCTTGACGACTGTGTCGAAGTCGGGCACAGTCGACTCGTTTTCCCAACGCGCAATTGCTGGCTGATGGGTTCCCAACCGTTGGGCCAACTCGCGTTGAGTCAAGCCAGCGCGAACACGAGCCCTTCTTATCAGTTGTCCGGTCACGTCGCCAGTATATCAGAAGTGATATCGATATAACAATATGGTTATGAGTGCTATGCGCAGGCCAGACTCGTGTGTGAACTACTGCAGCTCCCGGATCGATCCAAGCCGTTGCGACCAGGGGACGTGCCCTCCGCCACTGGTCTGTGCGGCCTGTGTAGTGATCAAGATGTCACGGCGCCATAGGATCTTCAGATGGGCACGCAGGCCGAATCCAGGGCCAGCTGGCATGGTCGCTACTCGAGCCGAGTGACTTGACCGGGCTGCGGACCACGCTGCGATTCCCGGTCATGGCGTCGAAACCTACCGGCAGGCGACACACGAGCGGGACGTGTCGTTATTTGCGGCTAGGGGGTGGCGATGGCGATGTAGGGGAGGTCTCTGAATCTCTGGTTCCAGTCGAGGCCGTAGCCGTAGATGAACTCTTCTGTGATGTTGAATCCGGTGTGGTCTGGTTGGTATCCGGTTTCTCTTCGGCTGGTCTTATCGATCAACGTGACGGTGGTGATTGTTCGTGGTCGGTGGCTGGCGACTGCCTGGTGGAGCTGTTGAAGGGTTCGGCCGGTGTCGATGATGTCTTCGACGATCAGTACGTGGCGATCACTCACATCCAGGGACGGGGCTTCGGAGATCGTGATTGTGTCTCCCGGGGTGAAGTCGTCGAGGTAGGAGCTGGCGGTGATGTATTCGAGCTCTGCCTCGGTGGCCATGGTTCGGACCAGATCTGAAGAGAAGATCGCTGCGCCCTTCAGGACCGTCAGCGCGAGGTAGGACTCCACGTTGGCCTGGTCGACTTCGGCGGCGAGCTGAGCCACTTGTTCTTCGATCTGCTCTGGGGTGTAAAGGATCTGGTGGTTCATGTTCGATTAGGGAGACTTCTCAGATAGGCGTCAGCTTGCTCGAGTTGGGATTCGGGAAACACGCGAATGCCGCTGTCCATCAGAAGCTGTGCGACTACTCCGGTGCCTGCCCTGGTGGCCCCAGTGAATGATCCGTCGTACTGGTAGGTAGATCCACACGATGGGCTCCCGTCGGTCAGGACAGCCACGACACAGCCGTTTTCTCTTGCGTGTGCTACCGCGAGTCGGGCACCTTCAATGAACAGAGCGGTGACGTCAGTGCCAACGTCCTCGGCGACAGCTCCCTGACCGCACAGCACCTTCGTGCTGTCGCCGTCGACGATCTCAGCGGGTGGTCTTGGGATCGGGAACCCGGCCGCTAGTTCGGCACAGAAGGGGACGAGGCGTCCGTCGGCGTCCCAGCTATCCCATACCGGTGATTCAACTGGGACGTTGGTCTGGTTGTAACGAATCGGCGGACCGTTGAGACATCCACTGACCAAGACTTTGGCCACGTCAGTGTCCGATCGTCGAGATATTTGAACAGGTTGTGCGTTCGCCATGGCTATCTCTCCTTTGTCGCCTCTTCACCTTGCTTTCCCAGAGCCGAGAGGTCTAGGACAAAAAATGGACTAGAAACGGAGGTACTAAGTCCGGATAATGAGCCCGTGAAGTCTTACGCCCAGTACTGCCCTATCGCCAGGACCTCCGAAGTCTTGGCTCAGAGATGGACACCGATAATCATCCGGAACCTCCTCAATGGGCCAGCGGGCTACTCGTCGCTCGCTGATCAGGCACCTGGAATACCAAGAAGCCTGCTCACCAGTCGCCTCAGAGAACTCGAGTCAGTAGGACTAGTCGAGAAGGCGGCGATCGCGAGCGGCTCAGGTTCCGTCTATCAGCTCACTGATGCCGGCGAAGACCTCGCAACGGTGATCTACGCAATGGGCGAGTGGGGAGAGCAATGGCTCGAGGTCACACCACAACACGCCGACCCTCTCTACTTCCTCAACTCGTGGATCAACGTCTACCTCGACAAGAAAGCACTACCCAAGCAGCGCGTTGTAGTCAGGTTCGAATTCAACGACCAGCCCGACAAGGTCAGCCTGATGTGGGTGATCTTCGAACCGGACCACCCTGAAGTCTGTCGCGAAGACCCGGGCTACCCAGAAGACCTCATCATCAAAGGCGAATCCGTAGCCCTCGCCGAATGGCACCTAGGCAGAACCGAATGGTCAGACATCATCAACCAAGAACGCATCACAGTCTCAGGCATCCCCAAACTCAAACGAGCAATCCCAACCTGGAACAAGCGCAGCCGCTGGACCACAGCAAAACACCTACAAACCACCAGCGCATAACCGGCAATAACGCGCACCATCGTTACCGCATCTGGCCGCTGTGACCGCGGGGAGACTCCCAATGACACCAGGTCCGTTTCATCGGGGCGTACTGTCCGGTGCAGGCTCCGCGACAGTTTGACCCCCACGTTCGACACGGACCGCCTGACCCCCGAAACCCCCAAGTCTCGCCTTTGTACTGGCTTCGAGGTGACCTCGACGGCACGTCGGCGGGTTGTGCGTTGACGTCGCCAACCGCACATAGTCCGGGGTCCCCGTGTTCTTTCGGTGACCGGCCCGGTGGCGAGACTCGTCAGTGTGATGGTCGTTTGGCTGGGTCCATCCACAGTGCGGCCACGCCGGCCGCCACTGGCAGGATCGTGTACCAGCGGGCGGCTCCGCTGAAGTCGCCGGTGATGTCTCGGG
>JAHEJW010000047.1 GCA_024638655.1 bacterium | reverse complement strand
ATTAAGTATCCCGCCTGGGGAGTACGGCCGCAAGGCTAAAACTCAAAGGAATTGACGGGTCCCCGCACAAGCGGCGGAGCATGCGGCTTAATTCGATGCAACCCGAAGAACCTTACCTGGGCTTGACATCACGGGAAAAGCTGTGGAAACACAGTGTCCTTTAGGGTCCGTGACAGGTGGTGCATGGCTGTCGTCAGCTCGTGTCGTGAGATGTTGGGTTAAGTCCCGCAACGAGCGCAACCCTTGTCCTATGTTGCCAGCGGTTCGGCCGGGGACTCATGGGAGACTGCCGGGGATAACTCGGAGGAAGGTGAGGACGACGTCAAGTCATCATGCCCCTTATGTCCAGGGCTGCACGCATGCTACAATGGTCGGTACAACGGGCAGCGACCCCGCGAGGGTGAGCGAATCCCTTAAAGCCGGCCCTAGTTCGGATTGAAGTCTGCAACTCGACTTCATGAAGCCGGAGTCGCTAGTAATCGCGGATCAGCAATGCCGCGGTGAATACGTTCTCGGGGATTGTACACACCGCCCGTCAAGTCACGGAAGTCGGCAACACCCAAAGTCAGTGGCCTAACCATTTGGAGGGAGCTGCCTAAGGTGGGGTCGGTAACTGGGACTAAGTCGTAACAAGGTAGCCGTACGGGAACGTGCGGCTGGATCACCTCCTTTCTAAGGAGCATTTAACGAAATCAGGCTTGATTGCCCTGATTTCCAGCTCTTAGTTGGTGCGTCACGGCGAAGCCGTGACGATGGAGTATTCATTCCGAATACTCCCGTTAACTGGCTGTGTTTCGCTTGCGAAACTCCCAAGCTGATCGGTTCGCCGATCAGCCGCACATTGTTCAGTTGTGAAGGAGCAGCTAAAAGAACCCACCCTCGAGGTGGGTTCGCTGAGCCTTCGAAGGCTCGAGGCGACTCGAGCCCCGGCTTATTGAGAACTGCATAGCGAGCACAAATATATTGTCTTGGATTCTTATATCTATCCAAGCTACTAAGGGCCATCGGCGGATGCCTTGGCACTAGGAGACGATGAAGGACGCAGCAGGCTGCGATAAGCCTCGGTCAGCCGCCAAGCAGGCGTAGATCCGAGGATTTCCGAATGGGGAAACCCGGCTGGGGTCATGCCCAGCCACTCCGGTCTGAACACATAGGGCCGGTAGAGTCAACCAGGGGAATTGAAACATCTCAGTACCCTGAGGAATAGAAAGCAATAGCGACTCCCTGAGTAGTGGCGAGCGAAACGGGAAGAGCCCAAACCTGTACAGTGTGATAGCCCGGTGGCGTTGCTGTATTGGGGTTGTGGGACCCATGCCTTTGCGCACCGGCGCAGAGCTGGAGTTACAAAATCGGCGGTTAGCTGAGCACAGCTGGAAAGCTGGGCCATAGAGGGTAATAGCCCCGTAAGCGAAAACCGACCGGTCTCCAGATTGGTGTTCCCAAGTATCACGGAGGCGATTCCGTGTGAATCTGCGAGAACCACCTCGTAAGGCTAAGTACTACCTAGTGACCGATAGTGAACTAGTACCGTGAGGGAAAGGTGAAAAGCACCCCGGCGAGGGGAGTGAAATAGTACCTGAAACCGATGGCTTACAAGCAGTGGGAGGAAGTCCTTGTGGCTTCTGACCGCCTGCCTTTTGAAGAATGAGCCGGCGAGTTACCGGTATGTGGCAAGGTTAAGGAGTTAATCTGTAGCCGAAGCGAAAGCGAGTCTGAATAGGGCGTCTAGTCGCATGCCGTAGACCCGAAGCCGAGTGAGCTATCCATGGGCAGGGTGAAGCGAGGGTAAGACCTCGTGGAGGCCCGAACCCACCAAGGTTGAAAACTTGGGGGATGACCTGTGGATAGGGGTGAAAGGCCAAACAAACTCGGCGATAGCTGGTTCTCCCCGAAATATCTTTAGGGATAGCGTTGTGCGTTCCGCACTGGGGGTAGAGCACTGATTGGACTAGGGGGCCTACAAGCTTACCGAATTCAGTCAAACTCCGAATCCCATTGCGCTAGAGCACAGCAGTCAGACTACGAGGGATGAGCTTCGTGGTCGCGAGGGCAACAGCCCAGATCGCCAGCTAAGGCCCCTAAGTGTGTGCTAAGTGGGAAACGATGTGGAGTTGCTCAAACAGCCAGGATGTTGGCTTAGAAGCAGCCATTCATTTAAAGAGTGCGTAACAGCTCACTGGTCGAGTGATTCCGCGCGGAAAATGTAACGGGGCTCAAGCACACCGCCGAAGCTGCGGGATTCAGTGGTTTCGACCACTGGATCGGTAGGGGAGCGTCGTGTAGCCACTGAAGCGGCGGCGAAAGCCAGCCGTGGAGGCTGCACGAGTGCGAATGCCGGCATGAGTAGCGAATGGAGAGTGAGAATCTCTTCCGCCGAATGTCCAAGGGTTCCTGGGGAAGGTTCGTCCGCCCAGGGTTAGTCGGGACCTAAGGCGAGGCCGAGAGGCGTAGTCGATGGATAACCGGTTGATATTCCGGTACCACTCTATGAGCGCCCAGGCCGAGGCTGATTTGCTAAGGAAAGCCCTTCGGGGCCTACCGACCCAGTCAGTATTAGGCCAGCGATGGAGTGACGGGGAAGGCTAGACGGACCCGGGCGATGGTTGTCCCCGGGGCAAGCGTGTGGGGCGAGGTCCAGGCAAATCCGGACCTCATAAGCCTGAGGCGTGATGCCGAGCCGATTTAGGCGAAGCCGTTGAAGCCATACCTCCAAGAAAAACTTCTAGCGAGCACATAGGGTGCCCGTACCCCAAACCGACACAGGTGGACAGGTAGAGAATACCAAGGCGAGCGAGATAACTCTGGTTAAGGAATTCGGCAAAATAGTTCCGTAACTTCGGGAGAAGGAACGCCCCGGTAAAGTGAAAGACTTCGCGTCCGTAGCTTGAGGGGGCCGCAGAAACCAGACCCAAGCGACTGTTTACCAAAAACACAGCAGGGTGCTAAGTCGCAAGACGACGTATACCCTGTGACGCCTGCCCGGTGCTGGAAGGTTAAGTAGATGGGTTAGCTTCGGCAAAGCCCTGAAACAAAGCCCCAGTAAACGGCGGCCGTAACTATAACGGTCCTAAGGTAGCGAAATTCCTTGTCGGGTAGACAAATAACCTGCCCTAATAGGTAGCAATACCTAGTCAATAACCCCGCTCATAACGGCGAAACCCAAACAGATCGTGCTGTGGGCAATGCCGTGGGAAGTCCTCTGCTGACAAGCATGACCCCGTAACGACTGATCCGAAAGGAGAGGCGGCGATTCCTGTCACACTCGGGCCATACGGTCGGGATGTGGCAAATCTATGGACGTCGCAAAACGCGGGCCCTCGCAACTCGATCGACATCGAGTCGTACATCTCGGGCTACTTCGACGGTTAAGGATGCTTCTCCGTAGCGATTGGCCCACGACCCAGTTTGAGGGTCGGATGGGAGGTGCGACCAAGTGTTTCGGTCAGCCAGAACGCTGACCGTGGAGAGGTCCTAGAGCTAGTTCCTGAATTCTTCAGTTGCGGCTCTATCAGGCCAGATCCGGGAGACCGGACCTTGAAGTGGGAGACGAGGCGGCTTGTCGACATTGTCGACAGGGTGCTTCCTCACTTCAGTAGGTACACACTGATCTCCGGCAAACAAAACGATGTCGACCTACTTGCGACGATCTGTCAGATGATGCTCAGAGGGCACCATCTGGGGAGACAAGGACTCCTGCACATAGTTGAGCTAGCGAATGAGATGAACCCCAGCGGTTCACGGCGCTACTCAGCTGCACAGATCGCGGCGAGTGCGAGGTGAAGGCATAGTCTGTCCCACTGGAAACAGTGGAATTAGATGAAGTTCCGACCTGCACGAATGGCGTAACGACTTGGGTACTGTCTCAACCAGAGACTCGGCGAAATTGCAGTGTGAGTAAAGATGCTCACTACCTGCGGCAGGACGGAAAGACCCCGGAACCTTTACTGCAGCTTGACATTGGTGTCTGGCATGTGATGTGCAGGATAGGTGGGAGGCTGAGAAGCGGTGGCGCAAGCCATCGTGGAGCCATCGTTGAAATACCACCCTTCATATGACGGCCATCTAACTTCGGTCCGTAATCCGGATCAGGGACAGTGTCTGGCGGGCAGTTTCACTGGGGCGGTGGCCTCCTAAAATGTAACGGAGGCGCCCAAAGGTCCCCTCAGTCTGGTCGGCAATCAGACGTTGAGTGTAAATGCACAAGGGGGCTTGACTGCGAGACCTACGAGTCGAGCAGGGACGAAAGTCGGGATTAGTGACCCCATGGTGGCACGTGGGTGCGCCATGGTTCAACGGCTAAAAGGTACTCCGGGGATAACAGGCTTATACCCCCCAAGAGTCCATATCGACGGGGGTGTTTGGCACCTCGATGTCGGCTCGTCGCATCCTGGGGCTGGAGCAGGTCCCAAGGGTCGGGCTGTTCGCCCGTTAAAGCGGCACGCGAGCTGGGTTCAGAACGTCGTGAGACAGTTCGGTCCCTATCCGCCGCAGGCGCAGGATATTTGAAGGGAGTTGCCCCTAGTACGAGAGGACCGGGGTGAACGTACCTCTGGTGTGCGAGTTGTACTGCCAAGTGCACTGCTCGTTGGCTATGTACGGACGGGATAAGCGCTGAAGGCATCTAAGTGCGAAGCCCACCCTGAGATGAGATATCCCACCCGTTATGGGTTAAGGCCCCTGGCAGAAGACCAGGTTGATAGGCCGGACGTGTAAGCACAGTGATGTGTTCAGCGGACCGGTACTAATAGGCCGAGGGCTTGGATGAAGAATCCCAATTCAATTGATGTGCTCGCTATGGAGTTCTCGCGTGTCGGAGAGTGTCCGACACGATGGCCTTGGACCATCGAGAACTGAAGCTTTGTCCGGTGGCGAAAGCGGTGAGGAACCACCCGTTCCCATTCCGAACACGGAAGTGAAACTCGCCAGCGCCGATGGTACTTGGGGAGTAGTCCCCTGGGAGAGTAGGTCACCGCCGGGCATAAACGTCGAGGGGCCGCCGACTACCGTTGGCGGCCCCTCTCTATTCCATGGAGATGCTTCTTGACCCCGTCACACGACAAGAGACGCACAGGCCAGGGCGGCGGCCGGCAACGATCCGACCAGCCGGGGGGCACCCGATCGCATCGAGGCAAGACGATCACCGCGGTTCCTTCCGGTCAGCTGCCGAAGTGGGTACGCGATGAGATCGTGCGCTCGACGCCAAAAGACCGACGAGAACCATCTCTGAATCATCTGACCAAGGCGATGGCCGATTTCGCCGATGAGCGCTACCGGGCCGCGCTTCCGGAGTTGCGCAAGGCGAAGAAGCTCTCCCCCCGGTCCTCGGTCATCAGGGAGCTCTTGGGGCTGTCGGCCTATCGGGCGGGTCAGTGGGAGGAGGCACTACGCGAGCTCCGCACCTTTCGACGGATCACCGGGGATCTGATCCATATGCCGGTTGAGATGGATTGTCTGCGCGCTCTCGATCGTCCTGACGACGTCGTCAAGACTTGGGAACGTCTCCAGTCCCATGACGTCTCCCCTGCGGTCAACCACGAGGCCAGAGTCGTCTACGCATCATTCCTCCTCGATCAAGGCAAGCCGCGAGAGGCGTGGCCCATCGTGAAACCGGGCAGGCTGATCGCCTCGCCGACGGAGGCCGAGCTGCGACGCTGGTTCGTCGCTGCCCGGGTTGCTCTCGAGGCTGGTGACAAGGACGCGGCGAGACGCATCGTCGCCGCCCTCGACGAGCAAGAACTCGACTTCGAAGGAGTGGACGAGCTCAGAGCCGCACTGAGCTGACGCCCCCAAACCTGTCCCTGCCTCACGGCACACTTTCGACATCGCACTTCCCCGCTTATCAAGGGGAGAGAATCATGGACCTCAATCTCACGGTCCTATGCGGTCGTCTTGCGACCGATCCTGAGATTCGAGTATTCGAGTCCGGAGCTCGCTACGTCCGATACCTGATAACCACCCGGGTCGACTATCCCCGCAAGCGCACAGATGTGATACCCGTGACGCTGTGGGACCCGCCCGATGAGATCGTCGAAGAACCGGGCGGCAAAGGTGAGCGGGTGTGGGCGTGTGGCGCCGTCCAACGCCGGTACTGGGAGAGTCCGGAGGGGCGACGCAGTCGGATCGAAGTGGTGGCCGAGCAGGTCAAGGTGCGAGATCTCGACGAGCTCGAACCGGCTTCGGCCGAATAGCCTGTAGGCATTGGTGATTTCGAGGGTTGACGGCGGGAGTAAGGTGAGCGGGCCACCCACCCGCCGTCCCACTTGGAGGTTCATTTTGCCCTGGTACTGGACCGACGATCTCGCCCGAGCTCTCCTCGTCACAGGTCGGATCAGCGAGACCAACGCCACCCAGCTGATCACAGCGCCTGTCGCTTACAGACGTGATGAGCGAACGGTCGAAGCAGCCGCCGCTGGTCTGCTGGAAGACGACGAGATTCCGTTACCGGCTCTAGCTGCCTGAACAGATGGACAGGCGGCTACTCGAGCCGCGCTGGCTGGTCGCCCATGTGTTCGTGCTGGCCATTGCGGTGCTCTTCATCACCCTCGGTTTCTGGCAGTTGAGACGGCACGAAGAGTTGATCCGACTCAATGAGATGGGCGAGGGGAGGCTGGCCGCATCGGTTGAGGATTTCGAGACTCTGCTTGCCAACACCGATCCGGAAGCACTCGAATATCGGCGCGTCGTGGTGTCGGGGGAGTTCGAGAGCGAGCACGAAGTCTTCATCCGGTCCCAGGTGTATCGAGGCAACTCAGGGTTTCACGTGGTCACACCACTCGTACTGGAGGATGACGGCGCGGTCCTCGTCAACAGGGGATGGGTGCCCTTGGAGTTCGAACAGCTCCCCGAGGAACAGATACGCGCTCCGCTCGGGATGGTGACAGTAGAAGGATGGGTTCAGGCGAGCCAACAACGTCCTCCGCTAGGCCCCGAGGATCCGCCCAGTGAGATCCTCGAAGCTCTCAACAGAGTCGACATCGATCGAATCGGCCAACAGGTGCCGATGGCGTTGGCCCCGGTCTACGTGAATCAAATCGGAGAACAAAGCGCCGACCTGCCGGTACCGGTGTCGCTCCCCACCTTCGACGACCAGGGTCCCCATCTTGCCTATGCGGTCCAATGGTTCGGGTTTGCGTTGGTTGGGCTGGTCGGTTACTTCTTCCTGGCTCGACGACGACTTGGCAAGGTCTCGAAGCTCTAGCCGAGGACTTCCCCGAATCTCACTCCCAGGTCGCGCCCAATGACCAAATCGCCATCTCCTACTGCTCTCTGGCCAAACCTTCCACGATCTCGAATCCGTCGAGATCGCGCAGCTGGGCGGGGTCGAGCCTGATCTTGGCAGACCTCGATCCGGCCCCGACGACGACCCAATCGTGGTCAAAGACGCGTTTGTCCACCCAGACAGGTATGCCATCCGGTAGTCCAAAGATCGTTACGCCACCGATTTCTTGACCGGTCAGTTCCTTGGTCAGCTCGGCCGAGGCAAAGCTGGCTTTCCTGACTCCGAGCCTCTTTCGAACCACGCCATTCACATCCAGCCTCGTGTTGGCCAGCACCACGCACACGGCGTGGTGACCCTCGGGCTTGCGGGACGCGACCAGAATCGCATTGGCCGACTGTTCCAGGGGAACGCCATACGCCTCACAGAAGACCGCCGTATCGGCGAGCTCGGGATCACATGCCATCTCCTCGTAGACGAGTTCGAGTCGGTCCAAGTCCGCGATCACGGACGCGTCGGCAGTCATCGCGAACACCCTAGGTAGAGGGGCTGCAGAGCGGCAGGAATCATGGCAGAGTCATGCCATGGCGAAAGAAGAGCGCCCAACGGCCCCGCCGGTCGACGATTACACCCAGGAGACCTACGGGGAAGCATGGGCGGAGTACTACGACGAAATCTTCTCACGCTCGGACCAAGCAGCAGTCGATCTGCTCATCGGCTATGCCGGCTCACCACCTCGGGCGGTCGAACTGGCCATCGGAACCGGACGCGTTGCTCTTCCACTCCACCAGCGTGGAGTCCAGGTGATCGGGGTCGACATCTCCGATCAGATGGTCTCCCGGCTCAGGGAAAAGCCAGGCGGGTCGGAGATCGAGGTTGTCATGGGTGACTTCGCCGACGTACCGGTAGTCGGGGAGTTCCCCGTGATCTACCTGCCGTTCAACACCCTCTTTGGTCTGCTCGAGCAGGAGCGACAGGTGGAGTGCTTCGTCAACGTCGCCCAGCATCTGGAGCCAGGGGGAAGGTTCGTGCTCGACTGCTTCGTGCCCGATATCAAGCGCTATGACTCACACAACACCCGGATGGCCGTATCGAGTATCTCCTCTACGAGTGAACATGCATACGAGCTGTCGATCCACCATCCCGTTGAACAACGCGTGACGTCCCATCATGTGAGGCGTCGGAAGGACGGTCAGACGATCGTCCTCCCGATCAAGATCCGTTACTCGTGGCCCTCGGAGATGGACCTGATGGCTCGCATGGCAGGTCTCGTTCTCGAAGAGCGGTGGGGCTGGTACGACAAGAGGCCATTCAACGAGAACTCAGGTCAGCACGTTTCGGTTTATCGAAAGCCTGAGGCTCCCTCGATCAGTTAGGCGTGATCGTGCTCGTGCTCGTGCTCGTGGTCGTGGTCGTGTTCTGAGCCTTCGCCAGCCTCCTGCGCCTCGACCTGGGCCCTGACCTCGTCCATGTCGATCTCCTTGACCTGCTGCACCAGGTCCTCGAAGACATGGCCGGGGAGGGCACCTGGCTGCGCATACAGGACGATCTGGTCGCGAAAGACCATCAAAGTGGGTATGGAGCGAATACCGAATTGCATGGCCAACTCCTGCTCGGCATCGGTATCCACCTTTGCGAAGACGATGTCGGCGTGCTTCTCCGACTCGGACTCGAATACTGGGGCAAAGGAACGGCAAGGACCGCACCACTCCGCCCAGAAGTCGACGATGACAGTGTCATTGTCCTGGATGGTTTCGTTGAAGTTCTCTTTGGTGAGGGCAACTGTGCCCATGTCAATACTCCTGGCGTTATGGGTTCCCGAGTTCCAACGATAAACAAGGCGCCGGATATTCCTCAACGACACCAGATGCGCCGAGGCGCTTTAAGCTTGGCGTCATGGTGCGTCGCTCCCAAGAGACACAATCAGATGAAGTCTGGCGGGTCTGTCTCGAGTGCGGCAACCGCTTCAAAGCACGGCGCAACCGATCATCCGGGAAATGGTGCTCGACCAGCTGTCAGACGGAGAGCTATCGGGCGGGACGCCATCAGATACTCGAATCCCTGTCGATCGGGGCGCGTTGGTGGCTGCGGTGAGTGCCACCACATCTGAAACTCAGCGCTAATACTCGCTCTATGGGCTGCCGATACTCATTGGTGCGTGGCTTCGAGCAAGGAGCACGATGCTCGTACGCACCCACATATACGAGAAACACGAGGGCTGGAAAGAGCCGCTCTCGAGCAACGGGGGTCCAGTTCAACTGGTCGTCTGTTTCGGGTCGCCCGAGACGGTCGACGACATCGCTCCATTCCAGGAGCTGACCGAAGCATTCCCAGATGCTGTCATCACCGGGTGCTCCACAGCCGGTGAGATACTGGGTCGCGAGTTGCACGATGACTCGGTCGTCGTCGCGGCGGTCGAGTTCGACTCAACCGAGACCAGATTCTCGTCAGCGCCGGTCAGCGCTGACACTTCCTATGCGACCGGAGCGTCACTCGCCCGCGAGCTGACCGGGTTCGGGCTTCTGCGTGGAATGTTTGTCCTAAGCGATGGGCTGGATATCAACGGGTCAGAGCTCACCCGAGGGATCAACAGCGTCGTAAGCGAGGACGTTCCAGTCACGGGCGGGCTGGCGGCCGACGGTGACCGATTCAACCGGACATGGGTCCTTGTCGACGGCAGACCCACCGAAGCTCATACGACCGCCGTCGGGTTCTATGGCGATTCAATTCGAATAGGTCATGGCTCAAAGGGGGGGTGGACCATGTTTGGGCCCGAACGAGTGGTCACCAAGTCGAAGGGCAACATCCTCTACGAGCTGGATGGGCAGCCTGCTCTGGGGCTCTACAAGGAGTATCTGGGGGAGTTGGCCGCCGGCCTGCCGGCGAGTGGTCTGCTGTTCCCCCTGGCCCTGCGAAGCGACGGCGACGACAAAGAGCTCGTCAGGACGATCCTCGCCGTCGACGAGAGGACCGAGAGTCTCGTATTTGCGGGTGAGATCCCTACGGGACACCGCGCCAAGCTCATGCAGGCGAGCTATGAGAGGCTCCTCGACGGAGCCGAGGGTGCCGCCGAATTCGCCCTGGAGCGAACCAGTCCGAACGCCAAGCTGTCGATTGCCATCAGCTGCGTCGGGCGGAGACTGGTGATGGGGGAGCGGGCCGAAGACGAGCTCGAGGCGACCCTGCACGTGCTTCCCCGCGGGATCTGCCAGATCGGCTTTTACTCGTATGGCGAGATCTCACCATTCCTGGAAGGTTCGTGTGATCTGCACAACCAGACCATGACACTGACGACGATCGGTGAGGACTGAGATGCACCGGGTCCTCTCGAGACAGCTTCGCAGACTGGGGCTGACCCTCGACGAGCCCCCTGAGGACATCGCCTCGTGGAAGTGGTTCGTTCAGAAAGTAGAGAGCGCATACGAAGAGGCCGATCGGAGTCGCTATCTGCTGGAGCGCTCTCTCGAAGTCTCTTCCCGAGAGCTGCTCGACGCCAACCGACAGATCCAGGAGCAAGCTCAAGCCAGGGTCGATCGCTACGAGGCGCACTATCGCGACCTCTTCCGTCAGACACGAGTCCCGACATGGGAGGAGGACTTCCAGACGGCTGCGGAACGCCTGGAGCAACTTCGTCACGACGGAGTGACCGACATCTCAGCCCACCTCTTAGAGAACCCCGATGTCTTGAACGACATCGTCACGTCGATCGAGATCATCGATGTCAATCCAGCGGTCGCAGAGCTGGTTCGATCCGACGACCCAGCCAAATTGATCGGGCCGGTCGACTCGCTTCTCGTCAATGAGCAGAACACGCCGGCCTGGATTGCCCAGCTCGAGACGATATGGGAACGGCGGGGGTCGTTGCGCATCGACGACTTGGTGGGCAATCGGATGGACGGGGAGGTTTTTCACGGCATTCTCGAATGGCACGCTCCGATGGTCAGGGGCTCCTACGACTACTCGAGGGTCGTCGTCAGCATTGTCGACATCACTCATCGAGTGGAGGCCGAAATGCGAATGCAGGAGGTGCTTAAATCGAAAGACGAGTTCCTCGCCTCGATAAGCCACGAGCTCCGCACACCGCTCACCTCAGTGCTCGGTTTTGCAGAAGTGCTGCGCTCTATGGAAGACGGTGAGGAGGAGGAGCGAGGAGCGTTGCTGGAGATCATCGCCAGCCAGGCGGCAGACCTGTCGAATATCGTGGAGGACCTATTGGTTGCGGCGAGGGCTGAGCTGGGTCAACTGGCTGTGATGCAGGTACCCATCGATGTCCACGCACAGGTGGCGCAGGTGATCGAAGGTCGCCAGTTGACCGGCCACGAGATACGGGTACCGGATCGACCCGAGACTGCTGTGAGGGCAAAGGGGGACCCGGAGAGGGTGCGTCAGATCCTCCGCAACCTGATCACCAATGCGGAACGCTACGGGGGCGATGACGTCTGGATCGACGTTCGCCATGATGATGAGTTGGTGTACGTCAGGGTCTGCGACGATGGTCGAGGGTTGCCCGAGCAGGTGGCCGAACGCATCTTCGAGAGGTATTACCGGACCGACCCCACCGGCGGTCAGCCTGGGGCCGTAGGAATCGGTTTGACGATCTCACGGGATCTGTCCGAAATGATGGGGGGCGGGCTCTATTACGAGCGTGTGAACGGGCACACGGCGTTCACACTCGAACTGCAGTGCCTCTGAGAAGGGCACTGTGGGGTCGGTTCGATTGAGCGCCCATAATCCACGTTATGTAAAGTA
>JAHEJW010000007.1:13705-106861 GCA_024638655.1 bacterium | reverse complement strand
GGGAACCTCCTCTATTACAACGAGCCCGCCGAGAAGTTGCTTGGAGTCACCTTCGACGACGCCGGTCCGCTGCACGCAGACCAGCTGGCGACCATGTTCATGGTGACCGACATGAAGGGACAGCCTCTCCCCGACATCGACCTGCCGGTCGTGGCCGCTCTGGTCAAGCAGCGGCCCGCGTTCAATCGGATCCGCTTCTGTGGCTTCGATCAGGTGTGGAGAGACGTCGATGTGTCGGCCATCCCGGTTGAAGGTCAGGGCGGCCGTTTTCTGGGCGTTTTTGCCACCTTCTGGGAGTCCGACGATTGAAGGCGACGCTCTGGGGAACGCGAGGCTCGATTGCCGCCGCCGGGCCCGACACGGTTCGTTATGGGGGGGACACCTCATCGGTGGAGCTCCGCACCAAGAACAATCGTGCCGTGATCCTCGACGCCGGCAGCGCTATCCGACGTCTCGGCTCCACGCTCTCCGAGGAGACGAGAGTCGACATCCTCCTCAGCCACCTTCACATGGACCATGTCCAAGGCCTTCCGTTCTTCGCCCCACTGCTCGATCCCAACATCGAAGTGCACATTTGGGGACCAATATCGACCACTCGCACACTCAGATCGCGTCTTGCCCGCTACCTCTCTCCCCCGCTGTTCCCGGTGCGTGTCAGGGAGCTTCCCGAAGTCGTGTTCCACGACGTGCCGCCATCCAGTTTCGAGATCGACTCGCTTCATATCAGCGCCGACCTCATCACCCACCCTGGTGCGACGCTCGGCTACAGAATCGCTGAGGACGGAGCAGTCTTGACCTACCTGCCGGACCACGAGCCGGCACTGGGCTGCAGGGAATTCCCCAATGCGCCCGAGTGGACCTCCGGGTATGACCTGGCCGCGAACTCAGACGTCCTGATTCACGACGCCCAGTACACAGATGAAGAGTACGTCGGTCGTGTCGGATGGGGCCACACCTGCGCCTCTCAGCTCGCGGTGTTTGCCGAGATGACCGCGGCAAAGCGACTCGTCACCTTCCATCACGACCCCTCCCACTCGGATGAGATGCTCGATGACATACACGAGGAGCTGAAACCTCTGACCAATGGTTACGAACTGATCGCCGGTCAGGTAGGGCTGACGATCGAGATCTAGGAGTCGGTGTCGGCTCGTTCGATTCTGGCCAGGATCTCATGGTCGACCAATCCGTCGTACTCAGGATGGCGTTTGATGTATGCCCTGAAGAATGGGCAAATCGGAACCACGGCCCCGTCCTTGGCTTTGACGTCTTCGAGGGCGAACTCGACGAGCCGACGCCCAAACCCGCGTCCGTTCATGTCCGGTTCTATCTCGGTGTGAACGAAGAAGTAGCGGCCTCCCCGAAGGTGGTATACGGCCTTTCCAGCCCTTTTGCCGTCGACGTTGATCACGTAGGCGTGTTCGTCCTGGTCGTCGACGATCTCGATCTCATTGGGTGCATTGCCCACATCAGCCGTCACCTGATATCTCCTCCCTGTCCAGATCCCCAAAACGAGCGTTGAGTGTCATGTCACCAACCAACTCGGCGACCACGATCCCAAAGAGACCGACCAAGAGCCACTGGGGCCCAGGCACCGAGAAGAGCCCCAACAACATGAGGAAAGGTATGCCAAGTAGCCGGTTGAGGGTTATGCCCCGGCTTCGCACATCCTCCGGCTGATTGTTCGACGTGTGTTGGATCAGCGCCATCGAGCCGAGGGCGACACAGGCCGAGCCCATGAGTAGCCAGCGATCCGGACCGGGCATGGCCCCGTGCCCGACTTCCTCGAGGGCTCTCTCCATGGCAACGGCCAAGGCAGCGAGGGAGGCCGCCAAGGGAAGGTGTGTGTAGATCCACCCTGTGGGCCGCCAGGTACGACGCACCGCAGCCACACGGCGGACGACCTGTCCTCGCGCATTGTCGAAGTAGAGCCACCAGAATCCTGTGGCGATACCGATGGCCAGGGCGGCCGAGAGCGTCGAAGCCGGAGACCAGGACACGTGGGTCAGACCCGCTACTACTGCCGCGATCGACTCGCCCAGAACCAGGATCGTGAAAAGGCCGAATCGCTCTGGAAGGTGTGAGATGTCGAGCGGCACCCTGGCTTGCTCCCGCCGCATCACGTACGGGGTAGCCAGATCGATCGCAAGCGCAACCGCCCACAAAACGAATCTCGCACCCTCCGGAACGAAGATCGCAGCCGCCCAAATCACCGCAGCGAATCCGAAGCCGATGAGATAGCCCCGAACAAGGTCGCGGGTCTCGGGGACGTGTCGATACGCCCGGTAGTACATCACCACCAGCAGGCCACGAGCGAGGGCGTACCCAATGGCGAAGACCATGGTCGAGAGTGACTCACCTGTGAGCGAGGCTGCGATGAGCACGATGGCGACCATCTGGCCTGCGGCGAGCAGCCGATAGACCAGGTCGTCGGTGTCGTAGCGGTCGGCGTAGAACGTGTGACTGGCCCACAGCCACCAGACGAGAGCGAAGTAGGCGAAATACGAGGCCATGCCCGGCCAGGTGATGTCACCGAAGAGCCTCCCCGAGAGGTTTGCCACCGCCACGACAAATGCAAGGTCGTAGAACAGCTCCAGCCATGTGGCCGCGCGCTTGCCTTCCTGCTCTTTGGTCCTCAATCGCGGCGGAGCGATCTTCCCGATGTTCATGTCGGTGGAAAGGTCATGTCGTGGGCGGCATTATGGCTCGACGTCGACGAACGTGCCCGCCCTCGGGTAAATCGCACTCCAAGCTGGCCCTGAGAAACCCCTAGAGTTGACCGACCCGACGAGTGGATGAAAGGAACCGATGGCGACGAAAACCTGTCAGCATTTCGAGACTCTCGAGACTCACGCCGAGCCGGCGGGCCAGGTGTGCGAGACGTGCATCGAGATGGGTGACACCTGGGTCCATCTGCGCTCCTGTCTCGGGTGTGGGCAAGTGGGGTGCTGCGACAACTCCAAGAATCGTCACGCCCGTAAACACTGGGAAGAGCACGGTCACGCTCTGATACAGTCGATCGAGCCAGGAGAGACCTGGCAGTATTGCTTCGCCGACCACGTCCTGGTGACATGAGCCCAAAGAAACCGGTCATCCTGGCGGTGGATGACGAGCCCGAAGTTCTCCGCGCGGTTCAACGCGATTTGAGGAGCCAATTCGCCGACTCTTTTCAGATCCTGGGAGCAGGCGGCGGCCAGGAAGCCATCGACGCTCTCGAGGAGCTGGCGCTGCGCGAAACACCCGTTGCCCTGATCCTCGCCGACCAACGCATGCCCGGCGTGACCGGGGTCGACGTGCTCAGAGAGTCCCTCAAGCACTTCCCGGACACCAGGAAGGCCCTGCTAACCGCCTATGCCGATACCGAAGTGGCGATCAGTGCGATCAACGAGGTAGGGCTCGATCATTACATCATGAAGCCTTGGGATCCGCCCGATCAGAAGCTGTATCCCATCCTCGACGACCTGCTCGACGATTGGCAGGCACACTTCCGGCCCACCTTCGAAGGCATCCGCATCATCGGACAGGAGTGGTCGAGACCTGCTTTCGAACTCAAAGCCTTTCTGGCCATGAACCAGATCCCGTACAAGTCGTTGACCCTCGAGAAGGATGACGAAGCGCATCATCTGATGGAATCGGCCGGAGCTGGCCTGGCCGATCTGCCTCTCGTGCTTCCCGGCGACGGTGAGCCGCTGATGAACCCGACCCCGGACGAGCTCGCCGAGAAGATCGGTCTGCAGACCCATGCCAAGGAACCGGCCTACGACCTTGCGATCGTGGGCGCCGGCCCTGCCGGGCTCGCCGCCGCGGTCTACGGCGCTTCGGAAGGGCTCAAGACAGTCCTCATCGAGGCTTCCGCCCCAGGGGGCCAAGCCGCTCAGTCGACACTGATCGAGAACTACCTCGGCTTCCCCAAGGGAATCAGCGGTGCCGACCTGGCTCGACGTGCGTATTCGCAAGCAACGAGACTCGGTGCGGAGATCCTCGTGCCGGCACAGGTAGAACGGATCGAGCGCAAAGACCCGTACAAGATCCTGCACCTGCACGACGGGTCGGAGATAACGACCAAAGCCGTCGTAGTCACGAGCGGTGTGGAGTACCGGCGGCTCGAGGCCAAAGGGCTGGAGGAGCTCACCGGCGCCGGCGTCTATTACGGGACCTCGAACATCGAGGCGAGCTATCACCAGGGACAGCCGATGTACGTGGTAGGAGGTGGCAATTCCGCCGGGCAGGCGTCACTCTTCCTGACCCGATTCACCGATTCGGTCACGATCGTAATCCGAAGCGACGACCTCACAGCGACGATGTCTCAGTACCTGATCGACAACCTCAACCACAACGAAGCGGTCTCGGTCCTTCCTCGCAGTCAGGTGGTCGAGGCCAAGGGGGACACTCACCTCAGGTCGATAGTCCTCGAGGATCGCGACACCGGCGAACAGCGTGAGGTCGAGGCAGGTGCCGTGTTCATCTTCATCGGTCAGAAAGCTCAAACCGATTGGCTGCAGGGCCTGGTCCAGCTCGACGAGCGAGGGTTCGTCCTCGCCGGGCTTGACCTCGATTCGCTGAAGGATTGGACGGTCGATCGTGACCCGCTGCCTCTGGAGACCTCGGTGCCGGGGATTTTTGTCGCCGGCGATGTGAGACACGGCTCTATAAGGAGGGTGGCAGGGGCGACCGGGGAGGGCTCGACTGCCATCCGGTTCGTGCACCAGCATCTGGCCGCACTGTGACCTCCACGGCCGACATCCTTCGGGGACTCCCCTACTTCTCGGATCTACCCGACGACCTGCTCGAGGCCGTCTGCGAGCGCTCGAAACAAATCGACGTACCCCCGGACACAATCATCATCCGAGAAGGCACCGACTCCGAGGAGATGTACGTCGTCGTCGAGGGCAGCCTTGTCGTGACCAAGCATGCCAGCGACAAAGAGGTCGAGCTAGCCAAGATCCACCCCGGCGAGGTCGTGGGCGAGATAGCGCTTCTCGACCAGGCACCTCGGACCGCGACCGTCAAGACGTCACAGCAGAGTCACCTCATCGAAGTGCCCGTCGCTGCGTTCGAACAACTGCTCAAAGACCCAAACGTCATCCGAAGGATGTTCCGAACGGTCACTTCGCGTTTGCGCGGCATCGAGGACACCCTCAGACATGAGGAGCGCATGGCCGCCTTGGGTCGCATGGCAGCCCAACTGATGCACGAGCTCAACAACCCGGCTGCCGCTGTCGCTCGCAGCACCCAGGAGCTGAGCCGCATCCACGAGGAGCTCGGCAAAGAGGGCGCAGTGCTCACCGGCGCGCTCGCCTCGGAATCGGATCTCCCCCAGCCAACGCCCCCTGAACGTCTCTCCAGTCTCGAGAGAGCGGATCGCGAGGACCTGTTGAACACATGGCTGGACGAGCATGGCGTGGCCGACTCCTGGGAGCTCTCCCCTGCTCTCGTCGACGCCGGATGGACCCCGGAGCTGCTTGCCAAAGCGACCGTCGGGATGAGCTCCGAGCACGCAACGCATTTTGCTCGATGGATCGGGCTCCGGGTGACTGCAGAACAGGTCATTTCGGAGATCGCCATCGGCGCCAAGCGAATTTCCGAGCTCGTCAGAATCGTCAAGGAGTACTCGTATCTCGACCAGGCTCCGGTGCAGGAGATCGACATCACCGAAGGAATTCGGGACACAATCGTGCTTCTCAAGGGAAAGCTGCGCGACGTAGAGGTGATCACCGAATTCGCTGAGGATCTGGCCCTCGTAGAAGCACCCGGGCGGGATCTCAACCAGGTGTGGACGAATCTGATCGACAACGCTTCGGACGCGATGGAACAGAGAGGCACGTTGACCATCGAGGCAAAGAACTACGCCCACAACGTGATCGTCACGGTCAACGACACCGGTTCGGGCATGCCGCCCGATGTGGCCGAGCGGATCTTCGATCCTTTTTACACCACCAAGGAACCGGGCAAGGGCACAGGTCTCGGCCTGCACACGGTGCACACCATCATCGGGCGTATCGGTGGTGAGATCACGGTCGACAGCTCCGATGAGGGCACGACTTTCACTGTGACTCTCCCGGCCGTGACCTGAACCCCGAGAGGAACTCTCTGATTTGGAGGGCGATTCCCTCCGGGCTCGTCTCGGCCGTGTCGAAGTCGAGGCTCGACAATTCCCGGTAGAAATCGGCCCGACTCTCATGAAGTCGTGCCGCGGCCTGGGCTGTGAGCGGACGTCGGTGCTCCCCCTCCCGGGCCCGGTCAAATCGCACACCTGGATCCGCATGGAGCCACACGACCAAGTGGCGGAGCATCGAGCTCCGGCCTTGTGCTTCGTCCACGACGCTGGCCGCTGGGGTGATCACCGCCCTGGCATCCGCTCGCAACGCTTCGTGGAACAGCTCCGCTTCCAGGTTGTGAAGCGCCGCCGTCCCGAACAGTTCGGCGTAGCGAGCCGCATTCATCCCAACCGACTCCTCCAACATCCGGTCTGAGTCCAGGTGAGGACGCTCGAGCAGCCTTGCTAGGTGAGCCCCTGTCGTCGTCTTCCCGACGGCCATCTCACCCACGAGTATCACGTGAGCCAACGACGAATGTCGCCCGTCCCGGTGTGGTGAAGAGTCGCCCACGAAACCTCAAACCTAGATGACACCATCTTTGAGCCAGATCGAGGAGAAAAGGATTCCTCCGGGCGACGCGGGCAACCCACCACTTGATAGGTTCCGGACAGAAGCCGCTACCGAAAGGACTTTCGATGGAAGTGTCGATGACTGTGAATGGGCGGGCGGTATCGGCGGATGTTGAGCCTCGCACCCTTCTCGTTCACTTTCTCCGTGAGAACCTGAGACTCACCGGGACCCACGTCGGATGTGAGACCGGATACTGCGGAGCATGCACCGTCCACGTCGACGGCAAGGCAGTGAAGTCGTGCACCATGCTCGCTGTCCAGGCCGAGGGCGCTGATGTCAAGACGATCGAAAGTCTTGCCAGCAACGGAAACCTGCATCCGGTTCAGGAGGGATTTTGGGAGCGCCACGGTCTGCAGTGCGGCTTCTGCACCCCGGGGATGATCATGGCCTCGGTCGCCCTGCTCGATGAGAACAACAACCCCTCCGAGGATGAGATTCGCCACGGAATTGAAGGGAATCTCTGCCGCTGCACCGGATATCACAACATCGTGAGGGCAGTGGAGTACGCGGGCGCCAAGATGCGTGGCGAAGAGCCGCCACCCCCTGACTGGGAAGGAGGCGAGTGATGGCCACAACCAGTGTCATGGGCGGATCGGTCAGGAGGCGCGAAGACCCGGCCTTGATCCAGGGAATGGGTACATATGTCGATGACCTTCAGCCGACAGGTGTATTGCAGGTTGCATTCATGAGGTCGCCTGTTGCCCGAGCGAAAATCACAAGCTTGGACACATCCAAGGCAAAGGAGATGCCGGGTGTGGCAGCGATCTACACACACGAAGACGTGGCTCACCTCGGCCCGCTCCTCGCCCAGGTCCAGATCGGGAAGCTGAGACCCTTGCTCGCAGATGGCGAGGTCAACCACATGGGCGAGGCAATCGCGATGGTCGTTGCGGAGAACCGATATCAGGCTCAAGATGCGGCCGAAGCGATTGACGTCGAGTTCGATGTCGTGAAACCCATCATCGATCTCAAAGAGGCGGCATCGGACGCGGCCAAGGTGCACGACGAGCTCGATTCGAACATCCTCCACACCTGGACCTATCACGGTTACTGGGATGCTCTGGGTCTCGAAGATCAGACTCCACAGGTCGATGCCGCGATGGAACGCGACGATGCGGTGGTGGTCTCTCTGGAGATGAAGAACCAGCGTCTGATACCCGTTGCGATAGAGCCTCGCTCGGTGATGGCCGAGTACAACCCCGGGTATGGCCGTTTCACAGTTCACAGCTCGACACAGGTCCCACATGCACTGGGAGGAGCCATCTCAAAGACCTTCGGGATGATCGCTAGCGATGTTCGCGTGATCGCCCCCGAGGTGGGTGGCGGATTCGGCTCGAAGCTCAATGTCTACAACGACGAGATCCTGGCTGCGTTTGCTGCAAAGGACTTGGGTCGTCCAGTCAAGTGGACCGAGACCAGGCGAGAGGCGGCGAGCTCAACGATTCACGGTCGAGGATGGGTTGGAACTGCGACAATCGTCGGAACCAAGGACGGCGAGTTCCTCGGCTACAAGCTCCACGCCCTCGCCGACATGGGTGCATACTCCCAGAACTTCACGGTGGCGATACCCCTGCTCGGCCTGTGGATTGCGTCCGGCCAGTACAAGATGCCTGTCTCCTGGACCGTCGACTGCGTTGTAACCAACACCATGACAACCGACGCCTACCGCGGAGCAGGTCGACCTGAGGCGATCTACTACCTAGAGCGGATCATCGATGCGTATGCGAGAGAAATCGGCATGGATCCGTTCGAGGTGCGCAAAAAGAACTTCTGGCAGCCTGATGAGTTCCCTGCCCTGATGGGCTGCGGCTTCGCTCTCGACTCCGGGGACTATGCGTCCAACGTCGACAAGCTGATGGAGAAGGCCGATTATGCGGGTCTTCTCCGTATGCGAGACCAGGCACGAGATGAGGGTCGACTCGTCGGAGTCGGTGTTGGCTCCTACGTCGAGGTCTGCGGCTTTGGACCGGCCGTCCTCGCCGAGATCGGATTCTCGTGGTCTGAGTACGGGCTCCCCGCATCGTTCAACGGATCGGGACTGGTCAGGGTCAACCCCGACGCAACCGTCACGGTCGTGATCGGAACCGGCCCCTCCGGACAGGGTCATGAGACGACGTGGGCCCAGATCGTCGGGGACGGACTGGGCATACCGGTGGACAAGGTGCGCGTCCTGCACGGTGACACGCGCGAGCACCCGATGGGAATTGGAACCTTCGGAAGTCGGTCGGTGGCGGTCGACGGAGCCGCCACCTACGAGGCGACCCTCAAGGTGCGGGAGAAGGCGGCCAAGATCGCTGCTCATCTCCTCGAGGCCTCGGCGACCGACATCGTCTTCGAGAATGGCGGGGCCCACGTGGCAGGCTCTCCGGCACCGCGGGTGGAGTGGGAGGCAATAGCCAAGGCCGCCTACCAAGCCCACACCAGCCCAGAGGATGTGGAGAGCGGTCTCGAGGCCCACACGTCCTTCAGCCCCGGCAACGCGACATGGCCGTTTGGCAGTCACATCGCCTTGGTTGAGGTCGACCCGGACACCGGCAACGTCGAGCTCCTCAGGTATGTCGGAGTGGACGACTGCGGGAACGAGATAAACCCGATGATCGTCAATGGCCAGATCCACGGAGGCATTGCCCAAGGAGTTGGGCAAGCGATGTTCGAGGATGCCGTCTATGACTCCGACGGAAACCTCTTGACCGGCTCGCTTCTCGACTATCCATTGCCCACGGCAGCAGATTTGCCGTCTTTCGAGTTGGACCGGACGGTTACCCCGACCGACGTCAACCCGATGGGCGTCAAGGGCGTCGGGGAGGCCGGCACGATCGGCACGGCCCATACGATCGTCAACGCTGTGGTCGACGCGTTGGAGCCCTTGGGCGTCAAACACGTCGACATGCCACTCCGGCCAAAGCGGGTCTGGCAAGCGATTCAGGAAGCGAGGGGCTGACATGTACCCGAGAAAGTTCGACTACGTAGCACCAAGCTCCCTCGACGAGGCGTTCGAAGCCTTGGGGGACGACTCGAAGGTGATGGCAGGAGGCATGAGTCTCATCCCGTTGATGAAGTTGCGCCTCTTCTCACCTGCGCTAGTCGTCGACATCGCTCGAATCCCCGGACTCGACACTTTGGATGACAAAGGAGATCACATCACGATTGGTGCCCTGGTGAGGCATGCCGAGACGGCAGCGAGCGACCTGATCAGGTCGAACGCCGCTGCCCTGTCGACGGCGGCGGCTCTCACCGGTGACGTCCAGGTGCGCAATCGCGGCACGACTTGTGGAACGATGGCCCACGCCGACGCTGTTGCCGACCAGCCGGCCGGAGCCCTCGCCTGCGGCGCCGTGATGATCGCCCAGTCAGCCTCGGGCACGAGGGAGATTCCTGCCTCGGAGTTCTTCGTCGACTCGCTGACGTCGGCCCTCAACCCCGACGAGATCCTGACATCGATCCGAATCCCGAAGTCGGGTGACGGCGAGGGCTCCGCCTATGACAAGCTGGGCCGACGCGGCGGGCGATCGGATTATGCCGTTGCTGGAGCGGCTGCCTGGGTCAAGAGATCCAACGGCTCGATCACCGAAGCGCGTGTGGCCGTGACCGGGATCGGGACGAAGCCGACTCTCGCCGAGGGAGTGGCCGAAGCGTTGATCGGAACCGACGGGTCGGCCTCCGCCGTCGAGGCCGCAGCCGAGCGGGCCCTGGAGGGAGTCACCGTCCTCGAAGACCTCTATGGCTCCGAGGAATACAAGTCCCACCTCGCCAAGGTCTACGCCAAGCGAGCCATAAACCAGGCGCTGGCCTCGATCTGACCCTTCTGTGCGGATTTGTGCAACTGGGGTTTGCACAGATCCGCACAGAAAGATCTAAGGACGACGGAAAGTGGCGGGTGACCGCGCTACGAGCACGTCGCAGGGGGCGTGGATGACGATGCCTTCGGCCACGCTGCCGAGGAGGACCATTCGCGTCGCAGTTGCTCCCCTGCTCCCAACCACCACCAGATCGGCGTTCCGGCGCCTCACCACCTCGTCGATGGTCTCCGTCGCAGGGCCGTCGGCGACAACCGTGCGCAGATCCCCACCCCATCCCTGAGCGAACTCGGCCATTCGGTCGCCGGCAGCCTCGAGACGCGCTCCACGTGAGGCGTCCACTTCCTCGGGAAACAACCCGGCATCGGCAAGGATCGGGTCGAACCTCGAGGGCAACGAGTACAGAACCGTGATGTCCGCCTCGGGGAAGAGGCGCAGAGCTCGCTCCACGGCAAGCCGTGAGGCCTCGGAGAAGTCGACCGCGGCGAGGATCCTCCGGTACGGGACCCTCGGTTGCCGTCTGACCACGAGGATGTCAGACGTCGCCTTTCTGGCCACCCTCCGGGTCACGGGACCTGCATTGAAGACATCGATCGAGGACGAGCCCACCACCACCAGATCGGCCTGCTTGGCCCGTGACGCCAGCTCCCACGACGGGGAACCCTTGACAACCTCGAGCTCGACTCCCACCGACGCCCGACTCCGGCACCACTCGGCGAGGGCCTGGGCTTCACTCCGCTGGTGCCGGCGCATGATGTCGGCGAGCCCGGGTTCGATCATCGCCTCCTTGAGCGGCTCGAGTACGTGGACCAGACGCAACTCCGCACCCATCTCCTCTGCCACGATGCGGGCCCGGTCGGCCACTCGTCGACCCATCACGGAGAGATCGACGCCGGCTACTACGGCGGGCAAATTGCGGCACCCGGGAGCACGGCGAGGACTCTAACCGCGGGTCTCGTGAGCGGATCGGGCAAATGGACCTGGTCCGCGAATGGCACGGCCGAGGCGATCCAGATAGGCGCCCTTTCCGATGACGACCGCGCCCAAGGACTCCAGGTGAGGCGTCTGCCACTGAACATCGAGCAACTCCCCTCCCCCGGTGCTCATCAGAACCACGAGGTGCACGAGTGCCACTTTGGATGCATCACGTGTTCGATGGAACATCGACTCGCCTGCGAACAAGCCTCCGATAGAAACGCCATACAACCCTCCGGCCAAGCTGCCTTCCGAGTCCCACACTTCGATCGAGTGAGCCCAGCCGAGTCGGTGCAACTCCGAATATGCCTCTACGAACTCCGGCGTGATCCATCCACCCTCACGTCTCGGATCGGCGCAACGCTGAACAACCGACGTGAAGTCCTCGTCCACTGTCACGAAGTACCGGCGGCACGATTGTCGGAGGGATCTCGTGATCCGGAGACCATCGAGCGGTATCACCGCCCTATCGATCGGCGACCACCAACCCAGATGACCGTCGGGCAGGTACATCGGGAACATCCCCTTCCGATAGGCCTGGAGCAGCGTCCCTGGCGCCAGGTCGCCTCCCACCGCAACCACATCGCCTTCTGCAGGGCGAGGGTCAGGTAGGTCGAAAGGGCTGGGGATTGGCTCGACGGGAAGAATCACCTGGTACTCATAACCAATTCTGTCAGAGCGGATCGAGTTGTGCTCTCGTAGTCTGTCCGGATGCAGGCGCTCATCTGTGACGACTATGGAGGAATCGACGCCTTGCGCGTGGGTGAGCTGCCGGCACCGAGCCCGGATCCAGGATCGGTCCTGATAGAGGTCGAGTCGGTGGCAGTGAACTTCGCCGACATACTTCTCGTATCCGGCGATTATCAGCTACGACCCGATCCGCCTTTTGCGCCCGGCTACGAGGTGTCGGGGACGGTAGTCGTCGCCAACCAGGCCAAAGGAGTCTCTCCGGGGGACAGGGTGGCTGGGTTTCTCTGGTATGGAGGCATGGCCGAGAGAGCCGTGCTCGTGGGCTCCAATCTGGCCGTCCTACCCGAATCGATCCCCTTTGACGCCGCCGCCACGCTCCCGGGCACTTATGGCACGTCCTATCACGCCCTCGTCGATCGTGCTCGGCTCGAGGCGGGTGAGAGCCTTCTCGTACTCGGCGCTTCTGGAGGGGTGGGAATGGCAGCGGTTCAAATCGGCAAGGCGCTGGGAGCCACGGTGATTGGTGCGGTATCGAGTGCCGAGAAGGCCCGCGCAGTGCTTGACGCCGGGGCGGACCGAGCCATCCGCTACGACGAGGATCCCCTTCGCGATGAGATCGACGATGCCACCGATGGTCTCGGTGTCGACGTCGTGTTCGACCCCGTTGGGGGCGAAATGACCGAACAGGCTCTCCGGTCAACGAGATGGAATGGTCGGTTCCTGGTCATCGGTTTTGCCGCCGGCAGGATTCCCGATATCCCACTCAATCTCCCATTGTTGAAAGGCAACTCCATAGTCGGTGTCTTCTGGGGGCGTTTCACGACGGAAGAGCCCGACAGGCACATCGCGAATCTGAGGACCATCGTCGACTGGGTCCAGCGAGGGCGACTCAAGCCAGTCGTGCAGCAGACGTTTCCCCTGGCGGACGGTAAGGAAGCCATGAAGTGGGTCGCGGACAGGAAGGCGATCGGAAGGGTCATCATCAACCCGTGACTCGAGTCGTCGTGATCGGGGGTGGGATAGCCGGCGTTTCGGCCGCAGCCCATCTCGCGCCGCTCGCGGACGTGACCCTTCTCGACATGGAGAGCACCCTGGCTTATCACACCACGGGCAGATCGGCGGCTCTCTTCGTGGTCAACTACGGCGCCGACGGCATCAGACCGCTGGCTCGAGCGTCGCGACGCTTCCTCGAGTCACCCCCCAGAGACACGACCGAGGCGCCGCTTCTCTCCCCTCGGGGCCTCCTCTGGCTCGCATCCTCCGACCAGATGGCGACCATTGAGAAGCTCGCCGCCGAAGGAGCAGAGTCAGGCGCCGGTTCGGTCCTGGTCGATGCCGAAAGAGCCCGAGAGCTCCTACCCGTAGCCAACCCTGTGTGGGTGGCCGGGGGCCTATACGAACCCAGTGCCAGGGACATCGACGTTGCCGGGCTCCACCAGGCGTTCGTGCGCATGACCCGCAGACACCAAGGCGAGATCCGAGTCGGGGAGCGGGTGGCATCCATCGAGGAGAGGTCCCAGGGTTGGGCAATCCGAACAACCAGGTCGACCTACGAGTGTGACGTCGTGGTCAACGCCGCAGGAGCGTGGGGCGACCAGATCGCGCTCATCGCCGGAGTGGGGCCGGTCGGTCTCCAACCGATGCGCCGGACGGCATTCATGGTGCCGGGCGACTCCGGCTTTTCGGCATGGCCGATGGTCGTCGATGCGGATCAACGCTTCTACTTCAAGCCCGACGGCGTCCAACTGCTGTGCTCCCTGGCCGAGGAGGAGCCATCCGAACCGACAGATCCTCGCCCACGCATTGAAGATGTTGCCCTGGCCATCGAGCGAATCAATGAGGCGACGAGTCTCTCGATTCGCTCTGTGAATTCGCAATGGGTCGGGTTGAGGACGTTCGCTCCCGATCGGGAGATGGTGATAGGCGAAGATCCGGACGCCTCGGGCTTCTTCTGGCTGACCGGGCAGGGCGGAACAGGCATTCAGACCGCACCCGCATACGGATCTCTCCTCGCATCGCTGGTCACGGACAACGAGCTCTCGGACGACCTAATGGAGGCAGGCGTCGATCCGGATGTGACCAGCCCGACGCGACTCCGCATGTGAGTCGATCTAGCGGGTAACCGCTCCCTGACTGGCCGAACCCACCAGTCGGGCGTACTTTGCCAGGGCCCCTGTCTCGTATCGAGGCGGATGGGGCTCCCAATCCCTGCGCCTCTCCTTCAATGTCGCCTCGTCCAGAAGCACTTCGAGACTGCGAGCCGCAACGTCGAGTTTGATGCGGTCGCCTTCCTGGATGAGCCCGATCTCACCACCCACTTCGGACTCGGGCGCGACGTGCCCAATGCAAGGCCCGGTCGTTCCGCCGGAGAACCTCCCATCGGTGATGAGGAGAGTGTCTTTGCCCAAGCCGGCTCCCTTGATCGCGGCCGTGATCTGGAGCATCTCCCTCATCCCAGGACCCCCCTTGGGACCCTCGGTTCTGATGACCAAGACGTCGCCCGGCTGAATCTGATGGTTGAAGAGAGCGTCGAGTGCGCTCTGCTCGCCTTCGAAGACTCGCGCCGGGCCCTCGAACTCGTCGAGGTGGATACCGGCCAGTTTGACCACGGCTCCCTCCCGGGCGATGTTGCCGTGCAGGATGGCGATACCGCCTTCGGGAGCGAGGGGCTCAGAGGGCGGGCGGATCACATCCTGGTCGCCCGGGAATGCGACCTCTTCCAGGTTCTCAGCCATCGTCCGGCCCGTGACAGTGAGTACATCCCCGTTGATCAGCCCCTCGTCGAGGAGTGCCCGCAGAACCACTGGCACGCCCCCGATACGATCGAGATCGACCATGTGATAGCTACCGAACGGCTTCATGTCGCCGATATGAGGAGTTCGACGCGATATGGCGTCGAAGTCGCCCAGCTCCAAATCGACCCCGGCCTCCTTCGCTATGGCCATCAGGTGAAGAACGGCATTGGTCGACCCGCCGAGTGCCATGACGGTGGTGATCGCATTATCAAAGGCGGGACGGGTCACGATTTGCCTCGGGGTGATCCCTTCCTCGAGGAGCTTCATCACAGCGACACCCGACTTTCGCGCATATTCGTGGAGACGTCGATCGATCGCAGGCACGGCAGCCGAACCGGGCAGGGAGAGACCTATCGCTTCACCCACCGCAGCCATGGTGTTGGCCGTGAACATCCCCGCACACGATCCAGCGCCGGGGCAAGCAGCCCGCTCTATCGCCAACAGGTCGTCAGGAGTGATGCGTCCCTCCGATTCTGCTCCAACACCTTCAAAGACGTCCACGATCGATATGTCCTTGCCCAGATACCGACCGGGGAGACTGGCACCGCCGTATAGGAACACGGCCGGAAGATCGATACGGGCGATCGCCATGAGCATCCCTGGGAGCGACTTGTCGCACCCTGCGACAGCCACCAGAGAGTCAAACCTCTCAGCGTGCATGACCAGCTCGACCGAGTCGGCAATCACCTCACGCGAGACGAGTGAGGCCCTCATGCCCTCGTGCCCCATGGAGATACCGTCCGAGACGGCGATCGTGGAGAAGATCAAGCCCACTCCCCCGGCTTGGATCACTCCCTCTTTCGCACCCTCGGCGAGCTTTGGTCCGGTGAGGTTGCACGGTGTCACTTCGTTGCCCGCCGAGACCAACCCGACCTGGGGCTTGGAGAAGTCCTCCTCGGTCAGCCCGACGGCCCTGAGCATGGCGCGGGCCCCGGCCTTGGCTGGTCCTTCGGTTACATCGTGTGACCTGATCTTCAGTGACATGATCCCCGACTCTAAGCCTTGACGACCTCAGCGAGTTTCGGAGTCGGCGGAAAACGACCACAATCTCTGGACATGGCCAAGATCTACTACGACAAAGACTGCGACCCCGAGCTCATCAAGGGCAAACGTGTAGCCATCATCGGCTACGGCAGCCAGGGGCACGCCCACTCGCTCAACCTGACCGAGTCCGGAGTGGACGTCGTTGTGGGTCTACGTGAAGGGTCGGCGAGACGGACCGAGGCCGAGAGCAGCGGCCTGAAGGTGATGAGCCCCGCCGGAGCGAGTGAATGGGCCGACGTGATCATGATGTTGGTGCCCGACCAGACCATGGCCGACGTGTATCGAGACAGCGTGGAGCCGCACCTCGAGCCCGGTGACACGCTGATGTTCGCCCACGGATTCAACATTCACTTCGGGGAGATAGAAGCTCCCGAAGACGTCGACGTGGTGATGGTGGCCCCGAAGGGCCCCGGCCATCTCGTGAGGCGAACCTATACCGAGGATTCAGGAGTTCCGTGTCTGATTGCCATCCATCAGAACGCATCTGGTTCGGCACACGACCTGGGGCTCTCCTATGCCTCTGCAATCGGAGGAGGACGCGCCGGGATCCTCGAGACGACTTTCAAGGAGGAGACCGAGACCGACCTCTTCGGGGAACAGGTGATCTTGGTTGGTGGCGTCGAGGAACTCATCAAGGCAGCCTTCGAGACACTCGTTGAAGCGGGCTATCAGCCGGAGTCGGCATATTTCGAGACCCTTCACGAGCTGAAGCTGATAGTCGACCTTCTCTACGAGGGTGGCATGTCTTGGATGAACTACTCGGTGTCGGACACAGCCGAGTACGGCGGCTACACACGTGGCAATCGCATCATCACCGAGGAGTCCCGCCGGGAGATGAAGAAGGTCCTCGATGAGATCCAGAGTGGGGCATTCGCCAACGAGTGGATGGCCCAGGCCAGAGAGGGCGCTCCCTTCCTCCTCGAACAGCGCGATCAGAACCGGGGCCACCAGGTCGAGATTGTCGGCAAGGACCTGAGGAAGCTGATGCCTTTCCTGGATCCCAAGGAAGCGGAGTAACCGAAATGGTGCGGCATCTCGAGTCAAAAAGGGTTGAATTCGGAGTATGAGCCGGCCGATACCTTGACATAGGAGCGGCAATAGACCCATACTGCCGGTTCACCGATGAAGACATATCTCCAGACCGCCACCAACGTACTTCTCATTCACTAGCGCGCGCAGAAAGTCTGCGTGCGCCAAAACCCTCCAGCCGGAGGGTTTTTTCTTACCCATATGACACACAGAGACATCACAGGTTCAAGATCATTGCTCCAGTCGCTCGAGCACGAGGGTGTGGAGCTGATCTTCGGCGTCCCTGGCGGGGCGATTCTGCCCGCCTATGACCCGCTGCTCGACAGTCCGATCCGCCACATCCTGGCTAGGCACGAGCAGGGGGCCGGCCACATGGCCGAGGGATATGCGATGGCGACCGGCAGAGTTGGTGTGGCAATGGCCACCTCCGGGCCTGGGGCTACCAATCTGATAACTCCACTTCAGAATGCCAAGATGGACTCAACTCCGCTGGTCGCCATCACTGGACAGGTGACCAGGGGAGCTATTGGTAGCGACGCCTTCCAAGAGGCTTACACCACCGGTCTGGCGATGCACTGCACCAAGCACTCCTATCTGGTGACAGAAGCCGACGACATTCCCGCAATCGTGCATGAGGCATTCCACCTCGCTTCGACTGGTCGGCCCGGTCCGGTGCTGGTCGACCTGCCCAAAGACGTCCTCACCCAAACGACGAATTGGGTAGAGCCTGACCTGCGCGGCCTCCCCGGGTATCGGCCGACCTCTTATGGGCACCCGAAGCAGATCAAGGCTGCGATCGACATGATCGAAAGGGCGGAACGGCCGGTGCTCTATGTCGGCGGAGGAGTCATACGCTCTGGCGCTTCGGCAGAGCTCCTGCAGTTCGCCGAGACGGTGAACGCCCCCGTGGTCACCACCCTGATGGCGAGGGGCGCCTTCCCCGACAGTCACCGTCTGTCCTTGGGAATGCCAGGGATGCATGGCACCTTCGTGGCAACCACGGCCATCCAGAAGTGTGACGTGCTCGTTGCCCTGGGTGCTCGGTTCGATGATCGGGTCACCGGAAACGTCGCCGCATTCGCTCCCCATGCCAAAGTCATCCATGTCGACGTAGATCCGGCGGAGATCGGGAAGGTTCGCAACGCCGAAGTGCCGATCGTCGGCGATGCCCGCAAGGTGATTGCGTCCCTCCTCGAGCGGGTGAAGGCCCTTCGCGATGCCAGTGACTTCCCATGGAGGAAGGAATGGTTCGATCAGCTCGAAGCTTGGAAATCGAGCCATCCGCTCAAATACGCCCAGGAAGAAGACGGGCCGGTCAAGACCCAGTACTTCATCGAGCGACTGCACTCGATAACCAACGGTGATGCAGTGGTCACGGCTGGAGTGGGGCAGCATCAAATGTGGGCTTCGCAATTCTGGGGTTTCTCCGAGCCCGGAACCTGGATCAACTCCGGTGGTCTGGGCACGATGGGATTCGCCGTTCCGGCGGCCATCGGAGCCAAGGCCGCACGGCCGGACCGCTTGGTCTACGCGTTGGACGGCGACGGCTGCTTCCAGATGACTTTCCAGGAGTTGATCACCGCCTCAACCGAACGCATCCCGGTGAAGGTGGCCGTTTTCAACAATGGCGGGTATGGAATGGTCAAGCAGTGGCAGAACCTCTTCTACGGGGGAAGGATTTCGGCCAGCGACCTTGGCACCGAGGTGCCCGACTACCCGAAGCTCGCGGAGGCCATGGGCTGTGTCGGAATGAGAGTCGATCATCCCGAGGAGGTCGACGTCGTCATCGAGAAGTCGCTGGCGGTAGACGACCGTCCCGTTGTCGTTGAGGTTGTCGTCGATCCTGACGAGATGTGCTTTCCGATGGTCCCGGCCGGAGGGTCGAACGACGACGTGGTCATGGGCCCTGAAGACCTCTGATATGCAGCACACGCTCGCCGTCGTCGTCGAAGACAAACCCGGGGTTTTGGCCAGGGTCTCGGCAATGTTCTCCAACCGTGGGTTCAACATCCACTCGCTGGCCGTTGGCCCTACCCACGAGGATGGGAGATCGAGAATCACTCTCGTCGTCGATGCCCCCGAGCTCGAGCAGTTCAAGAAGCAGCTGCACAAGCTGGTCAACGTGATCAAGGTCCAAGAGCTCGAGCCCTCGGAGGCTTTGGAAAGTGAAGTGATGATTGTCCGCGTGGCTTGTGAGCCTCCCAACCGGGGCGAGGTTGGAGACACCGCAGCGCTGTTCGGGGCCCGCATGATCGACCTCGCGCCGAAATCGATCACCTTCGAGGTATCCGGCACACCCGCCCATCTGGCCTCCTTCACCGATCAGATGCGGCCGTACGGGATCATCGAGCTCGTCAAGTCCGGCCGTATCGCGGTCAAGAAGCTCTCGGACCTTTCCCCTTCCCTGGTGGGAGGTGCCCGATGATCCGGCCGAAACTTCATTGACCAAGGAGAACCGCATGAACCAACCACAGAGCCACCAATCGAATCACTCTTCCGATGAGATGGAACGAGCCCGCTTCAGAAGGTCACTGAGAGCGATGAACGTGACACTGAGCCCATATGCCTTCGAAGTCGCATTTGCCCGAGTCAATACGGCCGGCAAGCGGGGCATCGAGGTGTCATCCGAGCAGATGCGGGCAATCGTCGACGACGTCCTGTCCAGCTCTGAGATTCTCCAGGGAGTAGCCGAGTCGTTTCGATGAGCGGCTATGAGATAGCCGTGGTCCCTGGCGACGGCACCGGCCCCGAGGTAGTCGGTGAGGCTCTGAAGGTTCTGGGGGCAGCAGCAGAGGCTTTCGGCTTCGATTTCGAAACATCCAACCTGGACTTGGGTGGCGAGCGATACCTGCGCACCAAGGAGACTCTGACAGGCGCAGACCTGGAAAAGCTCAGACAATGCGACGCAATCCTCTTTGGGGCGATAGGCCATCCCGATGTGAAGCCAGGAATACTCGAACAAGAAATCCTGCTCCGGCTTCGCAGAGAGCTCGACCAGTACATAAACCTTCGACCCGTGAAGCTTCATCCCGGTGTCCACAGCCCTCTGAGCGACGTCAGCCCCGACGAAGTCGACATGGTGGTGGTCCGGGAGAACAGCGAAGGGCTCTACACAGGACGCGGGTCGTTCACGGCGAAAGGCTCGCCTTTCGAGGTAGCAATCCAGGAATCGGTGAACACCGCTTTCGGAGTAGAGCGGTGCATCCGCTTCGCTTTCGAATACACGACCGTGACAGGACGCTCGGAAGTCACTTTGTGCGGCAAGACAAATGTGCTGACCTACGCCTGGGACCTCTGGCAGAGAGTGTTCGACACGGTTAGCCAGGAATATCCAGAGATCGACACGGCATACGCACATGTCGATGCTGCATGTCTGTGGATGGTCGAGGACCCGGGACGATTCGATGTGATCGTGACAGACAACATGTTCGGCGACATAATCACCGACTTGGGGGCGGCTATCCAGGGCGGGCTGGGGATTGCCTCCGGCGCAAACGTGAACCCCAACGGGGTTTCGATGTTCGAGCCGATCGGCGGCACGGCTCCGGGTTTCGAGGGGACCGGGAAGATCAATCCGCTTGCGGCAATAGGCTCGGCAGCGATGATGCTCGACATCCTCGGGGAGACCATTGCTGCGAAAGCGATCGAGGATGCGGTCGGACAGGTTGCCGGCTCCCTTCCGTCTCTCCGCGCAGGCGAAATGGGAGCGTCGACGTCGGAGGTAGGCGACATGGTGGTCGATCGAATGATGTCCAGCGCCGAGGTTGCGACGGCCAAATGAGTGGGAAGACTCTCTTCGAGAGGATCTGGGACGCCCACGTCGTTCCCAGTCCCGCCCAGGACGCCGCCCGGCACAGGGCATTGGCGGACGCAGGCATGGCAGACCACGAGGAATTGATCCACGGTCGTCAGGAGATGCTCTACATCGACCTCCATCTGATCCACGAGGTCACGTCCCCACAAGCCTTCGAGGGGCTCCGTCAGGCCGGGCACCCGGTGAGACGACCCGACCTGACACTCGCCACGGTCGATCACAACGTGCCCACCATCGACCGGGATCTCCCCAACCCTGATCCCCTGTCGGCACGACAGATAGAGGTTCTGCGTGAAAACACCCGAGAGTTCGGTATCACTCTCTTCGACATACACGACCCAAGGCAGGGAATCGTCCACATAATCGGGCCTGAGCAGGGGTACACCCAGCCGGGGATGACGATCGTTTGTGGAGACTCCCACACGTCCACCCATGGGGCTTTTGGAGCACTCGCCTTCGGGATCGGCACGTCCGAAGTGGAGCACGTTCTCGCCACCCAGACGCTCCGCCAGTCGAGACCGAAGACGATGTCCGTGGAGGTCAATGGCGAACTGGGCCCGGGCGTGACTGCCAAAGACGTCATTCTGGCGATCATCAACGAAATAGGCGTCCGCGGCGGTATTGGCCACGTCATCGAATATCGCGGTCAAGTCATCGAGAACCTGACGATGGAAGGGCGGATGACAATCTGCAACATGTCCATCGAGGCCGGCGCACGAGCAGGGCTCGTCGCTCCTGACGAGACGACCTTCCTCTATATGAAGGGAAGGCCCCAGATGCCCAAAGGCGAAGATTGGGAACGTGCCGTCGATGCTTGGAGAAAGCTGCCGAGCGACTCCGATGCGCGTTTCGATCGCGAGGTGAGACTCGACGGCTCAGACATCATCCCCTTCGTCACGTGGGGCACCAACCCGGCGCAGAGCGTGACGGTGGACGGGCACGTGCCGGAGCCCGATCAGCTGGCGGCGGAGCACCGTGAGGCTGCGACGAGGGCTCTGGCGTACATGGCCCTCGAGCCGGGCACGGCAATACGGGACATCACTATCGACCGGGTCTTCCTCGGCTCGTGCACCAACGGGCGCATCGAGGATCTTCGCGCCGCGGCCAAAGTGGTCCAAGGCAAGAAGATCGCCGAGGGAGTTCACGCCATGGTCGTGCCCGGGTCGGGTCTGGTGAAGCTTCAGGCCGAAGACGAGGGATTGGCCGACATATTCACGGAGGCGGGATTCGAGTGGCGGGACGCCGGCTGCTCGATGTGCCTGGGAATGAACCCCGACATCCTCGCACCGGGCGAGCGTGCGGCCTCGACCTCAAACCGCAACTTCGAGGGTCGGCAGGGACCTGGAGGGAGGACTCACCTTGTGAGTCCGGAAATGGCAGCTGCGGCAGCCATCGCCGGTCACTTCGTAGACGTCAGGGAGGTGCTGGATTGAGAGCCTTCTCGGTGGTGCGCGGAACCGCCATCCCACTCGATCGCTCCAACGTGGATACCGACCAGATAATCCCGGCCAAGCATCTGAAGCGTATCGAGCGCACCGGCTACGGCGAGTTTGCTTTCGAGGCCTGGCGCCAAGACCCTGATTTCGTTTTGAACGATTCACGATTCAAAGGCGCCAGAATCATGCTCACCCGGGCGAACTTCGGCTCGGGCTCGAGCCGCGAACACGCGGTGTGGGCTCTCACTGGTCTTGGCATCGAAGCACTGATAGGTGAGGACTTCGCCGACATCTTCAAGAACAACTGCTTTCAAAGCGGCGTGCTCACCATCGAGCGACCCAAAGAGGACATCGACCATCTGATGAACTTGGTCCAGAGCGATCCAGCCGTTGAATTGGTGGTCGATCTCCCGGCGCAGACCATCGGAACACCAGACGGGTCTTGGTCCCGCCGGTTCGAGATCGATCCGTTCCGCAAGTACCGACTGCTACGCGGGCTGGATGACATCTCCATGACTCTCGAGTATGTCTCCGATATCGAATCTTATGAGGCAACCCGCCCCTCCTGGATGACGGCTTGACACCAAAGTCCTAGTAGTAGGCGGGGTCGTCGAACGGCTCGCCCGTGTCAGACATCCGGAGGCCTATCCACTCGTCGATCTCGACCCAAGTGTCATACAGCCACTCTTCCTGCGATTCTGGGGGCGGGATCGACTCGAAGGGGTAGTGCCAGATCTTGACGGCGACCTCGGTGTCCATGGGCATCCCTCTCCAGATGTCACCCCAGGACACAAAAGTCTCCAGTCCGGCATGACCGACGAAGAAGACGTCATGTGGCTCCTGAGTGGAAGCCAAGGCTGTCTTGACCCCGGTTGAACGTGGTGGAAGCGTGTTCCGCAGCTCCGCAGCTCGCTCCGCGAGGTCGGGTCGGCCGACCTCGTGCAACTTCTCGATCGAGCGCTTGAAGCGCTTCTCGGTGTAGTTGGCTCCCTCAGGGAATATGACGAAAGCATCTTCAGGCTCCATGGTTTCGGCAATGCTGGCGATCGACGGCAACACGGCATCGCCCCGTTTTTCCGCAGATACGAAGATGCTGGGTAGACGGTTCAGCATCACGTCGATCGCAGGATCCCATTGGAGAAACTCCTTGAGGACGATGCGGGGCTGACGACCAAAGGTGTTGTAGAGCGCATCCATCAGCATCATCGAGTCTCCGGGGCCGGCATGTCGGCTCAGGACGAGAATCGGTCGCCTGCCACTACCCCTCGCGGTCGTCGGTGGTTCTCCTTCTCGAATGATGGAGACCTTGAAGGTGAACTTGGCAGAGGCCACGACTCTTCTCAGCATCCAGCCAAACAGCCGATAATGGATACGCTGCCAGAACGGCTCTTCGATCCTCCACCCGAATCCGGAGCCGACCCAGAACACGAACATCGCAATCAGCGACGCCGCCTCCACCAGCAGATAGAGAAAGAGGAACCACACAACGCGAGGTATTCGCCACTTGCCTGGCACGTATCTCGAAATGAAGGCCGCAGCAATGACGACGACGGGTAGAGATGCAACGGCGAGCAAGACACCGAGGACCAGGGCGGGGTCGATGAGGAGCCGCCGAATCCATCTGGGAGGCGGCTTCATCTACACGACGCTCAGATAAGAAAGAGAGGCTTTGAAGGCCCCCTCCATGAGCTCACTTGCATTGCCGGTGTCCCGCCACCGGAGCTGGCGCCAGTCGTCGAACTCCACAGGATTGCCCGAAGGGAGCAGATGGACTTCGACGTCGGTAGGGATCTCACGCATCGCCGTGGAGAAGGTGTGACGTCTGGCGATCTCGAAGGAGATCAGAGCCGCTTCGTGGAGCTTCGAGGGCGGACGCAACGGCGCCTCCACCCGGCCCACCTGAAGCACGTAGACGACATCGGCGCCCAGGTTCACGGCGCGACGCAAGGGCACCGAGTTCACCAGCCCGCCGTCGTAGAAATGCTCCCCGCCGATCTCAACCGGAGGGAACAGCACCGGAACTGCTGACGTCGCCAGGAGTGCCTTTATCAGCGAACCCGAGGTGAACCAATGCTCCGAGGCCTTCTCGATCGAGGCCGCGACGCATTGGAACTCCACCGCCAGGTCTTCGATCTGGGCTTGGGGCGGGTGGACGAGCTCCAATAGTGATTCCAGCTCGCCACTGCCATGCATTGCAGGCTGAAGAGTTGCCACAGCTTTGACCCGGTCGAACATCCCACCGCTGAACAGGTCGGAACCGGCCAGTCCGTCCCAGATTTCCATCAGTCGATCGATACCCACACCGCCGGGCTGTGCTGCCACCACCGATCCATTGAAAGCACCGATCGACGTGCCCAGGATGAGGTCGGGCTGGATACCTCGCTCATCGAGAGCCCGCAGCATCCCGACCTCTACTGCGCCCCAACGGCCTCCGCCCCCGAGGACGAAAGCCGTGCGACGACGACCGTTCATCCTGGATCTTCCTCGATGTACCACTCTGTGAAGTCGTAACAGCGATCCTGGTCGTCGAACCTGACGACGAACAGATTGCGATAACTCATCGGAGGCTCGAAGTAGCGGGTCTTGCCGACCACGATCGCCAGATCATCCGACTCCACGAGGAGCCTCCACTCGAACTCCCAGTTGTCCTCATCGTCATCGATCTCGATCCACTGCTGCACGATTTCATCGATTCCGTGCCACTCCCCGCCGTCCGTCTGGGGGTCATAGACCGCGTCGTCGCTGAAGAGACCTGCGATTTGATCTGGGTCGTTCGTGCTCCAGGCGAGCACATATCGATCCATCCAGTCATGAAGTCTCTCGCTCATCGGCCCCGCAAGTTAGCTGGCATCTCATCCGGCTCGGTGAGGATCCGTGGCGAACATGACGCCGAGGAGCTTCACAGATGAGTTCAGAGTTGCCGGCGCGGTACCCCCAATGCCCTGGCCAGTTCATCGAACTGTTCGAGCGTCAGCGATTGGGGTCCGTCGCTCAGGGCCTCTTCCGGCTTCGGGTGGATCTCCACCATGATGCCGTGAGCTCCAATGGCTTCTGCTGCGAGAGCGAGAGGCGCTACCAGATCGCGGTTGCCGGCTGCGTGGGAAGGGTCGACCACCACGGGAAGGTGGGTCCTGCCACGCAGGACTGGCACCGCACTGAGATCGAGTGTGTTTCTCGTCGATGTCTCGAACGTTCGGATCCCACGCTCGCACAGCATCACCTGTTGGTTGCCCTCATGAAGTATGTACTCGGCTGCCTGGAGGAGTTCGTCCAATGACGAGCTCATACCCCGTTTGAGGAGAACGGGTCGGTGGGTTCTCCCGACTGCGGACAAGAGGGAGAAGTTCTGCATGTTCCTCGTCCCGATCTGGAGTATGTCGGCCTTCTTGGCGACTTCTTCCACGTCTTCAGGGGATAGGACCTCCGTGACAATGGGCAGTCCAAAGGTCTTTCCCGCCTCGCTCAACATGTCGAGGCCCTCGAAACCGAGGCCCTGGAAGGAATAGGGCGAAGTCCTGGGCTTGAAGCAACCTCCGCGCAACACCGTGCCGCCTGAGTCACGTACGGCCCGGGCTGACGCAATCACTTGATCCCAAGACTCGACGGCGCAGGGTCCGCCGATCAGGACTAGCTCATCACTGCCAAAGCGGGCTTCGCCAACCTCCACGATCGTGTTGGCGGGCTTGTGACCACGGCTTCCGAGTCGATAGCCCTGTGGGCTCTGACCTGAGACCACCGGCGAGACCAACTTCTCTCGACCCGAAGGTTCGATCGGTTTGCGCGTGTCGGCATCCGGTCGAGGGCGAAGGTCACGGGACGGATAGCTCCCCAGCACTTTGAGGAACCTCACCTGTCTGGTGAGGGCATCGAGGAGATCTGCCACCTCGTGGTCGGCGACGTTCCCCTCGAAATCGATGTAGAAGAGCTCTTCTTTCGGGTTGTGGGGAATCGGCCTCGATTCCAGCTTTACCAGGTTGATGTCTCCTTCACGGAATATCGACAAGGCATCCATGAGAGCACCAGGACGGTTCCCGACGGCCATTACCGCCGAAGTCTTGGAGGGAACACCTTCCGGGACTTCTACCGGCTCGCGGGCAACGACGACGAACCTCGTGTAGTTCTCGGCACGGTTGGCGATTCCCGTCTTGATGACTTCGAGACCGTAGAGCCGAGCCGCTTCCTCACTTGCTATCGCGGCAATAGAGGGGTCGTTCAGGTCCTTGATTCGCTTCCCTGACAGGGCAGTGTCCGAGAAGTGAACGATCTCGCAGTCCTCGAGCGAGGCCAGGAAATCGGAACACTGGGCCACAGCCTGTGGGTGGCAGTAGACCTTGCGGATGTCCGCCGGCGTGGTCCCATGGATGCCGAGGAGGCAATGTCGGACTCGCAGCTTGAGGTCTCCAACCACTGACAGGTCTGACTCGAGGAGCAGGTCATACACCTCGGAAATCGCGCCAGAGGTGGTGTTCTCGATCGGCAGGACAGCAACTTCCGCGCGCCCTTCTGTCACCTCGTCGATGGCATCCGAGAAGGCCTTAGCCCTGACATAGGCCGTTTCGATTCCCTTCGTACCGAAGAACTGCTCGGCTGCGATATGGCTATATGAGCCCTCGATTCCCTGAATGGCCACGGTGATCCCGCCATTGGGCTCTTCTGCCCGGCCCAGAGCCTCCTGTTGGATCCTGACCGAGTCGTTGACGATGGTCCGCCAAAGCTTGATGATCAGCTCGGAGTCGAGATCGTGCTGTGCCGCGGCGGCGATCCGGTCGGCGATCAGATCCTCTTCTCGGGTCTGGTCTCTCGAGGGGCGGTCGAACTCACCCTTGGCTCGTGCAATACGCAGCGCATGGGATTTGCGCTCGGCCAAGAGACGCAAGATCTCTGAGTCGACCTTGTCGATCTCAGACCGGATTTTGTCGATGTCTTGTCGTTCGTCGGAAGAGCTCATGAGGGCGTCACTCCACAGTTTGGCGAAGGTTGGGAAACAGGCAAAGCGGGGGTGAGGTGAATCGGCGCTAGGCGCCGAAATAGGCGAACCCGTAGAAGCGGGTGCTGCCGCTGTCTAGATTCGGGGTAGAGACCGCCTTCATGCCAGATAGATCTTTGCCCCACCTAGAGCTCATGTCAAGGGAGAGGGGCCTTTTCACAGGGTCGCCACCGGCAAAGGCACCAGAAGGGCCGTCGAACTCTGGCTTTTTGGCGGTCTGATCAGCATATGTCCGACCGCCTCACAAACCTCGGTCTCGCCACCTTGCTCACGCTGGGGGTGATCACAGGTTTTGGCGCCTTTTCGATAGGAACTCCGAAAGGTCGCTGGGTCGTGGTTCTGCACGGCCTGATCGGGCTTGCTGTCGTAGCCGTCTCACCATGGAAGACGGTGATCGCACGCAGGGGACTGGCCCGACCAAGATCAGGTCGTTGGATCTCACTAGGACTCTCGTCTTTGGCCTTTGTGACTCTGGCCAGCGGCGTGACTCTCATCACCGGATTGCTCGAGAAACTCGGGCCCCTGACAATCATGCAGATCCACGTTGGCGCCGGTCTCCTCACGCTGGTCACGACTCTCGTCCACTTGTGGCAGCGACCGGTCAGGCCAAAGAAGACAGATCTGTCACGACGTGCCGCGCTCAGGGCAACTGGCACGGTCGGGCTGGCCGGGATCTTCTACCTCGGAGCAGAGGGGTTGTTGAGGGCAACCGGGCTGCCCGGAAAGGACAGGAGGTTCACCGGGTCACATGAGATCGGGTCCAAGGCTCCTCCGCCGACCTCGTGGCTCAACGACTCGACCCCGGCAGTCGACTCCCTATCTCATGCAGTACAACTGCCATCCCGGAGACTGACCGCCGTCGAGATCGACGACTTCGGTGACGAGATCAGTGCGGTGCTCGATTGCACCGGCGGTTGGCATTCGAAGAACACTTGGACTGGAGCCAGGATTGGCCGTCTTCTAGGTGACCAAGATGGAGAGAGCATCGTCGTCAGATCGGTCACCGGCTATTGGAGGCGATTCCCCCTTGTCGAAGCGGATCGCCTTTGGCTGGCGACTCGCGTGGATGGCACCCTACTCCGACCTGGCAACGGCTCGCCCGTACGGCTCGTCGCCCCGAGTCGTCGAGGGTTCTGGTGGGTCAAGTGGGTGGACCGGGTGGAGGTCGACGACAAACCGCCCTGGTGGCAACCTCCTTTGCCGCTGGCCTAGATCCTTTACCGTTTCGTTCAACGGTGCCTCTCAGTCAGACCAACCGTCTTCCTACTCCGGATCGCCCCCATAATGTGATCGATGACGGGCGGAACGAGAACAGCTCTGGGAGTCGTGCTGCTCCTGATCGGCGTGGTCTGGGTGCTCCAGGGATTCGACGTCTCCTTTGCCCCTCGGAGTTTCATGACCGGACAGGCTCAATGGGTGGTCTGGGGTGCTCTTGCGGTTGTTGCGGGATCGATGATCCTGTGGTGGGATAGAAGATCTCGCTGACCAGATGATTCAGTCAGCGGAAAAAGACGCTAGAAATAGTGATACAACACAACGTCGACACGGCAATCCCCTTTCACCGAGTGCCTGACCGGACTTGTTCGGACAGACTCCCTCGGCTTGCGGGCGTCTGGGATCGACTGACAACCCGAAAGGAGCCACGCCAACATGGCGACCAACATTTACGTGGGGAATCTCCCCTTCAGCACCAACTCGTCCGAACTCGAAGAGATGTTCGCGGAGTACGGCTCCGTAGAGCGCGCACAGGTGGTCAGCGATAGGGAAACCGGTCGGTCTCGTGGCTTCGGCTTCGTTGAGATGGGTGACGACACGCAGGCACAGAACGCCATCGAAGCGCTGAATGGCAAGGACTTCGACGGCCGTCAGCTCAGGGTGAACGTCGCAAGAGACAGAGAGCGCTGACAACCGGCCAGGCCCCAAGCGTTCTCAGTCGGAAACGGACGCGAGACCGGCAGTCACCTCGACCCGATCTCCGTCTGGCGCCAAGGGCAGCGTGATGCGAAATGCATTGCTAGCGCCCTCTCTCACGTAGATGAGATCGCCCTGCTGCAGCCTTGCCAGTGTCCGGGCGACCGTCAGACCCAACCCGATCGAACCTGGTTTGCCCGAGTCCAGTTCTCCGCGCTCGTAAGGCTCGAAGATCCTGCGGGCGACCGCTGGCGGGATCTCCGGACCGTCGTCCTTCACCTCGACGACTGCAACGCCCTGTGTTGTGGTGACTCTTGCTTCGATCCTGTCGCCCCCGTGGCGTATGGCGTTCGTGGCGAGATTGCGGGCGATCTGGCGAACTCTTGTTGGATCGGCCATCGCCCAAACCGACTCATCGGACTCGGCAAGGGGGATTTCGACTTGGGGCATCAACCTGAGCGAGCTCTTCACGCAGAGGGTGAGGTCGATCGGTTCGGGCATGACCTGCACCTCACCGATATCACCCCGCGCCCAAACGAGGAGGTCTTCGATGATGTTGGCCATCTCCGCGCCGTGGAAGGCAATCAACTCTTGAAACTCTGACTTCTCTCGAGAGCTGTAGATACCCCCGGGGTCTCGCAGTTCTTCTGCGAAACCGACCACGGCAGTGAGTGGCGTGCGCAATTCGTGGGCGACCGAAGCAAGGAAGCGGTCCTTGGATTCCATGAGAGCCCGCAATCGGCGCTCGGTCTCACGCAAATCGGTGACGTCAAACAACGTGACCATCACGTTTGAGTAGTCCGGAACGCCGTTGGCGACCGGGGCTTGCCACTTGAGGTTCAAGAAGAGAGGCGAGCCATCTGACCGTCGACTCTCGACGTTTTGTGTGATCCGAGCTCGACCTTCGTCGATGGCGACGATGCTCTCTATGAAGGTGCTTTTTGCCTCCTCGGTGTATCTGTCCAGAAGAGTGACACGGCTGCCCTGCTCCTCGATTGTCTCTTGAAGTGCAGCTGCGGCCGGGTTCTCGTCAACAATCGGAACCCTGGCGAGAAGGCCTTCCAACCAACCCGGGCTCTTCTCGGCGTATGCCCTGATGTTGGTCACTCCGGTTCGTCTCAGCCTTCGAACCTCCTCAGCTACGGCGGTGTGGTCCTCACGTTGGATCGCAATTGGAGCGAGCTCGAACAGTTGTCGATAGCGCAGTTCACTCGCAGCGAGAGCTTCCTCGGCATGGCGCCTCTCGGTCGAGTCCTCGACTACGGCAATGACGAGGGAGCCGGCCGGGCTCGAGCCGCTCACCAATGACGTGCGCACCCGGCACCAGCGATCAACCTCTGCGGTCATCAGCCTGACCTCGACTTCGAACACCTGAGCACCCCCGAAGAGGCGCTTCATGCCTTCGAGGTAGGCCTGACGATCGGGCTCGCCCAACATCGCCAGCACATCCACGTCTTCGACAGGATCGTCGGAACCTATGCCCGCGATCTCCCGGAATTTCGGATTGGCGGATATGGGAACTCCCCTGCTGTCGGCAAGGACAATCCCCACGCCGGCGTTTTCGAAGGTTGCCTGGTATCGCGCCTCGAGTGCGCGAAGCTCGTCGAGCGCCTTCTGTCTCTCCCGTCGGAGCATGTCGGGACGGCGGATCAGGGAGAACGAGAAGATCCCTGCGAGGAGAGCCACAAGCACCCCCGCGGCCCAGATGATCGGGGTCTCAGACGAATGTGACGGCCAGCCGTCCACGGGTCGCTGGGCGAGCACCCATGAGGTGTCGGTGCCACCGACGTTCAGCTCACGAAGCACCGGGTCATCTTCGAATGCATCGGCAGATCCGGCGATGATCTCACCCGAGTCGGCGACCTTTATCCCGGCAAGGTCGAACAGCCCCTTGGACACGAGGCCGGTGAGTTCGCTCACGGCCGGCCAGTCCAGCACGACGGCGCTCAGGCCCCAGTACGCCTCGTCGATGTAGATCGGACGTCTAACGATCAGCCCTGTGCCCCCCTGAACCAGTTCAACCGGGCCCTGGATCACGGTGGATCCGGATTCGATGGCTGCCTCGAGCAATATGCGCCTGCTCTCATCCGCCATCAGATCCAGACCGACGGCCTCCTCATTGCCTTCGATCGGATACACGTATTCCAGGATTCCGCCGGGGGCCAGCTGGACTGACCTGATCGTCTCACCTAACTCCATCAATGCACCGGCAAAGCCGGGGAACTCCTCGACGAGGTGGTCCCCTTCCTCAGCATGGTTCTCGACGAAGGCGACCAGAGCGTCGACAGATGCCGACTCGCGCGCAATCAGATCGCTGAGGTGGCGCGCAAGCTCGTCTGTGTCCGAGGCGACCACGGCGCGAATGTCGGCCGCATAGGCGTCGCCTGCGTAGCGCTCCACGACTGCGGTGAGCGCCAGGACCAACAGCACCACAGTCAAAGCACCGCTCAGAGCAGGTAGGAACCCCGCACGAGATTGAGTTCTTCGGCCCACATGATCTGATCGACCCAGCAGCTCATTCACTGAAGTTGATTCGATCCGAAACGACTTCGCGCGCGGCACAAAGATCTTCAAGAATTGCGGTGCCGATGCCGACCATTATTCGATGGAGGGAAAGCCCCTGCCGACGCCTCGAGGTGTCCACCGATGAGGTTCAAGGGTCAGCTACTGATCCCTGCGGAAGGCGGCCCGGGACTACCGGTCGACCTGCAAGTCGAAGGGCGACAACTCTCTGTGGTCACCGAAGCCGAAACGTTGGGGGTTTGGCCGCTCGAATCGGTGAGAGTCCGGCGCCTCGCCGGCGACATGTTCGCAATGGAGGTCGCCGGCGAGGACCTCCACTTCGTCGCAGAAGACACCATCTCGTTCGCCTACGACGGGATAACGGCGATCGAGCGGAGGAATCCAACTCCGCGTGGCCACAGGGCCGTCCTGAAGGGCCTGAAAGGGTTGTTCGGCTGGGAGGACGGATTGTGGCTAGGACAAGCTCCGACCTCCGATACCGCTACTGACAGCAATCCACCCGATTCGAGCATTGTGGAGTCCGAACAGGGCACCCTCGACCTCACCGAGGAGGTCCAGGCTTGGAACGTTGACACTCCCGATCAGGGCCGGAACCGGGACATGGACCCGCCTCCTGACTCCCTTATGCTGACGGAACCTGATCCGACCCAGCCGCGGGGCTACCAACCTGAAACCGAATGGGACCACGACTCCGTCGAACCGCCTCCACCGAGAGGCACAGCCGGACAGCAGACCGAGACCTGCAAGGCGTTGCGCAACGACGGGCTTCCGTGTGAGTCGCCCATAGTGAGCAAGTCGGGATTCTGCTATCCGCACGATCCCACCAATCCGGTCGGCAAGACCTTCAAAGACGCACAGGAGGCGCGTGCCAGACTCCACAGCAAGAGGGCGACACGGCTCGGCCGCGTCTACTCACGACTCGACAAGGCGCTGAGTCAGGTCGAGCGTGGCGAGATGGACACGGATCAGGCCATGGCAATGGCCCAGCTCGCCCGGACCATGTGTGCCATCCTCGAACTCGACGAAGGCGTGGACCCGGCCCAACCTCGGGTCCCCGACCTCTAACCCTCGCCCTCGACCACCTCGCCCTGGCCAACTGCGTAGACGCTCCCGTCCTCACTGGCGATGACAACCATCCCGTCGATGACTGCCGGAGCCGCGCTGATGGCTCCACCTGTCTGCCACCGCCAAAGCTCCTCCCCGGTCGAGCGGTCAACTGCGTAGAGGGTCCCCTCCTGATCCCCGAAATAGAGAGTGTCGCCGGCCACCACCGGGTCACCGGTGATCTTGACCTCGCCAGTGACCTCAGATGGTGGCCACAGGAAGAGATCATTGCCGGTCAGGCCGGCGGTGGCCGAGGAGGAGAGCCTGCGTGAGTTCAAGAAACGTCCGGCAGGGATGTAGATCACCCCATCCGCCACCGACGACTCCACGTCCATTGGCGCCTCAGCGAAGTAGAAGAGATCACGGTCGGACGCAGGACCGTCGCACGTTCCGGCGGTGTAGGTCAGAATCTGTTGGCCCATGGTGGCGACGTACACGACGCCATCGGCAACGATCGGCGCTACCCGGATAGTGGCACCCGCATCGACATTGCAGACTTCGGTCATGTTCCCGTTCGATACTTCGAGGACATGCAGAACCCCCTCGTCCGTACCGACATACAGATATCCATCGCTGTAGGCAAGATCGGCATCAACCAAGCCGATCCCCTCCCCCTCGCTCGGGAAACTCGCCACCGCGTCGCCCTCGCCGATCAACTCGAAGCTATGGATGAACCCGGTGGTCGTCGCGACATAGACATACCCCTCAGCCACGACAGGAGACGACCTGATCCGCGTGCCCGGCAACTCCGCCCGCCACTGGAACTCGCCGTTGTCAGCCCGATAGCTCCGAACCACCCCTGAGTCGTCACCAATGATCAGCATGGGACGAAGTGGGCCCTCCCCAAAATCAGCCTGACCGAGCGCAGGGGCAGTCGCGATGGTCCCCTCCGGCGGAAGATCCGGCCAGGCACGCTCCCCTGTCGTCATATTGATCGCATAAACCGTGCCATCCCGGCTAGCGAAGACGATGTTCTGTCCGGTCGCCAACGGAGTCGTCTGAACGGCACTGTCTGCAGTGAACTGCCAGTAGTAACCGTCCACTTCCCTCGGGCCCTCAGCTTCCACCACGCCTGACCGCCCAGCACCTCCGCGATGCTCGGCCACCCCGGCGAACATCACCACCTCCCCGGGAACCTCGATACGCGTTTCCTCCAACGTAGGGGGCGGTGGTGGAACCGTGGTTTGCAGCACCACGGGAGGAGCGGTGGCCCCCGGTTTTGGCTCATCGGCGTTGAGCGAGACCACGGCGAGAGCTGTTCCACCCGCCAGGACCACGACGCCGAGTGCCGCCGCGGCCAGTTGTAGCGGTCGGAGTGCCTTGGGACGACGTACCAGTCCCCGACTTCGGCGCTGCGCAGGGCTGAAGACCATTTCCTCACCGGCTAGGCCCGCCTTGTGCAGGGCATCGTCCAAAGCAGCAGTCGCAGCCAAGGTGTCGGCGTCGTCGGTTGGCTGGGGAGCATCCAAACCCTCCTGGACCCAGACGAGCCCTCGCCACTCGTCCTCCCAATCTGAGGGGATGACCGACTCGATGGACCGAACTGCGTTGATGACCGGAGCTGCCGCAGGATCTCTCCAAAGGGACCCTATCGACGCTGCACGGGCGGCGGCCATCGGGCGGCCGATCTTCACAGCTATGGCCATAGCCTCGGTCGCGGCGCCCTTTCGTTTCCCGTGAATTGCGATCGCAGAGAGCAGATCAGCAGCCCAGTGATAGAACCTGCTCTGAAGCATGAGATCGGCCAGGTCCTCTGCCTCTCTCACCGCGAACCGTTGACCGGCTTCAGCAGCGATCTCCATCTGCAGCGCCCGGCTTCGGATCCGCCACCTCCAACCGTCCGCCCCAGGAGGCGAAGCCTCGATCGCCTTGGCGATCTCCTCTGCAGCCTCGTCGAGCCGACCAAGCCGGAGCAGGGCTTCGGCTCGATAGGACCTGACACTGTTCTGCCAGGCCGGAAGCTGGCGACGAACCAGGTCGAGCACCTTCTCCGATGCCGCAAGTGCCTCCTCGTATCGGCCAAAGAGCAGCCCCCCCTCGGTGAGGGCGAGCTGGGCAAGGAACAACGGTGCTTCCACATCATTGCGCGCAGCGAGCTCCTCGACTCGACCTATGGCTTCGATCGCCTCACCGGGTTGCCCCGAGGCGAACAATGACCTGGCCCGCCAGGCTTCTTTGTCGGCTAGGGACACTTCCCCTTCGAGCTGAGCCGCCTCATCGCGAAGGTGGGTGAATTCGGCTTCGGCAGCGCTGGCCTCTCCCCGATCGAAATGAATCCAGGCCTTGTTGAGCGAAGCGTGGAACCGCTGATGCGGGGATGAGCCCAGCTCGAGCAAAGCTTGCCCCTTTGAGAAGGTGCTGTCCGCCTCCTCGGCGAATCCGATGCGACTGAGCGTCCTGGCTCGGAACGTAGAGAGAGAGCCGAGCTTCGCGGTCTCACCCAGCCGAATCGCCTCCCACTCGGCCATTGCAATGATCCGTTCTGCCTCCTGGGGATGCTGGCTGTCATCGGCCACCGCCGCAGCAAACCCAAGAGCATCGACCCGAGCTGCCCCCTCGAGAAAGGAAGTGGCGCTCTCCAGATGCATTCGAGCCCAGTCCGTCCGCCCCGCGGACCGAAGAAATCTCCCACAGATCAGATGGAGCTGCCCGAGACGCTCGTCCTCTGCAATGCCGGCGTCGTGTGCCGCCGCCAGAGCGTCTTCAGCAAGATGAAATGCCTCGCCCGCAGCATGTCGCGCCTCCGCGTCACTCGCAGCCGCAGCAAGGAGTGGAAAGGCCTGTTCGGATTGACCGGCAGCGAACCTGAGACTGCCAACCACAGATTCTGACGCACCTCGCCCCTCCATGACCCCGGCAAGTCTGTCGGCGACATATCCGGTCCGCACATCTCCGGGAAGGAAGCCCGTGGCATCGGCGACGCACGCGAACCCGCCGCGTTCCTGACGGATCCAACCCTGCTCTGAGAGGTTCTCACCCAGTTCGAGCACTTCTTCTTCCCCTATCCCGAGTAGCTCCGCGACGATGGGCACCGCGATCGGACCCGTAAGGAGCCTCGTGGCGATGACCAGGTCGGCGGCCCGCTTGTTCAGCTCAGGGCCCGCGGGTTGGGACTCAACTGGCTCCAGCTCGACCTCGAGGAGTCGTGCATGACGGCTGGCTTCTTCAGAGAATTGGCTCAACCACCAGCCGTCTACATCTGACAGCGGTCGGTGGGCGATCATCAGGAGCACGTTCTTCGAACCTTCAGCGACGAGCCGCTCCAGGCGCCCCAAAGAGGTGGGGTCTGCCCATTGGGCCTCCTCGACGACGATGACCTGTCCGTTCTCCAGCTCATCCAGACGCAGCTCTTCGGCCACTGCTCCGACTCTCGCCTTGCTGGCTCGAGCAGCGACGACATTCGCATGTACCTTGATCTCTGCTGGTAGCCGCTCGACCAGCCTCGACGCCGAGCCATCCTCAGCCTCGGCAAGAACCACCACGCAACCTCCGGAGGTGAAACGCTCCAAGGCGTTGGCCAGCTCAGCTGACCATCCGTTCGACGGGTCCGAGGTGGATTCTGATACTCGAGGGGTGTCGGCCATTGGCAAGAACTTAGTAGTTGCCGGCCAAGCGCGAGTTCCGCATGCTCATAGTCTGGTTCAGGCTCTTTCAAGCCGCTTGCAGGGCATTCACTCAGGTTGGGATGAGCACGGGAAGGTCGCTGCCTGTGGGATCGTCGTCTTGCCTGGGCTCGGCAATTCCCTCCAGGAAATAGGTCTCCAGATGCCCCTTGCCCTTGATTGCGACGAGGCCCCGCGGTCGAAACCGAAAGCGCCCAGACAGACCCTGTCGGATCTCTACCGTCACATGGATCGCACCGGGCTCCGAATGCGACTCCATCCGACTTGCCGTGTTCACCGTGTCACCCCAAACGTCATACCGGAACTTCCGCTTTCCGATGACTCCTGCCACTACAGAACCGGATGCAAGCCCGACTCTCATGGCCAAGTCGAAACCGTCTGGAGCGGAGCAGTTCTCCACGACTTTCATCATCGATAGCGCCATCGACGCCGCAGCGTCCATGTGATCCGCGCGCGGCTTGGGCAAGCCCGCTACTGCGAGGTAGCCGTCTCCGATGGTGGTGATCTTCTCCAAGCCATGAAGATCGGCGAGATCGTCGAACTCGGAGAACAGCCGGTCGAGGAACATCACCAGCGCGTCCGGCGAAACTCGTTCAGCAAGAGCCGTCGATCCGACCAGGTCGGCAAAGAGCACCGTCACCTCATCGACCCGGTCGGCAATAGGCGATTCCCCGACCTTGAGCCGCTCGGCGACCGACCTGGGGAGGATGTTGAGAAGCAGATTCTCCGATACCTCTTTTGCCTCGGCCAGCCTCGTCTCCGCCCGGTCGACCAACCATCGGTAGTACAGGGCAAACAACGAGCCAAATGCTCCGACGCCCATCGTCGAAAAGACAAAGAGGGATTGCTCCACCCAGGAGTCCCGGACAACCCCAGGTGTTCGGGTGAAAACGATGGGGATTGTGGCGAAGAAGAGGACGCCGAAGAAGACCATCACGAACATCATCAGCTTGTCTCCCGGCCGTGTCAGCAGTACGCCGACCATCGGGATGAGCATGAGATACAGGTAGACGCCGGTGTCGACGCCCAGGATCGCAGCCGGGATGATCGTGTTGAACCATCCAGTCACCAGGAGGATCCAGATCGCCTTTTTGACCTCTCCCCGACCGTTGAGCCAGATCACACTTGCGTAGCCGAAGTTGAGCAACAGGTTGGCCACAACGATCGGGATCAGTGGCTCGTAGCCGATCAGAAGGTAGAAGCAGGCAAATGCGGTACTGACGACCATGCAGCCGACGGTCACCACATTGACAGTTCGTACCCGGCGCTCCTCTGAATGGGTCGCTGCAGTACCGGTCCCCTCGTCGATCAGTTTGTCGATCTTCGAGGCCAACATCGCTCGGTTGAACCGTCGCATAATCGCCCACCATCCACATAGACCGGGGCTGCGGCCACCGGTCGACGAACCACACCTTCAGCAGGTCGGGAAGGCGATGACAACGCCGGGGTTTGCTTGTCCCCCACCGTCTCCCGAGCCGATGCGCGTGAATATATGTACTGCGACAGCGTTGGTCAACGACCTCTCCACGTGTGCGAGTGAGCTGGCCTGGCTCTGAGGGTGGAGCTCGAACCTCGGGGGCATGAGAAGAGGCATTGCGGCGCCGCGAGATTCGAGGATCGATTTGTCCTCCCCCCTCCCCCCGGCCCGAGTTACAGAGCGCGGGTATAGAGAATCTTCACGCAAAGGCGACGGATCTCAGGCGTCTCGATCGCAGGCGATACTCAGAGCGTGCGAGTCTGATCTTCGAGTCTTCTCCGAGTGGTGCATGGAGCGCGGCCGCTCTCGCCGCTGAGCTCACATCAGAGGACTCCTAGTGACGATTGAACTTGCGGCGCTCAATACCATCCAGGCATTGGCACCCGGGGGTTCCCCTTTACGAAGCGACGCCGTATCGTGCGGCGGGAGTCCTTCACGCGGCAATGCCGAAGGCCTAATCTCGCCTTCCGATGACAATCGGTGATACGCCGCCCAGTCCAGAGGCCCAGACGTGAGTTCCCAGGAAGCAACAGACCGCGGCAAAGCCCATGGGCATATGCGTGACCGGGGGATGACGCTGGACAAGCTGATTGGCGAGCTTCCAGAGGTCTATCAGCCAATCTACGGCCGACCAGATCTGGTCAGTTCCAGGCATGAGGATTCGGCGCGCGTTGACCGCCTCCTTGAGATCACCGATGCTCTTGCCGCCTACTTTGGACGCCCGCTTCGGGTGTTGGACCTCGGGTCGGCCCAGGGCTATATCGACTTCCTCTTAGCCGAGAGAAGACATCGGGTCATCGGCCTCGACTACCTCGCGCAGAACATCGCGGTTGCCGATGCGATCGCAGATCTTCATCCCCACTTGGACGTGAAATTCATCGAGGGGGATGTAGCCAACGTTGCGGAGCTCGTCGATTTGCATGGCTTTGACCTGGTGTTGGGGTATTCGGTGCTCCACCACGTGGCCTATAGAGACGGCCACTCAACCGCAGTCGATCTTGCCACCAGACTCGCGAACACAATCCCGCACGGAGTGTTCGAGATGGCCCTGGCTTCAGAGCCGGTGTATTGGGCTGAGGCGCTTCCCAAGGACCCAAGGATCACGCTGCAGGCCTATCCGTTCATTCGTGTAGTCGGCCGAACCGCAACCCACCTCTCCGATGTTCGGCGCCCTACCCTGTATTGCAGCCGCGATCTGGCCTTGGTCGCCAACACCATGCACAACATCCGATCATGGTTCGAAGAACCACATCTCGCGGCCCAGGGTGTGGCGCTGGGGGCCAAGAGATACTTCTTTCTCGACGATGGGGTCGCGATGATCACTGCCCGATACAACGACGCAGTTTTGGATCGCGTGATCAACGAACGGAGGGCTGAATCGAGGCGCTGTGCCCATGTGCTGGAAGTCCTCGCCGACACTGAGGTCGATGCTCCTCGCCTCATAGAGTACGCCGAAGGTGTCGACGAATCTGTGCTTGTGCAGGGTCTCAAGCCGGGCGACAGACTTGACGAAGTCGCTGAGTTTCTCGACGAGAGAGATCGCGTGGATGTCACTGGTCAGGTTCTCGAGGCCCTGGCGACGCTGGAGGAGCAAGGTTTGTACCACGAGGATTTGCGCCTCTGGAATGTGTTGTGGGACTCTTCACTGGGTCAGGCTCATTTGATCGACTATGGCTCGGTCGTCGACACGCCAAGCGACACCGCATGGCCCGGAGACGGGTACTTCTCTGTACTCACGTTCCTGACGGCACTCTGGGGGGCTTCTTCCGATCAGACGGGTCTGAGGTTGCCAAGGTCTTCGCGCATCGGGAAGGCGGTACTTCCGCCCCGCGTGATTGCGCTCGTCGGGTATTTGCTTGCACACCCGAGAGACGAAAGAGTCATTGCTGATGTCTACGACCGATGGCGTGATTTGACGGATACCGGTTCATCCAGTTGGCCCCGAGTCCCACTTGCCTGGAACTGGCTCGCAGCCGTCGAGGAGCAACGAGATGAAGCACTGGCAAACAGCGACGAGATCTCTTCCTCTCTCCAACAACTGCAGCGCGAACATGCTCGCCTCAGAGAGGATCTCGCCGACCAGGTAAAGGTTCTCACGTCTCAATGCTCCGATCTGTCTGCCCAGACAGATGCTGCGATTGCAGAACGCGACGAGCTGGAAACCCGATTGGACGCCGTGACATCTGAGTATCAGAGGGCCGAAATCCGGGTTAACGAGGTCGCACGCCAGCTTGCACAAAGAGTCGAGGCCTACGAAGAAGCTGAAGGAGCGCTGCTGGACGAGATCAGGCAGCTCACTGCAGATCTCAATCTGGTTAAGGGAAGCAAGAGCTGGCGATTGACCCAACCACTACGTCGAGCTCGGTCTATATTCAAACGGGATCGTTGACAAGCGGATCGGTAGGTTTGGCTTTTCTCGTCTCAGTCTTCCTCGTTGCCCTGCTTTGCGATCCAATTGACATGTGGCTGCAAAGCGAATCCCACCCCGGCGTTCTTATCGGCCGTGTCCACTGATCTGGCCGTCGGTCAACGGCCAACCGCTCTTGGATGACTCGAGGGCCATGTAAGAAACGCAGTCCTATGCGGACAGCGAACTCGAATGAGTATTCCCGTACTGATGCTCCGCGGGTAGGACTCGAACCTACAACCAATGGATCAACAGTCCTGTAGCGGACATCCGTACAGTCCTATGCGTTGCTGTGACGTGTGTTTCTGTCCGCGGAGGCTGAGCCCCCGTGCCGTCCCGTGTCGTGCAGCGGGGCCTGGTACGGCTACACACTTGGCCACGGGTCCATCCCACGGGATTGCAGCTGGACATGTGCCGTTACGTGCGGTTTGGAGTGTCGGGCTTCTTGTCGATCGACTAAAGGTGATCGTGCGCTTGATAGCCGAGGATTGCCTCCACGACTTCTTGGATGCGTAGTGCATCGTTGAAGGTGGGAAGCTGATGCGGTTGGCCGTTGACCATCTGGATGACCGCGTCGAGCTGTCGATGGAGGCCGTCGGTTGGTGGTGGGTCTGGGGGATGCTCGTCCCATCGCTCGTCGGTGCCGATCGTGAGCTTGTTCCAGTCGTGCAGACGGTATGAAGCCTGACTGCCGTAAAGGGTCCATTCGTTGTAGTCCGGTGCGCGACCTCCGACGTCCCCGGTGAGCAACACTGGGGTATCTCCAGCTAGGAGCCGGGCGCGAACAGTCGATTCTGTGCCTGCTGGTCCGCGGTGCACCGATGCTTCCAAGAGTTGGAGGGATCCGACCAGCCGGTCGGTCAGGTAGGCGAAATGTGAGAAGACTTCTCGGATGAAGCCGCCTTGCTCTGGTTTGGCGAGCCACGACGCAGCCTCTTGCTGCCATTTGCGGGGCCAGGTGTTGAAGAACAGCCGAATATCGAGGCGCTGCGCCTGGCCGTGGCGTCCTTGTCTGATCTCCTCCTCCAGGGTGTCGATGATGGGCTGCGTTGCAAAGGGGAAGTTCACGGCATTAGGGATGTCGATCCCGGCTACCAGCTTCCGCGCTTCGGTCACGTCGATGGCCAGGGGCTTTTCGCAGAGGACGGCGCCTGTTGCGTTGCGGGCTAGTGGGATGTGTGTTGCGGGCGGCGTCGCTATGTAGAACATGTCGGCAGGCTGGTTGAAAATCTCCTCAACAAAGACAAGCTCGGGGTGTTCGGATGCAGTGGCTGCACGAACCGCCGGGTTGTTGTCCCACGCCCATACGGGCTCGACATCTGGGTGTCGCTCCATCTCGCCGAGCATCCGACGACCCATGACCCCAGTTCCGACAACCGCCACTCGTAATGTCATCGATCAGCGAAGCTAGCGTCCCGGGCCTGTGGACAGCTTCAAACTGAGCGACGGTAGGCGTCTGGATGTCCGCACATCTGGACCTGAGGACGGGCCCGTGCTGGTCTTCTTCCACGGCACACCGGGCTCCGCGGTCAACGACAGGTCGGTCTTGAAGCCGGCCCACGACCGAGGGATGCGTGTTGTGGCATGGTCACGGCCCGGCTATGGGGATTCCACCCGTCAACCAGGCCGGAAGGTCGTCGACGTTGTCTCCGACACAGCCGAAGTCCTGGCAGGCCTTCGCGTGGATTCATGCGTGGTCGGAGGCGGGTCGAGTGGAGGACCGCATTCGCTTGCTTGTGCTGCCCGGCTCGACGCCGCCTCGGCGGCGTTGGTCGTTGCCAGCCACGGACCATATGAAGCAGAGGGCTTGGACTTCCTGGCAGGCATGGGAGAAGACAACGTTGCCGAATACTCTGCTGCGCTCAACGGTGAGGAAAGCCTCCGCCTCTATCTAGAAGCAGAACGAGAACAGCTTCTGGATGTGACCGTCGACCAGCTCATGCAGGCCTTCTCATCGATGCTTCCCGACGTCGACCGCTCAGCCCTCACCGACGAATTCGGTGAAGACGCCATAGCCGGGATTCAAGAAGCTCTACGGAACGGAGTCGACGGCTGGCTCGACGACGACCTCGCCTTCGTCAGCCCGTGGGGTTTCGAACTCGATGAGATCGCGATACCAACAATGATCTGGCACGGATCAGAAGACCTCTTCAATCCCTTCTCCCACGGCAGGTGGCTCGCTGACAACATTCCAAGAGCGGCAGCCCACCTCTACGCAGGCGAAGGCCACCTGTCGCTATGGCAGAACTTCCCAACCATGCTCGACGAGTTGCTCGCAAGCAACTAGGGCACCCGCTCCATCACCGGCGATATGCGCTGGGCCCGAACAAGGGCGCCTCGATCATGAGCCGGCTCTGATGGTTACAGATGGACGCGTGTTTCAAGTCGGAAGCTCGGCGATGTCGCAAGGCGATGTCGGATGAATCTGGGCTCCGCGGGTAGGACTCGAACCTACACCTCACGTCTTCACAACTGATGATCAATTCCTAGGTGGGATCTTCTTCTTCTCCTTCTACAAGGACGAGGGTATTTCTCGAACCGATGGGATAGCAGACCTGGAGGCGATCGTGGATCACGTGTATTGGGGACCACTCGGCGGACCGCTAGACGAGGTCGAGGTGACTGTCGGGAAGATGAAGGACAACGTGAGTCCCCTGTTTGGCAAGCTTCTCTACAACCATCGGTACGTAGTCTTCGAGAACGTTTCGGCGGGCGACTACGAATGGCGATGGGAGGTCACGGCACCGTGGACGGGTGGCGTACCAGTGGTCTTCGGAGCAGGCGAGGTAAGTGTCGTGGCAACTCCCTAGACGTCCGCAACACGACCGTAGAAACGCCAACGGTACTTCCGTGTTCCAGAGCCGCTCATAACGGCACGTTCACGCGCACCCTGAGAAATGTTCGTTATCGCCCGGGCCCGGTTGATCTGCGTTAGGTCGCGGGTTCCACACTGCTTCCTGTTGGTGCGGTCCTAGAAGCGATGGCTTCGGCGATGAAGCGGGCGTCTTCGCCGACGCCGTGGATGATCCCAGACTTGCGGGAGTGCAGCCACGGAAAGCCGAGGAAATAGATCCCGGGTATGGGAGAGACTCCCCTCTCATGTACGGGTTGCCCATTTTCGTCCGTTAAGGGAGCGTGGATCCAGTCGAAGTCGGCGGTGAATCCGGTGCACCATATGACTGATCCGACACCTGCTTTCTCGAGGTCGAGGGTGGTGGTGCCAAACCCGGCGACTTCTTCGCTGGCGGGCTCGTCGTTGGGATCTTCCTCGACGGGCGCCGCGCTTATGCCGTTGGAGCTGATCCAATCCTCGATCATTCTGGTGAACTCCGCTGAACGCTCGTCGGCGAAGGCGACGTGCTCTGCAAGCGAGTCGTCGGTTTTCAGCACACCATCTTCCACATTGCTGAGGCGTCCCATGAGATGCACTCCGTCACGGGCCATGGACTGGAGGCTGAGGGTGCTCCCATACCGTCCCACCCCAGACACTTGCGGCTGAGCGGCAAATTGGATCGCCGGATCCGACAGCTCTTCGACAGCAACATCCCAGAACCCCATGTCTTCGCCCCACTCCACTACGTCACGTTGTCGATACCTTCGACGGAGACGTCCCACCTTGCTGGTGCAAAGGTAGACGTCTCGGCCCGCATGAATCAGGTCCATCGAAATCTGACAGCCCGACTGGCCCCCTCCGATAACGACGACCGCTCCCGGCGGCAGATCCTCCGAAGACCGATATTCAGACGCATGTAACTGGTGGAGCCACTCAGGGAACCGCTCCCGAATCGCCGGGATCTTGGGCGCCTGCATTATCCCGGATGCAACCACAACGTTCGCAGCCGTAACGGTTTCGACCGCACCCGCAACTTCATAGGTGACACGAAAGACGTCGCCGTCGGCATCGACCGCTCTCACAGTTACTCCCTCAGTCACCGGAAGGTCGAACTTACCGGCGTATTGCTCGAAGTATTCGACGAGCTCGTCTCGGTGATAGAAACCGTCGGGTTTGTCACCTTCGTACGGGTCGCCCGGCAGGGCATTCGCCCAGTTGGGCGTGTTGACCGAAAACGAATCCCAACGCTGGGCGCGCCAGGTCTCACCGACCCGGCCGCGCTCGAAAATGACGAACTTGCTCCTAGCTGCTCGCAGGTAATAGCCGACGCCCAGACCGGCCTGCCCACCGCCGATGACCACAACATCGAAATGATCCAGAGAATGCCTCCTCGGCAGCGACGATGGAGCAGATCGTAGCCTGGCCCAACAGCGGCCTGCGCTGGACGTTCCTGGCGACGACCAACCAGGACACAAACGAGGGAGGCCCGGCCGGTCACCTCTACACAGTTGTCTGCGGCGCAGTACTCACTGCGCATAATGCGGCCACCAAGCCCGAAATCGACCGAACGACCCACCCGATATCCGGCATTCTGCGCTACCGCAGTCTTTCTGATCGCGGACTGTCTCGTCAGCACCTCGGAGAGTCGCGTTCGGTGCTGACCGGATAGGCCGCGATAGCGCATATGGCGGCTGGCAGACGGCTTAGTAATGGGGTATTCGGTCCTCTCCGGAAAAAGTGCAGGAACTTTGGGCACCTGAACAGAGCCACATCGGATGCATAGTTGAAACCGTATCAAGGGGCATTGTCGCGTGTACGAACGTCCGGTTTGGATCCTCAGAATCGAGGATTTCCGTACCCGCGAGAGCGCAGCACCGGGTGCCTCGCTCCCTCACTCGGGCTGTAACAATCTGTCCTACGGGGTCCAAGTCCGCTCCTTCGCTGTACGCAGAGGCAGATTCACGAAGCGGGAAGGGATGCGCCAAGAGGTGAGTGGGCTTGGGTTGGCAATTATCGCGGCAATCCCTCAGGCCGACTCGCGACTACACACTTGCTACACATCGGCTCACAGAGAACAAATGTTCGGAGCTCGGTTTCAGCGAATCACCAACGGATGTCGACCAAGACCGGGGCTCCGCGGGTAGGACTCGAACCTACAACCAATGGATTAACAGTCCAGCGGCAATCACCGGTGTGTTCACAGGTCATAAGTCCAGGTGACGGCCTACCGAACAGCGAAAGTCATCTGCTGTAGCGGAGGCCTCAGCAGCACTCTACCGGAGGCAATCATGGTCACGAGGCCTCCGGCAGCTGCTCCCCGAACTCATCACCGGGGAGCAGCCAGCTAGGTCCCGCTACTTCTTGATCTTGTGAAGATTGGTGTTCTGGGTCCTCACCACGAAGTCGACGGAGCAGTCAACAGAGCACTGAGCCGTGAAGTTCCACGAGTAGTGCCACCGATCGCCACTTACGTCGGTGACCTTTCCTTGTCCTCGGTGACCAAATGAGTTGCGGCGGGTTCCGGACACATCAAGATCGTTGTCATTGCCGGTGACCCTCGCAGAGCCGCTAGCCCAGGGGCCATCCTGACCGTCGGTATCAGCACAGGCGTTCTGAGGGTTCCCTGGATCGTCGAGTTTCCACAACTCGAGGTCGCGGGACGCCTGCCACGATGCGACAAAGGCCCCTTGGCCGGTTTCCTTGCCTTTGGCCTCGACCAGCTCGATGACCGGCGGATCGCCCTCGAAACCTATGTCGGACCAGTCACAGAAATCCGCTCGAGTGATATTCCAGAACACGACCATGTCATGCTCGAAGTCCGGGAACAACACGAAGATCGGTTCTTCCGAGGTCTCAGGTGGATCAGCCAGGGCTGGCAGCGCTCCCAACACAACTGTGACTGCCAAGAATCCAATAAGGGTGCGAAATCGTTGCTTCACTACTACTCCTAAATCAGAGGCACCGGTTGGGCCGCCGTTCAACCCGTTGAATGGTGGAGAGGTAGGTGTCCAAATGGTGCAAAGTTGGGTGTCTGTGGAAGCGCCATCCGCCGGTCACCAGGTGAGTCGACGTCTGTCCTCCAGGGCACCAGGCCAAATCCGGGCGGATGGCCACCCGGCGTAGTCATCCTTGTGCCGTCGCCTTTGCACACTCCTTCGAGGTCGGCCGCCTATCGACGTCCTGGTCTCCCGCGCCAACCTGGGACGTGGCGCAAAGCATCGCGACCATGAGTCATGCGAGAAGATATCCGAAAGAGCCTCAAGCTGTCAATAGAGAGATCTGGCGGCAAGGAGTAGTGCGACGGTGACATCGTCTATGAGTCGGCCGAAGCGACCGTTCATCGGGCAACTACCAGGTGAGAAGGCTCGGCGAGTAGGACTCGAACCCACAACCAATGATTGAGAGTCCGAACCCGAGAACCCTTGTACCAAAGCCACAAAAGCCGCAGCCAACTATCTCAGGGCCTCGATATCACCCGCGACCCTGCAGCCTATCGGTCAGGCCTTCGCACCTTTTCAGGGTGGTGCGCGATGCAACCCTGCGAGTTGTATGATTCGGGCTACTTAGGCGGCCCGGTCCGCGGCGCTGCATCTAAGGCCCAACCGACGAGCAGCCCCGGGGTGGCAACCACCGGCGTCGATCTTTGAGGCCGACCTGCCCTCTCGACTCTGCGATGCATTGTTGAGTTATTGGACGCCTCGCGTCATCGAGAGCACCGCGGCTTGCGCGGACATCACCGAAGGGAGATGGAATATGAATGCGGCAGTCAGGCCGACCAACATCCCAGCGGAGCGGCGGGTTCAACGGCGAACATGGCTTGTCTGGGCAACATGGGTGTTTCTGACCGTCGAAGTGGTCCACGCTGTGGTGGCAGTGGTGGTTAATGAGTGGGAGGGGTGGAGCATCTTCTGGGAGAACCTCGCGTTCATCGCGGTCTCTGGGTTGATCGTGGTGGGTCTGGTCTACGGGCTATTGGTCCGCGGGGGTATGAAGAAAGCCGAAGACGGTAGGAACCGACCAGCCTCCGCCGGAATGTGGGCAGGCATCCTGTCCGTCGTTTCGTATGGTGCCTACTTCATCTGGGCTCCCTTCTTGATCGGCCCGGCGGCCGTTCTTCTGGCGAGGGAAGGGCTCAAACGTGCTCACGAAACCGGGCTGGGGAGGGGCCGGGCGTTAGCCGGAGGATCACTCGGGGCGTTGAGTCTGGTCTTTGGGATCTTCTTGATCGTGTTCGTCTTGATTCGCGGCGACTACCCCTGGTTCTTTTGAGAGAGGGTTGAGCCAGCCGAAGAACCCGGAGCGGCAAGATCGTCGCACGCCGCCAACCACCGGCACAGATTCCCGCCCGGTGTCGTTGCGGGTGGCTAGGGCGTGTCGCTATGCCTTAGGCCTCAACCACTTCTTTGAACCGCCGCATATCGTCGCGAATGCGCTTGGCAAACATGGCCTTCATCAGAGGCATCACGAATCGCTCAATGCCACTGAAGCGAAACTCGGACACCATGCGCCATCTGGTAGAGCTGTCCAGTCTCTCGAAGACATTGTCGACCCGGTTGACAGTGGGTGACACCGAACCGCCCACCAGGTACTCGCCGGACAGGTAACCCTCACCCCGTTCGAGCACGGTTTCCGTCATCTCGATTGTGCGCTTCCCTTCGACGTAGACCAGCCGCGACTGGGCGCCTGGCTGGCCGGGCTCACCCGACATGTGCTCGAAGCTCTCCAGGGTTGGTTGCCATCGTTTCAAGGTCTCCGGGTTGTCGAAGGCCGCCCAAACCTCCTCCAACGGCCGATCGATCACGACGGCCTCGGTGATTCTCATGTCGCGGTCTCCTTGAAAGGCTCCTCGGACGAGACCTTGGTCTCTTTTCGAGCTTGTTCGTTGATCGGAAGTGCCTCGACCTTATCCGGCTGTGTAGTACTGGAGGGCTTCCTGACTGAGATAGCTCCGCGGGTAGGACTCGAACCTACAACCAATGGATTAACAGTCCACTGCTCTGCCAATTGAGCTACCGCGGAAGGTCGCCGGCTGGCGAAGCCACAGGTTACCAATCGGGACCGGAAACACCGAGTTGGCCGTTGAGCAGCTAAATGCTCTCCAGGAAACCCTCCAGCTTGCCCGACTTGTCCGGATGGCGGAGCTTCGCGAGGGCCTTGGTCTCCAATTGGCGGATCCTCTCCCTGGTGACGTTGAAGTGGGCACCCACCTCTTCAAGCGTTCGGGTTCGGCCATCGGCCAGTCCGAACCTCATGATGAGCACCTGACGCTCCCTCTCGTTCAGTCCCTCCAATGCCTCGGAGAGCTGGTCCTGGAGGGAAGTGAAAGTGGCCACGTCTGCAGGAGCGAGGGAGTCGTGATCTTCGACGAGGTCTCCGAGAGTCCCGTCCTCGTCCTCACCGACCGGCGTCTCCAAAGACACGGTGTCCTGAGCGATTCGGCGCAGCTCGGCAACCCGCGTCACTTCCAGGTCGAGGTCTTCGGCCAACTCTTCGAGTGTGGGCGACCGCCCCAGGGTCTGTGTCAGCTCTCGTTGTGCCCTCGTCAGTTTGTTGACCGCATCGAGCACATGGATCGGCATCCGTATGGTCCGCCCCTGGTCGGCCATGGCCCGAGAGATCGCTTGGCGTATCCACCAGGTCGCATAGGTAGAGAACTTGAAGCCACGGCGGTAGTCGAACCGCTCCACGGCTCTCATCAAGCCCACGTTCCCCTCCTGTATCAGGTCGAGGAGAGACATCCCTCGCCCGACGTACCGCCTGGCCAGAGCGACCACCAGTCTCAGGTTGGACTGGACCAGCTGATGATGGGCTCCTTCCCCGATCTCGACCTCGTGCTTGAGGAACGCTCGATCGTCGTCGTCGAGCTCATCACTGGTTAGTCGTGCCAGAGCCCTCCTGCCGCCTTCCATGCGCATGGCAAGCTCTACTTCTTGCTGGGCGGTGAGCAAGGGGTAACGGCCGATTTCGTTCAAGTAAAGCCTGACCGGGTCGGACACCGAGATCTGGCTGACCTCGACGACCTCCTCGCCAACGGCCGGCCCCTCCTCGACGAGCTTGATTCCCTTGAGACGAAGCTCGTCGGCGACCTTCTCGAACGCCTCGCCTGGAGCCTCGATGTCCTCCAGCTCCTGCTGGACTTCGGCCATCGTCAAGAAGCCGCGGTGATTGGCTCGTTTGACCAGCAGGCTGGTGACCCGTGTCAGGTCTGTACTCATCAGGCTACAAAGGCCTTCATCCCGCCATCCAAGCTAGTCCGTCTCTGAAGATCTCGAACACTGTTGTCCCTCTTCAGCAGTGTGACGCAACCCGAATCGGTTCGTAAGGGGGTTGTTGTCTAGCTCGGCTCCTGGGTCAGAGCACGCTTCTGCCTCTGGAGCTCCGTGAGCTCTCTCAGTGCTGCGGAGTGATCGTCCGTTGCCGAGTCGAGAGAGGCGAGTCTCGACTCAAGTGCGTCGATCTCGACGTCGAGACGCTTGCCTTTCAGCCTTCTTTCCAGGTCCGTCCAGTCGGGCAGCGGTCGATCGTCCATAGCGAGCGACCGCAAGAGCCCTGCGGTCGACTCGTCTTCAAGTGAGGTCAGGTCGACGGAGGTCCCGGCGTCGAGATCGGCAAGCTCGTCCGCGACGGCTAGGTATGCGCGCCGCAGACGCTCATCCGTGAAGTCCTCAGGCCGAACATCGCCCCGATCAGGAGGGTTGTGCAAGACCACTCGAAGCAACTCCGCCTCCGCCCGATCAAGCGGCCTGCCGGGTGCAGCGCCATTTCCCCTGGCTCCAGCCAACCGAGTCCCGAGAGCCCGCCGGACGGTGTCCAGGTCGACCCCGATCAGTCGGGCCACAAACCGCGCATATTCGGTGCGGGCGATATCGTCATTGACCCGCTTGAGTTGTGCGACCGCGGCATGGAGCGCCCGAGCGCGCCCCTCCGGGCCCGATACGTCGAAACGCTCGACATCGTGCTCGATACGGTGCTCGAGGAGAGGTCGTGCCGACTCGACCGCCTCTATCAACTCGGCCGACCGGCCCTCCTGGACCAGGTCGGCCGGATCAAGCCCATCAGGCATGACAGCAACTCGGAGATCGAGATCGAGTCGGAACGGCGATTCAAGGTCATCGCTGCGCAGGGCCGCCTTGGTTCCGGCCTCATCGGAGTCGAAGGCCAGAACCACCTGCTCGGTGAAGCGCCTCAACAGATCGAAGTGGCCATCCCCGAGTGCCGTCCCGCAGGTGGCGACCGCCGTTTTGACCCCCGCTCGATGCATGGCGATCACATCGGTGTACCCCTCTACTACGACAGCCCGGCCTTCGTCTGCGATTGGCCCGCGAGCGCGGTCCAATCCGAAGAGCAGCCGCGCCTTCTGGTAGACGATCGAATCTGCGGAGTTGACGTATTTGGCGTCCGGATTGTTGGTCGCCTGGGCGTCGATCTCTTCCAGCCGTCTGCCTCCGAAGCCGACGGCATCACCCCTGACGTCGTGTATGGGGAACATCAGACGACCCCTGAAGACGTCGTAGAGACCATGTCGGCCACGTCTGGCTAGGCCTGCCTCGAGCATCGCACGGTCGTCCACACCCGCCGTTCGTAATGCCTTCACCGCTGTGTCCCAGTCCACTCCTGCGAAGCCAAGCTTCCACTCTTCGATGAGATCGATGTCGTATCCACGCCCACGCAGGTAGGCGCGGGCAGGGCCCGCTTCAGACGACCGCTTCAGACGGTCGTGGTAGACGTCGATCGCCCTCCTGAGGGCAGCAACGGCTGCGTCCCTCCTGCCCCGCTTGCGAGCCGCCTCTGGATCTCTCGTGATGGTGATCCCGGCCCTACGGGCGAGGCTTTCGAGCGCCTCAGTGAACTCCAGCCCCTGAGTCTTCTGGAGAAAGGTGAACACGTCGCCACCCTCGCCACAACCGAAGCAGTGGTAAAGGCCTCTGGCTCGATCCAGTGACATCGAAGGAGTCTTCTCCTGATGGAACGGGCAGACCGCCATGAAAGAGCGGCCGGATCGTCGCACCTTGGTCACTTCGGCGAACAGGTCGACCAGATCGGTGGCCTCTCGCACTCGATCGATATCGCCGCGGTCTGCCATCTCGACTCGATAATAAGGTCGAGGGCCGAATCTCGTGCCGGGCTTGCTCAACTCGCGGTTAGGACGAACTCCAAGATCAGAGCCACCTCGTCACTCACATTGGCCACGCTGGGAACGTTGGGTATCCCGATTCCGTATCGATCCCTGGAAATGATGGCGCCCGCCGAACCTTCGATGTTCTCCTGGTCGACGAGCGTGGCGGACACGTCGAACGTCTCTTCGTTGGTAATGCCTTTTACTGTGAGATCGCCGGTGACGGTGAGCTCGAGAGTGTCACCGGGGACCACCTCGTCGGGTAAGCCGTCCACCGATTTGACCGAAAACGTTATGAACTCGAACTCGTCGCTTGCCGAGTCCAAAATCACCGGACCTCGAATTGCTCGGTCCCGCTGGCCCGAGTCGGTTTGAAAGGTGCGGGCGTTGATCACTATCTCGGAGAACTCGACCGTGGACAGATCAGTTATGTCGAGACGCACCTGGCCGGCAACCTGGTCGGTCGTTCCGACGACACGCTGAGGGGAGCCCCGCAACTCTTCGTCTAGTTCGAAACTCGCCAGGCTTCGCGTCGAATCGAGCACAAAGGAGGCGGGACCGGTGGACGACGCACCCGTCGTCGTTCCCACGGTCGTTTCGGTTGTGGATCGAGTGCTCGCCGTTGTGCCGAGGGTGGTGTCGGTTCCAGCGATCGTCGGGGTCGTCAGTTCGGTCGACGGCTCACCCGAGCCTCCGGCGAACCAGAACCATGCATATGCGCCTCCGACTACCACGACTATTGCGGCGGCTATCCATCCGACAATCGACCATCTCACACTCTCACCTCGAAGATCGGGTTCCATCACAGCCTCGATGAGACACAGGCTCTCCTACCGAAAGGCATTACGGATCTGGGCCCAATCCGGTTCGCCGGACTCACCCGAGCCTTGCGGCCAGGTAATCCTCGACCCCATCGATCGAAACACGATCCTGGTCCATGGTGTCCCGGTCACGGACGGTCACAGCATTGTCCTCCAGGGTGTCGAAGTCCACGGTGACGCACCAAGGTGTCCCGATCTCGTCCTGGCGGCGGTACCTCCGACCAATCGACTGAGTCACGTCGAGTTCGACCATCCACCTGCGACGGAGCGACTCCGCCAGTTTCTCGGCAGGTTGGATCAGCTCGTCCTTCTTCGACAGCGGGAGTACCGCAACCTTGTACGGAGCCAGCCGGTGGTCCAGCTTGAGGACCACCCTGGACTCGTCGTTGACCATTTCCTCTGTGTAGGCGTCGATCATGAAAGCGAACATTGCTCTGGTGGCTCCGGCAGCCGGCTCGATCACATAAGGGAAGAAACGCTCATCCGATTCCTGGTCGAAATAGCGGAGATCCTCCCCGGCGTGCTCCGTGTGCTGGCGTAGATCGAAGTCGGTGCGGTTTGCCAAACCCTCCAACTCATCCCAACCCCAGGGGAACCGGTATTCGACATCGGCGGTCCCCGCCGAGTAGTGGCTGAGCTCGTCGTTCTCGTGGGCTCTCAGGCGGAGGTTCTCCGGATCGATGCCAAGGTCGACATACCACTGGAACCGGTGCTCCCTCCAGTACTCGAACCATTGGTCTGCCTCCTCGGGCCGGCAGAAGAACTCCATTTCCATCTGCTCGAACTCTCTGGTCCGGAAGACGAACTGACCCGGCGTGATTTCGTTGCGAAACGCCTTCCCGATCTGGGCGATCCCGAAAGGCAGCTTGAGACGGTTGGTGCGTCGGATGCTCTCGTAGTTGATGAATATCCCTTGAGCCGTCTCCGGTCTCAAGTACACCAGGTTCTCCTCGGACTCGACTGGGCCCATGTGCGTCCTGAGCATCAGGTTGAAGTTCCGGGGATCGGTGAGCTCGCCCCTTACCCCGCATGTCGGGCACTGACTCGGATCCTCGAGCTTGTCGAGCCGGTGTCGGGAGTTGCAGTTGCGGCATTCCACCATCGGGTCGGTGAAGACTTCCTCGTGGCCCGAGGCTTGCCAGACCTGACGAGCTTGGATGATGGCCGAGTCGAGACCCACGACGTCCGGGCGGATCTGGACCATGGTGTGCCACCATTCGGCCTTGACGTTGCGGAGCAGTTCGGCTCCGAGCGGCCCGTAGTCGTATGCAGACCTAAGCCCTCCGTAGATTTCAGAAGACTGGAAGACGAATCCGCGCCTCTTGGCGAGATTCGAGATTGTGTCGAGTGTCACTTCTGCCATTTGCCGGGGTCAACGGTGGCCTGGATCCCCCGCCTAGTCAATCTGGGCCTCGGGATGGTCGTCGGCCGCGCCGAATCGACGGTCGCGCGTCTGGTACTCGACGACGGCGTCCAGGAGCGAATAGCGATTGAAGTCGGGCCAAAGGATGCCGGGGAAGTAGAACTCGGCGTAGGCGGCCTGCCACAAGAGGAAGTTGGACAGGCGGTGCTCCCCCGAAGACCTGATGACAAGGTCCAAGTCGGGCATCTCCGGTACGTACATCGCTCCTGACAAAACTCTCTCGTCTATGTCGGCCACCTCCAGATCACCGGTGGACACCCAGTCTGCGACGGCACGCGCAGCCTCTGTTATCTCTCGCCGGCTGCCGTAGTTGAAGGCAAACACCAGATTGAGCCGATCGTTCTCCCTCGTCAGATCTTCGGCCTCAGCCATATGTTTGCGATTGCGGTCAGGGATTCGGGAGTCATCCATGTCACCCGCAAACCGCATGCGCACCCCCTCCTGGTGGAGTTCGTCTCGGCGGCGAGTTAACAGGTCTTCGTTGAACCACATCAGGAACTCGACCTCGTCTTCCGAGCGTGACCAGTTCTCGGTGGAGAAGGTGAACGCAGTGACCCATTTGATCCCGATTTCGAGAGCTCCCTGAACGCTGTCGAAGAGCGCCTCCTCTCCTGCGAGGTGCCCGGCGGTGCGAGGAAGCCCCCGGGCATTTGCCCAGCGACCATTGCCGTCGAGGATCAGCCCCACATGAGCGGGGATTCGATCGGGGTCGAGCCGGTCGAGATCGAGGGTCACTCCATCACCGCCAAAGAGGTGAGCTTGCGATCGAGGTGATACTCGACGAACCGGCGGGCGATTCCCATGGCCTCACCCGAAAACGACACGTCGGAGACCGGAAGGGCGCTCAGGTCGGCCTCGGCCAGGCCGGCGAGATACATGGTGATGCCATCTCGGAGACGGACGGTCCCCTCAACGACGCATGCATCACAGACGACTCCACCGGCTCCGAACGAAAAACGGTGGAGCCCATCGAGCCTCCCGCAGGAAGCGCACTGGACGAGAGCAGGTGCGACCCCGACCACGTCGGCCAGTTTCAGTAGGAAACTGGTTATCAGGTCAGGGGCGAACTTGCCGGCCTCCAATGCTCTGAGACCCCTTTGCAGCAACAGGAAGAGACGCACCGACGACTCCTCCTCTTGAGCGACGGCGTCGGCCGCCTCGACCATCGTCCCTGCCGCGATGACCGCATCGAGGTCGGCCCGCAGCCTGGGAAACGGCTCCAGGACGGCCACCTGGGTGATGGTGTCGAGATTGCGACCCTCATAGAGGACCAGATCGACGTGGGTAAATGGCTCCAGACGTCCGCCAAATCGGCTCTTGGTCTTGCGCACTCCCTTGGCAACCGTGCGAACCTTGCCGCTGTTCGGGCTGAGCAAGACGACAACCCGATCAGCCTCCCCGAACGGATACGAGCGGAGCACGATGCCCTGGTCGTGTTTGAGACCCATCGGCGACAGGGTATTCGGGCGACGACCTAGTCTCGACGTTATGGCGCTCGTATCAGATACAGAAATCGATGCATTCATCGAGGCCCACCCTGCCTGGAGCCGCGACGGAGAGGGGATTAGTCGCACATACGAGTTCTCCGACTTCGGTCAGTCGATGGGGTTTGTCACCCGCGTGGCATTGGAAGCCGAGAAAGCCAATCACCATCCAGACATCGACATCCGCTGGAGCAAAGTGACCCTCACACTCTCCACCCACAGTGAAGGCGGCATCACCACCAGAGACCTCGACCTCGCTGACACAGCCGACGGCCTCTCCGGCCATCAAAACTCAGGCTGACGCTTCTCTCTCATGGCCGTCAAACCCTCGGCGGCGTCGACTCCATGGAAGCCGAGGAACTCGTAGGCAACCGACGCATCGAAGATCGGATAAGCCATCCGCAACCAGTGGTTCAGTGTGTGTTTGGTCCATTGGAGCGCTTCGGCCGATCCCGCCGCCAGCCTCGAAGCCAGGCTCTCTGTGTAGTGACCCAGATCCTCGTCCTCGACGGCCTTTGCGACCAGGCCGATTCTCTCCGCCTCGGTTCCGTCCAGGGGCTCGTTGGTCATCAGGTAGAACTTGGATTTCGCCATGCCGATCAAGAGGGGCCAAATGACGGCGGCATGGTCGCCGGCGGTCACGCCGATGGTCGTGTGACCATCGATGATCCGGGCGGACCTCGCCGCTACCGGGATATCTGCCATTAAGGCAGCGGCTAGCCCTGCGCCCACTGCAGGCCCGTTTATCGCCGACACGATTGGCTTCGAGCATTCGATGATGTTGCGGACGAGCTCGCGGGCCTCCTTCAGGACCCGGCGGTGCGTGGCCATGTCGGTCATGATCTCCGAGATCATCTCGAAGTCGCCGCCGGCCGAGAACGCTCGACCCTCGGCACGGAGCAGCACGACCTTGACGTCGGGATCGGCATCGACCTCGGGCCAGACGTTGACGAGCTCGGAGTGCCCGATGTCAGTTACAGAGTTGAGTCTGTCGGGATTGCCCAACGTGATGTTGAGCACACCGTCCGGGTGCAGGTGCAACCCGAGGTACTCGTAGGCATCCAAATCCATGGCCTGTGACGCTAACCGGACTCGAATCCGAGCCGGTCCAACATCTGGGGTCTCCTCTGCCAATCCTTCTCGACAGCGACTCTCAGGTCGAGGTTCACCTTGGCGCCCAACAGGGCCTCCAGCTCCAGCCGCGCCTCCGTACCGGCGTCCCGTATCAGCGATCCTCCTTTGCCGATCACAATCCCTTTCTGACTGTCTCTCTCGACCAGAGCCTCGGCGATCACATCGACCAAACCGTTGTCTCGCTCCTCGACTTCCTTCACGCGAACGACGAGTGAGTGGGGCAGCTCCTCATGCAGCCGATCCAAGAACTTCTCACGGATGATCTCGGCGATCACCAGGATCTCGGGCTGGTCCGTGACCATCCCTTCCGGAAAGTACATGGGCCCCTCGGGAATCCGAGCGGCCAGCTCTGCCACCAGATCCGGAACCCCCTCACCTGTCAGTGCGGACACCGGATAGATCTCCTGAAAAGGCCAATCGGCCGCCTCTACGAGTTGCTCCACAGTGGCCTTCTTCGAAGCCGCATCGACCTTGTTGACCGCGACTACGACGCTGTCGGCCCCGGCCTTGACCAGCCGCTCGGCGATCAGACGATCACCGGGACCGATGGGCATCGTTGCATCGATGACGAACAGCACGGCATCGGACTCGGCCAGCGTCCCGTAGACGATCGAATTCAGCCTGTTGCCGAGCTCGGTCCTAGGACGGTGGACTCCCGGCGTGTCGACGAGGATGATCTGATACTCGGGGCTCGTGGGTTCGGGCCCATTGACCACACCGCGGATGGCGTTTCGGGTCGTCTGAGGACGCGACGAGGTTATGGCTACCTTCGAGCCCACCATCCGGTTGACAAGGGTCGACTTGCCCACATTCGGCCGTCCGACGACGGCAACGAAGCCCGACTTCACACGGCTTCTATCTGGTCGACCACGACCACATTGACTTCCGACACCCGGCGACCTTGCATCCTCGTCACACGAACCAACAGGCGGTCGAACGTGAAGACTTCGTTCTCTTCAGGGACTCTCTCGGCAAGCCCGAACACCAGGCCGCCAACGGTGTCCCATTCCGCCACAGGGAGCTCGACTCCGGTGAGCTTGATCAGGTCGTGAACCGCGAGGCGGGCGTCTACCTTCCATCCGTCGCCTTCCTGGGCCACCAGCGTCTCCTCAAAATCGGTCTCATCGGCGATTTCGCCAACCAGCTCCTCGAGAAGGTCTTCGATAGTGACCAGGCCGACCACATCCCCGTACTCGTCGACCACGATCACCTGGTGGGTGTGGCTCTCCTGCATCTCTGCAAGCAGCGACGAGGCGAGCTTGGTCTCCGGTACGAACTCAACGGGTCTCATCACTTCGGACACGGTCGAAGGCCTGGTGTCTTCGGTGAGCATGGGCAAGAGGTCCTTGACGATCACCTGGCCCACGATGTCGTCGCCGGAGACGACTGGAACCCTGGAGTAGCCCTCGTCGCTGGCGATCTCGATCAACTGGTCGATTGGTGCATCTCGGGCGACTGTGATCATGTCCGGCCTCGGCGTCATGACCTCACGCACGACCGTCTCGGTGAACTCGAGGACCGAGTCGATCAACTCCCTCTCGTGCTCGTCGGCCCCCTCGGCCGCGTCCTCGTGGACCTGACCCGGCTCGTACTCGAGCTCAGGAAGCAAATCGTTGGCCCAACCTCCCATCTTGACCGCCAGTCCGAGCAGCCGTGCCGATCGGTAGGCAAGAGCACGCTCGTTGAGACGTCCCGCCTGGCGTGGCACGAGATCGCCCACGAGAAACGCAATCGTTCCGATACCGATGGCGATGAGAACCGCATTGAGGCCACTGGCCTCACCCACGAGCACAGCCGTGGCGATCACCGAACCTGCTATCAGCAGCGCAGAAGCGACTACCCCCACGGCGGGGCTGATCACTTCGCGCTGATCGAGCAGGTCGGCAACATCTGCAGCCCCCGATATGCCGTCGGCGGCGTCACGGAGAGCATCTGCACGCGGCACCCTCCCTATGGCCGTCCCGGCGGCGCGAAGCCAGAAGGCCAGCAGCAGAAAGACCATGGCGATGGTGATGACTCCCGCTGTCAACGCCTCGTCCTCCCGACCTTCGCCAATAGCTCCCTCTCACGTTGCTCCATCCGCTCGGCCTCCTCGTCGGTTGCGTGGTCATAGCCGAGCAAGTGGAGCATGCCATGGGTCACCATGAGGGCCATCTCGTCTCCAGAGGTCACTCCGTGGGCTTGCGCCTGCTTTTCGACATATGCGGGAGCGATGATCACATCACCTGTGATGAGCGGTGGGCCGTGTGGATCGAGGTCGGGCACGATGCCGGGCAGGAGGGTCTCTACAGGAAACGCCAGTACGTCGGTCGGCCCCTCGCGATCGAGGAAGCGTTCGTTGTAACCGGCCATCTCGCTCTCGCTGACCAGCAGGATCGCCACCTCGGTGCTCTCCGGATACCCCTCTTCGGAAAGGACGAGGACCGCCAGATCGCGAAGTTCCTCGACATCGACCTTCAACGGCTGTTCGTTTGCAAGGAAGATGCTCATCCGAGCCCAAACCCGACCCGATTCGGCCCACGCCTCAGCCCGGGTGCCTGAGGTCGGGGTTGTGAGGGCTTTCTAGAGGAGGGGTCGTCCATCTGTGCTTGTCAGCTGCCAGGGAAGTTCGGGTAGGCGATGCGTTGATGGTAATGACCGATCAGCGAGTCCAGGAAGGCCTTTCGAATCTTGGTCAGCTCGGCAAGTGTCAGCGGCGACTCGGAGAGCTGGCCGTCCTCGAGCTTCTCGTTCATGATCCTGTCGACGACCTTCTCGATGGCATCCGGTGACGGCTCCTCGGTCTGGAACACCGCCCGACAGGCAGCTTCGAGCGCATCGGCGAGCATGAGGATGGCTGTTTCGGCCATTCGAGGCTTGTGGCCGATATGGCGGAAGTCGTCGGTGTCGACGTCGTCTCCGTGTATCTGACGGGCCTTCTCGTAGAAGTACCGCATGACCCCGTCGCCGTGGTGGCTGACGATTCCCTGGGTCACATCGGTGGGGATCTTGAACCTCTTGGCCAATGCGACACCGGCCGTGACGTGATTCCGGATGATCTGGGCCGACTCAGTGGGATCGAGCTCGTCATGCGGGTTGGCCGCGCCGAACTGGTTCTCGATGAAGAACGTTGGGTGCTCTGTCTTGCCCAGGTCGTGGTAGTAAGCCATCGCTCTGGCAAGCAGGGCGTTGGCGCCTATCGCCCTTGCGGCGGCATCGGCCAAAGTACCCACCATCAGCGAGTGGTTGAAGGTCCCAAACGCCTTCTCCTGGAGCAGTTGCAGGGCGGCGTGGTTCCGATCGGTCAGATCGAGCAGGCTGAGCGTCGTAGTGACGTCGAAGGAGGATTCGAAGAACTGGAGTGCGGCCAACCCGACGAGGGACGCCACCACCGACACTCCGAACGACCATGCAACCGACACCCCGACAATCTCGAGCACTACGTCGGTGGCGCCGACATCGAAGAACCACGAGGTGGCGGCTGCAACAGCTGCGGCCGTTGCCGAGGACAGGACGACCGCGTTGCGAAAGGCCCCGCGAGAGCTGACCGAGCTGACGAAAGGTATGGGAGCCATCGTGGCTAAGACGCCATAGACGGCCATGCCGGCATCTAGTGACCCGGCGGCGGCGAGCACACCCACGGAGAGAGAGATGAGCACCGCTATGCGCGAGTCGAAGAGGACTGCGGTCATGAATCCAAAGGCCACCGCCGGCAATGCGTACCAGCTGGTCGATTCCGCAATGAGACTTGTCCCCCGAACAGACGCGGCCGCAAGAAGAACGATGATCCCGAGCAGCGCGACCATGCGCGGACGAGACCAGAACTCGGGTCGGAAACGGGCCAGGTAGAGGCCGATCAAGCCAACCAGCACAGCCACCACAGCGAGCAGGCCACCTTGAGTCTCCACTCTCGTGCCTAGCGAGGTCGTCGCGTTTATTGCGTCGATGTGGAGTTCGGTCAGACGCTGGCCCTCGTTGACTATCACCTCCCCCTCGACGAAGTCCACCATCACCGGGTCCACGGCATCCGCGGCCTCTTCACGCCGCTCTTCAGTGCGCTCCTGATCGATCAGGTAGTTGGGCTGGAGGAGGCTTGCCACAATCTCGCCGGACGCCTCCCCACCCGGGACGTCCTGGAGCGTGTCACTGTGGAAAACCAGTGGAGGCGCTGTTCGGAGACGAGCCCTCGCCTCCTGAATCTGATCGGGCTGGATGTTGCGACCAAACTCCTCGCGCATCCTCGACAATGCAGCCTGCCTGACCGTCGGCAGATGAAGCGGCTCGCCCAAGGCCGCCCGGATCACATCGTCTGATGCGGTAGCGGCAAGGTACATCGCCGTGTCGGCCGGGAGATCAGAGAACATGCCGACTATCGCATTCGAAACGTCCTCGGTGGGATTGAGATTGGGCACGAAGCCAACGGCTGTCGCCTCACACACCTCACCGAGCGGACACTCGATCAGCTGTGCGAAATTGTCGGTTCCCAGAACCCAACCTCTAGGTATCTCCGGAGCCTCTGCGCTAACTGTGACGACGGCAGCTCCACTGGTCAGCTCGAAGGCCCAAACGCCCAGGTCGTCAGTTCTGACGCTTTCGACGTCGCCATCGGTGCGGATTTGGACGGTGACCTGAGCGAGGCCCTTGTCGACCCTGTCACCCTCGGCATCCGGGTTGTATGAGGAATCGCCATCCACATCGAGGAAAACGCGCCCACTGATTTGTGCCGGAATTGCCTGCTCGGTTGTCGTGGTCGTGGTTGTGGAGTCGTCTCCAGACGCCTGAGTGGTGGTGGTAGTCGTGGTTGGAAGCGTCGGAACAGTCGTGACCGATGGGACTGGGTCGTCTGCGATGACGAGTGCTTCGGTCTCGTCGAAGACTTCGTTGATGGATGCTTCCACCGACGCTTCGATCTCGGGATCCGATTCGCGGACAGGCTCGACACTCTCACGGGCAAGCTCGCGCTCCGCCTCGGTCGCCGTCTTGTCTTCGACGGTCGCCGGGTTTTCCGCCTCGTACTCTCTGGCCGCGGGCTGACCGACCATCAATTCCGGCTCTGAGGCGGCGGTGCCCAAGGAGAGCACACCCCAGGCGGCGACAACTGTGGCCAGGAAGATGGCCAGCCTGACGACAGTGGGACGGGAGATCACTTCTTCCTCGTCTCGAATCGCTCATAAGCCTCGACGATCGAGGCGACGATCCGATGTCTCACCACGTCTCGGGCACCCAACTCGATGAAGGCGACACCAGGGATGCCACGGAGGATGTCCCTCACGATCCGAAGACCGGAGTGGCGACCCGTTGGTAGGTCGGTCTGGGAGACGTCGCCCGTGATGATCATTTTGGAATTGAAGCCCAAACGCGTCAGAAACATCTTCATTTGCTCGGGCGTGGTGTTCTGGGCCTCGTCGAGGATGACACAGGCATCATTCAGCGTCCTTCCACGCATATAAGCGAGTGGAGCTATCTCGATGGTTCCCCGGTCGATCAGTGAGGCGGTCTCGTCTGGCCCCAACATGTCCCACAAAGCGTCGTATAGAGGCCTGAGATACGGGTCGACTTTCGCGGCCATGTCACCCGGTAGAAACCCCAACCGCTCCCCTGCCTCCACAGCCGGCCGGGTGAGGATTATGCGCCGAACCGAGCCCTGAATCAGGTTGTCGACGGCCGCGGCCATCGCCAGATAGGTCTTGCCCGTTCCCGCGGGACCTATCCCGAAGGTCAGCGTGTTCTCCCGAATTGCCTCCATGTAGATCTGCTGACCGTGAGTCTTCGGCCGGACCATCCGGCCACGGCCCACCGGTATTCCGTCGGAAAGGACGCCGGAGGGGCTCGGAACCTCGTCGCGAACCATCTTGACGACCTCGGTCACCCGGCCCTCGTCCAATGCCTGGCCCTCCTGGACGAGAATCAGGAGCTCGTCGAGCGCCGTGCGTGCTTGCTCGACCAACTGTTCGGGACCTGTCAGGGAGATCTGGTCGCCACGCGCGACAAACCGGACCTCTGGGAAGAGCGCTTCGACCTGACGAAGGTGTCGGTCGGCCTCTCCAATGAGATCCAACATGAGGTGGTGGCTCGGTACGCGAAGACGCGCTTCGAATTGATCAGAGAGCAAGGTGGTGACAACGCCGTCGTTGAGGCGTCCCTCTCATTCTACCGGGCCTGGCGGGAACAGCCAGAAATCAGTCAGTGGGTGTCTTCGCCCGTGCCAGAGAGTTGATGATCGCCCGGTCGGAGTTCCGAACCTCCATATCGCCGGGCTCCCGGCGAAGCAGCTGTATCGCTGCGAGGTAGCGCTCGACCAAGTCGTTGGCTCCCTCTTCGGCGAGGGCGTCGAGATCGATGATCAACCCTTCGTCCGACGGCGTTGGCGGGAGTAGCTCTGACGCCGGGACTGCATAGGACTCGGCGAGGCGGACGAAGCGCTGAACCGAGATCGCACGCTCACCCCTCTCGTAGGCCCCAACTACCGAAGCCTTGAATTCCCCATCGGTCCTCGTCTCGACGTCACCAAGGGACCAGCCGCGCTGGCGCCTGGCTGCGCGAAGACGTTGACCTAAGGAAACATTGAAATGTTCAACCACGGATAGCGCTCCCTTGCCAGCGACATCCTATCGGCATCGGATGTCGCTCGCCATGATCATCGGGAAAGTATTCGAGCGGTGGCAACCACGGCAGCTGTCTCCACCCTCAGGATCGTGGGTCCCAGGTCCCATGTCGCCACGTCCTTCGGGATCTCGTCTTCGGCAAATCCGCCTTCCGGCCCGACCACGACTGTCGCGACCTCTACCGGTGGATGGCCGGTCCCTCCGGGATGGCAAACGACCAGAGGTGGGGCGAGATCGGAGAGACTCACGGCGTCCTTGGCAGTCTCCATCAGCCAGGCTCCCCTCGACTGCTCGGTGGCGGATAGCACCCAAGAGAAAATCTTGGAAGTGGATGCGATTCTCTCCTTCCCGTGCCTGGTGGCAAGCCATCGGAGACTGAATACACCCAGCTCTGCGAGCTTTTCTACGAGATATCTCTGCCTGTCCTTACTTGCCGGCGGAGCAACCGCAACAGTCAGAAGAGAGGGTCGCGGCACATCGGTTTCCTCTCCGCGCTCCACAGCCTGATTGGTCAGGCGCCCGGTACCCATCCGCCCAAGCCCATCGGTGTAGCTGACGGCATCTCCGCGACGCAATCGGAGGACCTTGGTCAGGTGTCTCCACTGAATGAGAGACAGTTCGAGCTCATCGCTGTCCCAAGGAGCCCCAACCACCAGGTGAGGCACGTGCTTCATCAGGTCTCGGCCGGTCGATTGATCTTCTCGCCGCGAAGCTCGGCGAATCGCCTCAATAGATCTTCTTCCTGCGCTGTGAGCTCCGACGGGACTGAGATGTCGACCATGACGATCAGGTCACCCCTCGATCTCTGGCCGAGGCGGTGCGCGCCCAGTCCTTTCATGAGAATGGAGGTACCGGGCTGGGTTCCCGCGGGAATCTCCACGTCGGTCGTACCACCCTCGATCAATGGCACCTCGATCCTGCTGCCCAGAGCGGCCTCAGCAAGCCCGACAGAGACATGATGGATGAGGTTGGAGTCACTCCGCTCGAACCTGGGGTCACGTGCGACTGATAGCTCCACGAAGAGATCTCCTGGCGGGCCGTGCCGCCCACCCGACTCGCCCCGTCCGCTCAGCCGCAACCGTGTGCCGGTTGTGACTCCCGGCGGGATCTCGACATTCACCTCGACCTTCTGGGTCACAGCGCCATCTCCGCCACAGTTGGAGCACGGATCGCTGATGACCATGCCCTCACCCTGACATCGTGGGCACGTCGCGACCGACATCATCGTTCCGAAGAGTGATCGTTGCGACACCCTCACCCGGCCGGCCCCGGCACACTCGAGACAGGTTTGGGGCTCTGAGCCCGGCTCGGCCCCACCACCATCACAAACAGAGCAGGTTTGTGGAGCTTCGAACTCCACAGCCGCCTCGGTCCCGAAGGCAGCCTCTTCGAGGGTTATGTCAGCCGTCACCAGCAAATCTCGGCCTCGTCGCGGTTGTCTGACCGCGCCACCGAAGAGACCGCCGTCGCCGAAAACCGACCGGAGCAGGTCATCTATCCCACCCATGCCGCGAAAGATGTCCCCGAGGTCGATGGTGTCTCCGCGGTCATATCGGGCCCGGCGGTTGGGGTCGGATAGGACCTCGTAGGCTTCGGCTGCTTGCCGGAACTTCTCCTCGGCGGCCGCATCGCCGGGATTGGCGTCGGGGTGTGTCTCTCGCGCTATCCGGCGGAAGGCTTTCTTGATGTCCTCTGTGCTGGCGTCTCTGGACACCCCAAGAGTCTCGTAGTAGTCGCGTGCCATCAGCTGGAGTTATTCGGCCGTCTGTGAGCTGATCTGATCCTCCAGCTCCCTGGTCACTTCCTCCACCGCGGAGATGGCTCTGCGATAGTTCATGCGCATCGGGCCAAGCACCCCGATCGAACCTGTCTCACCACTGCTGTCGTAGGCCTTCGACACCACGGCGAGATCGACTATGTCACTGGGATGCAGTTCGCTGCCGAGGTGAACTGCGGTACCAGATGCTCCGGCCAGTAGTTTCATGACCTCCGCTTCCCTCTCGAGGATCTCCAGGACCTTGTGAACCGAGGTGAGGTCTTCCCAGAGCGAGGTCATCTTCTGCGTTCCACCGACAAACATCTCGGTCCCCGAACTGGCTGCGAGGTGCAGACAGTCGATGATGGTCAGCACAGCTTCCTTGACCGGCTCCGAAATATCGGCCAGTTCCTCGTCGGTCCAACCGAGGGAGGACCCGAGCTCGACCCCGACGGCCTTGTCGGCAACCCGCCGTTGTGCCTCCTCCACCTCGACTGGGATGATCGGCACCCGCACCCTTCCGCGCTGTTGGACCACACGCCCGCCCTCAGTGATGACGACCACGAGAACCTGATCAGTCGTCACCTGGAGGCTGTGCAACGCCCTCACACGATCATGGGATACGCCGGGCGCCACAACGACGGCTGGAAGATCAGTGAGCTCTACCAACAGGTCCGAGGTCGCTTTCAGCAATTTCGAAAGCTCGAGATGAACGTCTCCGAATACCTCGTTGATCTTGGCCTGGGCAGCGAACCTCAGCCGGCCTGGCCCGAGATGATCCACGTAATAGCGATACGCCGAGGCCGTGGGAACCCTCCCGGCGGAAGTGTGCGGCTGCACCGCATAACCCTCGTTCTCCAGCGCAGCTAGGTCGTTTCTGACCGTCGCCGAGGACACTTGCAGCCCGGCACGCTCGACAATCGCGCGGGAACTGACGGGCTCGCCCGTCCTGATGTGCTCCTCGACGAGGGCACGCAAAACCTCTGAGCGTCTGTCCTCAAGCATCTTCCTCAACAAACACGATATCGCCCCTGGTGGCTTCAGCGCACCCATGGTGTGGCAGGAGCCCGACGAGGGCCCGATGTGCGTCGTCGGTCAGCCGCGGCCTGGGCCAGGGCCGCCAAGCCTCTGCAAGTGTCACGTTTCGGCGTCCACCTGCAGAGCGGCCACGAACGCCTCCTGGGGGACCTCGACCGACCCCACCATCTTCATTCGCTTCTTGCCCTCTTTCTGTCGCTGCAGCAGTTTCTTCTTGCGGCTTATGTCGCCGCCGTAGCACTTCGCCGTGACATCCTTGCGGGTGGCCTTAACCGTCTCACGGCTGATGATGCGGCCACCTATGGCCGCCTGAATGGGCACGTCGAACAGCTGACGAGGGATCAGCTCACGAAGCCGGCCGGTCATCTTCTTCCCGTAGTCATCGGCGTTGTCACGATGGACGATCGCTGAGAAGGCATCCACGGGCTGACCGTTCAACAGGATGTCGACTTTCACCAGGTCGGATTCCTTGTAACCGGCAGGCTCATAGTCCAGGGTGGCATAACCCTTTGTCTTCGACTTGAGAAGGTCGAAGAAGTCGAAGACGATTTCGCCCAGGGGGATCTCGTAGTGCAGCTCGACTCGTTCCGGGCTCAGGTAGTTCATGGTGCCGACGATGCCACGTCGCCTCGTCACCAGCTCCATGATCGGGCCTACGTATTCGCTCGGGGTGAGGATCATTGCCTGCACATACGGCTCGGAGACGCTGATCCGATTGGCGGGATCGGGGAGGTCGTGAGGTGAGCGGATCTCGCTGACCAAGCCATCAGGAAGTGTGACCTCGTACGCAACCGAGGGGGCCGTGGCTACCAGGTCTAGGTCGTATTCTCGCTCGAGTCGCTCCCTCACGATCTCCATGTGCAGCAGACCTAGGAACCCACAGCGGAACCCGAATCCGAGTGCCTTGGAGGTTTCCGGCTGCCAGACGAGTGATGCGTCGTTCAGTCGCAGCTTCTCGAGCGCCTCGCGCAAACGCTCAAAATCGTCGCCATCGGTCGGAAAGAGCCCGGAGTAGACCATCGGCTTGGGCTCGTCGTATCCGGGAAGTGGCCTGTCGGCGGGTCGATCGGCGGTGGTGATCGTGTCACCGACCTTTATTCGGTCGATCTCCTTGACGCCTGTGATCAGGTAACCAACCTCGCCTGGGCCCATTCGGGCAACCTCGAACGTCTTAGGCTGGAGAAAGCCGATTTCATCGGCATCGTGGACCTCGCCCGTAGCCATGAACCTGAGTCTGTCCCCTGCCGCCATCTCCCCATCCACGATCCTCACGTAACAGACAACACCGCGATACGCGTCGAAATAGGAGTCGAACACCAAGGCCCGTAGAGGAGCGCTGCGATCACCCTGCGGTGGTGGGATCTCCTCCACGAGTGCTTCCAGCAAACGATCCACGCCTTCGCCCGTCTTGGCCGACACGCGCATGACGTCCTCAGCACGACCACCGAGTATGCCGACGAGCTCCTGAGCCGAACGTTCCGGATCGGCCGCAGGGAGATCGATCTTGTTGACCGCGGGGAGGACCTCGAGGCCGGCGTTGATCGCCAGATAGGCGTTGGCCAGCGTCTGAGCTTGAACGCCCTGAGCAGCGTCGGCGAGGAGAAGGGCGCCTTCGCAGGCGGCGAGCGATCTGCTCACCTCATAGGAGAAATCGACATGGCCCGGGGTGTCGATCAGGTTGAGGATGTACTCGTGACCATCGGCTGCCATGTACTTCAAGCGGACGCTTTGGGCCTTGATTGTGATGCCCCTTTCCCGCTCCAGATCCATCGAGTCGAGTATTTGCTCACGCATCTCCCGCTCCGTGATGGCACCCGTCATCTCGAGGAGACGATCGGCCAGAGTCGACTTGCCGTGGTCGATGTGGGCGATGATCGAGAAGTTGCGTATGCGCGTTTGGTCAGTCATGGAGACGGGGGGTCGCCTCGATTCTACCGGGGTTTGCACGCGATGAATTCTGTCGGTGCCAGGTCATACGGTCACGGAATCAGGCGAGAGGAGGTAGGAGATGTCATCTCGGATCGAGGCATGGTTGGATCAGGAGGACGCCCGGCTTCGGGAAACCATCAGAAAGCACGGTTGGGCCATCGAGTACATCGGGGTGGTTGCTGTTCGGCTCCGGACTGTGATGGCGGCGCGGTGGACGAGCCCCCGTTTGCCTACACAGTGGGACTGTTCGGGCTTGGCCACCCCGAGTTGCTGGTGTTTGGTCTCGACATGCACGACAGCCAGGGTTTGTTGAACACGGTCGGCGATCAGATTCGAGAGGGGGGAGACGTGATCCCGGGGATCGAGTTCGGTGTCGGGGCATGGCCGCGAAAGGTCGTTGCCGAAGAGGTGCCCAATCCCGGGGACATCGTGTTCAGCGCCAACCGTTTCTATCAGCGTCCCGACGAGTTCTCGGTGCCGGTACTACAACTCACATATTCCGACGAGAACGGGCTCTACCCATGGGACGACGGCTTTGGCGACCCTGTTACACAGCCACGGCCCGGAACGTTCAAGGCATGAGAACCGGTCTCGCCTAGCCAATCGGCCCCTGTTACCATGCACGCCCGACACGCAGACCTGCTCAACGTGTCCGATTCCTAACGAGATCTGAGTTTCACATGGCCAACATCGAGTCACAGAAGAAGCGAAATCGCCAGAACGAGAAGAGGCGGATGCGCAACAAGTCGGTCAAGAGCGACCTGAACACCGCGATAAAGAAGGTGGAAGCCGCGGCTGCGGCCGGGGAGCCCACCGAGCAGTTGTTCCAAGACGCCCAGAAGAAGATCGACACCGCCGCCGCCAAAGGCGTCATCCACCCAAACGCAGCCGACCGCAAGAAGTCCCGTCTGGCCGCCTCCATCAGCGCGTAAACACAAACCTCAGGTACGGGGTGCCATATGCGGCACGCCGGGTCTCGAGATTGACATTGGGTCATCAGCAGCCAGGGCTCACCTCAGTTCCCCGAGAGTCGGACAGGGGTCGATGTCGTAGGTGGCGCACTCCGCCTCTGTGAAAGAGCGGGTGAGGCGCTGGCGGGCGTGGTCGATCAAGATATCCGGATCGACCGTCATTTGCGCCGCCCAAGACCGCGTCCCCAACAGCAGTGTGTCCTCGTCGACCCACTCCACGTTTCTCAGACCGAGCGGTGTCGCCGAGAAGTCGAATCGCTGCACCTCCTCGCCCGATTCGATATCCCATACCACTGAGATGCCATCACGGCCCGCCGTGGCCACCCATTGCCCCGACGGATCGACAGCTATGTCGCTGATCAACGACGCCTGGTGACCTCCCTTGAGAGTACGGACAATCTCCCAACGGCTCGTGTCAACTACGTACAAGTTCTGACCCTGGTCGTTCAATACGACGCGCTTGCCATCTGCGGTGAATTCGATGTTCGATGGGCCTCCTACGAGCGTGGTGAACTCGGCTACGGGGACATCCAAGGATTCGACGGGGCGAACAGTCACTGTGCCCGACTGGTCGCTGCCTCGTACGCCGGTGAAGATCGCTGTCACCAGGAACCTCCCGTCCGTCGTGAACGCCACATTGGCATCGTTGAACAGCAGAGCCCTCTCGAGTCCCTCGGGACTATCGAGATGCCATTCCATCTTTCCCGTCATCAGATCCCATACGGCGAAGCGACCGCTTTCCCCAACCATGGCGAGACGATCACCGTCCGGTGAGAACACCGCATGGTTGACCAGGTCTGCCCATTCCTCGGGGTAACTGGCGCATTCATCTGGAACGTACCTCTCAGGTGACGCAGGTGGCCCGTCGTACCACAGGCAGAGTCCTTCGAGCTCTTGAGTCTGACCTGTTTCGATATTGACAATGTGCACGCCTCCAGTCGGCAAATAGGTACCGTCTGAAGCTGTCGAATCGATTTCTTTCGCTTCCACGAGCTCACCAGATGCTTGCAGTGCCATTTGCTCCCCATCCGGTGAGACCGCAAGCAACATGCCTGGATAGGTCTTGACTGCCTCCCCGGTGTTGATGTCGTAGACCGCTGTCACCTCATGGCCGGGTACGGAAGGGTGGTCCTCGTACAAGCCCCGCTCGTCGATCACGACAAATCTCCATGACACCAGATACTCAGATGTCACATAGGTCTTTCCGATGACAAAGAAGGAATGCTCGCCACCGGAACTGGGCAAGTACTGAGCAGGGCCCGCGGTTGGCTGAACCGATTCGCCGATTCCCCATACGGTCATGCCATCCGTAGAAGAGCTGGCGACCTTGCGTTCGTCGTCTGACATCTGGACCTTGCTGGCATCACTACCTGGACCCTTCAATTCGAAGACGAGATCGCCGAATGAGGTGTCATAGCCAAGGACCCGGCCGTCATAGGTATTGCCGTAGACGATGGAGCCTGACGAACTGAACCATGCAGTCCCGAAGGATGCTTTGAACTCCCGAAGCTTCCGAGGCGAGCTCCCCACGCCCCAAAGCTCAAGAGGGTCGTTTCCGGTCAAGACGAGGGATCCATCCGGGCTGACTGAGCTGTGTCCGGGTGGCAGTGGCATGAGCTCGTTTCCGGTAACCAGATCGATCACCCCTCCACCATTGTTTCCGGTCCAGGCGAGCCTTGTCACGTCTTCGCTGAGGGTCGGAACTCCGACCCAAGAGCGGCCCTTGGGCGAGGCGCCCACAACCAAGACGGATAGATCGCCGGTCAGGAGATCGGCTGCGACCAACTCACCTTCGGCGGGATTGGCCCGGCAGTCGTCAGCACCGCCAGGCCCCAGCACGAACGGTCGGGCTATATCAACAAACGGACCGGTCTGACTCGGTCCGCCCCAGTACATGTTCCGATCATCAAAGTCGGTGTCCTTGACCAGCTCTCCGGTCAACGCTTCGAACATCGTGAATCGATCCCATGAGCATTCCCCACCTGCCTCAGGAGACACGTAGGAGACCACGATCACCAGGCTGTTGTCATCGCTGAAATAGGTGTCGCCAATCTCATGATTGTCCCAAACCCTCCACTCCCAGAGTGGTTGGTCTGTCGAACCGTCGAGATCCCAGACACCGGCGACGAACTGCGTCGAGGCAGCGAGCAATTTCCCGTCCGGGCTCATCGAGCCAATTGTTGGGCCTACCAACCTGAACTCGGCCCGGTGAGCCTGAAGAGCCTGGTTGAGCGCGTTTCGCGTCGGTGTTGAATCTGGGTTTGCTTCCATCGCTTCGATTCCGAGGAGTACAGCGAGCTCAGGATCGACCTCCAGCGCAGCGACCGCTGAGGCTGCCAGGGCCTCCGAGCGAGCATCGTTGGCGCTCCGATTGGCTGAGACGCCGAACAAAGTGGCGATCAACGCGGCAGCGCCGAAACCGGCCATGATCAAGTTCCGACGTCGCCGCCTCCGGGTTCGTTGGGCAAGGTCGCGACTCGTTGAAGCCTCTAGAAAGTCAGATTCCCGGTCGGTGAGGATCAGGCTGGTATTGGAGGTCCAGGCCTGATGTTGCGCCAGACGCCCGGCTGTCAGCAGGTAGGCGTCGTCTTCGTCGTTCTCCTCCCAGTCCGTGATCGATTCATCGAGTCTTCGGGAGAGCGTGAGGTCTTCACGCGCGGCTTCGATCCAACCGGCCAAACGGGGCCATTCTGTGAGCAGGGCTTCATGAGCCACTTCGACTGTTGGGGCTCGCGTGTCTGGATCGTTGTCGAACACCAGCATCCGGTTGCGAGCAAACGCTTCGATCCAAGGCTCGGCCTCGAGGTCGGCAACTTCGCCGAGCCTCACCCGTCTTCGAGTGGGCGTAGCGTCATCAGCCACTGCGACCAAACGAAGGAATAACTGCTTGACGGCCGATCTCTGGTCGACATCGAGGCTTTCGTAGACTGCCTCAGCCCGCCGCGCCACTGATCCGGCGACCCCGCCGACCTTTTCATGGGCCTCAACGGTGAGTAGATCCGACTCCCTGGAGTCGAACAACTCCACAAGAGCGAATTGGAGGAGAGGCAGCCCACCAGGACGGTCGTGAACCTCGGAGACCAACCTCTCCACCAGACTGGGTTCCACATCCACTCCAACTCGGCGCGCCGGGCCCGTGATCGCCTCGCTGAGCTCGGCAGGGCTTGGAGAACGCAATCCGACCATTGACTCCCGAAGCAGCTCACCGAACTCTGAATAGAGAAGCGGTCGGTCGAGGAAGTCGGCACGAAGCGTGATCACGATCCGCACCTGATTCAGCTGTACTGCACTGACCAGGAGGTCGAGGAAGGCTGACGCAACCTCTTCGTCAGCCATGGTGAACAGCTCCTCGAACTGATCGATCACCACGAGCAGCTCAGAACCCGGGAGCAGCACCCCATCCAAACCAGCCAGGGCGTTGGCATCACGCTCGGCAAACCGCTCCCTCACATCGGGCGGCAGTTCTACGGCCACCTTCTCCAATGCACGCTCCAGCTCCAAGAAAGGCCGTGGACCCGGAAGCATGTCGGTGATGACCCAATCAGAGGAGCTCTTGACTACTCCCTGTCGCAACCCCGGGATGAGACCTGCACGAACGACCGACGACTTGCCGATGCCGGAGGGCCCAACAAGAGCCAAGAAGGAGTCCCTGCGCAGCGCCGCCAGCAACTCTTCGACCACGGAGCCACGGCCAAAGAAGTCCCCGGCGTCACTCTCGTGGAATGCTGCCAATCCCTTGTAGGGATTACGTGTCTCGGTGAAGCGCTCGCCGGGCTCCTCGTTGCCGGGATAGAGCTCATCGAGAAAAGCCGAAACCGACCGATATCGGAGAGAAGGCTCTTCGCTCATCGCCCGGGCGATCACCTGGGACGTGGGCTGCAGGGGCACATCGCTCGTTCCCAGTCCTTCTCGTAGATCCAGAGCGAGAACGCTGAGACCGAACACATCCGTCGCCTCAGTCGCTACCTCGCCAGCGAGGGTCTCAGGCGCGATGTAGGCGGCATGTTCGGGAGACGACTTCGGAGCGATTCCGGCGAGCGGAAAGCCCATCAGATAGCCATTGCCCGACTCGTCCATGAGGACGCGATCAGGTCGTAGAGACCCGTGCACCAATCCGTAGGAGTGGGCGTGCACAAGCGCGCTACCGATTTGTTCGATCAGCCGGTTGGTGTCACCGACCGAGCTTTGGCGTAGTAGGCCGCCGCGATGGTGCCGGTACACGAGGTAGGCACCATCTGGATCTCTCCAATAGTCCAGCAGCGGGTTGATATTGGGATGGTCGAGGAGAGCGAGACGCTGAGCATCGGCTCCGAAGTTTCGGATGAAATAGGGATCTGAGGCTTCGGCGCGGGCGATCACTTCGATCACCACTTCCCGCCCTACCGATGGCTGATATGCCCGATATAGGGTGCCCACAGAGCCCGGCCCGATGATGTCTCTCAGCTCATAGCCGGGCATCGATCGGTCACCTCCCTCGGGAAGTGGAACAGGTGTCCGGTCGGTATCGAGGGGTGGGAAAGAGGTGGGCGGATTGCCGATGAGAATCTGATGGACCGCCGTCGGCTCCTGGATCCCAGCGAGGTCGAACCTGCCAAGAGACTCGAAACGCAACCCGGTGCCTTCCTCTCCGCTGACGAAGGCTCGCTGCGCGTCAACCGACAGGAGGACCTGACCCCGATGAGCCACAGAGACCAGAACCGAGGCCCTGGTCACGGGAGCACCGCTCACGCGTCCATCGGAGACCTCGACGTCCCCGAAGTCGATCGCTATCCGCGTCGCGGAGCCGTCCGTGAGAAGGGTCGCCCTCTCGGCTGCGGCGGCAGCCTCGCCGACCGTGTCGAATACGGCATATGAAGCTGTGCCCGCAGGGAGCAGTGCGTCTTCACCGACCACTCTCAGCAGGGCCGAACCCGACTTCGAGATGAGCTCTTCTCGTTCAATAGGAGGCAAGCGAGCCAGCTCGATAGGATCTCCGGGATCGGCCACAAGGACAGCCTTCTTCTGAATCTGCTTCCTGGGTGTCAGATCCAGCGAGGAGTCCTGCTCGAGGATTCGTTGCTCTAGTTCCTGCAGCTCAGGGGTCGGATCGACTCCCATCTCATCGACGAGAAGTGTCCTCATCTCCTCATAGGAGCGCAGCGCCTCTCGCTGTCTGCCCGCTCGATAGAGAGCGAGCATGTGCTGGGCACGGAGTCGCTCCAGATAGGGATGCTCCAAGATCAAGCCTTCGATCTCACCGATCAAGTCGGCATGTCGCCCCGATCCAAGATCAGACTCAATACGAGCCGCTTGGACCGCAACCCTCAACTCGGCGAGACGTGAGATCTCCGGAGCGAGATGACCGTGGGACTCGATATCGGAGTAGGGGTAGCCCCGCCAGAGGGAAAGAGCCTCCCTCAAGACCTTCGCCGTTGCCTCGGGTGGTAAACCGGAATCGGCTCGAACAGACTCGTAGAGATCCTCGAAACGAAGGGCATCCACCTCGGAACGATCGGCCAATAGCGCCCAACCTCCCGCCGATTTGGCGATGACGTCGCCGACGATCGATCTGAGGGTGGAGACATAGACCTGGACCCGGCGACGGGCTCGTTCCGGACTGTCCTCTCCGTAGACCGCTTCGGCAATCAGGTCGTTGGAGACCGGCCGACCGAAGTTGGCGATCAGCATCGCGAGGACGGTGCGCTGCTTGGGCCCACCGATGTTCAATGGGCCGCTCCCGTCAACGACCGTCACAGGTCCCAGGACGTTGAAGTTCACGGGGACATCGACCCTACGCCTGTCAGCCTTCCAGGTGTTGGAAACCATTGCATCGATAGTTGGTCAAGCGGATTCAGGTTTTGTTCAGAATGCACTGCGAATTCTCCGCCTGAACAACCTCTGAACAACATCGGAGCAACTCCTGAACCGGTCTCCCTGACTCTGGCTCTCGGTCGCAACAAGGCGACCCGAAGAGAAGGAGAACGGACATGTTGTTGAGTGAAAACCTCGTCAGGGCACACGATGCCTCTCGAAGGAAGTGCTTCAAGCGAGAGAGTGCCGAGGGGCTTGGCTTGTTCCGCAGATCAGCGCTGGCAGTCCTGGTCGCCGGGATCATCCTGGCGGCTTGCGGAGGACCGATCGAGGACGTGTCGGTCATCAACCCGGCGCCTTCGAATCTCATCCTCGAGCTTCCTCCAGTCGGCAGCCCGAGCATCTCGGCTCTGCGCGGCTATGAGTTTCCGGAGATGTTTCCGGCCGTCGTCAATCAGGCCTTCAGGATCGACGGATACGAGGCGCCACAGATGTGGCCCGAGGCTTCGGAGCAGGAGTACGTGGAGCCATCCTCGGGACTCCGCTAGACCTCAAAGGCCCCCGAACCAGAAGCCCGGTGCGTATCTCTTCCGCACCGGGCTTCTACCTGTGCTCTCAGCCGTACCAGCGACACATGGCGACGGTGAGACGCTCCAGGGTCACACGATGGGCTTCCTCGGGCAGAGTCTTGATCACGCGATCGGCCCTGACCAGGGCCTCCTGCGCACTCCGCAGCGCTGACTCCTTCACCCGACCCCGCATCGACCAAACCCTGGACAGCTGGCGGTCTGAGCCCTTGCCGCCCATCCAATCCTTGAACGTCTCCTGGTCCGGCGCGGCGGCTGCGAGGGCCCGCCGTTTGAGGTCGGACTCCAGTGCGGCCAGATAGACCAAGGGATGGCCGTGCACCAGGAAGTCGGAGAGTCTGCGCAGAGCCAAACCGACGTCTCCCCGCGATATGGCATCTGTGATCTGCCATGTGGGCTCGTCAGGGCGGTTCTTGAACCAGTCCAGGACCAATTCTGAGGTCACTTTGCCCTGTACCTCGGCAAGCTGATCGAGGGCGTTTCCCATGCTGGCCGTGTCAGTCCCGAATCTCTGCAGGAGCGCTTTCTGTGCATCCTTGTCGATCTTCAGCTCTCGTTTGTCGACCTCGGCGTCGAGCCACTGCGCCGCCTGCCGCTCCCACATCTTCTTGACCGACAAGGTGCTCCCTCGCTCCTTGGCCACCTCGACGAGAGGCTTCGCCAGCGATCCCTCGCTGACCAAGACCACTTCGGTCTTGATCAGATCGGCGTCTTCGAGAAGCTCGGCAAGGGCATCGACCTCCGCTTTCTGGAGGTTTTGAGCATCGACGATCTCGAGCCCTTCGGGCTCGTCGAAGAGCGAGCCCGACTGGAGCAGTGGGATCATCGGCTCGAGCTCGGATCTGATCGCACCTGTGCCGGCCTCTCCTCCACCCCTACCCGGCACATCGATCCTGACGACCTGTTCACGGGTCATGTTGGTCTTCATGAAGTGCTGATTGGCTGCATCGAGCATCTGCTCGCGTTCGCCGGGACCGGCATTGGACGGGCCGGAGACGATCAGAAGGGCCACAGCTTCAAGGTAGTCACTGGCTACGACCGAAAAGCCGAGCCAGGTCACAAGCCATCGCCACATCGTGGACCCGGATGATGTCCGCCTCGTGCTCCAGAGCCAGGGAGATGTAGGCGGCTACGCGATGGCCGTCACGTTTGCGCGGGATCGGGATGAGCACCGGCCTTCCGAGGTCCTTGAGATAGCCCGATGACCTGATCACATCGAGCTGCATTCTGGTGTAGGACTCGTAGTCACCCCGATAGTTGAGAGCTATGCCCGGATCCAGGATCACGTTCACGATGCCTTCTCTCGCGAGATCCTCCAGGAGGCGGCCGAAACCCTCCGCGGTGTGAACGGCCTTGTCATCTCTGATCTCCACCGCCCCAACCGAGTGCGGGTTGTCACCTTCGATGTATACGGCGATGGCCGCCACTCCTTTCGTTGCGACCACATCGCGCATCTCCATGTCGGCGAGGCCCCCGGTGTCGTTGACGATGACCGCTCCAGCATCCACGGCTGCACGGGCCACATCAGGCTTCCAAGTGTCGATGGCGACCAGGTGATCTTCGGTCACTAGCGCCTCGATCACCGGCACGACTCGGCTTATCTCGTCAGCCGAAGCAATGGTGGGATTGTCGTAGTGGGAGGATTGACCACCGAGGTCGATGAGGGTCGCGCCCCATGTGCGGTAGCGGTCCGCCATCAACAGCGCATCGTCTACCGAGTTCGCCACGGTGTGAAGGTTTTTCGAGTCCGGAGAAGCATTTATGACACCCATGACATAGGTGATCTCACCGAGAGGCAACTGGGAGTCTCCGAGCTCGAGCATGCCGGCCATCAATCGGCAGGTTAAGACGGGGTCGCCACCGTCGTACCTCAACCGAGAGGCACGGTGATGTTCCCGTCTACATCGGTGCGCAGCACACGAGCTCCAGACTCCACCAGCAGGTCGATCACCCAGTCAGCGGGATGACCGAATTGGTTCGGGCCGACCGAGATGATTGCTAGCCCGGCATCTACCGTTCGCAGCCAATCGGAATCGGAAGTGCCTGCACCCTGGTGTGGCACCTTGAGAATGTCGGCCTGCAGGTGCTGGAGCTCTCTCTGAGCCACGATCTCGATGTCCCCTGCAAGCAGCATATCCGCAGATGGACCTGTCACGGTGAGCACGATGGATTGGTCATTTGGAGAGGCGTAGCGCCGAAGCGGGGCTTCGACTGTCAGTTCCAGGTGGCCCAAATACCAATTCTCTCCCACCATGGGCTCGGTGACAGGGACCCCGAAGTCCGCCAGCGCGGCAAACAGTTGCGCCGATGCATCGGTCCGGTGCGGAGCAGCACGTGCCCAAACTCTCTCGATGTGGATACGCCCGGCCAGCCCGATCAAGCCACTGGCATGGTCGGCGTGCACGTGGGTCAGCACGACCAACTCGAGGTCATCGACGCCATAGCCACGAAGCCGGTCGATCAAAAGGCGTGGATCCGGACCCCCATCGACCAGTGCGTAGCGACCGGCACCTCCGTGTATGAGAATGGCATCCCCTTGCCCCACGTCGAGGACGATCACAGAGGCATCGGGTGGATGGCGTCCCCATCCCATGACCGATATGACGAGAAGCCCCGACCCGACCGCTATGAGCAGAGGTCGCCCCCTTGGCCACTTTCCTGCCAACAGGGCCGAGAGAACCACAGCCAACAGGCCGCTTGGGCCAATCTGGGGCCAGCCCTCTGACCCTGTTGCGAGGAAGAGGACGATGGAGGCAAGTGCCGAAGCCATGTCGACGAGAAACTCGGGGCCGGCCACTCCCACGGCGCCGAGGGTCGTCGACAAAGCCACTAGAGGCGCCGCCACCAGATTCACCAGGGGGGCCATCAAAGGGAGGGAGCCGAAATGAAACAGGATCAAGGGAGCGACGGCTGCTTGCGCTCCGACGGTGATGACAAGGGAGCGAGCGATCTTCCCACCCTTGAGCGGCCAGCGGGCGCCAATGAGAACGCCGCTGGTTGCTGCCACAGACAACTGAAACCCTGCATTGATGCTGAGCATGGGTTCGGTGATCAGGAGGACGATCACAGCAAGCGATAGAAGCTGCCAGGCTTCCAAAACCACACCGACCAGCCTCCCGAAAAAGGCCAGGGCAGCCATGGCAGTGGCTCTCATCACTGAAGGCTCGAATCGTGTCGCTGCGGCGTATACGGGCAGCCCCAGCAATCCGACGATGGCTCGACGTCTAGGACCGAGAGCGAGCGGCCCGGCGGCCACGACCAGAAGCCCGACGAAAAGAGCAACGTTCGACCCGCTGACTGCAACGAAATGAGACAGACCGGCTCGTCTCATCGCCTCAGCTTCATTTCTGCTCAACCCGGACGTCTCGCCTATCAGAAAACCGGCCAGCAGGGCCCGACCCCCTTCTAGGGGTGTTACTCGCTCCAAGACGCGGGCACGCACCGTTCGCCCGAGCCCAAAGAGAAACGGAGCATCCTCGACGACCGAGAGACGGCCGACCGCAACGCGATTGCGATAATGGTGAGTAGACAGCCACCCGGGACCGCCTGTAGTCCTGCCTTCGAAGGTCACGACCTCACCGCGGAACAGGTCCGAGTTCTCTTCCACTTCCAGAAGAAACTTCCCCAGATCGGTTTCGACCACCGTGCGGTTTCCACCGAGTCCCCGGGATGAGTCGGTGACCAGAGTCCCGGTCGCCTCAATCGATCCTTCGGAGAAGCTCGGAGGGCGTGCCGTCATGGAGGAGGTGACGCCGGTGACCCCCCAAACGACGATTGCAGTGACGATCCAAGGCCGGGAAACCACAGGCGGGAGCACCTCCCGGGGCTTCATCAGGGGATGCGGACCAGGTCGCGAAGTGAAGACAGCTTCGATTCCCCGATCCCGGGCACGTCGAGGAGGTCCTCGACTTCGCCGAAAGGTCCGTTCTCGTCCCTGTAGTCGACGATCCGCTGCGCAAGTACGGGCCCAACGCCAGGTAGGGTCTCGAGTTCGCCCGCGCTTGCCCGATTGACGACCACCCTCGTTTCTCCTTGGGCTTCGCCGCCGTCACCTCCGGGGCCTTCAACAACGACCTGGTCGCCGTCGACCAATTCGGATGCGAGGTTCAGAGATTCGGTATCGGCACCCGGGAGAAGGCCTCCAGAGGCTTCGATCGCATCGGCGACGATCGACCCCTCCGGAAGGCTCACTACGCCCGCCGAGCGAACCCACCCAGCCACGTGGACTTGGATGGACGACGACGTGCTCGTCGGATTCGAATCGAAATCCGGAGCCTGAGGATGCGCCGGAACGCGGTTGACCGCCGCCACTCCCACGCCGACCGAAATGCAGATCGCGGCAAGGCCGGCGAGGAACAGATTGCGGCTCACAGTCCTGGCTTCGGGCCGACCACTCTTTTTAGATACATGCCGATCCGAGCCGAAGGAAGCCTCCCGTTATCGTCCCGCCGATGATCGACATATCCCAGTTCCGAATAGCACCGGGCACGCGAGTGGATCTTTCACGGCACGAACCGAACTCCCGAAAAGGGTTCGAGGGTGGCAAGAAAGACGGGAAGAAGGCACTCCCCGGCCTGACCAAGACGATCGCCGGCCTTCAGAGGCGTTTGTGGGCGGAATCCGAGCAGAGTCTTCTCGTCGTTCTGCAAGCCATGGACACCGGCGGAAAAGACGGCACGATCAGGCATGTCTTCAGAGGAGTCAACCCTCAGGGCGTGGACGTACACGGCTTTGGTGTGCCAACCGAAGAGGAGCTAGCCCACGATTATCTCTGGCGAGTACACCAGCACACCCCTGCCGACGGTCGGATCGCAATCTTCAATCGCTCCCACTACGAGGACGTACTAGTGGTCCGGGTCAAAGAACTGGTCCCCAAGGAGGTGTGGTCGAGGCGATACGAGCACATCAGAGCATTCGAGGAAATGCTCAGTCACGAGGGCACGACGATCGTGAAGGTCTTTCTCAACATCTCGAAGGACGAGCAGAAAGAGCGTTTCGAGGCTCGCCTCGGCGAACCAGACAAGAACTGGAAGTTCAGGAAGGGGGACCTGGAGGATCGGGCCTTGTGGGACGCCTACCGAGCTGCCTACGAGGACGCGATCACGAAAACGTCGACCGACCATGCGCCGTGGTATGTCGTGCCGGCCGACCGGAAGTGGTATCGCAACCTCGCCGTCTCGAGCATCCTGATCGAGACCCTCGAGCGCATGAACCCCCAGTTCCCCGACCCCGAGCAAGACCTCACCGACGTCGTCATCAGGTGAATCGGCCCCAGCAGCCGTTGAGAGGCTCTCAGACGTATCTCGCTGCAACCTCGCGCGCTTCGACCTCGGAGCCGATCGCCAGATATGCGTCGCGATGGTCGAGGCCTCGAAATCGTCCTCTCCAGTACTCGAACAGGTAACTGATCATGAAGCGAACGTATCCGAGCTCGGCGAATTGACGCACGTGAACCAATTCATGGATCACGAATCGGGCCAGCCGAGCTTCTCCAGCATCTAAGACATCGGGATCGGCGAGCACCAGCCGGAAGAGAGTCATGCCGCGAATCCCCGACCTCCAGAGCATCCGGATGAACCGGGCCGCCGGCCAAACGTTGACGTTCTCCGGGTTCACCGGCCCCAATTCCGTCTTCAAGCTCTCCAGATCAACACCCGCTGAAGCCAGGATTCGAGCCGCGTTCACCCTTTGACGACGTTGACGAGGTTCGGAGGGCGAGCGATCACCCGCTGGACCTGGTCACCATCCAGCCAGGCTTTGATCTTCTCCGACTCGAGCGCCATCCTCTCGGCCTCGTCGGCTGAGATATCGGCCGAAACGTCGATACGGTCGCGGACCTTCCCGTTGACCTGGACGATCATCGTCACGGTCTCCTCTCGAGCGAGATCCTCATCCCATGTCGGCCAGGCCTCCATAGCCAGCAAACGGCCGTGACCCCTCACCTCCCAAAGCTCGTGGGCTATGTGGGGAGCCATGGGCGCCATCAGTAGCAGCAACCGATCGAACGCCTCGTCAAATGCCTCCCTCCGGGGCGACCCGGTGACATAGTCGCCGAGCTCGTTGGCCAGGATCATGAGAGCGGGCACCGCAGTGTTGAACCTGAACCCCTCGACGTCCTCGGTCACCTTGCGCACGGTGCGGTGGGCCAACCCGATGATCTCGGCGTCCCGCTCAGCAGGGCCTCGATCCGAGAATTCGTGCTCAGCGGTGCCCAGCTTCCAGACCCGCTCGAGGAATCGCCTGGTGCCATCAATCCCGGCATCGTTCCAGACGGCGTCATCGGTAGGTGGGCCCATGAAGAGGTGGTAGAGACGGAGAGCGTCTGCGCCATGAGACCGGAACTGCTCGACAGGGTCGACGACGTTGCCCTTCGATTTGGACATCTTGGCGCCACCCAGGGTGATCATCCCCTGCGTGAACAACCGTGCGAACGGCTCCTCGACGGTCGACAGCCCACGGTCGTAGAGGAATTTGGTGATGAACCGCGCGTACAGGAGATGCAGGACGGCGTGCTCGATCCCTCCGATGTACTGATCGACCGGCATCCAATAGGCGGGCTGGGAGGGATCGAAAATCGCGTCGTCGTTGGCTGGATCGGCAAAGCGGAAGTAATACCAGGAAGAGTCAACGAAGGTATCCATGGTGTCCGTCTCCCGCCGAGCCGGGCCATCACACTCGGGACAGTCGGTGTTCACGAACTCCTCGACCGCGGCCAGAGGGGACCGGCCTTTGGGGGCGTAGTCCTCGACGTGGGGCAACAGGACGGGCAGTTGATCTCTCGGGACGGGCACCAGACCGCATTCGTCGCAGTCGACCATAGGAATAGGTGACCCCCAGTAGCGCTGACGCGATATGAGCCAGTCCCTCACCCGATATTGGACGGTACCTTCACCGATTCCCTTCTCTTCGAGCCATTCGATCGTCTTTCGTACCGCTCCGTCGCGATCCAGCCTGTCGAGGAACTCCGAGTTGATGGTCTTTCCTTCGCCCAGGTAAGCCTCACCGTCGAAGTCCGCTGGAGGCTCCACCGTCCTGATGATGTCCAGGCCGAACTTGGTGGCGAAGTCCCAGTCGCGCTGGTCCTGTCCGGGCACGGCCATGATCGCACCGGTGCCGTAACCCATGAGGACATAGTCGGCGATGTAGATCGGAACACGTCGTTCGTTCACCGGGTTGATGGCGTAGGCGCCAGTGAAGACACCGGTCTTGCCGCCCTCGGCCATCCGCTCGACATCCGAGGTTCTACCGGCCTCGGCTATGTAACGCCTTGCCTCGTCCTCGGTCTCAGAGCCGGAGATGAGCGTTTCCACGAGAGGATGCTCGGGGGCCAGCACACAGAACGTCATCCCGAAGATCGTGTCGGGGCGTGTCGTAAAGACATCGAATGAGCCTCCCCCATCCACGTCGATCGTGAAAAGCGCACCCTCCGACCGACCGATCCAGTTGCGCTGCATCGTCTTGACCCGCTCTGGCCACTCCGTGAGATCGTCGATCGACTCGAGGAGCCTGTCTGCAAAGTCGGTGATCTTGAAGTACCACTGAGCCAGCTTGCGGCGCTCAACAGGGGTCCCGCAGCGCTCGCAGCCACCATCAACCACCTGCTCGTTGGCCAGCACTGTCTGATCCCTTGGGCACCAGTTGACAAGGGACTCCGCCTTGTAGGCCAATCCGTGGGCGTAGAGCTCGAGGAACAGCCACTGGTCCCACCGATAGAAGTCCGGATCGTGTGAAGCGAGCTCACGATCCCAGTCGTACATAGATCCGAGCTGCTTGATCTGGGTCTTCATCGTTTCGATCTGGGCTTCTGTGTTGGTCTTGGGATGCGCCCCGGTTTGGATGGCAGCATTCTCGGCAGGCAACCCGAAACTGTCCCAACCCATCGGAGACAGCACGTTGTAGCCCTGCATCGTCTTGTAGCGGGTGAGCAAGTCGCCGAAGGTGTAGTTGCGCACGTGACCCTGGTGGAGAGCACCGGAGGGATACGGATACATGCAGAGGTTGTAGAACTTGGGCCTGGATTCGTCCTTGGTCACATTGAAGGTTCGGTGCTTCTCCCAGACCTCCTGCCACTTGGCCTCGATGCGCTCATGGTCGTATGACATCTGAATCCGCGAGGGTAATGCTCTCCATCCCCCACACCTCCAATCCACTCTCCGACAGCAGGATCCGAGGCCTGCTCCCCTATTTCGAGCGGATTCCGATGCGCGTTGATCCGGTCTTAGGGTGACCCGAAATGGATCGGATCGCTCACGTCATCGTCCATCGTTCGAGGGTGATTCTCGCCGTCACGGCGATCATCACACTCACTGCGGTGGCAATGCTGTTTCGCATGCAATTCAACGCAGACATCGCGGGATCGATCCTCGAAAGCAACGAAGTGGGGAGGCAGTTCGTCGCGCTGACGGAGAAGTACTCCACGAGCGACCCGATAAACGTCATCATCAGCCTGCCGGCGGGAGAGGCGTTCGATGAGCCCACGGACATCGCTTTGATCGCCTCCGCGAGGGACGAACTGGCCGCTCTCGAAAATGTGGGGACCGTGGCATCGATCGTTCCTGAGGTCAACCCCCTCACCGGCGCCCGGCTCTCGACTGAGGAACTGGCCGTTCTGCCGTCTCCCGCCATCGACCGGCTGCTGTCTCAAAACCCGCTGGCGGATGTGTTTCTCTCTGGAGACGGTCGCAATGCGCTACTGATGGTCTCCCCAGGACAAGCCTCCCTGGAAGCCGCCCAGGAGGTGACGGAATGGGCAGACACCCGCGGGGAAGAGATAGTCCTGTCCGGAAACCCGATAATCTTCTCCTCGGTCCTCGACCTGATCAGCCTGTTCCTCTTGGTGATCCCACCGGCTGTCATAGTGCTGCTGTTGTTGGTCTTCTACGCCAACATCGGAGACCGACGGCTGGCCGCACTCTCGATTTTCCCCGCCATAGTCGGCTCGCTGTGGACATTCGGCCTCATCTTCGGTCTGGGCCGTGAAGTAGATCTCCTCACCGTGATCGTCCCGATCTTCGTGATCGTGATGGGGTCCGCTGACGGTCTCCACTTCGTCACCCACTTCCAGGAGGCGAGATCCGAGGATCCGGTTGAGCGAGTCGCCGACGCATTGCGTCATGTCGGCATTCCGATGATCTTGACCACGGTCTCGACCGCGGTTGGGTTTCTCTCACTGCTGGCCACCGATGTAGGCCCGATCAGACAGCTGGGTTTGTTCACGGCGATCGGGATCGGCTTCGCCGGGGTGATCTCCTTCTTCTCGCTTCCTGCTTTGATCGGCCACCTTCGACCAGCCGATACGAAGCCAAAGGTGCTGATCGGACCCCGGATCATCGATGGGATCAAGAGAATGGTGAGCCTGCGGATCCCCGCGCTGGCATTGGCCCTCTTGCTCGTGGTCTTCGCAGGCGTGTTCATTCCCCGGCTGGATGTCGACAGCGACCAACTGTTCTTCTACAAGGGCGACGATCCGGTGAGGCTGGCCTTCGAGCGCACCGAGGACCTGTTCGGTGGCGCTACTCCCCTAATGGGTGAATTCTCCTTCGACTCTGGAGGCGATAGCTCACAACTTGCTGCGATCCGGGCGGCTACCGACGACCTCGAAGCACTCCCCGGTGTGCGGAGAGTCATCTCGGCGGCAACGTTGGCCGATGCTCTGCCCCCCGAACAGTCCCAGGCGATTCTGTCCGGGAGCACCGAATCTCCGATCGGCGGTTTGGTGAGCGAAGACGGTCTCCGATTCATGCTGCTCCCCGAAGAGTTCTCGACCTCGGACCTACGCCAGTGGATCGACTATGCCTCGGACTCCGATGTGGTTACCGCGCTGACCGGCATGCCCATCGTCTGGGATGAGATCGCAAGGCTGGTGTTGAGTGCCCAGGTCACATCTCTTGCCGTTGCCTTTGGCCTCGTGGCGATCATGCTCTTTGTGGCCTATCGCCGTTGGCGACAAACCATTGTCTCTCTAGTGCCAATTGCTCTCACGGTTGCCACCTTGCTGGCGTTCCTCGCGGCCTCGGGCATCCAGTTGAACTTGCTCACCGCGGTGGCGTCGAGCATCGTCATCGGGGTCGGTATCGACTACTCGATCCACTATGTGGCCGCGATCGATCTGGCCAGACGCGAAGGTCCGGGCTACGTGTTCCGGGCCATCGACAGGGCGGGGAGACCGATCGTCGCCAACGCCCTCGGGATCGCCATCGGCCTATCTGCTCTGTTGTTCTCACCTCTGGCGATCCACGAGCAGGTGACGGCGATCATGTGGGTCTCGATGATGACGGCTGCCCTAACGGCCCTGTTGATCATCCCGGTGCTGTTGCCCCGGGATGGAACAGAAGCTCCTTCCTGACGGCATGGCTACGGCAATCTCTGTCCATGATCTCGAGAAGAGGTATCAAGACCTGATCGCAGTCAAAGATGTCTCTTTCGAAGTCGAAGAGGGCGAGATCTTCGGCATCCTCGGCCCGAACGGGGCAGGCAAGACGACGACGGTCGAGTGCCTGCAGGGGCTCCGGTCGATCGACGGCGGCGACGTATCGGTCCTCGGGCTGGATCCGAGGCGAGATGCATTGAAACTGAGGCAGCTAATCGGATCACAACTCCAAGAGTCCGCTCTGCCGGATCGGGTAAGGGTCTGGGAAGCCTTGGACCTGTTCGCCTCGCTGAAGCAGGGCGGCAGCTCCTGGGAACACCTCCTGAAGAGTTGGGGGCTCGGCGAAAAGAGAGATTCCAAATTCTCCGAGCTCTCTGGGGGCCAGCGTCAAAGACTGTTCGTCGCCTTGTCTTTGGTCAACAACCCCCAGCTCGTATTCCTCGACGAGATGACAACGGGGCTGGACCCCTCGTCGCGTCGAACTGCGTGGGACCTGATCCGGAGGATCCGCGACCAGGGCACCACCGTCGTCCTGGTAACCCACTTCATGGACGAGGCCGAGACCCTATGCGATCGACTGGTTCTCTTCAACGGAGGAACCATCGTGGCCGAGGGGACGCCGGAGAGCCTCATCGACCGTCATGCCGGGCAGGTGCGAGTGCGTTTCACCGGGCCACCCTCGGGGCTCGAGTGGCTGAGCGATGTGCCTCACGTGGCGGGCGTGATCCAGGATGGCACCCGCTACGAGGTCTCCGGTGACGGCCCTGTGTTGGCCCACGTGGGCGCGGCCCTTGTCAGTCGCGGCCTCGAGCCGCCGGACCTGCGGGTTGAGCGGGCCACACTCGAAGACGTGTTCCTGCTTCTCACCTCGAACTCGGAGACTCCCCGATGAGAACTCTTGCGAAGATGACATGGCTCGAGCTGAAGCTGTTCCTCCGGGAGCCGCTCACGGTGCTGTTTGCGTTCGCACTCCCGTTCACGATCCTTTTCGTGATGGGTGGTGTGTTCGGGAATGAGTCGGATCCGGACGTATATCGAAATGTAGGAGCGATGGACTACTACATCCCCGCTTACATCGCTCTCGTGGTCGCATCGGTTGGCCTCATCAGCCTGCCCACTCACCTGGCGACCAACCGTGAGTTGGGAGTGCTCAAGCGCTATCGGGCTTCGGGCCTTCCCACGACGATCGTGGCGACGTCACAGATCATCGTCACCCTGGTGATAGGAGCGGTTTCTGCAGTCCTGCTGGTATTGGTCGGCATTCCGGTGCACGATGTCGTCGCGGCCAATTCCGTACCGATGGTGCTGCTGGGCTTTTTCGTCAGCGGTCTCGTCTTCGCATCGCTCGGTGTGCTCCTTGGTGCCGTGTTGCCATCATCCAGGGCAGCCCAAGCTCTCGGCGTGATGCTCTGGTTCGTGATGCTGATGATCGGCGGTGCCGGCCCACCACCGGAAGTGCTGACGGGGACGCTGGGAACGATCGGTGAGTGGACCCCGTTGCGTCACACGATCGAAATCATGCAAGACGGATGGCTGGACCTGGACCCGGGAAACTCCTGGCTGATCGCAATCGCAACCGTTCTCCTCGCATCGCTGCTGGCCGTTCGGTTCTTCCGTTGGGAGTGACTCAGTTGGGGCTCTCACGGAAGACTTCCCCGGTCGACCCATCGACGAGCACTGTTTCCCCGTCGAGTCGACGGGCTCCGGCCACCGACGAAACGCAGGGGAGCCCCATCTCCCGAGCAGTGATGGATGAGTGGGCCAACAGGCCTCCCGCTTCGGTTATAACGGCGCCCGCCTTGGAGAAGAGCGGCGTCCAGGCAACGTCGGATCGCTCGATGACGAGAACATCTCCGGGTTCGAGCGAAGCCGCTTCGGCGAGGGAACTGAGATAGCGGGCCATGCCGCGGTAGCGACCCCGGCTCGTTCCGACACCCTGGAGACGATCCTTGACATTCCCTGACACCGGAATCCAATGATCACCAACGATGGTGTCGGGCATGACCAGGTCGGCGACTTCCTTAATTTCGCGCTTGACATTCGCCACCTGCTCCTGCAAGCCGTTGGGCTCTGAGCTGATCAGTGAGTCGATTGCCGGCTGCTGGCCGATGAAGAAGACATCTTCAGCCCTGTCGATGGTGCCCTTCGCCTGCAGCCGGCGCCCCACCTCGAGGTAACCCGGTCGCAGCAAGCCGTACCCGAGGGTGAAGGTAGATCCAACGGCTTCTCGCAGGATGAGCAGGTCTTCGGTTCTTCGTCTCAACCGTCGGAATCGCAACCGCTTGATCCGCCTCACCGAGCCCTCCACCTCTGCCCACGAGCGCGTCCGGCCCGTGGACGTGGGGCCGGTGGCGAGTGCCAGGCGCAGCACTGAGGATGGCTGCTCCCGCCATCTCGGCACTGAGATGTCGTTGACACTCTCACTGAGATGGCCGAAGCGGTCCAGAAAACGGTCAAGCAGGCTCAACGCGGTCTCGTCGAGACGCGTGACCTCGCCTCCTACGGCCCGCTCCAAGTCTTTGGCCGGCACCCGACTCAAAGCCTCTCGAAGCTGGGCCAAAGCCGGACCGACGTCCCAGTCGCCTTTCGGCGGAGGATCCAAGTCCTGGAGATCCAGCCCCGCCCACCGTTGCAGGCGTCTCCTGAGCAACGCGGTGTAAAGGTTGGCCTGAAGTGGGATGACGATGTTCAGATAGGCCGCCTCCACACCGAGCTTCTCCGCGTATCGAAGATGCTCGACCAGCTCGCTGTCGGCCAGATCCGACAATCGGGCCTGCGAGAGCTCGATGAACCGCCTATGCAACTCCCCTCGTTGTCCTGACATCTCGTCAGTCCCTCGATGCAACCTCCAGGACAACGCGAGGAGCCTCGGGAGCCCGACCAGGGAGCCCAAACCCGGTCTCATCCGCCCCCTGTCGCCAGGCAGGCCGAGCAGGTTCTCCAAAGAGTCCCGCGGCATTCCGAGACGCTCGAAGATGTCGCCGAAGACGCGCATGTCGAAATAGGAGCGATAGGCGTAGGAGGCGGCCAACTGCTCTGGTCGTATGTCGTTGGGCCCGATGGCTTCGGTGATCAAACGGACCCAGGCGGTGTTGACCATGGGCACGTTCACGGACCAAACCAGCGGCTTGATCATCCCCGGCATCACATCGCGCGAAATCCGACGCGAAAAGATCGGCACATTCTCGATGGCCGTGATAGGTCGAATCTGCACCCACCACACGTCCTGCCCATCCCAGACCCATTCGAGGTCGGCTGGTCGCCCATACTTGCGTCCCAGTCTCTTCACCTCCAGGACAACCGTTGAGATGACCTCCTCGAGATCGTCGGCAGTTCCGGGTGCCTCCACGAAGGCTCCATTCCTGTTGACCCATCGCAACGGGTTTGCCCCGCCGGAAAGCAGTTGGTCGCCCCGGCCTCGGATTGCCTCGACTACGACGTCGGAGAGGCCAGTGACCGGATCCCTCGAGAAGGCAACACCGGAAACGACTGCATCGATCATCTGTTGGATGACCACGGCATTGCCATTACCTGTAGAACCCATCACGTGCCGCACGGCATCGGCGACTTCGCCTGGCTCGACGTCGAGGAGAGTCAAGAACTCGCCGGCGTGGGCACTCTTCAGGTTGTCTTCATCCGGAGATGAAGACCTGACCGCGTACCTGAGCACTGCGGGACTGAGTTCCGTGAGCTCCGGTGAGCCGCAGATCACCCATGTCGGGGGGATTCGGGCGCCGGCTCGGTCGAGCCAAATGAGGTTGCGCGCCTTACCACCGATGTCCAGGCCGGCGCAGCCGACGACCTGGATCTCTCGGCGTCTAGAGAGACGGGTCCTCATCGATCGGGGAAGACCAGATAAGGCGTGTAATCGTCCAGAATCCCGTAGCCGCCGCTGTACTCATATCCATAGAAGTTCTCGTACAGGAAGAATCGCGGGGTCAGCCAGGCCGAAGTTGCCATCGCAACGCCGAGGAGGCCGATGACCGTCAGTCCAGCCAACCGCCGGGACCGCCCCATGTCAGGAGAAGTCAGGATGCGGTATGAGACGACATTCCCCAGGAGAACTCCGAAGGCGCCGGTGCCGATGTCAGCGGCGAGAAAGCCACGACCGGTAATCGGGAGGAGAATTCCGAGGTAGAAGTAGAAGGACAGAATCACACCGAGTGGAGTGACGAGCATCGCCAGACCCTTGCCCCACCAGTAGTTGTTCGCCTCTTGTCGCATGTAGGCGTGTTGAACCAGGGCGAAGACGAGAGCGGGCCAGAAGAAGAGTTTCAGATGCTCGAAGGTGCTCTCATTGACCGAGCCGAAGACGGCGGCGACAGTCGAGAATCCCGACAACTCGTATGCGAAATGAAGAACCGAACCGGCGAGCATGATGAAAGCGAATGCCCCGGCCTCCCAGAGAAGGACCTTCCTACGATTCACGGGCTGACCGTTTGGCGCCGTGACACTCCCGCTCGATCTGCTCGCCATCGTCGTGCTCATAACCCACCAAACAGGAACAGCGCTCCCGCCACGACGAAGACGCCCCCTACCCCTCTCAAGAGGGGTCTTCCTCGAGGATAACGGCGGGCCATATCGCCGATCAGAACACCCAAGAGATGAATCAGCGCCGTTCCGAGAAGAAAACCACCGGCGTACACGAGTGGACGAGCGATTTCAGGAATCTCCGATCCGTGTGCATACCCATGCGAAAGACCGAAGAACGCCACTGCAGACATGGCAATTGGGAGCCTGAGACGCCGATCGAGGAGGATCACGCCGCCGAGGAGCATCACGGAGGCAGCGATAGTCCATTCGACAAAACCGGCGAAGATCTCAGGAGAGGTGCTGCCGATCCACCCCCCGAGAGCCATGGCCCCCACGAAGGTCGCAGGGACGGTCCATATTGCCCGACCCCCGATGAACGCACTCACGATTCCGACCGAGACCATGGCGAGGAAGTGATCCAACCCGAGGACCGGGTGGGTAAGACCGCCAAGAAACGACCCGAACCGGATGACCTGACCCTCGTGGGCCATCGCTGGTAGTGACAGGGCCATAGCCCATGAGAAGAAGCAGACCATGACCAACAGCCTGCTTAGGAGATACTGGGGGCTCGATCGAGCATCCTCGTCGACCTCGCGGTCAACCTCCATAGAGTCCCATCGAGACATGTTCAGTTCCTTGCGCAGCAGAAAACCACTGAAAGCGGTCATTCTGGTCGAAGTCGGCGGCCTATGAGCTTCCTACTGTCAGTTCTCCTCGGTTATCTGTGCGGCTCCCTGTCCGGAGCCCGGATCATCGGCCGCGAATTGGTCAAGGGCGAAGATCTCTCGAAGACGAGAGTGATACTCGACGGGACGGGAACAGCGGTTGTCAATCGCGGTGTCAGCGCGTCGTCGCTTCAGGCGAGAGCCGGGGCCCAGGGAGGCCTCAGAGCGGGAGGGATCGACATCGCCAAGGCCTTCGTGCCCACCCTGGTTGCCGCCCTGCTATTCCCTGACAGCGCCGTGCAGGTATTTGTTGCTGCCGGGGCTCTTCTCGGACACGTCTACCCGCTCTATCACCGGTTCGTGGGCGGCTTCGGGATCTCACCACTCCTGGGCGGGCTGCTGGTGATCGATCCATGGTCTGCCCTGGCTTCCATCGCGGTCTTTGCGGCGTTCGGTTTCGTTGTGGGGAGCGCATTCATAGGCATCGAGACCTGGCCCATCGGGCTCATCCCGTGGTTCCTGGTTCTCGGCGAACCCGCCGAAGTCGGATACGCCGTCCTCGCCAACGTCATCTACTGGTGGAGAAGTCACAGCGAAGCCTTGGGGGCCTGGCGTTCGTTTCGGAACGACGAGAGTCCGTGGTCCGCCCGGATAGGCGACCTCTCGAAGTATCCGGACTACGAGAGGCCCGATGAATGACATGTGGTGGCCGACAGACTCAAACAACCATTCGAAGATTCCCAATCGATGACGGATGCTTAGGGTCCTGATGCAACCCGGCTGAGAAGAATGGAAGGAATGGGCCAGACAGCACAACAGCGCCTGGCCAATACAGCGGACGTCCTGACTGCGGCCAGACTTCCAGGGGCGATCGCCGCGACTCTCCTGATCGCCTCTGACCGTTGGGCCATGGTCGCTCTCCTGGTCTCGACCGTGTGGATATCGGACCTCCTTGACGGACGGTTGGCAAGGCTGTCCCTCGTGGAGACACACCTGGGACGTTTCGACCTGGCGTTCGACACTCTTTTCGGCGTTGGCATCGTTGCCGGGCTTCTCACCGCCGGTGTCCTTCCCTTGTGGATCGGTGCGGTAGCACTGGTCCTGTTCGTTGGTTTCGCGGTGGGCAATTTCGCCGCGGCGATGCTCCTTCAGCTGACGGGCTACGTCCCTCTGCTACTCGAACTGTGGCAGAGGATGCCAGTCACCTGGTGGACGCCGTTCATTGCCGCCAGTTTGGCCGCGCTGGTCGATTGGCGACGGCTCGTCTACGTCAACATCCCGAAGTTCATCCGGGGGGTCACGGGTCACTTCGAAGCCAGGTGAGGTGGCGTCCGCGCTACCGAGCGTGCATCATCAACCAGGAAGCGACTAAGGAGTGTCCGTGTCGATAGAGAGGGTCGGGATCATCGGTGGCGGGCTGATGGGATCCGGAATAGCTGAGGTGTCCGCCAAGGCCGGCGCGAAGGTCGTCGTCCACGAAATCAATCCCGAAGCCGCCGAGGCCGCTCTGGGGCGAATTCAGCGCTCTCTCGCTCGAGCGGTGGAGCGAGGGAAGATGGAAGAAAACGAAAGGGATCAGGTTCTCGGCCGCATATCCGTCTCCACCGACATCGGTGAGCAGTCCGATAGGCAAATCGTCATAGAGGCCGCCACTGAGAACGAAGACCTGAAGAGGGAGATCTTCGCCGAGCTCGATCGACTCGTATCCGATCCGGGGGCGATCCTCGCATCCAACACATCCTCGATTCCCATCACTCGACTGGCTGCGGCCACACAGCGCCCGGAGAGCGTCATAGGGATGCACTTCTTCAACCCGGTGCCAGTGATGGCGCTTGTTGAGTTGGTGACCACCGTCAAGACATCACCACAAGTGGTCGGCCAGGCCGAAGCCTTCGCCGAGATGGTTGGCAAGACCGTTGTTCGGGCCAAGGACCGAGCAGGTTTCGTGGTCAACATGCTTCTCATCCCATACATGCTCGGAGCGATTCGCATGTTCGAGGCTGGTCATGCCACGAAGGAAGACATCGACTCAGGAATGCGACTCGGGGCAAACCACCCAATGGGTCCGCTGGAGCTGACCGACTTCGTCGGGCTGGACACCACCAAGTATGTGGCCGACGTCTTGTTCGAGGAGTACAAGGAGCCCATGTACGCCTCTCCCCCACTCCTCACACGCATGGTCGAGGCCGGGCTTCACGGCAGGAAGACGGGTCAGGGCTTCTACGACTATCGCTGAGCGGACGTCCTCGGCATTTGGGCCACCCGACTCATGTGCTTGCTTGCGCTGGTGGGTGAGTATTGAGCCTCGAGCACGGGGGTGCTTAGTAGATCTCCGAGAAGGGCGATAGGGCGAATCGGGGAAGAGCGGAGCAGAGGTGGCCGACACCGGAGGAGCTATTGCGACCGGATAGGTCGACAGCTTGGGGGCCGGAGCCGGCCGCCTCTCTCCCCGCTAGGTCTGTCGAAGCAGCGTGTCCCTGATTTCGGCGAGTAGCTCGATCTCGGTCGGACCTGAGTCCTCCTCGGGCTCCTCCTCCTTCGTCCTCGCCTCATACGCGTTGTAGGGCTTGACGATGAAGAGGAACACTGCGAGTGCGGTAAGCACGAAAACGACTGCTGCGGTGACGAATGAGCCCCAGGCGATAACCGAGCCATTGACCTCGAGAGTGAGGCTCGAGAAGTCGGGCTGGCCAAAGGGTATGGCCACGATGGGCATCACGACGTCCTCCACGAACGAGTTCACCAAGGCTGAGAATGCGACACCCATGATGAAGCCCACGGCGAGAGTGATCAGGTTGCCGCGCGTGATGAAGTCTTTGAACTCCTGGACCATGTCTCTCCTGTTG
>JAHEJW010000007.1:0-13605 GCA_024638655.1 bacterium | reverse complement strand
TCGTCAACGTCTAGAGACAGTTCCTCGGCCTTGGACAGCACCGAGGCCTTGCCGGCCAACTCGCTCACCACCATCCGTGTGTGGTTACCCACCTGCTCGGGCTGCTCATGCTCGTAGGCGTCGTCACGTCGAGCCAGGGCCGAAGTGTGGAGCCCGGCCTTGTGAGTAAACGCCGAGGTCCCGACGTAAGGGCGATGAGGGTCGAGGCTGATGTTGACGATCTCGGCGATGTGGTGCGAGATCGTTGTCAGCATCGCCAGGTCACCCGTGATCGCCTTTCGCCCCATTTTGAGCTGAAGGTCGGGTATCAGAGTCGACAGATTGGCGTTTCCGGTCCGCTCTCCGTATCCGTTGATACATCCTTGGATCTGTCTGATCCCAACCTCCGCCGCCAGAACCGACGAAGCAACGGCGGTACCCACATCGTCGTGGTAATGAACGCCGAGATCGTCGCCCTTGAGCATCTCGTTCACGGCGGATATCGCTCGGGCAGTCTCGGTTGGGAGTGATCCACCGTTTGTGTCGCACAACACGATGCGCTCAGCGCCGGCCTCGTGCGCGGTCCTCAAGACGTTTAGGGCAAAGTCAGGGTTGGAGCGAAAACCGTCGAAGAAGTGCTCGGCGTCGAAAAACACTCGACGGTCGTGATTGCGGAGGAACTCGATCGATTCTCCCACCATCGCGATCCCCTCGTCGAGATCGGTGCGGAGTGCCTCTTCGACGTGATAATCCCACGCCTTACCCACGAGGCAGATGTACTCGGTCTCGGCCTCGAGCAGAGCCCTGAGCTGTTCGTCCGAGCGAACATCTCCCCGGGGCCGTCGCGTCGACCCAAATGCGCTGAGGGTGGCGTTGGCGAGCGCCAGCTCCCGCTTGGCTCGGTCGAAGAACTCAGTGTCCTTCTGATTGGCACCAGGCCACCCACCCTCGATGAAAGCCACTCCGAGGTCGTCGAGCAGCCCGGCTATGCGAAGTTTGTCGCTGACGGTGAGGCTGATCCCCTCCTGCTGGGATCCATCACGCAATGTCGTGTCGTATATCTCGAGTTCCACTTGTGTCTCCGGGGTGCCAATAAGAAAACCCCCTGCGAGCACAGAGGGTTATGACACAGACCTGTTGGGTCTGTGTCTAGTCGATAATGATGATGGTGCAGGTCATGTGCGCCATTGACGTCGCAGTATCGCCATCCGAAGACGATTGGTCAAGGGCAGCGGGAGATCAAGTCCCGGGAAGTTGTGTTATAAGTTCCCGTGGGCGGCCACCGGACTCCCGGTGCTCCGGCCCCCGACGAAGCAAGGCAGGCATATGACTATCGCCGATAGACTCGCAAGCACATCGGTCTCGACTCTGGACCTCAGCAGACATGTGACCGTGTCCCCTGACACCTCGGTGTCCGACTCCGTAGGGACGATGTCCCAGGCCGATCTGTCCTGTGCGCTGGTGGTTGATGGCGACATGTTGGTTGGCATCTTCACCCAACGTGATGTGCTGCTCAGAGCGATAGGACGCCCCAGCACTTGGAGCCGACCCATTCAGTCGGAGATGAGCCGCTCTGTCAGAACCATGACGGACAGCGACACGGTCGCCGACGGCCTCGAGATCATGGTGGACTGGTGGGTGCGCAACGTCCCAGTGCTGAAAGGCGATAGCCGGCTGGCGGGCAATCTGTCCTTCTACACGGTGATGAAGCTGATGGCGGAGTCATTGGCGTCCCGGATAGACCAATCGGAGCCGCACACGGAGCATGGTCTGAGCTTCATCGACTTCACGGGCCTGAACATGAGCCCGCCTGTCATCGTCAATCTCGAAGAGCCGGTCTCCCACGCCGCACATCACATGAGAGCCCGAGGAATCGGCTCGGTGTTGGTCGCCGATGCTCGGGGACATCTCGCCGGGATCGTCACCGAGTTCGACCTTCTGACCAAGGTGGGCTGTGAGCACCCGGATCCTTCCGTGCTTCGAGTCAAACAGGTGATGTCAGAGCCGGTGGCTCTCTCTCCCAGATCCTCGATAGCCGACGGAATCAGGGAGATCGCCGATCAGGGGCATTCCCATGTGCCGCTGGTGGCGGAGTCCGGGAAACCGGCGGGGACGGCCTCGTTCCGTGACGTCGCCGCATACGTCGAGGCCATACTCGATGCGCTCGATTGAGTCGCACACCCTCGCATAGGCTCCGACAATGGACATCGACTACCCCGGTTTCGGGCGAGTAGTCGTCGATGGCCGTACCTACGACCACGACATCATCATTGAGAACGAAGAGGTTCGACCGAGAGACAAAGCCCCCTCTCGGAGCCTCAAGAGTCGGTACGGACACACTCCCCTCACAGGAAACGAGGCGATCCCCTGGTCAGGTGACCGCCTGATCATCGGAACCGGCTACTCGGGCAGACTCCCGGTCCTCGACGAGATAGCCGAAAAGGCGGTATCTGAGCGGGTCAGGCTGCAAATCATGCCGACATCTGAGGCCTGCGCAGTGATATCAGGGCTGAAGGCCGAGGAATTCACCGCGATTCTGCACGTCAGCTGTTGAGCCCAGCACCACCACTGACCGCATGAAGCACCCGTATGTCTGCTCGCTCGGGTACAGATGTGCCCAAGCGGGCTTGCAGCCCGTCGACGAAGACCGACACGTGGGGTCGGATCTCACCTTTCTCGTCGACCAAATGGGTTCGCAGTCCCGGCTCTCTTTCGAAGAGCGAGTTGAGCACCTCCCGCACGGTCTCGCCTCCGACCTCATGTTCGAGGCCGTTCTTGACCGAGTGGGTGAGCATCCGAGGCAAACGGAGCCTGGCGGTCATGTCAGCAGGTGTATCGCCCCAATACGGGGGAATGACGAAGGGAGCTCAGCCCAACTTTCGCCGTTGTCGCTGGTCAGCCAGAGCTTGCCACCAGTTGTGCCGAAGCAGAAAGTCCCACGATTGTCGCCGTCGAAAGCTCCCCGGAGGACACCCGTGAACTGGGGGGCATCACTCCACCCCTGTCCGGCCTCCGACCACCTTTCACCGTCATCGTCTGAGATGTAGGCTCGCAGCTTCCCTTCCACAGGCACTCGATTGGAGTCGGCCTCCAGTGGGATGGTGAATAGTCGACCGCTCGACTCGTCGCGCCACATGACGAAACCAAAGTTGGCCGGCAGGCCCTCCTCGATGCGATGCCAGCTGTCTGCACCGTCGGTGGTTCGGTAGACACCAGAGTGGTCCTGTCGCCAGATGTGAGAGGGGCGATTCGGATCGTGGGCGACGCAATGGACGCAATACCCGACCTCCGGCCGAGGGGCATCTTCGGGAGCACCGACCGTAGCCACGCCATCGTTCTTGGGTTCCCAGGTGACGCCGTCATCGTCGCTGCGAAAGACCCCAACGGCTGATATGGCGACCCACTTCGTATTCTCGGCCGTCAGCAAGCGGTGAGCACAGAGCCCACCGAGACCCGGCTCCCACTCATCTCGAGTGCGATGCTCGTTCAGGCCTTTCACCGGATCCCATGAAACGCCTTGATCTTCGGAAGTGAACAAACCAGCTTCGGCGACTCCTGCCCATATCCGGTCTCCGTCAGTGTGGAGGGTCCAGATCTGACTCATACTCCGACCCGTGTCCTCGGGCCAGGTCGGAGGGGCCTCGATCTGCTCCCAGGACTCGAAATCGGCGCTTCGGTGTATGGCCACACCGAACCAGTTGCTCCCGACCGCGGCCAGATGCGTCCGGTCCTGGCTCTGCCCGAAGGCACTCACCTTCCAACCAGGGAATATGGGACCTCGTACCGTCCAGCCGGCCTGATCGTTCTCGACGACATAGGCCCCCTTCTCGGTGCCGACAGCGATGCGCGACATCGGGCCTCCTTTCAGAGGGCGAAACCTACCCTGGCGAGTAGCCGGCTCAGGCTACGAGCAGGCTCTCGTGGGGTTCGAGGTGCTCGCTGAGAAGCTCGAGAGCCTCGTCGAGAAGGTCGCGCACCTGGTGCTCAGGGATGCCAACTTCGGTTGCCACCCGCGCCATCGTGGCAGGTTGGCCATCAACGAAGCCGAATCTGAGCTCGAGGGCGTGACGATGCATCTCCGGTAGGGATCCGAGAGCTGTGAGGAGCGCATCGCGGGCCAGGCTCTGCTCCGCCTCGCTGTCCGGGGCCGCAGCATCCAGATCGGCTATGAAGTCTCCCAGCTCAGCACCGTCTTCCCCGATGGGCGACTCGAGCGCGACCGTGGTTCCGACGTTCAGGGCCTTTTCGACGTCTGCCAGGGACACGCCGGACTCCTCGGCGATCTCCTCCGGAGTGGCGGGTCGGCCCTTGTCGGCCTGTATCGCCTCTGCAGCCGATCGGACGACCGGAAGCAGGTCGAAGATCCTCGTTGGGATGCGGATGGTCTCGGCGAGAGTTGCCCGGGCCCTCTGCATGGCCTGGCGAATCCACCAGGTCGCGTATGTCGAGAACTTGAATCCCTTCCGCCAGTCGAACTTCTCGACTGCACGGATGAGACCGAGATTGCCCTCCTGGATGAGGTCGAGCATGTCGATTCCGGCTCCGGCGTAACGTCGCGCATTGGCGACCACCAGTCGAAGGTTGGCCTCCACAAACCTGCTCTGGGCGCGCTCGCCATCACGAACCTGACGCTGGAGTTGGGCGAGCTCGGCCGAATCCTCGAAATCCTCGGCCTCGACGCGTCGACGCGCCTCGATCCCCGCCTCCATGGCCTGAGCGAGCCTCACCTCATCGTCGGCGGTGAGAAGCTCGTGCTCGCCGATGGCGGCGAGGTACTGACCGAGCAGGTCGGTCGTCAGTCGGCCACGCTCGTCAACGAGCGCCGTTGTCTTGCGGTTCTTGGTCATGTTCCCCACTTATCGATGCATCTTCTCGAACGCATGTTCGCTGAGAATTGTTCCCTTTTCAAGTCCATCCCCGGTCCTACCCGGCTGATGCCAGAGTCAAACGCGTCTTGGCGCGTTTGGCCAATTGAGAGTCCACGATTGTCGAAATAGACCGTTGGGACCACGTATACCCACACAAGTTTCGCTGCCACTTTGCCGATAAGAGATCGGTGGCAGAATCCGATGGAAACCGTTTTGGCAAAGGGCGCGTCCTTGCGATTTCTTCTGCGGTCCTGGCGGCTGTGTTCGCCCTGGCCGTCGGGTTCCTGTTCACCAACTCCTTCGGCATCTCACAGGTTGCTTCAAATGCGCGAGGCCTGCATTGGACGAACGCAACCATGGGATCCGCCGGGATCGCCCGTGCCTCGGTGGCACAGGCAGTCTTTTTCTCCTTCGATGAGAGACTCGGTGTTTCCAGCCCGGAGGCTCGCGACGCAGCAATAGACGAGGCAGAGGCGAACTTGGGCGACGTCGAAGTCCTGCTCAACAGTGCTGACGTCATTGCCACCAGCGAAACCCGCACCGCGATTGGCTTGTTCCTCGACTCGGGACGCAGCATTCTGCAATTGGCATCGGCTGGGCGGCCAGACGAGGCCGAGGAGATTCGGATCGGGGATTTCGAACCTGCCTTTGAGACGCTCTCCTCCGATCTCGATCAGCTGCAAACGGCCCTGTCGGTTTCCATCGCCGAATCCGAGCAGGTCCAGGGACGGATTGCGCGACTCACACAGCTTGCAGTCACGCTGCTGATACCCGGTGTTGCGATGGTGGCCTTCTGGTTGATCCTGCGGCGCCGAGTCGAGCAACGGGAGATCGAGATGGAGGCGAAGCTGGAAGCCGAGCGTGAGCTCAGCCTGGCCAAGGACGAATTCATCGCCGGTCTGAGCCATGAGTTGCGAACACCCCTCACGACCATCGTCGGTTTCTCCGAATTGCTCCTCGAGGGTGAACTCGACCCGATCGAGTCTGAGGAGATGCTCACGATCATCAACGCCGGCTCATCCGATCTCTCCCGCATGGTCGAGGACCTCCTCGTGGCGGCTCGCATCGACGCCGGGGCACTCAGCTATTCACCGCGGCGGATCGACCTAGCCGAGGAGACGAGACAAGTCGTGGCGCCATATGTTCGGGCCGGAGACTCGATCGAGCTGCGCGTCCCCAGGATGGAGGTGTACGCCGATCCGCTTCACGTTCGGCAAATCCTCCACAATCTCGTTTCCAACGCCCGCAAGCATGGAGGAGAGCACATCCTGATCACCGGGATGGTGCAGACGAGCAGGGCGATGCTGGTGGTCGCGGACGATGGCCCCGGGATTCCCCAACACGTCGAAGACAACCTCTTCCAGAGATTCGTGAACAGGGGGAAGGATGCTCTGGTCGCAGGGAGTGTCGGGTTGGGTCTCGCCATCTCCAAGGAGCTGGCCATGGGTCTGGGGGGTAGCATTCATCACAAGAGGGTCGACGGCTGGACCACCTTCACCGTTCGACTCCGAGCCCTCCCCCCGATCGAGGGACAGCCCCGCCCCATGAGCCTCGCGAGCTCGGGCGGGTGAGACGTCTCACCGCCCTCCTCGGAGCCGCCACTTTGATGCTGGCCGTCCCCCTGCCGGCGCTGGCGGCAACGGAACCGGTCTACTTCTATCCCGACGTCGACGGCTATCCCAGCGCGTCTTTGAAGACCAGTGCGCCCACCTATTCGGGGCCCATGCTGGACATCGACGACAACGGCAAACAGGGTCGTAGGATCGACAAGTCGGACAAGGGCTTGGCTGAAACCGACAAAAAGCACTATCACCAGTGGTCTGCTGGAGTCTCCGGGTTGGAGGTAGCTGACTCGGCAACACTCACCATCTGGTTCGCCGACAAGTCCTTCGACGGGGGCGATACCAACCGGCTGGTGGCCTACCTCCTCGACTGTGGATCCTCGGGATGCACAACCCTTGCAACCGCATACAAGGACGTGGCGCCGCCGGACGGTGAGAACGTATTCAGCAAGGCAGACATCAGTTTCCCTGCCTTCAGCCACACCTTTGCCTCGGGGCGAAGTCTGAGGCTGCGGATCATGGTCGACAAGGACTTCTCCGACGACGACATGACATTCGCGTACGACACGACGGCTTACCCCACGAGACTGAAGCTGAACAAGGTCTTGCCACCTCCTACCACGACCACTACGACCACAACCACGTCGACAACGACCACCACGACTCTGCCCACCACCACGACTCTGCCCACCACCACGACAACCAAGGCAACGACCACGTCAACAAGCGGGGTCACAACCACGACGACCACCGCCAAAACTTCCACGTCGAGTGCCCCAACCACGAGCCTGGACACAACGACTTCTTCCAGTTCGAGCACCACGACCACGATTGCTGGAACTACATCAACGACCGAGTTGGTGGCGTCGCCGGGCCCATCCACCACGGCCCCAGGACCTCCGCCACCCCCTCAGCTCCAGGACCTCGACACGGAGAAGACCAATCTCGTCATAAGGACAACCCCGGCTCAGCGGGGCGTCCTGGTCAGCTCTCCGTCGGTCGAGCTGAGCCCAGTCGAGGGGCTGATGGTGACGTTCGTCAGCGCAGCCGAAACCGTGAAGAGCAACCTGCTCTCCTCAGTCGGGCTTGGTCTCATCATGGCGAGTCTCCTCGTGATAGGAATGTCGCGCAGGAGAAACGACGACGCTCAGGCGGGGCAGGCCGCAAGAGCTAAACGCAATTAATCGAACCGTGACAGAATTGTGGGCGTGCCGGACATGATCCACTGAATGGTCCGACCCGCCGACGAAATCAACCGATTCGAGCAAATAGCGTCCGAGGTCTTCGAGCCCCTGCAACGTTATCTGCTGAGACGCGCTTCTCGTCAAGACGCCGAGGATGCGCTCTCCGAGGTGCTGCTCACAGTTTGGCGCCGCCTGGAAGACATACCCCAGGATCGAGCGCTCCCGTGGTGCTACGGGGTGGCCCGGCGAACTCTGGCCAATCAACGTCGAGGTCAGAGACGGGGTCTGAGACTCGTTGAGAAACTCCATTCTGAGCCCATCCGTCACCACGTCGATCTGTCGGTAGGCGATGGTGATCCCGATCTCGAGGCTGCCCTGCAGAGCCTCGACGGAGCGGATCGGGAGATCTTGCGACTCTGGGCTTGGGAGCAACTCGAGCCGAGAGAGATCGCCACCGTGATGGGCCTGACCGTCAACGCCGCGACCCTCCGTCTGAGTCGCGCGAGAAAGAGGCTGGCGGAGCAGCTGAGCAGACAGGATTCCCGCCCAGCCGGACACAAGCGGGTGAAAGGGACGAAGGAGCATCGTGATGAGTGACGACCTGAGAGACCGACTCGCCAGGCTCGACCCGATGTCAGCCGACGTGCCCGTGGAACCCGTGACGTCGGAAACGTCACGCCGGCTATTGGAGAAAGTGATGAGCACACAATTGAAGGACCGTTCCGCATCGCGACGGTCGACTCGGAGCGCCTGGGCCCTCCCGGCTGCCGCAGTAGCGGCTTTGGTGATCGCCATAGGTGGAGTGATCGGACTTGGCATCAGTTCGGACGATGGGCCGACAGCTGCAACCCTGGAGCTGAACGCACCAGCGGAGGACATGATGGCCTCTTGCATCATGTTCTCACCCGAAGACCTCGCCCGCGTTGCTGATATCGCGTTCGAGGGAACGGTGACCTCGTTGAACGGCTCCACGGTCACGCTCTCGGTGGACACCTGGTTCAAAGGTGGCGACTACACCGAGGTGATGTTGGACGCCCCCCTGGGCATGGAAGCCCTGATTGGCGGGATTCCGTTCGAGGCGGGAAGCCAGTATCTGATCTCGGCTCAGGCCGGGACAGTCAACTACTGCGGATTCAGCGGTCCGAGCACCCCCGAGTATCGAGCTGCGTTCCAGCGGGCCTTCGGCGGCTGAACGCGGAGCACCCACGAAGCCTGGCCCTGCCGGTTCAACCGGCAGGGGCCTCGCCTCACACCGGCTCCAACCTCGGATAATCGAGATCCCAGACCTCACGATCGAGAGCCGCCTCGATTTCGTCGTCCGACATCCGTTTCCCGACACCCTCCTCACTTGCTTGTCGAACTACCGCGAAGGCAATCGATCTGCTGATGTCGCGAATGTCGGCGAGTGGGGGGTAGAGCCGGCCGAGACCCGCCTCATGGACACCGTCGAGCCCCGCAAGGGTGGTGGCAGCGGCTGCGAACATCCCGTCGGTGACATGTCGGGACTCTGAAACTATCGCACCCAGTCCAACACCGGGGAACACATAGACGTTGTTGCACTGGGCGACCGGCAGCATCTTGTCGTGATGCCGCACCGGGGGGAAGGGACTTCCGGTCGCCATGATCGCCCGACCATCGGTCCAGCTAGCGAGGTCAGAGGGCAATGCTTCGCTCTTGGACGTCGGATTGGAGAGTGCCATCACAAGCGGCTTGTCGACCGATCCCGCAAGGCTCCGGATCATCTGCTCGTCGAAGACCCCAGCCTGCCCAGTGGTTCCGATGAGAACGGTAGGTCGAAGGGCCTGGATGGCCTCCGTCGTCTCCATGCCCGCCTTGACACCAGCTCGGCGAGCAATGTCGCCCGGCATGGCAAGGCTTGCTTTGGGCTCTTCGAGCCCGGGACGCCCCTCTACGATCAGCCCTCCGCTGTCGACGAGTGCGACTGACCGCACTACCTGTTCCCAATCCATCCCGGTCACTTGGAACTCGTGTCGTAACTGGCGGGCGATCCCGACCCCGGCTGCGCCTGCGCCGACCAGCACCACACGCTGGTCGCTGAGAGGTGAGCGCACCGTTTTCGAGTATGCGAGGATTCCGGCGACCACCACTGCGGCTGTGCCTTGAATGTCGTCATTGAAGGAAGGAAGCGTGTCCCTGTAACGGTCGAGCAGCGTGAATGCATTGGTCTTCTTGAAGTCCTCCCACTGCAACAACGCAGTCGGCCAGCGGCGCTTGACAGCCTCGACGAACTCGTCGACCAACTCGTAGTACTCGTGACCCCTCAACCGGGGGTGGCGCCATCCCACATACATGTCGTCTTCGAGCAACTCCGGGTTGTCCGTACCGACATCGAGGCTCACCGGAAGGGTGTACGCCGGATGAATTCCGGCACCCAGTGTGTACAGAGCGAGTTTTCCGATGGGGATGACCATTCCACCAACACCCTGATCACCCAGACCGAGGATGCGCTCATTGTCGGTCACGACTATGAGCTTCACCTCGTCGCTACGGGAATGCCCGAGGACCTCGAAGATCCTCCCCTTGTGATCCGGCGTGATCCAAAGACCTCGGCCACGTCGGAAGAGATGGCTGTATTTGACTGCAGCCTGGCCAACCGTAGGTGTGTAGACGATGGGGAGTAACTCCTCGACGTGTGCTGCAAGCACCTGATAGAAGAGGGTTTCGTTCCTGTCCATCAGGCCCATCATCGAGACGTACTGCTCTAGCGGGTTGTCCCCCCTGTCCTGGATGTGCTCGTATCCCCTCCGAACCTGACGTTCTCTGTCTGTGTGCTGGTAGGGCAAGACGCCATCCAAATCGAAGATGTCTCTTTCCCCAGGCGTGAAGGCGGTGCCTTTGTTCAAGAGCGGATCGGTCAGCAATGCCTGACCCCGCTTCCACACGTCTGCGACGCTCCAATGTCCCTCTGCATCGCGTTTGACGACGTACTTCACCGTGACCTCCGGTCAGTCGTGCGTGACCAGGATGCCCGAATCGTGGCTCAGCGCTAGGGGAAGATGTAAGTGATGTCTGGGTAGTTGGTCCTCTTGCCGACTGAGCAGTTGAGCGGGACCTTCGGCTCTAGGAGTACACCCGCAATCAGGGCAAAGTGAGGTGTTAGGCCTCTTGGAGCAGACAACTGAGAAGCTGGTATGCGAGCCATAGTCCTCGTCAAGCAGGTTCCCGACATCAGGGTCGGGTCCGTTGCGATGAACCCGGATGGCACCATCGACCGGGGCTCGGTGGCTGCTATCACCAATCCCGCTGATTTGCACGCTCTCGAGGCAGGGCTGCAACTCGCGGACGAGGTGTGGGCCGTGTCGATGGGTCCCAAGAAGGCCGAGGCTGCCCTCAGGGCGGCCATTGCCCTGGGGGCCGAGCGCGGTCTTCTCCTCTGCGACCGACTTTTCGCCGGGTCCGACACTTGGGCGACCTCGAATGCACTTGCGGCTGCCATCGACCACGTCGGTGGAGCCGATCTGATTCTTGGAGGAGTGAGTGCGCTCGACGGTGAGACGGGCCATGTCGGACCCCAGGTGGCACAACGGCTCGGCATCCCTCTCGCATCGGGATGCGAGGAGCTTCGGGTCGAGGGAAGCCGCCTCATCGCAAGAAGGATCATCGAAGGCGGGTTCGAGCTGGTCTCGATGGAACTCCCTGCACTGGCAACTGTCGCCGAGACGGGTTTTGAGCCGCGCTATCCCACCTTGCCTGGCCGAAAGCGGGGGGCTGCGGCCGAGATAGCCACACTGAACGCATCAGATCTCGGGCTGGACTCAACCCGAGTCGGGCTGAACGCCTCGCCGACCAAGGTGGCGCACATGAAGGCAGTTCCCCTCCGCTCGACCGATTGCCGCTTCGTCGATGAGACGTTCACGCTGGGGAATCTGGCTGAACGAATCATGGATGAGATCCCGAGAGGTCACGACACAACTGAGGTTGACCCGTCTGATGCCTTTGGATCCGGAGCAACCTCGTACCGGGGGAAGTCGGACATTTGGGTCGTCTGCGAAATCGATCTAGAGGGCGGCGTCACCCGGGCCTCGGCCGAGATCCTCTCCCACGCCACTCACCTCGCCGGCCAACTAGGAACCGGTACAGCGGCACTCGTGATTGGATCCGACATCGATGGGGCTATCACTGAAGCGTCCCTGTACGGCGCCGACGAGGTACTCACCTTCGAAGACAGCCGGCTGTCCTCCTACCGTGGGAATCCCGAGACCAGGGTCGTCGCGAATGCCGTGCGCCGGGCCCGTCCTCTCATCCTCCTGTTTGCCGCGACTACCACCGGTCGCGATCTCGCTCCTCGCGTTGCGGCTGCGCTCGATACCGGAATTGCCGCCGATTGCACTGGGCTCTATATCGGTGACTGGGAACGAAAGGGTCGGAAGCACCCCCAGCTGCTTCACCAGGTCAGGCCGGCGATGGCGGGTGGAGTCCTGGCCACTTGTCTCTGCCCGGAAGCGAGACCGCAGATTGCCACGGTGCGACCGGGCGTGTTCGCTGCGGTCCCGAATCAACGGCAGTTGCGAGTCGTTCCGCTGCACTTCGATCTACAACCGGGAGACTTCGACGTCGAGATCCTGGAGCGGAGCATTCAAGGTTCGGACGTCGCAATCGCCGATGCAGATGTGGTAGTCGCCGGAGGGGCGGGTTGCGGCGTCCGGAATTGGCACCTGATCGAGGGACTCGCCGACACCCTCGGAGGACGAGTTGCCGCATCCCGTGCCGCGGTCGAAGCGGGCCTGGCTCCCCGATCGATCCAAGTCGGACAGACAGGCACCACTGTGCGGCCTCAGCTCTACATTGCCTGCGGGATATCGGGCGCTCTACAGCACGTCGTCGGTATGCAGGCCTCGAGGACCATCGTGGCTGTGAACCGCGACCGCGAAGCTCCCATATTCCACTACGCCCACCTCGGAGTGGTAGGCGAGATAGCCGATGTGATTCCCGGACTCACAAGGGAGATCGAGTCACTTCGGAACCCAAGCCGTTGATTCTCGACAGCACCGACTTGAAAGCTGTCAGACCGTGATGCTGGAGCAGGCCTCATCCAGAATATCCACGACCAGGTCAGGAGCGTCCATCACGAGCGAGTGTCCTGCGTTGATCTCGTGGACCCTGGCCCCAAACAGGCGAGCCGATGCGTGTTGATGGTGAGGAGGGAGAACTCGATCATCGGTCGAGATCACCCAGTGAGAGTTCGGCATCTCCAAGTCGACCCAAGTGGATGCATCGAATCTGCGCAGCTCGGCCGCTCCTTGACGGAGAAGTCTCAACATCGGGCGACAGTCATAGGACCAACAAATCTGCGAGGCGCGGCTGGGATGGCGGGAGACGTCATGCAACTTCGTACGCGTGACGATCGGGGACCTGGGCTCCATCACATAGGGGGCGAGGGCCATCATCGCCTTCACTCTTGGTGTCACCCAGTATGCGGAGGTCGCCAGGGCCACCAGGCCGGCGAACCCATGCGGGCCGGCTGCCTTGATGGCGGTGAGGGCAACGGGGCCTCCCATCGAGTGGGCTACCAAGAGCGGTCGGCCGACTCCGGAGTCGGAGATCACCTCCAGGAGCGAAGCGGCAGCCAGCTCCAGACTGAACGTCTTCTCCAAACGGGAATTGCCGTGCCCGGGGAGGTCCATCACCACCAATGACGAGGAGCAGCTATCGAGTATCGGCCACCAGGCAGAATCGCCGGTCTTGCCCCATCCGTGGACAAAAACCAGGGGTGGGCCGGTACCGGCGCCCTCGACGAATCGATACGAGGCCGAGCCCCATTCGGTGGAGATCTCGCGTCGCTCACCTGGCAGCGTCGGCCGGGAGGGCTCATAGAGATTGGCTGCTTTCTCCGTTCGCCGCTGATTGTGCCAAGCCAATCCCACGATGGCCGGCATCGAAGCGAGACCGAGAGCCGTCGACCGGTTCATAGGTGAGTATCGGCACGTGAGGCTCGGCGTATTGGGCTTCGTGTGCGTCATCCCGTTTTCGCCCGAGTTGACTAGACCCTCG
>JAHEJW010000046.1:5166-12071 GCA_024638655.1 bacterium | reverse complement strand
CCACCGGTGATGAACCGTTTGACGCCCTCGAGGTGCCATGTGCCGTCACCCTGATCAACGGCTTTGGTCGTTCCGGCCCCCACGTCGGAACCAGCATCGGGCTCGGTGAGGATCATCGTCCCCGCCCAGTCACGCTCGATCCAGAGCTTGGCCAGCTCTCTCTGCTCCTCAGTCCCTTCCTCGAATAGGACCCGGGCGAACAAGGCCCCTCCGGCGTAGAACTGGACTGTGGTGTTGGCGGCAAGCAGCATCTCTGATGCCGCCCAAGACACGGAGGGAGGTACCGGCATGCCGCCGAGCTCTTCGGGGAGTCCGAGTCGGTTCCAGCCGCCTGCCTTGAAAGCTCGAACACTCTCTTTCACAGATTCGGGCAGCTCCACAGTGCCGTCAACTAGCTCCAGCGGAATACGATCCTGATCGGCGTAGGACGCCGCGAAGTCTTCCTTGGCGAGCCTCTCGATCTCGGCGAGGACGTCCTCGACCGTCGCCTTGTCGAGATCCGACCATTCGCCTTTGCCCAGGTAGTCCTGAATGCGGCCCACCTCGAAGAGGTTGAACTCGATGTCTCGAAGATTGGACTTGTAGTGGCTCAACGCCTTGGTCCCTTCAGTATTTGAGTCTTCACTCTAATTTGAGTCAACGCTCAATATAACCCCTCTTGTTCCTTTCCAAGATCCCGTGGTTGTGAGGAGGAGGCGCCGGTTGGGGGAAGACCCTGGGTACTGTCTCGGCCATGCGCTACAAGGCCGGTCTCCAAACCCGGGACAGGATCATCGAGGCGACTCGAGGGCTCATAGCCGAAACCGGGCTCGAGGGGACCACCATCAAGGCTATTTGTGAGAGGGCAGGTGTCTTGCCCGGCAGCTTCTACAACCTCTTCGACTCGAAAGAGCAGGCAGTCCTGACCGTGGTTCGTGATGCCATCGACGCCGTCGACCCGGATCCACGCCATCAGGGCCCTGACAGCCTCGCCGACCTCGTCGACGCCTACGTCCAGTTCGTGACTGAGCAGAGCGAATTGGCTCGGGTATACATCGGTATTGCGGTGTCAGGAAGCCGCGGGCACCCCGAATTGAGGGGTCGGGTCATCCGCCACCATGAGGGTCGCGTGGCCCGGTTTGCCGGAGCCATAAGCGCCGAGCATCCCGAGATGTCCGCGGACGACGCAGGGCGGCGCGCTGAGACGCTGGTGACGGCACTGAACGGCATTGCTCTACACCGTGTACTCGATCCTGACTTCGATGTGGCGACGCACGCCAGATCACTCCTCACCGACATCCTCACACTGGCCTGATGGAGTTCGGCATCCAGGTCCGCGGAGACTGGCAGTTCGTGCTGACCACAGCAAAGTGGGCAGAGCAACGCGACGACGTGTTGGCAATCGCCCTCCCCGACCATTACCTACAGCGAGGCGATGAGCCGGAGAAGCCCGCCTGGGACCACCTGGTTCACCTCAGCGCACTGGCCGCGGAAACCGATCGGCTCGAGTTGGTGTCGTTGGTTTCGCCGGTGACTTTTCGACACCCGGCCGTCATGCTCAAGATGGGCGTCACGATCGACGAGGTGTCTGAAGGCCGGTTCACGATCGGCCTGGGTGCCGGATGGCTCGAGGAGGAGTTCACCCGCTTCGGGATTCCCTTCCCCGACTTGGCCACACGGATGGAGATGTACGAAGAGGCACTCGGGTATCTGAGAGCCGCAATCACTCCCGGGGCGCAGAGATTCTCAGGCAGCCATTACCAGCTCGACGAATTCGATCCCAGACCTCACCCCAAGCGCCTTCGCCTGATGGCGGGCGGCGCCGGCGGCCCAAAGGCCCAAGCGATCACTGCTAGGTACTGCGACGAGTACAACCTATATGCCAAGCCACCTGCGGAATTCGCCCATATCAGGGAAGCGACCCGAGCCACGGCTGCCGAGATCGGCCGAAATCCGGATGAGATCAAATGGTCCTCAGCCGGACCGGGTGTGGCCGCCAAGAAGGAGTCGGATTACCGCAGGATGCTGGAGGAAATCGCCGACCTAACCGGAAAACCAACTGACCACATCGAGTCGGTGTGGGTTGAGCGTGGTTACCCGCATGGATCGGGCCAAAAAGCCGCGGAGATGATTGAAGAGCTCGAGCGAGCCGGCTGTGAGCGCTTCTACCCTCAGGTCTTCTTGGGAGAGGACGATCCCTCCAACTTCGATCTCGTCCTCGATGCCTACGCCGGCTGAAGCGAGACCGTTCGGATCTCTCCAGCCGGATGGAGCGACCCGCACGGTCTCGCTTCCCGGATCAGATCAACCTGTAGAACCTCCACAGGTCGTTCTCGATCGGTTGAACCACGGCGTCTCACGGGCATATGACCTCATGGTGTCGGCTCTGATCACGGTGCCCGTGCCGACGGAGCCTTGATGAGACATCCCATCGTGCAGACAGATGAACAGCTGGGGTCGGCCGGCGGGTCCTCACCCCAGATCAAGTCGGTGATGGTTTCGGTGGTAACCACCTGCTCGCGATAGAGCCCGAAGATGGCCAGTAGCTGCCGGTGTCGCCGGGAGCCGACGGTAACCCTCTTCCCGTCGGCGTCGGCGAGCTCGACAGGCCCCAGCAGAGCGAGCTTCATGACAGGGGAGTATGGCCAATCGGAGCCCGATCATGTCCGTTATTAGTGTCATGATACGGACGGAGGAGACGACCTAGAGGAGGCTTTGTTGAGGTTCTCGCTGATGACGGAGCCACATCTGGGTGGCACCTATGAGCAACAGTTGGAGGCCGCCCGATGGGCGGAGGCTGAGGGCTTGGTGTCGTTTGCTCGATGCGACCACTACCTATCTGGTGCGGATCCGACTCCGGATGCGACCGATGCGCTCGCCGTTCTGGCGGGTCTGGCCAGGGATACCGATGAAATCAGGCTCTGTGTGTTGGTTTCACCCATCACCTTCCGACATCCTGCCGTGATCGCCAAGAACGCAGCCACCATCGATCAGATGTCCGACGGACGCTTCGATCTGGGAGTGGGCACGGGCTGGATGGAGTTGGAGCACATTGCCCTCGGCCTGCCATTCCCCGATTGGTCGGAGAGATGGGCTCGATTCGAGGAGTCGCTCGACTATCTGGAGGCAGCGTTTGGATCAGGGCGCGGCAAACACGACGGTCGCTATTACAGCCTCGACGCAGCCGTGAATCCGAAGCCTCGAGGCCTCCGTCTGGTCATCGGCGGCAGCGGGCCGAAACGCACCCCGAGACTCGCCGGTTCCCGGGCAGACGAGTACAACTTCTTCATCTGCCCCCCTGAAGAAGCCAAGCGAAAGATCGCTGTCATGAAAACGGCAGCCGGGGAGAGACAGGTCGAGGCCACGGTCATGGGTGGGGCTCTGGTAGGTCGCACCGAAACAGAGTTCGAAGAACGCCTTGCCAGAGCCGCGAACGCTCGCGGTATCACACCAAAGGAGCTCGAAGACAGATATGTGAACAACGGTTTTCCGGTCGGGACTCCGGCCCGGGTAGCCGAGACCGTTGCAGGGCTGGAAGAGGCCGGAGTCGAGCGAATCTACATCCAGTGGCTCGACCTCGATGACCTCGACACGATGAAAGACACCGTGGACATCGTTCGTGATGCCTGAACTGCCCGAGGCCAGTCGGCGTCTGCTTTCCTCGGTCCCCGGCCTCGAAACCGAGATTCACTTCTTTCCCGGAGGAACCAAGACCGCCGACGACGCGGCCGCAGCCATTGGATGCCCGGTCTCTGCAATTGTGAAGTCACTGGTGTTCGTCGTGTTCGACCAGCAAACTCAGGAACCTGTTGTAGCGCTGGTGCCGGGCGACTTGAGGCTCGACACGGACAAGCTTGCCTCCTCGGCTGGGGTGGAGGGTGCTCGGAGGGCGAGTCTCGATGAGGTACGGGACGCCACCGGCTATGCCGCGGGTGGCACTCCCCCATTCGGTCATGCCCGGTCGCTTCGGGTTTTCGCCGATCCCCTCCTGAGACGTAACGATCCGGTTTGGGCTGCTGGCGGCACACCTGCAACGGTGTTCCCGATCTCCCTCACAGACCTAGACCTGTTGGCCAATCCGGTCTGGGCACCGATCACGTGATCGTCTCAATCCGATCCGTATCCACTCCTCCGCAAACAGCGGGTCGAATCAGGGTGCAATTCACGGCCCCGTCATTTTCCCTATCTCGATAGTGCAAATAGCATTGGGATGTGACTGACAGCGCTCCCCTTCTTCAGATCGAGAACCTCCATGCCTCGGCCGGTGATGTCGAGATACTCAAAGGTGTCGACCTGACAGTCGAACAAGGCGAGATCCACGCTCTCATGGGACCGAATGGCTCCGGCAAGTCAACACTCGCCTCTGTCCTCATGGGGTCGCCCACATTCGCCATCACCGAGGGCCGGATCCTCTACAAAGGTCGTGACATCGCCGATGACGCCCCGACCGCCCGCGGTCAGAACGGGATGTTTCTGGCTTTTCAGCACCCCGAGGCCATACCTGGCGTCTCCGTCATCCAATTCCTGCGCCAGGCCCTGTCCAACCGCACTGGCGTCGACCTCACCGTCCTCGAGCTGAGACTGAAGGTCATGGACGCGATGAAAGAACTCGGGATGGAATCTTCCTTCGCCGATCGATACTTGAACGAGGGATTCTCAGGCGGCGAGAGGAAGCGCAACGAGATTCTCCAGATGGCGGTCCTCGAGCCCGAGTTGGCCATAATGGACGAAACCGACTCGGGTCTCGACATCGATGCGCTGCGCACCGTGGCTGACGGTGTGAAGAAGCTGACCGGCCCCGAACGGGGATTCCTGATCATCACCCACTACCAACGGCTCCTCGACTACATCACACCAGACAAAGTCCACATATTCCTCGACGGGCGCATCCACGACAGCGGAGGGCCGGAGCTGGCCGTGCGTCTCGAAGAAGAGGGATACGAGTCGTTCCGCTCGGTATTGACCTGAGAGTGAAGACCACGCCAACCACCGAGCTCTCACATCTGAAAGCTGACTTTCCCATCCTCGATTCCGGTGTGCACTTTCTCGACTCGGGCGCGTCGTCCCAGAAGCCGACCCCCGTGCTGGAGGCGATGGAGCGGTTTGCGAGGACGTCCTACGCCAATGTCCACCGTGGCGCCTACAAGCTGTCCGTTGCTTCGACCGAGGCGTACGAGGCGGCCAGGCGGCGCGTGGCCAGGTTCATCGGCGCACGTGATCACAACGAGGTCGTCTTCACGAGGGGCACCACGACAGCGATCAACACCGTCGCTTTCGGCTGGGGTATGGAGAATCTGGAGCCAGGAGACCACATTCTCACTACCGAGATGGAGCATCACGCCAACCTGGTCCCCTGGCAGATGGCCGCAAGACGGACCGGCGCGATCCTGGATCACGTCCCTATCACCGAGGACTTCCGGCTCGACATGGACGTCCTCGAAGAGAAACTCGGCGACCACGTCAAGATGGTGGCCGTCACGGGGATGTCCAACGTCCTCGGCACGATTCCCGATGTCAGCCGCATCTCCCACCTGGCGCACGAGCAGGGTGCCCGCGTCCTCGTCGATGCGGCGCAGCTCGTTCCACATCGACGCATCGACGTGAACGACCTCGGCGCAGATTTCGTGGCCTTTTCAGCGCACAAGATGCTCGGACCGACTGGGATCGGCGTCCTTTGGGGGCGAATGGAGGCGCTCGAGGAGACCGAGCCATTCGAGGGTGGGGGTGAGATGATTGCCGACGTCACTCTCCAGAGCGCCACTTGGGCCGAGATCCCCCACCGCTTCGAGGCCGGCACCCCTCCCATAATCGAGGCGGTCGGTCTCCACGCTGCGATCGACTATCTCGACGCCATCGGTATGGAGAACGTCTTCGCCCATGATCTCGAGCTGACAGGCATCGCCCTGGAACGCCTCGGTGATGTGCCTGGACTCCAGATTCAGGGGCCACTGTCGCTCGAAGACCGTGGCGGGGTCGTCTCGATGACGATGGACGGCATCCATGCCCATGACCTGGCAACGATCCTCGACGAGAACGATGTCGCCGTACGAGCCGGCCACCACTGTGCCAAGCCTCTCATGAGATGTCTTGGCGTGGCAGCAACAGCGCGAGCGAGTTTCTACGTCTACAACGACGTGTCGGACATCGACGCCCTGGTCAAGGGATTACGACGCGCCGGGGAACTGTTCGGAGTCGGTTGAACCGATGGCCCTCGAAGAGCTGTATCGCGAAGTGATCCTCGATCACTATCGGAATCCTCGCAACCGGGGACACCTCGACAATCCCGACGCCGCTGCACAGGGGGTCAACCCCCTGTGCGGGGACGAGATCAGCATAGAAGTGACGTTCGACGGTGATGTGGTCTCTCAGGTAGCCGTGGAAGGGCAGGGGTGTTCGATCAGTCAATCCTCCGCTTCGATGATGACGGAGGCGATCAAGGGGAAGACTCGAGCCGAGATTGGAGAGATCGTCTCGAGATTCCGCAGGATGATGTCGCTCGACGAGGCCGAAGATCCAGGGCTCGATCCTGAGCGTCCCGGTTCCGTCCTCGGTGACATCGAGGCCTTACAGGGAGTACGTCAGTATCCGGTGCGGATCAAGTGCGCCAGTCTCGGCTGGAACACGCTCATGGATGCCCTGGGCAGCTGACGATCTGAATCACTCGGGCCGACACCTCGCCAGTGTCGAACGGAACCGCACCTATCTCAGTTCGAGGGCACCAGGGCAAAACCGTCGATCGCCACGGACAGGCCCGTCGACAGGGCATTGACGCCGACTACCTCGACGCCTACAACTACCAGGCCGGCTTCGATGGTTGTGGTCCCCAAGGAAAGGGGACCCGTTGCGACGGTGAGCGGTGCATACAGGTCCTCGAGGCGGAATCCTTCGCCGTCAACGAGGAATTCCACTGCGCCCAGCGCCGGCCC
>JAHEJW010000046.1:1900-5066 GCA_024638655.1 bacterium | reverse complement strand
CACACCGCTGAACAGAACGACGAGCTCGCCGGGGTAGTTCTCAGCGATTGCGTTGCCTCGTAACACCCGCTGGACCCATCCTGGGGAGTCAGGGTCTCCGATCCCGTTGACAAGGGTGTCGGCGGCGATGGGCGGCTCTGCAGAGGTGTCGTAGGAGAAACCGATCCTGGCCGGAGAAAACACCTCGTTGGCCCGTGAGACCCATTCGGCGAATTCGGCCTGATCGAAGTCGGCCCGGCGCGCCCCGGAATCATCAGAGAGCAAGACCGGCCGAATCGGAATCACCCGCGCAACATCGGGGATGACTGGGCGCAATCCATCATCCGTCGTGGTCGTCGACAGCGGGCGAGGCGAAGTCGTCGACGGGGATCCCCGGTCGATGGACGTGGTCGTCGGGATATCGAGCACCGAAGTAGAGACATCCAGGTCGACGGTTCCCGCCGAGCATGCCGCCAGAACGAGTATCAGGCCAGGCAAGGCACGTCGCATATCTCCCTCCAGCTGAGCCTCTCCGAGTGCTATTGACAGACGCTGGTCAGCGCAGGCCGCCCTCGGTCATCTTCCTGAGATCCAGGGCGTTGTCGAGCTCCTTCTCAGTCATCAACCCGGCCTCGAGGACCAGTTCACGCACCGATCTCCCTGACGCCACTGCCTCCTTGGCAATCTTCGCACCATTGTCGTAGCCGATGTGCGGATTCAGGGCCGTGACAATGATGGCGTTCCGCTCCACCAGCTCCTGGGCTCGAGCCTCGTTCGCCTCCAGCCCGTCCACGCAGCGCTGAGCGAACACATTGCAGGCGTTGCTCAAGAGCTCGGTCGATTCCAGAAGATTGTGCGCCATGACGGGCATCATCACATTGAGCTCGAAGTTGCCGTTGGCGCCACTCCAGACAACGGCTGCGTCGTTGCCGATGACCTGAGCCACGACCTGCATCATCATCTCACTCATCACCGGGTTGACCTTCCCTGGCATGATCGAAGAACCCGGCTGGAGAGCGGGAATCCTCAATTCGGATATGCCTGAAGTAGGACCCGAGCCGAGCAGGCGAATGTCGTTGGCGATTTTGAACAGGGCGACCGCGGCCGTCCGAAGAGCCCCCGATGCGCTGACCACGGCGTCCTTCGAGCCCTGAGCTTCGAAGTGGTCGTCGGCCTCCCGAAATGGATAGCCGCTGCGCTCAGCCATCAATGAGATGACCGCTGTCGCGAATCCTTCGGGAGCATTGATTCCGGTTCCGACGGCCGTCCCTCCGAGCGCAAGCTCCTCTAGCTCCGGCAATACCCTCTCCACGCGCTCTGTCGACTTGCGCACCTGCTCGGCATACCCGCCAAACTCCTGGCCCAGCGTCACCGGTGTGGCGTCCATCAGGTGGGTGCGCCCCGACTTGACCACATCGGAGAACTCCTCGGATTTCCGTTCCAGCGACCGGGCCAGGCCACCCAGTGCCGGGAGCAGGTCTTCCCGAATGGCGGCAACCGCGGACACATGGATAGCGGTCGGGATGACGTCGTTGGAGGACTGCCCGAAGTTGACGTCATCGTTCGGATGTATGGAGCCGGCGGGGAGGATTTGGTTCGCCCGTGCCGCGATGACCTCATTGGCGTTGGTGTTCGTCGACGTTCCCGAGCCGGTTTGGAAGATGTCGAGCACGAACTGATCGTCGAGGTCGCCAGTCATCACCTCATCGGCGGATTCCCTGATTGCGCCCGATGTCTTCTCGTCCTTGAAACCCATGGCGGCCGCCACGGACGCAGACGATCCCTTCTGCAATCCCAATGCCCAAATGAACCTGCGGCTGAACCGGTGTTTTGAGATGGGGAAGTTGTCTACGGCTCGCTGGGTCGACGCTCCGTAGAGAGCGTCGACCGGGACCTTGACCTCCCCCATGGAGTCCTTCTCGATGCGATATTCCATTTGCGAAACGCTACCTACCGGTCTGAAGCGACGTAAGGGACCATGGACCCTGTCACACCAGATATCGCCGAGAGGATCTGTACCCGTCTTCCAAGCGGTCCTTGGTTGGATCAACCATGTCCACCGCAGAGACCGACAACACCAGCAAGTCGATCAGACCGTGAAAGTCGGCCAGCGAGATTTCCTCGAGCATCGGCGTGGCGTCACCGGTCCCCCGCTCCACATCGTCGAGGTTCCCTCGATTGTGCCAATTCCCCAAACAGAGACAGAGACCCCCGGCCTGATACCCATACGCTCCAAAGGCAGTTGCCTCACATCCGCCACCGTCCATCAACCTCCTCTGATGCGGGATTCCGGCCGCCGCCGCGCTGCGACTGATCCGATTGGTCAGCTCGCGATCAAAAACCGTGACACGATCTCCTGTTCGGATCACCGGCCCCTCACCGATACGCGCATTGACCAACTCCCTCGAGGTCTCGATGGACAGGATTCGCGATCCGTCTGGGATCGTGCCGTGTTTGGCGGCGTGTATCGCTCCGACTAGACCCACCTCTTCGGCCCTGGTTAGGAGTACACCGAAATGAGCGAGCGCCGGGTCTCGCCGACAGCGGTCAAGGGCGGCCAACGCGGCCGCAACTCCGGCAAGGTCGTCGCAGGCCGGAGCCAGGAACCTGCCCTTGGGAACCCGATGCTTCCTCATCTTCCACATGGCGATGTCACCAGGCTCGATCGACCCTTTCCCGGTGATACGAAGCTCACCCGACATCGTCCTATCGTCATACGAGACGACAACTCCTTCGGCGCCATCCGGTCGAGAAACCACAACGACCCGAGCATCTTCGAAATAGGGTGCGGTCACTCCTCCTCGGAACTCGAACGACGCCTCGCTCTCCGCCGATGCTGTGATAACGAACGCCGGATGGTCCATGTGCGCCACCGCTAGCAGCGGGGGCTTCGATTTGCGCCCTTTCTTGACGATCAGCAGATTTCCCCCTGAGTCCCGCTTGACCGTGAGGTCCCTTCTTCGGGCCACCCATCTTCTGACCCAGTCGAGGACCGCATCCTCGAGCCCGGGCGCCGTTGGAAGATGCGTCAACTGGTGAAGCCACTTCTCGGCGGTGGCCCGATCAGCCATGAAATGGCTTTCTGTGCGGATCTGCGCGAACCCCGGTTGTATAGATCCGCACAGAAGGATCAGACGTCGAAAGGAGTGTCGGTGAAGAAGTCGGCGGGCTTTCTCATCGGCCCGTC
>JAHEJW010000046.1:0-1800 GCA_024638655.1 bacterium | reverse complement strand
CCGGTCAGCACGTGGCACAGAGTCGACTTTCCCGATCCGTTGGGTCCCATGATGGCGTGGACCTGGCCGAAGGGGACTTCGAGCGTGAGTCGGTCGAGGATCTGCTTTTCGTCAACCGCCGCGGAGAGATTCGAGACTTGCAGCGCAATGCTCATTGATCCTCCAGGGTCAGGTAGACGGTCCCGTCCTCGACGGTGACGTCGTAGGTCGGAACGGGTGATGTAGCCGGTAGTGAAGCGGGCTCGCCTGTCCGAAGGTCGAACTCCGACCCATGGCGAGGACACTCGACGGCCTCATCGAAGACCTCACCTTCAGATAGTGACGCTTCGGCATGGGAACAACGATCGCCAATCGCATAGACGTCATCACCGACGCGGAACAGAGCGATTCGATGATCCCCCACGATGACTCGCACGCCACGATCGCGCGGCAGTTCGTCGAAAGGCGTGACCTTCAGCTTCAAGCCACCCTCCCCTCTTCTTGAGCTTCGACGAATCGGCGGAAGACCTCGGTGGAAACCGGCTCTTCGAGACCTGCGATCGGCAACCGATCGATGACTTCCCGAAAGAAACCTTTGATCAGGAGCCGCTCGGCTCGCTCCTTGCCGAGGCCCCTGCTTTGCAGGTAGTAGAGATGCTCCTGCTCGAGAGGGCCTACGGAGGATCCGTGCCCGCACACCACGTCATCACAGAGAATCTCGAGATTCGGCACCGAGTGAGCCTTGGCGTTGTCGCTGAGAACCAGGTTCCGGTTGGTTTCGAAGGTGGAGGTCTTCTGGGCATCCTTTTCGATACGCAGCAGGCCCGTGAACACACTCTGGGCGTCGTCCTCGACTGCGCCCTTCAGGAAAACGTCTGAGGTTGTGCTTCTCCCGATGTGTGTGATCAGCATTCGGTAGTCCAGTGTCTGGTTGCCTTCACCGAAATACAGACCGACTACCTCGGACGATGCACCATCGCCCTCGAGTTGCACACCGAGGTCGAGACGGCCGAGTTTCCCGCCCAGCCCGACCTCGCCTATCCGGCCCGTGGAGTCTCTTCCCAGCCTGACCCTCTGATGGACGACTGCCGAAGCCGCATGGTCGAGGCCTTGGACCGACATGAAACGCAGGTTGGCGCCGTCTCCCACGTTCAGGGACACCTCGGGGACCATCAACAGCCGTTCGCCTTCGGCACTTCGATAGACCAAGAGGACCTTCGCCTCGGCGTTTTGGCCCAACTCGACCGAGAGGTGCGGAAATGAAACCGAGCCAGGCCGGGTCCCCTGCACTTCGATCACCAGGGGAGCGTCGACGACCTGACCGGCCTCGACTTCGACAAAGACTCCATCGACTGCAAAGGCGCTGTGGGCCGCGGCGAGCTTGTTGTGATCGGGCGGGACAACCGCAAACTCGCGCGCGTCGATCTCGGACAGTCGCGACACCCGGATTGAGTCCGAGTCAGCCTCGACAACTTGACCATCGATCACCAGGACGTGTCCGGAGGTGCCCCCGATCGCCCCGAGGAACGGGCCTGAGGGCAGAGGATCACCCGGCTCAGCAACGAAGGACAACTCTGCGAATGGCATGTCGTAGTCGACATATCGCCAGTCTTCCTCGACCCCGGTAGGCTCCTCGAGAGACTCGAACACCTCGAAAGCTGCCTCCATCTGCGCCTTTCGCCACGAGGGAGCGGTTGATGCAAGGCGTACCAGGCTGTCGGCGTCAAACGCGGTCAAGTCGTGCTCCGTTGGGGGTCATCTGAAATGGTATTTCACCTATGGTGATAGTGCGAATTACCTAGGACCGCGCAGCGCCTCGAT
>JAHEJW010000072.1 GCA_024638655.1 bacterium | reverse complement strand
GCCTCCTCCAGGGCGAGATCGGCGGTCTCGGTCGCGCGTATCAACACCGAGGTATGCATCACGTCCGGTTTGAGCCCTTCTTCCGCCATGAGTCGCCCTGCAGTCCTTGCCTCCTGTTCACCCTGCTCGGTCAGTCCGACATCGGTCCAACCGGTAAAGAGGTTCTCCAGGTTCCAAATCGACTGCCCGTGTCTGAGCAGGATCAGCTTGTGGGTCACTTCCAGTACCTCACGATCGCAGCGAACTTGTCCGGATCGAGGGACGCTCCACCCACCAGAGCACCATCGATGTGGCGTTTTGCCATGAACTCCTTGATGTTTCCCGGGTTGACCGAACCTCCATAGAGGATGCGAACCGACTCGGCAGCGGAGCTGTCGGTCATATCGCGCACGGTGTCGCGGATTATCTCGGTTATCAATCCGGCATCGTCCGGCAGAGCAGTGCGCCCGGTGCCGATCGCCCAAATGGGCTCGTAGGCGATGGCCAGCGCGCCCACCTCATCGGAGGAGAACCTCGCCAGGGCTCCTTTCACCTGGGTCACTACGACTTGCTCGGCGGAGCCTGCCTCTCGCTGATCCAGCGACTCTCCCACACAGATGATCGGTGCCATTTCCGAGGCGATCACGGCTTTGGCCTTCTTGTTCACGGTTTCGTCGGTCTCCCCGAAGTGCTCTCTCCGCTCAGAGTGGCCCACGATCACATGATCAACGGCCAGCTTGGCCAGCATCGGGGCGGACACCTCTCCGGTGAATGCTCCCTCGGCTTCCCAATAGACGTCCTGAGCCCCCAACCCGATGCGCATGTGGTCCTGTTCGATGACGACCTGCACCGAGCGGAGTGCGGTGAAAGGTGGAGCCACCACCACTTCGACTCTGTCGTAGTCGTCGGGGTCGAGCCGGTAGGACAATTTCTGAACCATCTGGATCGCTTCCAGGTGGTTGGCGTGCAGCTTCCAGTTTCCGACGATGAGTGGTGTGCGATCGGTCATTGGACCCATCTTTCCAGAACTTCCACCCCAGGCAGTACCCGACCCTCCAACAGCTCCAAACCTGCACCGCCGCCGGTCGAGAGGTGGGAGACACTGTTTTCCAGGCCGAGCAGGCGAAGAGCGGCCGCCGAGTCGCCACCGCCCACGGCGGTGAAGCCCTCACACGCGGCCATGGCTCGGGCGACCTGTTCGGTGCCGTTGCGGAATTCCTCCCATTCGAAAACCCCCATGGGGCCGTTCCAGAAGACGCTCTCCGAAGAATCGATGAGCTCCCAGAAGCCGGCACCACTCTCAGGGCCGATGTCCAGCCCAATCGTCCCTTCCGGTATGGCAGAAGCCGCAACGACGTGTCGTCGGGCGCCCTCCGAGAACTCATCGCCCACGGCGATATCGACCGGCAGGATGATCTTGCGGCCTTCTGGCCCATCGAGAAGCTGTCTCACGTCTTCGACCCTGTCCTCTTGGACGAGCGAATCACCCACTTCCAGGCCCTTGGCAACCAGGAAGGTGAAGCACATTCCCCCGCCGATGAGCATCCGGTCGACTTTGGGGAGCAGGTTGTTGATGACGCCCAGCTTGTCGGAGACCTTGGCGCCACCGAGCACAAGCGTGTAGGGCCTCTTGGGGTCTCCCAGGAATCTCCCGAGTGCGGTCAATTCGGCGTCGAGAAGCGGCCCGGCCACTGCCTTGATCCTCTCGGCGACACCCACCGTGGAGGCGTGAGCCCGGTGCACCGAGCCAAAGGCATCCTGGACGAAGAGGTCGAAGCCGTCGGCCAGGCGTTTGGCGGTGGAGGGGTCGTTCGAGGTCTCCCCGGGGTCGAACCGGGTGTTCTCCAGGACAGTGATGTCACCAGGAGATTCGAATCTGACATCCAATTCTGTGAGTCCGTCCATATGCTCCGCGACGGTCTCGAGGGAGAGCGAGGGGTCTTCTGCTTTGGGACGTCCGAGATGGGAGCAGACGGTGACGCCGGCACCCGCCTTCACGAGCATCTCTAGCGTGGGCAGCGCCGCCCGTATTCGGAAGTCGTCGGCGACCCCACCATCGTCGAGAGGGACATTGAGGTCGGACCGGACCAAGACGCGCTTTCCGGCGACGTCTACGTCGTCGATTGTCAGATACTCCAGCAACTCAGCCCTCGGTCTCGACCAACTCTTCCATCACCCGACCCAGCTTTATCGGGTCGTGTTCGGGCCAGTCTGCTCCTTCGTGGGCGACATCCGCAAAGACGACGCGCCAGCCGAGGCTCGCTGCCTCTTCGGTCCCGAGACTCACACGCTCGTGTCCATCTGGCACATCGAGCGGGCCATCATGGACGACGACGATCCCGGGCCCCTGAATCCCTGCGTGCTTGTGAAGGGCCTCGAGGTGCTCGTGCCCTGTCATGTTCTGCGTCTCGCCGGTTTGGGTGATGAGATTCAAGACGACCACCCTCTGGCCGCGTGCACCGCTGACGGCTTCGGCGAGCATCTGCACCTTGAGTGCGGAGATGACCGAGGTGTAGAGGCTTCCCGGGCCGAGAACGATCTGGTCCGCCTCCGCCACGGCCTCCAGGGCATCGCGACTCGCCGCCGTCTCCGAGGGTTCGATTGAGAGGTCGTCGATCTTGCCCACCGCGATGGTGATGTTGACCTGTCCGACCACGACGTCTGACCCCATCCTGGCAGTGAGGGTGACCGGTTGATCGGCGACTGGAATGACCCGGCCCAGCGTCCCCAGCATTCTCTCAGCAGTTGAGATGGCGCTGCGGAAGTCTCCAAACAGATCGGTCAACCCGGCGAGTATCAGGTTGCCGAGCGAGTGCTCGCTCACATCAACGTCACCACCCTGGAAGCGGTGAGCGAACAACTCGGACCAGATCGACGGATCCGGTGTCAAGGCGAGCAGGCACTTTCTGATGTCGCCCGGTGGAGGAATGCCCAACGCGGTGAGACGGCCCGAGGAGCCACCGTCGTCAGCGACGGTGACCAGAGCGGAGATGTTGGAGGCATAGGTCTGGATGGCCTCGAGGGCGGCAGCGAGGCCAACACCTCCACCGATTGCCGTGACGACCGGGCCGTCGGG
>JAHEJW010000045.1 GCA_024638655.1 bacterium | reverse complement strand
GGACGATGATCCTCACCGAGCCCGATGCTGGTTCCGACGTGGGGGCCGGAACGACCAAAGCCGTTGATCAGGGTGACGGCACATGGCACCTCGAGGGCGTCAAACGGTTCATCACCGGTGGCGAGCACGACGTTGCCGAGAACATCATCCACTTGGTGCTTGCGCGACCGGAGGCGGCGGGCCCCGGAACAAAGGGTCTCTCGCTCTTTGCGGTCCCGAAGTTCCTCATCAACGATGACGGGACACTTGGGCCGAGAAACGGCGTCTATGCCACCAACATCGAGAAGAAGATGGGCCTAAAGGGCTCCACCACCTGTGAGATGACTTTCGGGATGGACGAGCCCGCAGTTGGCTATCTGGTGGGCAACAAGCACGACGGGATCCGCCAGATGTTCCGGGTAATCGAGTACGCCCGGATGATGATCGGCACCAAGGCCATGGGAACCCTGAGCACCGGCTATCTGAATGCCCTCGAGTATGCCAAACAGCGTGTTCAGGGGAGTGACCTGGCCGCGGCCGGCGACAAGACGGCTCCGAAGGTCGAGATCATCGGCCATCCGAACGTTCGTCGGTTGCTCATGGAGCAGAAGGCCTATACGGAAGGGTTGCGGGCACTCGTCTTCTACACGGCCGCTGTGCAGGACAAGATCGCGATCGAGCCAGATGACGACAGGCTGGTTCGTCGCAACGACCTTCTCCTGCCACTGGTCAAAGGCTACTCGTCAGAGAAGGCCTATGAGCTCCTTGCTAGCTCGCTGCAGGTGTTCGGTGGCTCCGGCTACACCCAGGACTACCCGATCGAGCAGTACATCCGAGATGCCAAGATCGACACCATATATGAGGGCACCACCGGTATCCAGGCGCTTGACCTGTTCTTTCGCAAGATCGCTCGTGACCAGGGGTCGGCGCTCGCCGACCTTGCTGGTGAGATCGTCGAGTTCGTCAAGGGAGGAGTCGACGAGGACCCGATAGCCGCGGAGAGGGAGAAGCTGGGACAGATGCTCGATGACGCTCAAGCTCAGCTCGGAGCTCTAGTCGAGTACCTGATGGGCTCGATGTCAGGCGATAGAGATGAGATCTACAAAGTCGGTCTCCATGCCAACTCGCTGCTCGAGTCGATCGCCGAGGTGGTGATCGCCTGGCAGCTGCTCCGTCATGCCGAGATCGCAATCGGCAAGATGGACGATGATCCCTTCTATGTAGGCAAGGTGGAGTCCGCTCGATGGTTCCTCAACGATGTCGCACCCAAGATCGCAGCGAGGCGCGTCTCAGCCGAGTCTGAGGATGGGTCGCTCATGGAGTTGCCGCTGGAGGCGTTCTAACAGTCGGCATCCGGTGGTAAACCTCTACCACCACCATGTCACCTGGAGCGATCATTGCATTCGTCGGCCTGCTCGTCGGGGTGTTGATGTTGATCGTCGCTCTCATGGTGTGGCAGGAAGCCAGGCGACGCCCGTCATACGAGCCACTCGAATATGTGATCGAAGATGCGGTCAAGCACGTTCAGGAAGGACTCACCGACGAATCACGATTGAGCAGGGCGGATATCCGTCGCATCCTGGAGTGGGAAGTCTTCTACTTGCAGGGGCTGGCACAGGAAGACCGGAAGAACCCCGTAGAAACCGTAGCCGGAGGCCATCAGTCATCGGTGGAGTACATCGCATCGGAAATCGAGCAGAGCCACGGGGTGTCCTACTCTCATGGAGACATCGAGGAAGTCCTCCGCCTCGAAGCCGACTATCTCATGGCGATCGGGGCGGTAGGTGAGCCAGTCGACATGGGAGACGATGAATGAAAGTCCGTTGCGGTTCCTGTAGGACCGAGTTCGACGTGCCGGGGGCAGGCAGATTTGCCTGCCCGGTGTGTGGGTCGGTCAATGTCGTCCGCACGGCGGCCGGTCAGCAGCCGCCTCCCCAACAGCAAGCTCCTCAGCAGAATCTGGGCGGCTATCCAGCTGCCCCAGGTGCGGTACCCGGAGCAGCGCCGCCCCCGCCTCCTCCGGCCCAGGAGCAGACACTTCCGAAAGTGGAGTGCCCCGAGTGCGAGTTCACATTCCACGTAGGCAAGATCGCCAAGGCGACTTGCCCGAACTGCTCGGCCGAGGTCTCGACCGGTGTCGAAGAGGAAGACGAAGGGTGAGCCGGCTCCCCCGATTCGAGGGCTATCGGTTCATTGGGACACGGGACACGATGGTCGTCTATGACTGTGATGTGCAGGGCGAGTTCGACGAACTGCACGAGCGGGTCGAGGTAGAAGACCTCGGGGGCCGGCTTCTGCTTCAGTCGTTTGCACCGGACACCGTCACCGAGGCCAGAAACCGTGGATTCCGCCCCGTGACCTCGACGCGTCTCCTCCCCGTCGCGGGTCAGGACGAGCCCGAGTCGGATCTATAGACGCCAAGCTCTCGTTGATCTCGGCCTCCTTCTTCGGGCGTGCACGGCGCCTATACGTTCAACAGCACGACGTAGAAGACCACGTAGAGGAGGATGAAGGGGATTCCGCTTGCCCAGGTGTGTCTGCCCCGCACCGCAAGGACCAATGCAACCAATCCGATTGCAGTAGCTGCAGCCAACGACCCCACCACGGCGAGACTCGCGGTTACCGCCACGGGAGCGATCAGCGGGCCGATGCCGATCGAGAGCGTGGAGTCGATGAACGAGGCACCAAGCGCGTCCCCTATGGCCAGCTCCGTCTGCTTCCGACGCATGGCGGTGGTCGTAACCACCAGTTCGGGAAGAGAGGTCCCAATGGAAGCCAGGAAGAAGGCGACGATGTACTCAGGGATCGACAGCGTCGCAGAAAGCCTGGTCAACCCCCAGACCGCAAGGGTGGTGGCTCCACCGACAACGGCCAGTGCAAGGAGCACCATTCCCGTCTTCTTCAGTTTCCGGGCGGTCTCCAAGGACAGTTCCATCTGAGTGCCTTCGGGCGGTGGGCCCCAGGTGATGGCGATGCCGATGATGAAGGCACTGCACAGCACCAGGGCATCAAAACGTGTGATGTCACCGTCCATCATGAGGGCCGTGCCGATGAGCAGGGCAAACACCGTTCCGATACCGATTCTGAGGACCCTCGTCTTCGACAGCGTCAGTGCGCCACCCACAATCGGGAGCAATCCGAGGACCAGTGTCGCCTGCGTGGCGGCGGATCCAACCGAGTCACCAACGTTCAGGTCCCCATGCCCTGAGACAGAAGAAACAATCGAGTTGGCGATTTCCGGCAGGTCGGTGCCAATCGCAAGGAGTGTGAAGCCAACAACAAACGGGGGAATCGATGTGCCCGCCGCCAGGTCGGCCGTGTGGGTCACCGCCCGGCGGCTGGCGAGGACAGAAATCAGGAAGCCAACGACCACTGCTCCAATCGGGATGATGGCATCGATGATCGAATTCACGTGTCGTCGCCACCGACCAGCGAGTTCAGTCTGCGGACCAAGAACATCGAGAGTGCCGAGGCGCCGATCGTCACCGCAATTGCGGTTGCATCGAGAGCAACCGTTCTCAGTATCTGCTGTCCGACCGACGTGTACACCACGAGGAACTGGAGAGTTGTCGCCCCGACGAGTGACCAGATCATGAGTCTTCCAGGCCGGCTAAGGGGCCCCGCCCCTGCCCTGACACTGAGGGCGTGGAGGAGCTGAGAGAAGACAAGAGTGGAGAACACCATCGTCCTCACGGCCACATGGTCGAGGCCCAGAGCGAAGCTGCCTATGACCATGGCCAATACCGCCGCCCCAGCGAGAATGGTCCCCTGGCCGAGCAACAGGCTCACGTTGCGCGCACTCAAGACGTCGCGCCCTTGTCCTGGGCGGTCTCTCATCACGTCTCTGGTCGGCAGATCCATGCCGAGGGCGATCGCGGGCATGGCGTCGGACATCAGGTTGATCCACAGAAGCTGCACGGCCAGGAGCGGCTCCCCTAGATAACCGAAGATCAAGAATCCGGTGAGTACGTAGATCACCTCTGAGGCGTTCGCCGAGAGGAGGTAGTGGACGACGTTGCGGAGGTTGTTGAATATCCTCCTGCCCTCGGCGATTGCGGTAACGATCGTGGCGTAGTTGTCGTCGGCGAGAACCATGGCCGACGACTCCCTGGCCACGTCGGTTCCCGAGCCCATGGCGACCCCGATGTCCGCCCGGTGGAGTGCGGGTGCGTCGTTCACTCCATCGCCGGTCATGGCGACAGTGGCGCCCGCGCTCTTCCATGCTTCGATGATCTTGACCTTGTCGGCCGGATCGACCCTGGCGAACACCCTGTAAGAATCGATTTGAGGGCTCAACGCTTCGCTGGTGGTCTGGCTCAGGCGATGGCCCTCCATCAGCTCACCGCCGTCCAGCCCGACTGCATCGGCCACAGCTCGTGCTGTGGTCGCATGGTCGCCGGTCACCATTACGGTCGTGACACCGGCTTCACCAGCCAGCTCGATGGCCGAGGGAACCTCAGGGCGAATCCGCTCGTTCAGCCCGACCAGCCCGATCAGACACAGCTTCGCCTCCTCATCCGCCGGATCCTCTGGACGTCTCGACAGCCTTCTCAGTGCGAATGCGAGCGTCCGCATCCCGCCCGCAGCGAGCCTCTCGGCGATCGCCTGTTGCTCCGCGCGTTTCGACTCATCCAGTGTGACGGGGCCGGCATCGTCGTAGTAGGAGCCCGACCGGGCGATGACCACTTCTGGAGCGCCTTTGGTGTAGAGGATGAAGCTCTCACCCTCGGCATGAAGTGTCGACATCCGCTTGCGCCGACCATCGAAACCAGCCTCGTCCAGCCTTGGGGCTTGGTCTCGCATGTCCTCGTATGAAAGGCCAATGGCCCGAAGGGCGTCGATGAGAGCAATCTCGGTCGGATCGCCCACTAATCCCTCGCTGGACGTGTAGACGTCATTACACAAGGCCGCCGCGGTGGCCAGTGCACGCGCCGAAGGGTCGTCGCTGGCGAGTAGTTCAAGACCGGCCCGCCCGTCTGCCAGGACAATCTCACCGACCTTTAGCTCATTTGCTGTGAGGGTGCCGGTCTTATCCGTGCATATGACGTTCACGGCTCCAAGGGTCTCGACGGCAGGAAGACGTCGCACTATGGCGTTCCGCCTCGCCATCCGTTGCAGCCCGCCGGCCAGACTCACCGTGACCACAGCAGGTAGGCCTTCAGGTATGGCCGCCACGGCCAAGGCGACAGCGGTGAGTGCCATCGTCTCAACGGGGAAACTTCGGATGAGGCCCGCACCGAAGATGACCCCTGCCGCAGCGAGGGCCACGACGCCGAGTCGCCTCCCGACCCGTGCCAGCTCGACCTGTAGGGGCGTTGTCGGCTGGCCGTCGGAGAACAACGCCGCTATCTGCCCCATTTCGGTGGACGGCCCGGTCTGGGTGACGATCATCTTCCCTCTGCCCGAGACGACTGTGGTGCCGGAGAACAGCATCGAGGTTTGATCGGCGACGGCGACGCCTTCCGGCGTCGGATCCGTGCTCTTCACCACCGGGATCGACTCGCCGGTGAGTGGGGCCTCGTTGACAACCAATCTGACGGCGTTGCTGATTCTGCCGTCGGCCGGCACCTGATTCCCCGCCTCGAGGAGCACGACGTCGCCGGGAACGAGCCGCCGGGCATCCAAACTGGAGACGACCCCGTCGCGAATCACGGTGGCTGCAGGCGCCTCGAGCTCGCGCAGGCTTTCGAGGGCAGTGTCTGCTCTCGATTCTTGGGCATAGCCGATTGCTGCGTTGAGGATCACGATGGCGGCGATCGCCCCGGCGTCGATCCAGGAACCAAGAAAGAAGCCGCTCACCAGGGCCGCGGCAAGCAGGAGCCAAATGAGAACGTCGTTGAACTGTGAGGCGAGTCGTCGCACGCGGGTCCAGCGAGCCGGTTCGGATATCCGATTTGGGCCATGGGTATCCAGCCTCGTGGAAGCATCTAGAGACCCGAGCCCGTGCTCGACATGTGTATCGAGCTCGGCTGCCACGTCGTCGCACGTGCGCGCCGACCAACCCCGGCGCGTCAACAAGACGGAACCGCTCCGTGCCATGTCTCGATCATGAATCTCGGCCTGTCCGTCCAGTAGGGGATTGGGCCTGATCCGAAAGTGACCTTTGACTCTCGCCCTCGCGCTCGATTGGTGGCTCAATGCGAAGAGAGCCTCGACTGGAGGTGCCATGGAAGCGAATGAGTTGGTCATAGTGGCCGCTGTCTGGGTGGCCGTCGGAGTCGTCTGCGCCTTCATCATGCGTCGAAGAGGTCATGACTTCTATGTCTGGCTGGCGTTGGGCACGGTCCTCGGCCCACTCGTAGTCCCACTGGCACTCGAGAGAGCCAGATTCCACGGGGCTCTCGAAAAGGAGTCCGAGACCATACCGACACCCCCGCGAAGAGGTTTTGATGTCGTCGCCGGTATCGACGGCTCAGATGAGTCCCTGGCCGCGGTCGGGTCAGCGCTCGACCTATTCGGCGAGTCGGTGACGAGTCTGGCCATCGTGACCGTCCTCGACTACGACTCCGAGTCTTCCGCGGCAGGGAGCGAACCGAGGGAGGAGGCCCAGGCGATCCTCGACAGTGCAGCTGCCGGCACGGGCCTCGATTTCGTCCGCACGGATATTCTCTACGGAAGAGCCGATCGGGCTCTCGCCGAGTTCGCACGGACCCATGGAGCCGAGCTCATCGTGGTTGGGGCTCGCGGACACGGTGCGACCGAAGCTCTCTTCGGCAGCATCACCGAAAGACTGGTTGGAGCCTGCGAGGTGCCCGTCTACGTCGGTGCCAGCTCCACGAGCTCACGAGATGTGGAGACCGTCGCGGAGATGACGCCGGGGGCCCGCCCATGACGGAGGATCGTCGGTTGAAGATGAGTCTTCTCGGTGAGAAGACGGAAGCTCTCTTGGAGTTGGGCATCGCCGCCACTGTTGGATGTGACAGCTGCATAGATCATCATGTTCTGGCGGCAAAGGAGGCCGGTGCCGACACAAAGGAGATCAGACAAACCATCGATCTGGCAAGGCAAATCGGGGGAAAGCCGGCGCTGAAGTGTTGCGAAGAGGCTGAGGTCTACTTGGGGGGTCTCGACGCTGCATCGTGAGGCTCGGGCGCCGGGTCGCGCTCCACACCTGATCCGTCGCCCGAGCCTCCGGATATGAACTCTCTCTATTGCGTCAGGGCTCGAGACCCTCCCCCACCAGGTCGCCGATCTTCTTTCCTCGTCCGTGGAAGAAGTGGTCTCCCGGTGTCAGAATCAGGTCGATCCCCTTGTCGATGGCATACTCCCGCAGAGCCTTGTTGTCGATGACCTGATCACGGGTTCCGAGGACTATCCGTTTCGGCCCATCGGGGAGTTCTTCAGGCAGCGATTCGGCGGGCGGAGCTATCCCTACCCAGGGGAGGTTCGACTCCCGGGTCGAGAGCCAGCGGAGAGCGGTCCCGGCCCCAAAAGACCACCCAACGAGGCCAAGGGGAAGGCCCATGGAGCCGCCCAGCTCAATAGCCGCGTCGATGTCTGCCTGCTCCGCTTGCCCGTAGTCGTGACGGCCGGTGCTCGACCCGGTTCCCCTGAAATTGAAACGTAGGACCGCATGACCCCTGTCGTTGAGTCGCGAGGTGACTCCAATCATCAATGGTGCATTCATCGAGCCGCCGTGTAGCGGATGTGGGTGGCAGAAGACGGTGAAACGCACCGGGGCTTCGGGGGAATCGATCCGGGCCTCGAGCGTTGCACCATCTGACGTGGTCAGGTCGAGCCTCTCGGTCATGGCAAAAGCCTGAGCAGCCAAATGCCGAATGCGACCAGGATCACCACCGCGAGGATGGCCGAGGCGATCAGCAACCAGCGCGTTTGCATGGCCGGTGAGGGTACCGGCCCCCGGCACTAGGCTCGGTCGCTCGGAAAGTGAAAGGTGACATTGCACGACTTAGTCATCGTTGGCGGTGGTCCCGGTGGATATGCGGCCGCGCTCTATGCGCACAACTTCGACCTTTCGGTTGCGTTGGTGGAGAAGGAAAGACCCGGAGGCACCTGTCTCATCCGGGGTTGCATTCCGGCCAAGCAGTGGCTCCACATCGCCGAGGTCTACAGCACCGTCAGTCACGCTGCCGAGTTCGGGGTCGTCGCCTCACAGCCGGAACTCGATTGGGGGGCGGCACTCGACAGGAAGAACCAGACGGTCGAAGGCCTCGTTCGAGGCCTCGGAGGACTGCTCAAGAAGCGAGGTGTCGAGGTGGTGTCCGGGTACGGGCGCCTCAGCGGTTCTGGAAGTGTCGACGTCGACACCGGAGACGGCCGTCGAACGCTCGAAGGCCGATCTCTGATACTCGCGTCGGGGTCGTATGCGAGAACCATCCCCGGGTATGACGTCGATGGAGAGAAGATCGTCACCTCTGACCACGCCCTCGACTGGGACCGGCAACCGCAACGGGTGGCCATCATCGGCGGTGGCGTCATTGGTTGTGAGTTCGCCTCCTTCCTGGCTGACGTCGGTAGTGAGGTGCATGTCTTCGAGATGATGGATCAAATCATTCCAGGATCGGATCCCGACTCGGCAAAAGCCCTGCAACGTCAGCTCCAGAAGAGAGGCATCAAGTTCCACATCGGCGTCAAGGTCGAGCCGGCCGAGATGGTTGACTCGGGCGTCGTTGTCCCGTTCGGCGGCGAAAGAGTGGAAGTCGACGTCGTCCTGGTCGCGGTCGGTCGCGGTCCGAACACTGATGATGTTGGTCTGGATAGGACCGCCGCAAAGCTGGATGGAGGGTTTGTAGTCGTCGATCCGGCGACCATGCAGACGGCAGAGCCCGGTCTCTACGCCGTTGGCGACATAGTGGCCGATACCCCACAGCTGGCCCATGTCGGTTTTGCCGAGGGAATCGCCGCAGTGACACATTCAGCCACTGGCAACATCCAGCCGGTCAACTACCAGGCGATCCCCAGAGTCACCTACACCCATCCCGAAGTGGCTGAGGTCGGGATCACCGAGACTCAGGCCTCCGAACAAGGTCTGGACTACGAAGCCACGAAGCATGCGTTCAATGGCGTGGGACGGGCGATAATCATCGGGCAGAACCAGGGTCATGCAAAGGTGATATCCCTGAAGGATGGACCGATAATCGGAGCGAGTGTCGTCGGGCCCCAAGCCGGCGAGATGATCCACGAGCTCATGTACTCGGTTGGCTGGGAGGCCTTGCCATCCGAGGCAGCGGCTCTGATCCACGCACATCCCACTCTCTCAGAGGTCGTGGGAGAGACACTCATGGCGGCAGCGGGCAAGAGCCTGCACTGAGAGGAGCGAACTTTGGCAACAACGGTATCGATGCCGCAACTCGGCGAGACGGTCACCGAGGGGACGATTCTCCGCTGGGCCAAGCAGGTGGGAGATTCGATCTCAGAGGACGAGGTTCTCGTCGAGATCTCTACGGACAAGGTAGATACCGAGGTTCCCTCCCCGGTCTCGGGGACGATCCTCGAGATCCTGGTTGAAGAGGGCGACACCGTCGAAGTCGGCGCCGAACTCGTCGTCATCGGAGACGCCGAAGAAGCTCCGGCCGGTGAAGGCGACGACTGGGGAATCGAGGGCGAGGGGGACAAGCCATCAGAGGTGACGTACGCAGGCGAAGCCGAATTGCACCCGGCGTCAGAGACGCTCGCCGGCCCCGACACCGGCTTCGAGGCATCCGCGTCCGTCGACCAGGCGAAGCCGTCCGACCGAGGCGAGCCGACAGACGAAGAGGTCGAAGCATTCTTTGCGGAGCCTTCAACCGACAAACCCGAGCCGCGCCTCCTTTCGCCCGTCGTTCGACGCCTTGTGCGGGAGAACGAGATCGACCTCGACCAGATTCAGGGGACCGGTGAGGGTGGGCGGATAACCCGAAAGGACGTCGAGGCCCACCTCGACCGTTCTCAGGAAGAGCCGAGAAGGCCCGTCCCGACTCCTCCGGCCGAGGAACCTTCCCCCAAAACCGTGACCGAAGTGGAGCCGGCGGTCCCGAGTCCTGCCGCACCGTCGGCCCCGAGGGAGGCCCCCAGGCCTGCCGCAGCCTCTGCAGGCTCGGACGAGGTGGAACTCGACCGGATCCGGGTGCGCATCGCAGAGAACATGGTCAATTCGAAGCGCACTGCGGCCCACGTGTGGACGTCCGTGGAGGTCGATTTCGAACGAGTGGAGAGAGTTCGGCAAGCCCACAAGGAAGACTTCAAGGCCGAAGAGGGGTTCTCGCTGACGTATCTGCCATTCATCTCGAGGGCGACGATCGACGCTCTCAAGGAATTCCCGGTCGTCAACAGCTCTTTCGATCTGGAGAACAAGAGAGCCATCTTCCATCGGAAGATCGATCTGGGTATAGCCATCGATCTGAACCAACAGGGGCTTGTGGTCGCCCGTGTTCGTGATGCCGACGGACTGCGACTCGTTGGTATTGCCCGTGAGATCCGTGATCTGGCTGAACGGGGCCGCGACGGCAAGTTGGAGCTCGATGATCTGACCGGCTCGACCTTCACGATCACCAACCCCGGACCGTTCGGCTCATTCATGTCGGCACCGATCATCAATGTCCCCAACGTCGCCATTCTCTCCACCGAGACGGTCACGAAGCGGCCAACCGTCGTCACAACGCCGGAAGGCCAGGACATGATTGCGATTCGGCATATCGGGTACCTGGGGCTCACCTGGGACCATCGAGCGTTCGATGGCTCCACCGCCGTCCTGTTCCTTCGTCGTATCAAGGAGAACCTGGAGACCTGGGATTGGGGTCAGGAGCTGGCGTGACCTCGCTCCGAACCCGCTGGTTGGGCAGGCTCCCTTATGCCGAGGCCTGGGATCTGCAGCGCGCACTCCATGAGGGAAGGGTCAAGGGACGTTCGAAGTCCGACTATCTGCTTCTGCTCGAGCACCCGCCTGTCTTCACAATTGGCCGCAACGGCGATTCCTCGAATCTCGTCGCAGGTTTGCAGACGGCTGGAGAGGCCGGCGCAGAGGTTCACCACGTTGACAGGGGAGGGGACATCACCTTCCACGGCCCGGGCCAGCTCGTCGGGTATCCGATCCTCGAGATCGACGATCCAAAGCAGATCATTCCCTACGTCCGCCGTCTGGAAGAAGTGATCATCAGGACCATCGCCGACCTCGGCATCAGGGGATGGCGTGAGGACGGACTCACGGGCGTCTGGACGGACAAGGGCAAAGTCGCAGCAATCGGAGTTCGGGTTTCGCGAAAGGTGACCATGCACGGGTTCGCCCTCAACCTCCACCCCGACATGGCCTACTTCGGGATGATGAACCCATGTGGGATCACCGACCGCCCGGTCTCGACACTCTCGGAGCTGGTCGGCCGCAGGGTCAGTCTCGAGGAGGCCGTTGAGTATCTCATTCCCCATTTCGAGTCGGTGTTTGGTTACACGGACACGGAGAGCCAATTTGCTGCCTTCGCTCGAGGTCAGGGCAGGTCCCAGTCCTTCGAGGTCGATCGGTTGCTCGCCGAAGGAACCTTCTCGGCCGAGAAGAGAGGGGAGGATCCGTTGCTGGTCAATGGTCGGCTTCCGGGGGAGCCTCCACGGCCGAAATGGATGAAGGTCACGGCCAAGCTCGACGGGGACTATCTCGAGTTGAAGAAGATGATGAGAAGCCTGTCTCTCAACACCGTCTGTGAGGAGGCGGGCTGTCCCAACATCTACGAGTGTTGGGGAATGGGCACTGCCACGCTGATGATCCTCGGCGACAAATGCACCAGAGCATGTTCGTTCTGCAACGTCACCACCGGCAAGCCCACCGAATTCGACGTCTTCGAGCCTTTCCGAGCTGCCGAAGCCATTGAGAAGATGAACCTCAAGCATGCGGTGATCACCTCGGTGAACCGAGACGATCTGAGCGATGGCGGAGCCGGGATATTCGCCCAAACGATCGTCGAGTCAAGGCGCCGGTCACCAGGGACCGAGATCGAAGTCTTGATACCCGACTTCAAAGGTGATCGCGAGGCTCTCAGAACCGTCATGGACCAGAGGCCCGAAGTGCTCAACCACAACACCGAAACCGTGCTTCGGCTCCAGCGGGACATCAGGACCTCGGCCAACTACGGACGTTCCTTGGCTCTGCTTTGGAGGGCCAAGCAGATGTACCCGGAGGGGTTGATCAAGTCGGGTCTCATCGTCGGCATGGGGGAAACCAGGAAAGAGGTCGTGACCACGCTGGCCGACATGAGAGCCGTGGGCATCGACATCGTGACGATAGGCCAGTACCTGCGTCCAACGGCCAGACATCGCCCGATTCACCGCTATGTACATCCCGACGAGTTCGCCGAATACAAGCGTTTTGGCGAGGGTTTGGGGATTCCTCACGTCGAGTCCGGCCCCTTGGTCCGGTCCAGCTACCACGCCAAGGAGAGCCGCGAGGCCGTCCCGGTTACGATCGGGTCGAAGCCCTGAACACATGGAGTCGACGCCTTGTCGATGTGGACTTGCCCGAACTGCGGTAGGTCGTTCGCCAACAAGAACCAATGGCACGCCTGCCAGACCACAACGGTCGAGGACGTCCTGGACCGA
>JAHEJW010000006.1 GCA_024638655.1 bacterium | reverse complement strand
AAAACCTCGATCCGTGACAAGTACTCGAAGGTAGTCAGGTGCCAGGGAACCGACGCTCCGCTGTAGGCATCGCCAACGACGACGTCGGCGCGACCGCTTGGTAGATCCTGCAAGGAAGTTCGGGCATCCTCGACTATCACCCGGACGTTGGGATCTAGACCCAACTCGCTTGTACCGATTTCAACCAATGACGCGTCGATTTCCAGCACGATGTTGGTAGATCCTGGTCGGGTCGTCTCGAAGTAGCCAGGGAGAGTAAAACCGCCCCCGCCGATCGATACGACCTCCAGCGGTCCTTCGGGGGCGTGGATATCGATGATGTCTGAAATCAACTTGATATACCGGAACTCCAGATGGGTGGGGTCTGCAAGGTCTACGTAGCTGTTGCGGATGCGATCCAACACCAGAGTGCGGCCAGTGGGACGACCCTCGTCTTCCGTGACGATGGCACAGTGATAAGTCGTCTCGTATTCGCATGGCCCGTCGAACACGAGAACCAGTGCCGCCAGGGCCAGCAAGACAACCAAGGTGAGCGGAAGCCGGCGGCGGCGGCCCGATGCCCACAGAAACAACCCGGCGAACGTGAGAAGGCTGCCCACCACTATCACTATCGGCCTGGTCGGGAATGAGGCGATGAGGACAAAGCCGGTGAGGAAGGTCCCGAAGATTGCCCCAGCTGTGCCTATTGCAGAGAACGATCCTACGACTCCGCCCGTGTGCTCGAGAGAGGCGAGTCTGATCTTGACCACGATTGGCGGCACAGCCGACAGGACCGCTGCTGGAATGAAGAACCCCAGAGCCGAGGCGATCACGATCGACCCCGGACCGGTCGAGAGTGCAGGGCCTATGAGATCGATGACCAGAGGTGAGGCAATAGAGGTGAGTCCGCCTGTGACAAGGAGCGGCCCGAGCAAGCGTCTTGGCACAACTCGGTCGGCATAGCGGCCGCCTAGCCAGGCCCCGACTGAGATCCCGGCGAGGATCACGCCGATGATTCCGGTGAACACCTCCAAGCTCACACCCAAGTAGGGCGCCAGTATCCGGGCGGCCAGAATCTCGATCACCAGCACCGAGGCGGATGTCCAGAACACGAGCGAGCGGGCCAGAAGAAGGGACAAGACGCCGAGATTAAGACGGCCCCTCAGCTCTGTGAGCGGCACCCCCGGCCGCATTGACGCGACGTATGCGCCAGCCCGACCTAGATTTAACTGGGCGGTCTACTGGTACTCCTCCATGGAAAAAGCACTCAGCCCAACTCGAGCCGATCGACTACTTCGAGTCTTCAAGCGAATCGCGCTCGATATGCGTGAGGCGGGATTGTCCCGGCAACTGATAGGCGACGAGCAGTTCAGAGGTGACTCGATGACTCTGAGGGGGGATCGCGTACTGAACTTCGGGCTGTGCTCCTATTTGGGTCTGGGCGACGATCCCAGGGTCAAGGTCGCAGCAAAGGAGGCGGTGGACAAGTACGGTGCCTCCTACTCGTCGTCGATCGCCTATACAGCCGTGCCACTCTACGGCGAGCTCCGAGAGAGGATGCAGAGCATCTTCGGGGCCGGCGTCGTCATCACGGGCACCACGACTCTGGGTCACCTGACCGCTCTGCCAGTGCTGGTGATGCCCGGGGATCGGGTGCTCGTTGATGCACAGACTCACTCTTCGGTGATGACGGCGACCCAGATGCTTCAGGCAGGTGGGGTATCGGTGACGCCGATGGCTCACAACGACATCAATCTCCTCGAGTCGGTCATCGCCGATGACTCGGAATCGCGCCGTATCTGGTACATGACGGACGGGGTCTTCTCGATGGGGGGCGATACATCTCCCGCTGAGGACCTGATGAATCTCATCGATCGCCATGAGCGTCTTCATCTCTATGTCGACGACGCTCATGGCTTCGGGTGGGCAGGGGAGCACGGACGAGGTCAGTACCTCGAGCGCGTGGGATGGCACGATCGCGTGGTGGTGATCGTGGGTCTTGCCAAGTCATTCGGGTCAGTCGGTGGAGTCGTCGCATCCACCAACGCCGAGTTTGTCGAGGACATCGAGCTGTGCGGTCCGGCATTGACCTTTGGGGGCCCGATACCGCCACCCAACCTCGGTGCATCTATCGCCTCGGCGGACATCTTCTTGAGCCCCGAGATCACCGAGAAGCAACAGCATCTGATGGAGCGGATGCGACTGGTCAACAAGCTGGCAGGCGAAATGGGTCTCGAGTTGGCCTCGCTAGATGAGACGCCCTTGTGGTTCCTCGACGTCGGTGACGTAAAGGACATGATGCGGCTGACGTCTGCGATGCGCGACAAGGGCTACTTCCTGAACGGAGCAGGGTTCCCGGTGGTTCCCTACGGTCATGCCGGCTTGAGATTCACAGTGACCCTCGACCTGTCCCTCGCCCAAGTCGAAGACATGCTCGTATGTCTGAATGACACACGCCTGGAGTTGTTTGGTGAAACCGAGATCGTCGTCGACGTGGATTCAGTCGAGGAGCCTTCAGGCTTTCGTGACAATTAGCGGCTAAATAGAGCGTCGGTCTCTGCCGACAACAAACCCCATGGGGTTGCCCCTCGAGTCTCTCATGTCGGCACGTCGATGGCTTGTGCCTGGCCCGGTCATCGTGCTATTGATCATCGCTCTCATCCTGGTCATCGGGATCCCTGAGACCGGTGAGACGCTTGGCTTCGCCGCATTGCTGGTCGGCCAAGTCGCTGCCGGGGTTCTGGCTGTGCGTCGGGCTCGAAGACTGGAACCGCGCGAGCGGCGGGCATGGTCGTTGTATGGGGTTGCCATACTGACAGCTGCTGGAGGCGTGCTGGCTTTCGGAGTGTGGTCGACACTCGTAGGCGACCCGCCGGCATTTGGTGCTCTCGATGTGTTCTTCCTCTCCGGCTATGGGATCCTGCTGGTGGCTCTTGTGCGTCTGGCCCGCATCGATGCGGGCGGGTCCCATTGGGTGACCACCCTTCTCGACGCGCTCGTCGGTGGAGTAGCCCTCAGTGCCCTGGTGTGGACAGCCTTCCTTCACGATCTGATCGAAGTTCGAATGGCGTCGGGCATCGAGACGGCCATCGGTATCTCCTATCCGATCCTCGACATCGCCATCGTGGTCGGTCTGATGATCATGGTCATCCGCCGCAGCAACTACCACTTCGACATTCGGCTCGTGGCCGTGGCGTTGGGGATGACGATTCAGGTCTTGTCGGACTTCACCTACTTCAGCCGCGGGGTGGGACGGACATTCGCTGAAGCTCAGCCCTCCTGGCCACTGCTGCTGCTCGCGGTGACCCTTATGGTGCTGGCAGCGTCCGTCGTGGACATCGTGCCGGCGCGTCGCGAGTATCCGGATCGTTCGGCCCCCGTCTGGGCGATGATATGGCCCTACGTGTTGGCGTCTGCTCTACTCGCCACCCATGTCGTCAGGTACCGATCATCGGTGATCGATTCCGACGACGTGATTCTCCTGGATGCCCTGATTCTCATCGGTGCCATCATCTTCCTGAGGCAGGTGTACGAGATTCATCGCAATCGGCAGCGAGTCGAGGTGCAGCGGTCCGAGTTGGTGGCTTCGGTGAGTCACGAGTTGAGGACACCCTTGACTGCGATCGTGGGATACCTCACCCTCTTGAACGACACACAGGACGAGTTCCCCGAAGATGCCCGGCGGGAGATGATCTCCGAAGCCTCGGGTGAAGCTCGGCACATGAGCAGGCTCGTCAACGATCTCGTGATGCTTGCCCGGGGCAACACGAGCTCGCTCCCACTTCGCCTGAGTGAGGTGATGGTCTCGGACGTCGTCATGTCGGCACTTCGCAGCGTCGAAGCAGACGGCACGCGCATCGACGAGCGCGTGGCCGGCGACGTGCATGTCCTCGTAGACGGTGATCGACTTCAGCAGGCTCTGAGCAACCTCCTATCCAACGCGATTCGCTACGGCGGTGACCGGGTCATCGTGCACACGCGGGTCGAGGGCGAGGACCTCGTCATCGAGGTCCACGACAACGGAGAGGGAGTGCCGACGAAATTCGAGTCGGCCATCTGGCATAGATTCGAGCGTGGGGCCCATCGTCTCAACGCAACCACCCCCGGACTTGGCATCGGCCTTGCAATCGTGCGAGCGGTTGCCGAGTCGCATGGCGGCATCGCCCACTATCGCGAGTCGGAGCGTCTTGGCGGGGCTTGCTTCGCTCTCACCATCCCTGGCTGTGTCATCGAAGAGCCGGCCCAGCCACTGAGGGTGGAATACTCCCGTTAGCCCGTTTCAACGAAGAAAGAAGCCTTCGCCCAGGGGATCAGCCGGATCTACCCAAAACTCGGCGCGGCCGGTGATGTGAGCTGTGCCAGAGATCTCCGGAATCACCGATGCTCGACCTTCGACGGTCGTCTGGCCGATGACCTTGCCACCGAACACACTTCCGACGATGCTCTCCACGCTGATCATCTCACCCGTGTCGATCTGCCCTAGCGCATGGAGGATCGCCAGGCTTCCGCTAACTCCGGTGCCGGTCGGCGAGCGATCGAGCTCCCCATCGGCGAAGACACAAACGCTGCGATGCCGATTGGCCGGGTCGATGGGGCGCCCGGTGAAGATCACCCCATACAAGAACCCGAGGTCGTGGGATTCTGGGTGACTGATCACGCGAGTCTCTGAGATAGCGGCCTTTATCGCCCGCCCCGCTTCGATGAGAGCCGCGGAATCCTCGAGCACGTCTAGGCCGATTTCGCCGGCATCCACGTATGCGTAGAAGGCCCCGCCGAACGCCAGGTCGTAGCGCACCTCACCGTGGTCCGGCACGAGCACTGACGCTTCGAGCTCGGCGACGAAAGACGGGACGTTTCGGAAAGTCACGAGTCCGGCAGTCTTGCCTTCCACCTCGGCGACGGCTGTCACCTGACCTGCGGGGGTGTCGATGCGAAGCTTGGTCTCAGGCTCGATCGCTTCCACGATGCCGGTGTCGACTGCCACCTTGGCCAAAGCGACTATGCCGTGACCGCACATGGTGGAGAATCCATCGTTGTGCACGAACAACACCGACATGTCACTGTCCGACCTGATAGGTGGTCCCAACCATCCTCCATACATGTCGGCGTGTCCTCGCGGCTCCCAGGTGAGGATCCTCCTGTAACGGTCGAGATGAGTCTGCGCATGACGACGCATCCCGATCACGTCGTCGCCCACCAGGTCAGGTAGCCCGTCGACAACCACACGGAACGGTTCGCCGCCAGTGTGTGAGTCGATGACGATGAAGCGCTCCCAGTGCTCAGGCGGTGACCAGGTCATGGCGTTGGCTGTTATCAAAGGTCGCATTGTTCAACCTCGACGGACTTCACGAAGTGAGAACCACATTACGATCCCCGCCGTGGCCACCGTCTCCGAGATAACCCGGGCTCTCGCAGAACTGACCCAGCCGGAGGAAGCACCCGAGTGGGATCCTGTCGGGCTGCAACTGGGGGACCCGGATGCACAGGTCGGGAGCGTGGCGGTGTGTCATGAGGTCAACGAAGAGGTCGTTGCGCGGCTGGAGGAGCAGCCGGTCGACCTGCTTGTGACATATCACCCGCTGTTGTTCACTCCGGTCAACCGGCTGGTGACGGGTCGCTCGGCACAGGCTCGGGCTTATCGCTTGATCAGAGCCGGTATCAGCTTGGTAGTCACCCACACTGACTTCGACATGGCAGAAGGGGGCACAGCCGACTCACTGGCCAAGGTCTATCAACTGCTCGACGTCTCCCCCTTTGGGGGAGATCACGTCTCCCCCTTTGGGGGAGATGACGTCTCCCCACTCGGGGGAGCTGAGGAGAGCAGAGTCCCCCCTATCGGTCGGGTGGGCGATTTCGACGGGAGTCTCGGTGTTTTGGACGCAATGACGGCTGACGCATTCGGATCCAACGGGCTCAGGGTGAGCGGCGACCGGCGCACCGAACTCGAGAAGCTCGCAGTTGTGCCTGGTTCGGGGGCCAGCTTCATCGAGGCGGCCGCGGAAGTCGCAGATGCATTGGTCACCGGTGATGTTTCCCATCATCGGGCGGTCAGAGCCCTTGACCTGGGTCTCGCAATCGTCGATCCCGGGCACGTGGCGACGGAACGACCCGGGATGGAGGCTCTGGTGAGGATGGTCAGCGAGATATCCGATGTGACCCATGACCTGACCGGGATCGATCCGACCACGTGGAGTTGATGCGGTGCACTTGGCGAAGCCGCACCGCTACTGTGATCACGACGCATGGAGTTGACCAGCCTCGCCGATCTCCTGGACGTCCAGGTCCTAGACACCCAGATCGATCGTCTACTCGAGCAGCGCCAATCTCTTCCCGAGCTCGAGTCCTACAAGCAAGCACATGAAAGAGTGACTTCCCTGGAGGAGGAACTCCAAAAGGCTCGCGACGACCTGCGAGAACTCGAATTGGCGCTCGACAAAGCCGAAGGGGAGTTGGAGATCCTCGAGCTGAAGCTCGACGAGCACGAGACGAGGCTGTTTGCCGGCGGGATGAGCGGCAGAGAAACCGAGCACAAGAGGCTCGAGGTACAGAGCCTCAGGGGTCAGAAAGACGCCTTGGAGGAACGGGTCTTGGGGCAGCTCGAGAAAGTCGATCCCGCTAGAGAAACCGTTGCGGGGCTCGAGGCCAAGACAGACGTCGAGTCGAAAGAGCGGTCCGAGCTCGAGGCAGGTATCAAGCAGCAATGGAGACGAATCGACGCCGAAATCGCCCGCAAGGAAGAGCGGAAGTCGGAAGCTATCGCCCCCATCGGTGAAGAGCTGGTTGAGATGTACGAAAAGCTCCGGAGGATCAAAGAGGGCGTCGCCATTGCGCCCTTCGACCATGGGGTGTGTGGAGGCTGTCACATGGCACTCTCACCAACGGAGCAGGAAGAGGCCTTCAGGGACGACCTTCCCCGGTGTGTCCACTGCCGCCGTCTGCTCGTTGCATGATCGGTAATCCAAGAGGTGGCGGGTCAGGAAGGGTGACGAAGCTGGCCGCCTCTCCGTCAGACCGAACATGCTGTTCTGGCATCTAGGAGCAACTCTCTGGTTGTTCAGGTGGATCTTTCGCGACCCGAAGGTCGACGTCCGTTTTCTACTCCTGGGGGCGCTGATCCCGGACCTGATCGACATGCCGATCGGAACTCTGGTCCTGGCGGAGCGGTTCTCCACGTCGGAGCTCTGGGCACACTCCCTGGTCGCCGTCTCCGCGTATATGTCAGTCGTGCTGGTTGCTACGCGAAGAGGTCGTCGTCGTCGGGCATGGATGGCGCTCGGGGTCGGTTGGCTGTTCCACCTTTTGTTGGACGGGATGTGGCTCAACGAGGAGGTGTTCGTGTGGCCGTTTCTTGGTTGGGATCTTCCATCGAGCCCGGGTCCCTTCTGGCAGGCAGCTTGGGAGAGGGCTCTCGGCGATCCCTGGAGGTGGATTCTCGAGGTCGCCGGTCTCGCCTATTTGGCATGGCTCTGGCTGGCTCTCGGCTTGAAGGATGCGAAGCGACGAGAAACTGTCGCTAGCACAGGGAGGCTTCCCGGGCGTGTGGCCGGGGCAACATGATGGAAAGCGGATGAGGTGGCTTCGACTGGTGGTGAGCCTGGCCATCGTGGCGTTCATGGCCGTCATGCTCGCATCGTGCCGACAGGTGGACCCCGGTGAGACCTCGGACACCCTGGGGCCCGGAGGCGAGAGCCCAGAATCAGCCGTCGATGCGCTGATCGAGTCGCTCGGCGCCGCCGATTTCGACTCGACTGTTTCCTTGGCCGTGGCCAATCAGGCCGCCCTTGCCACGCTTGCCGAGGGAGCCACTTTCGGGCAGGTGGCGGACGCCATTCGAAGCAACGACCAGGCAATCGTCGCCAACTTCTGGGCAGGCTTCGCCCAGGGAGCCGGCTCGTTTCTCACCGAGAGCGTGGAGCTCGAGCCAGGAGAGGTAGTGGAGCGCGACGGCATCGAATACGAAATCGTGCGAATCATCCCCGAGTCCGGGGGAGAGAGGGAGGTGATGGCTCGCGACAATGAGGGCTATCGCATCGACTTGTTTGCCTCGTTCGCCCCCGGCCTGGCTCCCCGCATGGTCGGCCCGGTCGAGCGACTGTTGGCGGCTCAGACTGCCGACGCACGTCTCGTCCTGTCAGAACTGCGAGAAGTTGTCCCATCGCTGCTGGTCGCGGCCGAACGGCCAGATCAGCCGGCCGAAGTCGTTCAGTCGGTATTGCGCTTGGTTGAGCTGATAACCCGAGTCGGCTAGTGGCTCAGTTGGGCCATGGCCGGAAGCACATCCCGGCCCAGCATCTCAATCAGCCCAGCCTGGTCCAGAGATGCCATCTGAAATGTGACGACATCGGCGCCGAGCTCGGTGACCAGTGGGCGGTAGACCTCGACGATCTCCTCGGGACTGGAAACCAAGCTGTAGCGTCCCAGGACCTCGTCTCGGGGCAGTTCGTCCGCCCTCCTTCTCAGCGTTTCCGGGTCGACCGCCTCGAGTCGCCCTGGGGCGCGCAGACCTCGCCAGGAGAAGAGTGCCTCCCAGGCTTCGTCCTCGTCCTCGGCGAAGATCGACCAGCGTGTGGTCAAGACAGTTGGTTCCGGCTGTCCATGCCGACTGGCTGACTTGCGAAGCGGCTCAATGACCTTCTCCATCGTGTCGGCCGGATCCTTGACCGAAGTGATCACGCCCTGAGATTTCTCACCGGCCAGCGTCGCCGATTTCGGGCCGCCTGCTGCCATCAGAATCGGTACCGGCCCGAGCGGAGGTGAGTAGAGGCGGGCGTGGTTGGTCTGGTAGTACTCCCCCTCGTAGCTGAGCTTCTCGCCGTCCAACAAACTTCGCATGATGGTCAGCGCTTCGCCCATTCGTGCATTGCGCTCTGCGTACTTGGGGAACTCATAGCCGAGCGGACCTTCGTTGATGTTCTCACCGGTGCCGACTCCGAGAGTGAAGCGCCCGCCACAGAGCCGGTCGAGAGTCGCTGCTGCTTGGGCAACTACACCCGGGTGGTATCGGAAGAGGGGAGTGGTAACACCTGTTGTGAACTCCAACCCGTCGGTAGCTTGGGCCATCGCACCGATGGTTGCGAATGCGAAACCTGAGGCAGATCGGTCGTCGACCCACGGGTGGAAGTGCTCGGATACGACTGCCATGTCGAACCCGGCTCTCTCGGCGAGAACGGAATGTTCTACTAGGTCCTCCGGCTGCCATTGCTCGTGACCACAGAAGTAGGCGAATTTCGTCATTGAATCCTTTCGAGCTCGGCCCGAGACGTTATCGGGGCGCTACTGATAGCTGACGTACACGGGGGAAGGCTGCTTGGACATCGTGCTTTCCGGGGTAGGTGGGCCCGGTTCGTCCTCGTCGAAGAAGTTCTTCCAACCCCAACTCCAGAAGGCGTCCTCGGCGCCGGCGTTCAGCTGGTTGTACGTGTTGTCTTTCTGGGCTTCGGTCCCATCACCGTCCATTTGAATCACCAGTTGAAGCTCAGGACGCTGTTCGAGGACCTCCCGGTTCTGGATCATCGTCGTGCGGAATTGGTGGACGATGATCATCTTCTGAGGCAGCCCATTGTCCCGTACCAGGTCGGCAAGCCAATGTATGACTTGGTTGACCTCGGAGCCTTCAACGCGCCCCACCTGCTGCAAATGGACCTGATCGGGGCCGAGACGCCACTCGGGATCCAATGCCAAGCCCACGAATGGCAGTTTCAAGAGTTCCTCGTAGAACATTGCCTGTGAAAGGAAGTCCTCTCGTCCGGGCTGCAGGTCGAGAATCACATAGGCGTCGTTCTCGCGAGCAACTTCGATCCAGGCCTCGAATGTGGGTATCGGCCATTCGAAGCTGTAGTCGCCATCGTCGGTGGGCCCGGCGCTGGCAACTGAGGCGATCATCTCGAATGTGGCCACGGTCTGCGAGCCGTCCCCCGCATATGAGGCGAGAAAAGGCTGCATTCGCTCCAGAGTCTGTGTTGGATCCTGCTCCCCGAGCGCCCCCAGAGCCGTGGTCTCCGGATGTCCGTAGAAGGCGATGTATCGGCGATTCATGTCTGAGGGGAGGATCCGAAAACCTCCTCCGGGCACCTCGACACCGTTGGCCAGAACCTGGAGCTCCCATTGTGACGCATCGGGTTGCCCGCCGATGAAGCGGAGCTCATCGAGCGGTCTTCCCCCAATCGCATCAGCGACGACCCCGTGACGTAAGACATCGGAGGGGTCGATGGCCACCGGCACGGCGCCCACATTTCGACCCACAGCAGATGCCAGGAGGGCGGACACGGCGTCCTGGCCATCGACGATCCATATGGATTCAGCAGCAGACGGGACGGCGAGACCGTTGATGACGTCAAGTGCAGAGATGTCGGGGTTGGGCGCGGAGCCGACGGTTGAGGTGGGTTCTGGTTGGGGCACCGCCACACGGTCTTGGTCGATGATTGCCTGGACCGTGTCCACAACTGTTGAGGAATCCGGCGTGGCCGGTAATGAGAGTTCGGCCGACACATCGAGAGCGGTCTTGACCGACTCCGCCGCACTGAGCACGTCATGACGAACGATTTCCGCCGATGGGGGCGTGGTGACGTCCACACGCCCGAGCAAGTGGACTCGGAGAGGCTTCAATCTCCCGATCTCGGCTGCCAGTCGAGGCTCTGGAAACAGGAGCGGAGCCTCCAATGCCGCGGCGAGCTGGGCGGCGATTGCCAGTTCGTTGAGCACTCGATGATCGACCACGACCACATCGTCTGAGCAGGTGAATAGCTCTCCCGCCAGGAACAAGGCATCACCAGCAGGCGAACCGGTCTCCACCGAGACAGTCCCCGCCTCCCCCGGTGCGCATCTTCGTGTGTCGGCCTCGGTCGAGGCGCTCGCCACCGGACTCGAGCCCGTTTCCACCGGAGTTTCGCCCACCAGTGCGGAGCACGCCGACCCGATGACGGCGATTGCGACCACAGTGGACGATCTGAGGAGATTCAGAGCGCTGGGCAGGGTACTTAGCGTCCCCCCGAAAAGGCGACCTTCCAGGCAAGGCCGGCTGCGACGAGACCAACGCCGAGCAGCCAGATCTGGAGAGGGACGAAGAATGACAGGAAGAGACACGAGGCGAGTCCGGCCCAGGCGGTCACGCGTCTGGGGTCGATCTTGAGAGCCGCGAGGTTGGTTATCCCGTAGTAGAGGAGGACCGTCATCGCCGAGAAGCTCCAGGCAAGGGAGATGTCACCGACGAGTGACACCAGCGCCACCAGCAGGCCGGACAGGAGGATTGCCGCAGCGGGCTGACCGCGACCACTGAGTTGCGCCAGTCGTGAAGGCATGTCGCGGCGACGACCCATGGCGAGCCACACTCGGGATAGCCCGAGCACGAGATTGAGCAACACACCGAGCATCGCAGTGATTGCCCCGACCGTCACCAACGGCATGTCGAGGAATCCCATCTGGATGGCCGCGCCCCAGCCCGGTCCGGCCATTGCCCTGCCTCCGGCTTCGATCGCCAAGTAGAGAACGGCTGCGACGGCGAGAGTCACAATCACAGCGCGTGGAATTGTCCTCACCGGGTCCTTCACTTCTTCACCCAAGGTGGCGATGCGCCCGTAGCCGGTGTACGCAACGAAGAGGAAAGCGACGGCTGCCAGAATGTCGCCGGAAGGACCTGAGCTGATCGTGTTCGCGGCGGGTCCGTTGTCTGTCAGGCCAGTCAGGGCGAACCAGGAGATCGCCGCAACCGTCAGGGTGATCAGGGCCGCGTTCGCCGCCGCAGTCCGTCTCAAACCGGCGACAACCAGGAGGGTCACCGCGACGGCGGCTGTCAGCGGTATCAACACTGAGTCAGTGCCGAGGTAGAGGCCGATTCCAAGGGCGGCGCTGGCCGCGGACGCAGTCTTGGCCAGGAGGAACAGCCAGCCCGCGGTGAATCCAAACCACGGGTTGATCGATCGATATGCGTATTCGTAGGTTCCCCCGGCAACGGGGAACCTGCCGGCGAGGTATGCCGATGAGAGCCCGTTGAACGTGGCGACCATGGCGGCGAGGGGAATCGCCCAGATGACTGCATCACCCCACATGCCCGAAGCGAGGCCAATTGAGACGAATGCCCCTGTCCCGAGGATCGAGCCCAGACCAGTGACGATCGCTCCGGACAGTCCGAGCTCGCGTGAGAGCCTCGCCGTCATTGGACTTCAGAAGAGCGTCTCGGGAGCGGCCTGCTGCTTGAGGTCCGGTGAGTTGTTCTTCACCGAGTTGACCTTCGTTGACACCCGGTGCTCCATTATCAGATCCGGGTCGATCGGCCTTATCAACCCCCTGGCGAGCTCGGGGTCGGTGAGCTCTCTGTCGAGCCAGGCATCCCAAACCTCGGGCTGCAAGGCCACCGGCATTCGGTCGTGGATCGTGCCGATCACACCCGCCGCGACGCTGGTCAAGATCGAACAGGTACGCTGCCACGCTCCCGTCGCGGGGTCCTGTCGAGTAGCCCAAATCCCGGCAAAAGCCATCGGATGGCCGTCGCCTCGGAAGACCCAATGCGGAATGCGACCCGACTCCGGAGGCTCCCATTCGTAGAAGCCATCGGCGGGGATGATGCAACGCTTTCGAGAGAATGAGTCGCGAAACGCAGGTGTCGTGTCCACGGTCTCGGAACGCGCATTGATGTGGATCGGCCTGGTGTCACCGGCCCAATGAGGGATCAAGCCCCATCTCATGGTCCCCAACTGACGCTGGCCATCGCGCTCGGCGATCACGTAAACCGGGTCGGTTGGGGCCACGTTCCAGGAAGGGTCGAGCGAATCGGTGACGACTTCATCGATGCCGAAGTACTCGGCGTAGAAGTCGAGGTCGCCTGTGATGGAGAATCGGCCGCACACATTGACGAGAATAGGTTGCTGACGTAGGGCAATCGGAGTCTGGAACTGCCTGTTCAATCGCTATTCGAGAGCCACAGTCACTCGGTTTGGTTTCTCATATGATCTGCCAACTGTTCGAAGCGGTCTTCTAGGAATTCGGCGAGGGGACTCCCCACGCCCGAACGTTTCAGGGCCTGCCGCATGCATCTCATCCACTCAACCGCCTCGAAACGGCCGATCTGGAAGGGCAGGTGGCGCATCCGAAGCCTTGGATGGCCCCATTTCTCTTCGTAGAGCGGAGGCCCACCCAGCCACCCCGATAGATACATGAAGAACTTCTCTCGCGTTTTGGAGGTGTTGACCGGGAGCATCTCGCGGAGTCTTGGGGAGTCCTCTCCGATCACGTCGTAGAAAGCCTCAGCCAACGCACGTACGCCGTCGGCACCTCCGATCTCCTCGAACGGAGTTGCGGCGTCGCCCCAGGGATTGGAGCGATCAGGCGGTCGCTTCGATGGCATCAATATCGGCGAAGTATCGGCTCGATGGCCAGCCTGAGCAACACAACAACGGTGGCGTGCCATGGTGCCGAACCCTCCTAAGTCTCTCGGAGGGTGGAGCGGCGAGCCCGTCTGTAAGCCGGATTCTGTCGACGACGGCCATCCATCTCGGCTCAGGGTTGCCCCTGCGCTCTAGCGGCCTACCCGGAACCATTCGGCGGGCAACCGGTTCCTGCTTGGCCTTGCTCCGGGTGGGGTTTGCCGAGCCGCCACGGTTGCCCGTGACGCTGGTGAGCTCTTACCTCACCGTTTCACCCTTGCCTGATCGTCCCGATGTTGCGATCGGGACGCCATCGGCGGTCTGCTCTCTGCTGCACTTTCCGTCGGGTTGCCCCGCCTGGACGTTATCCAGCACCCTTGCCCTTTGGAGTCCGGACTTTCCTCGACGAACGACTCTCGCCGCTCGGCGCGGCCGTCCGACGGGCTCGCCGACGACAATTCTACCTGCGTTTACCCGCCAGCCATCCCCCCAGACCGGCCACGAGCGTTGAAAGAACCGCCAGCCAGATGATCGCCAGCGTGGAAGCAGGGCTGCCACCGAGGACAGCAACCATCATCACCAGAAAGGCAAGCGCCAACCCGGTCACCGCTCCATGGAATCGGCTCGAGTGGGTCGCTCGAGCCCCGGAAACGAAGCCGCCGGAGGCCATGCCGGCGAATATGCCGGCTACGAGCCCGATCCCTGGCCCGGAGTCAACGCCTGCCACCACGAGGCCGCCACCGATTAGGAGACCCACCAGGGAGGCCACCAACCCTCCGCTGGCCACGCCCAACAGGACGGCTCCTATGTTCAGCGCTGCCAGCACGTCCACGATCTTGGCAGACACAGGCACGTATCCCAGGTTCCCGCCTGGCTCTGAAATCCGACAGTTCGCGTGCGGGCGAAATAGCCTCTCCCCAGGAGAACTTGGCGACCGGGCTCCGGTCCTGGGACGCGCATTTCAGCAGAGAGGTGAGCTTGATGGTGATCAACAAGTATCTGGCCGAATTCATCGGGACTTTCATCCTGGTGTTCGGAGGATCCCTGGCCATTTTGTCGATGCAGGGCGCCGACACGCCGGCGAAGATCCTCGGCATCGGCCTGGGCTTTGGGCTGGCACTCCTGGCCGGGATCTGGATCTTTGGGCATATCTCGGGAGCCCACTTCAACCCGGCTGTGACCTTGGCATTTCTGGCCGACAAGCGGATGACACTGAGTGATGCGGTTGGCTATTGGGTCGCCCAGTTCGGCGGTGCGGCCGTCGCGTCCCTGGCCGTGATGCTGGCGTCGAGCCGGAATGAGGTCGCGCTGACGGCTACCGGCTATTCCGATCTGAGCACCGCAATCCTGGTCGAAATCGCCCTGACTGCGATCTTCGTATGGACCATTCTCGCCGTGGTGCGACAAGGAGAGAACCACGCGCCACTGGCCATAGCTCTTGTCCTGGTGGGTATTCACATATCGGGAATCCCGTTCTCGGGAGCGTCTGTCAACCCGGCGCGCTCCTTCGGGCCGGCCATCGTAGGTGGTGCCTCGTCCCAGCTCTTGGTCTATGTGTATGCGCCGCTGATAGGAGCGCTGGTGGCTTGGGGTCTGTACCGGCTGTTCCCGGCAGGTTCGGATGCCGAGTAGCAGGCAGCTATCACCCGAGTGACTCCTTCCGGCGGTTAGGAGAAGAAGGGGTCCTCGCCCAGATCCTCCAACCCCATCACCCACCCGGCGGGGAGACTCCAGTGTTTGGCGCCCTTGACCATTGCCTCGAGGTACTCGGGGGAGGGTCGATGGTCGCCATTCGGCACACCGGGGGCAGTAAAGGCTAGGCAATCGTGCTTGTTGCCCTCGCGGTCGACGGCCCGGTGGTCGAAGCCGGGCACCCGCCCTTCGGCTCGCTCTGCCTCGATCAGGGCATCCAGATCTTCCGGCGGGATCTCGAATACTCCGCCCCAAACCGTGTGGCCGGACTCCTTGATCAAAGTGGGCAGGGCCACCACGTCTTGTGACGGAACGAAGTCGAGTTTCGTCTCTGGGTAGTGGGCGGTGAATAGGAATTCGGCACCTGGGGCAACGGCCGCGATCCGATCCGGGTCCAACAGCGAGGCATAGGCGAAGTAGAGGGTCTTCTCTGGCACGAATAGCGGATTGTAGCTTCCGGCGCCCGACACCTTGTCAGCTCTCCGGCGATTTACCCGGGTTAAACACAGGCGCATCTAGGTTGGTCGATGTGTCCCGCTTCTTGTTGACATTGCTCATGCTCGTTGCCGCATGCGGTGGGTCCGCCCTAGAGAGCCCGACCAGCTCATCTGGCAGTGATCCCACCACGACCACCGCCGATGCCTCGGATACCACCACCGCAGGAAGCCCTGGGACATCCGAGACGGGAACCACCTCAGGGTCGTCGGACGAGACGACTACTACTGCTTCTGATCTTCCCCTGGCTCCCGATTTCACACTGGAGTTGGGAACCGGTGGGGAGTATCGACTAACTGACACCGATAACCCTGTCTACCTGGTCTTCTGGGCCGAGTGGTGACCAACCTGCAGGCGGGAGTTGCCCGTCGTCGATGCCATAGCTGCCGACTACGGCGACGCGGTCGACTTCGTGGCCCCTGCCTGGAAGTCAGACTTCGCCCGGACTGAATCGCTGGCAGTCGCCACATTCGTCTCAGGCAAAGTTCTCTGGGGTCTCGACGAAGACGAGGACATTTTCGAGAAATACGGTGTCCCTTATCAGCCAGTCACAGTTTTGATCACAGCTGGCAAGCGGGTTGCGCAGGCTTGGGCAGGATTGCTGCCAGAAGACGAGATCCGGGCACACCTCGACGATCTGATCGCTGCCTCCGGATAGCCCGTAACCTCTGGTCGTCTTGAGACGTTTCGAGCTCCTGCTCGCCTTCGTCACCCTGGTCGCTGTCGCATGGCCCGCAGTCTTTGGCGTGCGGCCGCGTCGGGGGATCATCTCGTTGTCGCTTCTGGGCGCCGTCGTCGTGCACCTCAGGTTCGAAGGGTTCAGGTGGCAGATGCTGCCGCTGTATCTGGTATCGCTGGGGCTGGCGATTGGTGATGTCATCTTCATCGAGCGAACGCTGAAATGGCCCAACAGGGTGGCCCGGGGCACCTTCGGTGTGGCAGGGATAGTCCTTGCTGCAGCACCAGCTCTGTTGTTGCCTGTGCCCGAGCTGCCCACACCGACCGGGCCGGAGCCGATTGGGACGGTGACGGTCCAGATCACCGATTCCGAGAGGCCGGAGATGTATGGGTCGAGGGCCGGTTCCCCCCGGGTGATCGTGGCTCAGGTGTGGTACCCGGGACGGCCAGACGGATCTGGGGGTTTCCAGGCCTGGGCGGAGGAATGGGAAATCGTGGCTCCTGCCTCGGCGAAGCGTCTTGGTTTCCCCTCATGGTTCCTCGATCACACGAGATACACGCGGTCACATGCACGAGAGTCGATTCCACCTGCCGAGGGCAACTTTCCGGTGATCATCTACAGCCACGGCTGGACCGGGTTCCGGTCGATAGCGATCAACCAAATAGAGGCTCTCGTGTCGAACGGGTACATAGTCGTCGCTCCTGACCACACCTACGGTGCGGTAGCCACGAGGCTCGAAGACGGTGACGTCGTCGAGTTCGATCCCGCCGCCCTGCCCGACCAGCAGACGGTCACGCCGGCTCAGTACGAGGAGGGTGTACAGAACCTGGTGGCAACATTTGCCGGCGATCTCGTGACAATCCTCAACGAGCTCGACGAAGGACCGAACGGGCGGTTCGCCTACATCACCGACAACGCGGATCTGTCCCGGATAGGCGTCTATGGCCACTCGACGGGCGGCGGTGCCGCCGTCAAGGTGTGTCTCGAGGATGAGCGATGCGACGCAGTTCTGGGCATGGACCCCTGGGTTGAGTACCTCCCCGATGAAGTGCTCAAGCTCAGCGCTGACAAGCCGGCCATGTATCTGAGGTCTGACGGCTGGAGGGGCACCGAGAACGATGCGGTGCTCAGAGGGATCGCCGCACGGAGCGAAAACGTCGCCTATTGGATCGGCATCGAAGGCGCAGGGCACTACGACTTCGTCGTTGTTCCCCTCTTGTCGCCTTTGGGGGGGCGCATAGGGTTGAAAGGCCCCATCCCTCCGGGTCGGATTCTGCCGATTCTGGACAACTACTTGCTCGGCTTCTTCGATGTTTTTCTCCTCGAGACCGGATCTGCCGCGCTCGATGCCGTCAGTTTCGATGAGGTGACCGTGGAGCTGCTGGCTCCAGGGTGATCAGCCGCCGGGCTGCTGTTGGGTATCACCCGTGATCGTCTGACCTGGGGTGCCTCCGCCAAGGATGGTGTCCAGTGTGGCTCCCAGAGTGAACGCGTCGGCCTCGCCGATGATCTTGCCGACCACCATTCCATTCCCATCGACGAAGAACGTCTCGGGGATCCCGAAGACCCCGTAGGCGATGGCGGTGCGGCTGCCGGGGTCGGCCAGGTAAGTCGTGAACGCCGAGGCGCCGGCTTCGTCGAGATACTCCAGAGAGTTGGCGGAATCCTCCTGGTACCCGATCTGAACGAAGTGCACGCCTCGATCGGAGAAGGCGTCCGCAGTTGCCACCAAGTCGTCGTGCTCTTTGCGGCACTCGAGACACCATGAAGCGAAGAAGTTGATGACCACCACACCTCCGCGGAGCTCCGATAGGGCCAAAGAATCGGAGCCGTCGAGGGTAGACAACATGAAGTCGGGTGCGGTTCGGCCGATCAATGGTGACTCGACCAGCCCCGGGTCGCTTCCGAAGCGTGAGGCGAGGACGACGGCGAAGACGATGGTGGCGGCGGCGATCGCGATTCCAGTGAAACGCAGCCACCGGCCGCTCATGGGCAGACCTCTCCGCGATTGACAGCTCGAAGGTCCGACTCGACCAGCTCGATAGATTCGGAGGGCAGGTCAGCGTTGGCGATCACCGCCGTGAAGAGCCTCTCCGCCTCCAAAAAGTCACCGACTCCACACCAGACGACCTTCCCCTTCAGATAGAGGGCGGTTGACGACCCAGGTTCGAGCGCAAGTGCCTGGTCGAACATGCCCAGGGCCGGCTCGATTTCGCCGTTGCCATCCCATGCCATCCAGCCGAGCCGAATCAACGCTTCCACCACTTGAGATCGAGACGAGGACTCCGCCTCGGCGACGGCGAGATAGTGGGGGAAGGCCGACCGGTAGTCACCAGCTGCGAAGTACCGCTCGGCCAGGGCCAGCCGCATGCCACTGATCTGGGGATTGTCCTGGTTGGCGGCGATCACCGCCTCCATCGTCTCGTTTGACACATCCTCGAGGTCTTGGCCGGCGAGTTCTGCAACGCCGGACCCAGGATCAGCACGTTCCCCTTGAATGAAGAAGCCGGCAACGACGACGATCACTCCAAACGCGCCGGCGAGCACCAACCCTCCGATGAGCATGCGTTGTCTGCTGCGAGTCGCAGGTTGGTCCGGTTTGGTTAGCGCTTCTCCAGGGTGTCGCTCCCACCAAATGATCACGCCTGCGCCGATGAGAAACGCCAATGCAGGAGCTACCCAGAGGAAGAGGGTCGACCCGCTCGCTGGTGGGTCCAGCAGGACGGCCCCGGTGTACGAGCCGAGCAATTCGTCGATGATCTCGCCATCACTCCGACCCTCACCGACTCGCTCGGCGACAAGGGACATCATGTCTCGAGCCATCGCCGAGGGGGAGTCGGCAATGGACTCACCCTGACAAACCGGGCATTTGATGCTGTTGCCGAGCTCTTGAACTCGATCCGCCTCACCAGGGCTCGTCAAGATGAGCACTAGAACCAAAGAAGCCATGACCGAGATCGCCAGCGCGTAGATACGGCTCCTGAGCCTCTCAGACATGTGCCAGGTCGGGCGAAGCCTCACGAATCGGCTCGGTGGCTCGCCGAGCCGAGATCGACCAGGCGCCTCCGCCGGCCGTGATCAGACCCCCCAGCCAGATGAGCCAGATGAGGGGAGAAGTGTCGAGAGTCAACGTCGCCGAGTCGGGGGCGAGCTTCAGCAGGGTCACATACAGATCGCCACCGGGTCGGGTCAACACGTCTGGTGTGCTAACGCCTGTGGTATCGCCGCCGAAGTAGTTGGCGGCGGGTTCCATGACGGCAAGAAGCGAGTCGTTCTCGAAGACCGTGATGCGAGCCCCTTGAGTCACCTTGCCCGGCTCAGTACGGCGGAACGGGGACTCGTATGTGACCCTGTAGCCCTCGAACTCGGTTGTTTCTCCAGGCGACAGCTGTATCTCTGCGTGCATTCCGAGATTCGCAGCGAAGGCAATTCCCACGGCGACGAGCACGACGCCCGCATGACTCAGTTGTCCGGCCCAGAACGCCGTGTCACCACCGACAACGACATCGCGCAAGGCCGAAATCCTCGACTCACCGGTTCTCTCTCGCCGACGCCTCGTCTGCTCGAGAAGGAGGCCCAACGACGACGACACCACGAAGACGCCCAGGGTCACGGCCAGGATCACCCAGCCGTTCCTCGTCACCGTTGAGCCGGTCATGAGACCGGCGCCCAATGCGATCACACCAGGGCCCCTGGTTCTTCTCCAGATGGTCTCTCCGCTGGCCCGCCGCCACGGAGTCACCGGTCCAATACCCATGACCAGCAGCAAGCCGTAAGAGAGTGGCACCGCGAGACGGTTGTAGAAGGGCTCTCCTACGCCTACCTGGGTACCGGTGAATGCCTCGAGGATCAGCGGATAGGTCGTTCCGATCAACACAACGAACGCATACACACTGAGCAGCAGGTTGTTGATGAGGAACGATCCCTCGCGGGAGACGAATGACTCCAGACGAGGAGATGTGGAGACCAGATGTGCCCTGGTGGAGAAGAGAGTGAAGGATCCGACCAAAACCAGAACCAGAAACCCCAGGAGTGCCGGACCAATCGCCGACTGGGTGAAGGAGTGAACGGAGTTGATCGTCCCTGACCGGGTCAAAAAGGTGCCGAGGATGGTCAGGGCGAAGGCGCTGATGACCAAAACGAAGTTCCAGGCCTGGAGCATGCCACGGCGTCGCTGGACGAGAGCCGAGTGAAGGAATGCTGTGGCTACCAGCCAGGGCATGAGGGAAGCGTTCTCGACCGGATCCCAAGCCCAGTAGCCACCCCAGGAGAGGACTTCGTACGCCCACCAGCCACCCAGGACGATGCCGATCGTCAGGAAGGACCAGGCCACCAGTGTTGCGCGATGGCTTCGTCGCAGCCACTCGGCGCCACCGCGCCCAAGTGCCAAAGCAGACACGGCATAGGCAAACGGAACAGTGAGACCGACGTAGCCGAGATACAGCATCGGGGGGTGGATCGCCATCAACAGATGGTTCTGAAGCAGTGGGTTTGGGCCTGGCCCTTCCAGTGGTGCCTGAACGGAGGCGAGTGGCCAGGGTGACGACGAGAGACAGCCAATTCGAGCGGCTTCGATGCATACTTCGAAGGGGTTGGCGACCGTGAGCATCAAGCCGTAGAAGAAGATCCCCACACCACCCATGACCGCCATGGCGCCACCTGCGAGCTGATCCGGAGCTCTGCGGTATCGGCTCACCGCCGCCCATGTGAACCCCGCCAATACGAGACCCCAAAGCAATATCGACCCCTCCAAGGCTGCCCACGCTGTGGCGACGTCGAAGGGAAACGGAGTGGAGGTCGAGTGATGGTTGGCGACATAGGAGAGGGAGAAGTCGTCTGTGACCAAGGCCAGTTGCATGGCGCCCATCGCGACGACCGAGCCGACAATGAGAATCCGTGCCGGGCCGACGAGGTCGGGGCCCGGGCCGCGACGGCTCACCCTTATCCCCCTGACTGTGAGCACGAGGGCGCCCGCGAGCGAAGCGACCAGCCCTAGAGAGCCAAGGAGGGAGATCATCAACCGGCCGGGTAGCCCCCGCCCTCCTCGGGGACCTCGTAGTTCTCGTCGTGTCTGATCAGGGCGCTGTCAGAGGCAAACGTGGCGCCATGCCAGGAGCCCTCGAGCAGGACCGGCACCTCGTCTCCGAACAGTGGTGGGGGAGTCGAGGACAGCTCGACCGGGATGGTCTCGGCTCCGTCTGTCACCTCGAATCGTATGACTCCGCCGTCTTCGTTGATCGAGCCAGCGACGACCAATCCGGCGAGTCGAAATCGCTCTCCGTCCGGGAAGTCCTGCCTCTGTTCTACGGCCTCGTTGGGATACAAGTAGTAGGTGAGATTCTCACTGAGGCCGAAGAATGTGACCGCCAGGACCAGGGCGAGCACCCCTCCGAGGCCGAAGAGGACGAACCGACGATGTGCCATTCAGGGCCCGTTGGTTCCGGTGTCCCGGCTTCGGAGATGCAGATACACCGAATAGGCGATGATGGCCAGATATGAGACCGAGAACGTCACTGCCACGACCACTGTTTCAGACATCTTTCACCTCCGAGATCCGGGGCGGTCGGACGGCCGCCCCTGCTGCGTCCGGAGCGCCCATCTCGGCCTGGCTACGCGCCACGAACATCCTTGCCGACATCAACGCGATATAGAGAACGGTGAATGCGATCACATTCACCAGCATCGCCCTGAGCATCTCCGGAGGCAGGGTCGAGCCGTCCGGCCGGATCGACTGAGTCTGGTGCAGTGTTCTGAAGAGATTGACTGAGAAATAGACGAGTGGCACCTGGACTACGGCCAACGCGCCGAGAATGGCTGACCTCCGAGCTCGAACCCGAGGATCGTCGATTGCAGAGCGGAGTGCGAGGTATCCGACGTACACGAAGAACATCATCCCTGTCGTGGCAAGACGGGGGTCGTTCCAGTCCCAGGCTGTGCCCCAGACGGCCTTACCCCACACCATCCCGGTGAAGAGACCAATTCCCGTGAATACGACTCCCACCTCGACTGACGAGGCGGCAAGACGATCCCAGAAGTCGGTCTTCTTGACCAACCACATCACGGAGCCGAGCGCAGTCACACCAAAGGCGAGAAAGGCGAGCCAAAGGGATGGGACGTGGATGTTGATGAGCCGGCTATACGCTCCTTGGAGTGCGTCCGGCGGTGCTGTCAAGGCATACCAGAGACCGACTCCGACACTCACCGCAGCCACACCGAACCAAACTCTCACTCTGGTCATCGCGTCGCGTCCTCCAACGGCCGGGCCAACCCGACACCGGCGACGGCCAGGGCCAGGTCGGTAGCGAGAATCAGCAGCACCCATGGAAGGATACTGGTGTCCCGGGCTAGTGCCTCTATGGATTGGGAAGCTCCAATGACCAGAGGTATCGCCAATGGTGCGACTATCAAAGAGGCAAGAGTGCTCCGATTTCGCAGATCGGATGTCACTTCGCCGGCAAGGGTTCCCAACTCAGTCAAGCCGATTGCGAGAAGAGCCGACGTCAGGGGTCCTACGACTATCCCTCGTGGAGGTAGATCCGGTCCGTAGATGACGAGCATGGTGGCGAATAGTGCCAGCAGGAAGGCGAACGTGAGCAAGGCACCGGAGATCGTGCGTCCGACGAAGCGGGCTGCTGGGTCGACGCCAAGCAGCGTGTAGAGATCGCGTCGCACTCGACTGTCGGATGCGGAGTGGCGTAGCGCGATCTGCATCCCGAAGAGAATCCCCAGCGCCCAGAAGACTGCGAATCCGATTTGTGGAGCAAGGCTCAGACGCACGCCGAGTGCCAAGGGAACGATCAGTAGGGACACGACTGCAAAAGGCAGGACGATTCGAAGGGAGTCACCGATACGTCTCTCCAACCGGAGGTCGACCCTTGCAATCTCGAGAGCCTGCGACCAGAAGCTCATTTCGCATCCTCCAGCCGACCCCGATCGAGATGAAACAGGCTATGACAGACGCGCTTCAGGAGATCGGTGTCGTGGGACACCATGACCACACCTCCATCATTGGAGACGGTGCGCTCTATGAGTGCCGAGATCAACTCGGAGGCTGCGACGTCGAGGCCCGACAACGATTCGTCGAGCAGGAGCAGCCGGGGTTTGGTCAACAACAGGCGAGCAACCTCGAGCCTGCGCTGCATCCCATAGGAGCTGTCTTTGGCCGTCCTCGCGGATACCTCGCCAAGCCCAACGACCTCGAGCACACGATCCACCCTGGATGGCTCGAGAGATCTGAGCTTCGCCACGTGATCGAGGTTCTCCCGCAGAGTCAAGTGCGGGATTGTGGTCGGATTGTGACCTATCAGCCCGATTGATGGCCTGACGGCAACTATGTCGTCGCCCTTGATGTCGCTCCCGAGGATCTCGCCTCGTCCCTGGTCGACACGTACGAGGGTTGCGAGTGTTCGGAGCAAAGTCGTCTTGCCCGATCCGTTCGGGCCGGTGACCCCGGCGATATGACCTCTCTCCAGAGTGAAGTCAATGTCCTGGAGGACCGTCTGGTCACCCAAAGAGACCCGGGCCTGAGCGAGAAAGGCGATACGAGGCACGATGTGAGTCTCATGTGCGGTCGACCGACACTCAAGTTGGCGCCCGCTTCTCGACCCATCGGCCAATGTGACCCCCCCAAATGACAACACCGAGCCCGACGACGATCGCAAGGACATACCAGCCGACCGGGCCGCCGGTGAGACTCGGTCGCATGGGCTCGGTGGCCAAACGAGCCAGACCTGCGAGAGCGAGAGCCGCTCCGGATTTGAGTAGCACTCGCCGTCCCAGCCCTCCCACGGTGATTGCTGCAACTACGAGGAGGAGAGCTGCGTACAACTCCACGGGATGCCGGGTGACATCACTCGTTGGACTGCTCCAAGCCCAGGGAAGGTCGGAGGCCGTTCCCAGACAAGCTCCCCGCCAGAGACAACCGGCATGCCAGCCGGCCAGGCCGAGAAGGGCGGCAGACGCAAGGGCATCGAGCTTCGCGATGTCGTGTCGCGAGCTCCAGAGGAGCCATCCGACGCTCCCCGCTGCTGCAGCCGGCGTCGATACCCCTCCCCGAATGACGATGAACTCCAGCGGATTGGTGACTGGGTTCACCCCCTGCGCCAGCATCGCTGCGAGACGGCCGACAACCAGACCGACGAGGGCACCCGCCAAGAGCCGGTCGAAGTAGTCGTCCGGGGCGTCCGTGTCCCAGATCTTGGTGCCTACCCAAAGCGCAGCTGCGCCCGTCACTGCTGCCCAAAGCAGGGTGAATTCCAATCAGACCCTCATCTCAGCTTTGCTCCGGGCAGGTCTTCGCCCTGTCACCCTCGAGCGAGCAATTCGTCGATGTTCAATGCCAGCGTCCTCTCGTCGACCACACCGTTGTGCGTGTTGACCAGTTGGCCACCGGGTGCGAAGAAGAAGGTAATTGGCGTTCCGATCCCTCCATAGGCGTTGGGAATCTCTCGGCCGCGGTCGAAGAAGTGGTCGAAGTCGAGACCAAACTCCTCGAGGAAGAGTTTTGCGCCTGCTTGGTTGTCCTGAACGTCGATGCCGATGAATTCGACACGATCGCCATACGCGGCGAAAGCCTCATTGAGCAGGGGCGCCTCCGATCGACAGGGCAGGCACCACGAAGCCCACACATTGACGACCACGGGTCGGTTGACCGTCTCGATATGGGCCTCGAACTCCTCGGCCGTGATGGGGGGCAGGTCTTCGCGCAGGTTCGATCCCGTATCCCCATCGGCGCCACACGCACTGAGGACAATCGCAAGCGCTGCAATGATCACCGGGGCTCTCGGTAGGACGGATCGAACCTGTCTGGGCACATCTGAGCCAACAGGCCGGGACAAGGCGTTATGCCGCCTTCAATGTCCGAAGGTCGACAATCCTCCGAATTGGCAGGGCAAGCAGACCTGTGCACTCGACGAGCTTCAAGTCGCCGCTCTCCAGCCAGCGCCAGATCAACCTGGCCTCCTCGGCGGTCCCTACGTCGTCGGGAACCGAGGTAGAAACCCTCTGAACTGTCTGGGGAAGGTCCAACAGGGTGCCGGCGCCCCCGGCGAATCGGCCATGATCGACGATGATCTCATGACCCTTGCGGTCCTCGAGTCGCATGACCCCGGCCTGCTCGAGAGCACACCAGATCGATCTTGCCTCGAGTGCTCCCGCCAGAGCCTCGTATCGATCCCGAAGCCACGCCGCCTCCTCGTAGCGTTGGCGGTCGGAGAGTTGCGTCATTCGTTCTGCCAGGGGGACGAGCAGGAGCTCAGGGGCCGATCGGACGCTGGTTATGAACCTCTGCACGATCAGGTCATATTGGGCGGTACTGAGAGAGCCGTCACAAGGACAAAGGGCGAGCCCGAGTTGAGCGGGGGCGCACTTTCCGGTTCTCGATCCTGGTCGGCTGCGACACCTGCGTAAAGGCAACCCGTCCCAGATGGCATGTACCACCTGGTCGGCCTTCTTCTTCGATCGAAACGGCCCGAGGTACAACAGCCCGTCTGTGCGAACGGCTCGCACGATCGAGAGACGTGGATAGGCCTCCTTGGTCAGCTTGACGAAGTGGGAGCTTTTTGGTGGACGCGACCTGCGGTTGTACCGCGGCCGGTGTGTGTGGATGAGACGAAGCTCGGTTACTTCGGCTTCGAGCAAGGTCTCACACGGTCGATGATCGATCGAATTGAGTTCTCGCATCATGTTGGCGATCGACCGTCTCTTGTCGCCGTAGAAGTATTGACGGGCTCGAGACCGGAGATTCGTGGCCTTGCCCACGTAGATCGGGACACCGTGGCGATCCTTGAAGATGTACACCCCCGGAGCCCGGGGAAGACCGTCGGTCATGCGGATCTTCGAATAGTGGGCCGATCCTCGGGCTCTGGGCAACGAGAGCAGGTCGTCGAGATTGGTCGCTCCGATCGTCCCTGCTCTCTCGAGTAGGGCGTGAAACACGTGTGCCGTCGCTCTTGCATCTTCCAAGGCCCGGTGGTTGGGCGTCACCGGGCTCCGGAAGTGGGCGGCGAGGGTCCTGAGCTTCAGATTCCTCACTTCGGGGCGGACCAACCGGCGGGCGAGGGCAGCGGTGTCCACCCATCTGTTGGGGAGTGCTCCGTAACCGAGGCGCTCGGCCGCTGCGTTGAGAAATGAGAGGTCGAACCTGACATTGTGACCGACCAGGACGCTGTCGCCGAGGAACTCCAACAGCGCCGGAAGCGCGGTCTCGATACGGGGAGCGTCGACCACCATGGCCTGGGTGATTCCGGTGAGGATGGTGATCGACGGCGGAATCTGCATCCCGGGGTCCACCAGTGTTTGGAAGGTACCTATCTGCTCGCCACTCCGGTGCTTCACCGCACCGATCTCCGTGATCTCGCAATCCCGAGGGCTTCCTCCGGTGGTCTCGAGGTCGAGAGTGCAGAAGGGCACATCGAAAAGAGGGCTCGACAGGTCGTCGAAACTCGGCTGGAAGACGTGTTGCACGCCATCGAAAGCTAACTCGAACAGGTGTTCGAGTCAAAGATCGTTTGGGCTCGACTGCGCAGTCCGCTGGCGAAAGACCTCGTAGGCGGCGACGGCCAGGGCTACCGATGTGTTCAGCGAGTCGATGCTGTTGCGGTGCATTGGGATCGACACGGCCTTCTGGGCCAGTGTGAGAGCTTCCTGGCTGAGACCGGTGTCCTCGGCACCCACCAGCAGCGCGAACGAGCGAGTCAAGTCCGTCTCCCAGATCGTCTGTGGCGAATCAGGGGTCAGAGCGACAAGGGGGAGTGACTTCTTGCTGAGCCAGCGACGAAGGGCTTCGGAGTTGGTGTTGACGACTGGTACGGAGAAGACGGCCCCGGCCGAAGCGCGGATGGCATTTGGGTTGAACGGGTCGCCCGAACCTCCGACAGTCACCAGGCCATCGGCGCCGATCGCTGCGGCCGTCCTCATCATGGCACCGAGATTGCCTGGCTTCTCGAGCGACTCGGCGACGACGAGCAGAGAAGGGTCCGAGAGCTGTAGGTCCTCGATTTGGCATGACCACTGTGAAAAGACTGCGATCAGCCCCTCGGAAGCCTTTCGGTAGGAAGCTGCGTCCAGTACCGAACTCTCGACCAGGATCTCGGGAGCACCGCTGGGGTTCTCGACTGTCCGATCCGTATACACCTCCAGCGGCTCGAGGCCGGCATGGAGGGCCCTCGAGAGCAGACGGGCTCCTTCTACGACGAAGACACCCTCTTCGTCACGATGACGTCTGTCCCGAAGTCGGCGCAGTCTCTTGATCCGATCGTTCTGCGGCGAAGTGATCTCGAAGGACGGCACCCACCGAGTATCGCACTGCACGCAATACAGTCACCTCATGACGCTGGCACGACTGGCGACTTTTCCCACCCTGACCGAGGCCAATCTGGTCAAGGCGAAACTCGCAGTGAATGGCATCGAGTCGGCCGTTGAGGCAGACGTCGGTTCCTCCACCCTTCCCGTTCTAGAGAGGATCGAAGGTGTGAAGGTCTTGGTCAGGGAGGCTGATCTGGCGGACGCCTACGAGGTCCTCGAGAGGATGCTGCCCGCCCCCGAGGACTGACCGCGCCCTTTCTGTGAGCTCCACAGCTATTCCGTCCATTCTTCGTGATGGATGACCTCATCGGGCCTGCGATGGGGCCGATCGAGGCTGCCGGACCTCCGATCCGGTGCGGGATGGCCCAATGTGACGACACCGATTGGCTGAAAGTCATCGGGAAGGCCGACGATGCGGGAGAGTTCGGGAAGGCTGTGCACCCCGAGAAATCCCGCCCCGAGACCTCGATCCACCGCGGCAAGGAGGATAGCCATCAAGGCGGCCCCGGCGTCTACCCACCAATAGGGCACGGGCCATTCGATCTCACCTCCGTCAGGACCGAGTTTGTCGGGCTCTGAATAGCGGTCGCGATAGATCTTCTCGCTGACCGCCAGCACCAGGTGTGCCGGTGCCCCGGAAATCCAGGGGTCGAAACCCGCATCGACGTAGGACTGCTCGTCGGCCACGGATGCGATCTCGAGACGTTTGGCCTCACTGGTGACGACGACCACAACGATGGCCTGACTGTTCCCTGCAGAGGGGGCGCGTAGTGCCGCCGCCGCCACCTCATCGACCAGCTCCCGGGAAAGCGGGTCGCTTGTGTAGTTGCGGACCATTCGGCGTTTGGCGAGAACGTTGCGGAACTCCATAACCCAATCCTGTCACTTCGATGTGTCAAGCTGACGCCATTGTGCGCCGATCGATCGATGCTCTGAGGAATAGTGATGGAGATTGGCCGAGGCAGGTGGCAGACTCAGTGTCGGAGATGAACCAAAACAAGTCCTTCGAGAAGGGCATGGACGTTGTGTGGACCCGGGGGAAGGGATGCCTCGAGCTTGCCGGGATCCTCGGCGGTGACGAGGCAGACAAGATCAAGGGCAGTCTGGAGGATGCCTGTATCGAGAGACGTGCCGATCTTCTCGTCTCTCGACGCTTGCCGGGCAATTTCGATTTGGTCAACGTGGCCGTGCCGGTCGACTTCCAACCCGAGAAGGTGACAAGTGTCGTGGCAGCAGTCGGAGGCGGCCCTCACTCCCTCCTCGCAGCCGAAACCGCCGAATCGATCGGCCGAGCGCTCGGAGTCCCTTCGGAGATGGTTTCTGCTACCAGCCCGGATGACGATTCAGGAGAAGCCGGGGTACTCCTCGACCAACTGACCGTCGAGGTGCCCGACTTGAGCTCCCGTGTGGTCGAGGTCGACGGGATCGCCGAGCTGGTGGAGGATCTCGATGACGGGGCTTTGCTAGTGCTCGGAGCCCCAGGAGGAACCTGGCTGCAACGAAACATGTTCGGTCCCGGCGCACGTCTCAGACGGACGGCACACGCCGGAGCGGTGGTCGTACGGTCGGCGCCAGACCGCGTGTTTCGATTCATGGGCGAACCCGTCTACGTGGCCTCGTTGAGACACGCCGACGACACTCTCCGCATTCACGAGCAAAAGACTCTGGCCGTCGCCGACGAGGGGATCCTGGTCGGGCTGGTCAGACGTGAGAGGCTGCTCGCGGCCGGGAACTCGCCGGTCGGCACTGTCATGGAGGACGCAGTGTCCGTGCGGGTCGATGAGACTCTGGAAGAGGCCGAGGTGCTGACTCCGACGTTCGGGCCCGACCCGATCCCTGTCACCGACCACGACGAGCATCTGGTTGGGGCTCTGTCATTGCCCGTTTCCTGACGACCAGCACAATCCTGGACCGAACATGAGAGCCCGATCACTGCTGAGAAACGGATTCTGGATCCTGGTGGGGCTGATCCTGCTCATCCACCTAGGCGGTGGCTGGTACTACAGCGGGGAGCTCGTCGATGACGGCTTCACCCCGCAACCCTCCGCCATCATCATTCCGGACTCGGGAGTCGAGGTGACTCCGACGTCGTACGACTCCCCCGTCGGCGACTTCGACGCATGGTTCATACCGGCCAACGGGTCTACGTGGGTCATACACGTCCATGGGAGGGGTGCCACACCATCCGAGGCGGAGCACTTGTTCGTGCCGCTGAGAGACGCCGGGTATCCACAGTTGGCGATCACCTATCGCAACGACGAGGGCCAGCCTCGTGATGAAAGCGGCTACTACCAATACGGGACAACCGAGTGGGAGGATGTCGGAGGGGCTATCGATTACGCCGTGTCCAACGGCGCAGACGATGTCGTTCTCAGCGGTTTCTCAACGGGTGCGTCGCACATCCTCTCTTTCGTCTACAAGAACAACCTCGACGTTGTGAGTGGGCTCGTTTTCGATGCCCCCAATATCGACTTCGCGGAAACCGTGGACTACACCCTGAGCCAAAGAGAAATGCCACTCGTCCCCGTGAAGGTTCCAGGCACCATGGCTCAGGTAGCCAAGTTCATCACGTCACTCAAGATCGGGGTCAACTGGAAATCGATCGACTACGTGGAGAAGACCGACCGGTCCCTTCGCGTGCCGGTCCTGGTACACCACGGGACTGCCGATCAGCAGGTCCCGTTGGAGCAGAGCATCGATTTTGCCGGAAAGAATCCCGAGATGATCACCCTCGTCCAGGTGCGGGATGCAGGTCATGCCGAGTCGTACGAGTTGGACCCTGAGGGTTATGTGGAAGAGGTGCTCGACTTCCTCGATCGGCTCGGTTGACCGGAGGCTACGGGTCAGTCATCATCCGGGTCGGCAGGTCTTGGCTTCACTTCTAGCACGACCTCGCGCACACGTCTTCCGTCCATCCGCCTGATGTCCATGCGGAAGGTGTCCGCTTCCACCGAGTCGCCATGCATCGGGACCCTGCCCAGCTTCGCCATGAGATACCCGCCCACCGTCTCGTAGTCGCCTTCCTCGATCAGCGCGCCGACCCGGCCGAGTCGGTCAACTCTGGTCTGTCCGGCGACCAGATATCGGTCACGCCCGGCTCTCCTGATCTCCATCACCTCCCGGAAGTCGTGCTCATCCTTGATCTCTCCAACCAGCTCCTCGGCGATGTCCTCCAAGGTCACCAGGCCCGAGATGCTGCCATGTTCATCGACGACCAAGGCGATATGGACCCCGTTGGACCGCATCATCTCCAATACCGGCGAGACCGGCATGGTCTCCGGAACAACCGGGGCCGTCCTGATGAGCGACCTGTCGATCGGGGAGCTGAGACCCTCCTGGTCGATGGAGATGAGGTCTTTGGCGTGCACGAATCCGAGCACGTCGTCGAGATCATCACCGTAAACCGGTATCCGGGAGTGGCCTGTCGAGACAACCGTGTTCTCGAGCTCGGCAGCCGAGCTCGCCGCGGGCATCGCGATCAGGTCGGGTCGAGGCACCATGACCTCTGCGACCTGTGTGTCCTGGAATCTCAGGGCAGATGTGAGCAGTCGAGATGAGCTGGCATCGATGACTCCGCCGGCGCCAATGGTCCTCACCAGGCTGGCGATGTCGTCCGCAGAGTGGGTCACCTCCACTTTGTGACTCGTCTTGACCCCGAACAAGCGGAGCACCGCGCCAGCCGCCCAAGACAAGGAGAGAATGATCGGACGAAGGACCGTCACGTATGCGCGAAATGGAGCGGCGAGGATCAGCGCTGCCTTTTCGGGAGCCGCGATCGTGGCGTTCTTGGGCGCCATCTCCCCGAACACGTTGTGCACGAAGGAGACGATCAGGAGCGCCGTGATCAGGGAAACGCCTGCGATTGCGCCGCTGGGGACACCCACCGCTTCATAGAGGTCCTCGAAAGCCACCTCGAGGGAGCTCTCGATGACGAAGCCGAGAGCCAGCGAAGCTCCGGCGACGCCCAGTTGCGCCCCCGCGAAGGTCACGGGCAGCTCGTTCATCGAAGCGAGTGCCCACGAGGCGAAGCGATTCCCGCCTGCGGCCAGCTCCTCCAGGGCCGGTCGCCGAGAGGCCGTGAAAGCGAACTCGACGGCCACGAAGAAGCCATTGAATATCACGAGGAACAAAGCCACCAGCAGAGCTCCGATCGTCACAGCGTGTCCTCGGCGCGTTCACGAACCCGGACTCGGTCAACCCGGAAGCCATCCACAGCTGTGACCTCGAAAGACCAGCCGTCGACTTCCACGACGTCGCCTCGTGCGGGAAGCCTTCCCAACACGGCGGTGACGAACCCACCGAGCGTCTCGTATCGGCCTTCAGGCCAGGCGAAACCCACGGCCACCTCGACTTCATGGCGGTGAAGTAGCCCGGAAAGCTCATCGGGCTGCGTAGTTGTCGCCGGTGACGGGTCATGTTCGTCACGAATCTCACCGACCAACTCTTCGAGCAGGTCTTCCGAAGTCACGATTCCCGCTGTCCCTCCGTATTCGTCGGTGACCACGGCCAGGCCCGATCCTTTGGTCCTGAGCTCGAAGAGAACAGTGTCGATCGGTTGGGATTCGGGGATCACCAGTGCCGGGCGCATGTGGTCGGTGACCCGCTCTTTCGGTCTCTGGTCTGGAGGCACCCGCAGACTGTCTTTGACGTGGGCTACGCCGAGAATCTCGTCCAGATCCTGGCCAAAGACGGGGAACCGGCTGTGCCCTGACTCGATCGCCAGCTCCTGCAGGTCGGACACTGTTGTGTCAGAGCGCAAACCGACCACTTGGACCCGGGGGACCATGACATCGGCTGTGAGGTTCGCTGCGAAGGTGATAGAGCGCGTGAGCAGACCGAATTCCTCGTCAGTGAGATGACCGCCTTCGCCGGAGGCTCGGATGATCATCTCGAGCTCCTCTATGGAACGCACGCCGGCGAGTTCCTCTCGAGGCTCAATGCCCAGCAGGCGAACGGTCCAGTTGGCGGAGGCATTGAGCACCCTGATGATGGGTGACAGGGCGCCGTTGACCAGGAGCATCGGAACTCCGACCCGTCGTGCCGTTGGGAAGGGGTAGGTGATAGCCAGGTTCTTGGGGACCAGCTCGCCGAACACCAATTGCAGCGAGGTCCCGAGGACGAGGGCGAGGGTGATGGTGACCACAGGGAGAGCGTCACCTGAGAGGCCGATTCTCTCCAAAAGGGGCTCGAACAAGGGCCCGAGGGTCTGTTCGGCTACCAGTCCCAAGATCAGGGAGGAGATTGTGATGCCGAGTTGAGCCCCGGACAGCTGGAAAGACAGGGTCTTCAAACCGGCGAGGATCCGCCTTGCCCCCCGGTCGCCACCCTCGGCGAGGCGTGTGACTCTGTTTCGCTCCACGGTGACGAGGGCGAATTCGCCCGCCACGAAGAATGCGTTGACCAAGAGGAGAAACGCGACGAGTGCCAGACCAGCGGCTGTGTTAATGGGTGGCGACCTTCCAGGACACGATCCCCGACGACATTAGCCCGAGCCCGTCCGCACTCCCGAGACACACCCGGTCGTCAGACGGCCGGGTCCCAAATGTGTCACACCCGGTCGATACGTTGGGCGAACAGGAGGTGAATCAATGCTCGTCGATTGCGAACAGTGCGCCATGAAGGACACCAGTGCGTGTGATGACTGCGTCGTTACCTGTCTTCTCGGGGATGGCCCGATCGACATGAGCGACACCCAAGAGGAGGCTCTCAGGAACCTGGCCGATCAAGGCCTCGTGCCCCGACTTCGTCTCATTCCGGCCGAGCGCCGGGTCTCCTGAGCACCGATCTCTGATTCGCCACCGGGGTTACTCTCCCGCCAATGATCACCGTCTATGCGGTTTCGCTCGCAGTCGGCTTCGTCGGGCTCCTCGTGGCGATTTTCGGAACGGCCCTCGCCGAGAACCTGGGGCGCCCGGGTCTCGATCCGGCGCACAGGTTCGGCTCGAGGTCGCGGATGGCTGTAGGGGCAGTGGCAGGGTTCGGCATGGGAGGTATGGCCGCCGAGTTCTCGCCGATCGGGTTCGGGACTGGAGTGTCACTGCTGATTGCGCTGGCCGCCGGGGTCGTTGCGGTGTTCTGGGTGCGCTACGCAACGGAGCTAGCCGAGCGCCAATGATCGTCGTTTCGGATGTCCATGGAGCTCTAGAGCCCTTGAGACGACTTGCCGCTTCCGGTGAGACCCTGATCATCCTCGGTGACCTGGTCAATCTGACCGACTATCGCAGTGGCGAAGGTGCGATCGCCGACGCATTGGGTCTGGAGTTCGCGCAATCCGCAGCGGAAGCGCGCGCCTCAGGGGACTATGCCGAGATGCGTGCCTTGTGGGCCGAGCGGGTTGGCGACCAATCCGACGAGGTGCGACGTTCTATCGGCGACTCATTGAGTCGGCAATATGAACAGGTAGGCGAGGCGATCGATGGCGGTCACGGATACGTCATACATGGCAATGTCGACAGGCCGGAGCTCTTGATGAGATCACTTCCCGCCGGGTTTCGATACGTCCAGGGCGAGACAGTCGAGGTCGAAGACTTCCTCGTCGGGTTCGCTGGAGGAGGTGTTTCGACTCCGATCCAGGCTGCAGGCGAGGTGAGCGATGCAGAGATGACCTCGCTGCTCGGAGGTCTCGGTGATGTCGACGTGCTCTGCACACACGTCCCTCCAGCGGTGCAAGCACTGCGCACCGACGTGATCACCGGTATGGAGGAGCGGGGGTCCGACCCCGTCCGTGAGTACGTGCTGGCCAGAAGACCGCGTTTCCATCTATTCGGTGACATTCACCAGGCCCAGGCGACGACGTGGCGACTCGGTGCCACCCGCTGCCACAACGCCGGCTACTTCCGAGCGACCGGCCGGTACCTGCGTCTCGATGCCACCGGGGTCAGGCCCGCCAGGTGACGCAGCCGGTTATCGCGACCCCTGATATACAACTGCAGCCGCGCACTAGCCTCCTCGGGAGCAGGAGACGGGACCGAATGACCGAAGGAACCTTTTCGACATTGGAGATCGACGCCGATCCCGGCGTCCTCTACGACACCGCCGCGGACGTTGCGTCCTACCCCGAATGGGCCAGTGGGGTAAAAGAGGTCGAGGTTCTCGAGACAGACGCGGATGGGCGCGTCGACAGAGCGCGATTCGTTCTCGAAGGATTCATCAAGGAGATCGAGTACGTGCTGAAGTACACCCACGATCGCCCAAACACTCTCAGCTGGGTTGCCGAAGAGAGCGACGACCTGAAGATGCTGGAAGGCTCTTATCAGTTCACGGCCCGAGACGATGCCACCGAGGTCGTCTACTCCCTCACCGTCGAGCCGAATTTCACCATCCCAGGCTTCATCAAGCGTCAGGCGGAGAAGCAGATCGTCACGACGGCGTTGAGGGGCTTGAGAAAACGGGTAGCCGAGAGCGCCTGAGTCATGCGGATAGTGCTCGTCACGGGTAAGGGCGGGGTCGGAAAGACAACGGTTGCCGCTGCCACGGCGCTCGCCGCAGCGGATCGCGGTCATCGCACCCTGGTGACATCCACCGACCCGGCTCACTCACTCGCCGATGCGCTCACCTTCGATCTGGGCTCCGACCCGACGCCGGTCGTCGACCGTCTCGACGGCCAGCAGATCGACACGCAGAAGCAATTGGACAAGTACTGGGGGTCGATTCGGCGTCAGCTGATCGACGTTCTGGATTGGGGTGGAGCCGCCGGGATTGAAGCTGAGGAGTTCCTGATCTTCCCGGGAATGGACGAGCTTTTCGCATTGCTCGAAGTAAACCGGTACGCCCGATCCGGCTCATATGACGTGGTCATCGTGGATTGTGCGCCAACAGCCGAGACGCTGCGGCTTCTCTCCCTGCCGGAGGTGCTTTCCTGGTACTTCGAGAAGGTGTTGCCAACCGAGCGCAAGATAATGCGCGCCGCTCGGCCCCTCCTGTCCCGGATGACAGATCTTCCACTGCCTGAGGACGAGGTGTTCAGCGCAGCGCAGTCCGTGTTCGAGTCCATCGAGGGAGTCAGGGAGCTGATGTCGCAGCCCGAGGTGACGTCGGCGCGTCTCGTGGTCAATCCCGAGAAGATGGTCATCGACGAGGCGCGGCGCACTTACAGCTACCTCGGTCTCTTCGGTTACGGCGTAGACGGCGTGGTGGTCAACCGTGTTCTTCCCGACGTTGTCGCCGACCCCTACTTCGAGAGGTGGCGGACCATCCAAAAACAGCACCTCGATACCATCGACGAGGCGTTTGCCGAGATACCAAGACTGCTTCTCAGGTTGTTCGACGACGAGATGGTGGGTGTGGATCGGTTGCGTCTCATGGCCGACGAGTTATACGGCGATGCAGATCCGATCAAGGGCTATCAGGCTCACAGCCCCTTCCGCATCTCCGAGGGTCGAGAGACCGTGTCCATGGAGCTCGATGTGCCTTTCGTAGAAAAGGAGGAGCTCGACGTCTTCAGACACGGCAATGAGCTCTATGTGCAATTGGGCCCCTACCGACGGTCGTTCATCCTCCCGGACGCCCTCCACCGGCGCCAGGTGATCCGCGCCCATCTCGAGGCCGGAACACTGATGGTTACGTTCGGGGATCCGGATTCCTGACGTGAGAGAGCAGTCCGAGACCGTGGCGGCGATGGGTCGGGCGGGTCGCCGCGCCGTATTCCATCTCCTCCAGGCGGCAGTCGAGGGGCTCAAGGCGGTCGAGGCGGTAATCGAAGAAATCGGCGGTATAGGAGACGACAAACGAGACGACGAGACCTCCCAACGGCAGAGGATAGAAATCGAATGACCGAGGAGCCCAAGAGACTGCGACCCGACGAGGTGTTGCCTCCCGATGGGACCAACGTCCAGATGAAGCGTCTCCTCGGCGATGCGGCGCTGATGGTCCCCAACATCGTCAAACTGGTGGGCAGGCTCCTTCTCGACCCCAGGGTCCCGAGGAGAGCCAAGATCACCCTCGGCATGGCAGCTGCCTACGTCGCCAGCCCCGTGGATCTGGTGCCCGAGATGATCCCGGTCCTCGGGTGGGCCGACGATGTGCTGATCCTCATGTTCGCGATCGATTCACTGATCGACCGTGCCGGCTCGGACATCGTCGACGAGCACTGGGACGGCCCCGGCGATCTTCTCAGCCTGGTGAGAGAGATAGTTGGCCTATCTCGATCGGTCATCCCTCGGCGCATCACCAGCATCATCGATCGACTCTCCGGCTGAGTTTCCGCCAAAGGCCGGCTGACCGGCTGATGCTTTGAACCGCCGGGGCCCATCCTCGTAGCATCAGGTCATGGCTTTCGCAGATGGAACAGCCGACTTCAGATCGGACACGGTTACCCGTCCCACGGGAGAGATGCTCGCCGCAATGGCTTCGGCCGAGGTCGGAGACGACGTCTACGGCGACGATCCGACCGTCAACGCGCTCGAGGAGGAGTCGGCTCAAGTGGTAGGCAAGAGTGCTGCAGTCTTCGTCCCTACGGGCACGATGGGCAATCAACTGTCGATCATGTATCACACCAGCCCCGGCGAGGAAGTCCTGGCCGACGAAGGGACCCATTCGCGCTCAGTGGAACGTGGGGGACCCCAGGCGCTCTCCGGAGTGGGTTTCAGGACAACTTCCGGCGAAGGCGGGCGAATCACGCCAGAGGACGTCGAAGCAGCAATGGAGATGGCCGGCTTCTATCCCAGGATTTCTCTGATGATCTGGGAGAACACCCACAACTTGAGCGGCGGGAGGGTGATTCCGCTGGATCTCATGACCGAGACGACCTCGGTGGCGCGGCGCCACGGTCTCTCGATTCATGTCGATGGCGCCCGCATCTTCAACGCCGTCGCCGCAACCGGCGTGCCGGCCCACCGATATGCCGAGACGGGTGACACCATCCAGTTTTGCTTCAGCAAGGGTCTAGGAGCACCGATCGGGTCCGTCGTCTGTGGTGATCAAGAGACGATCGATGAGGTCCGGTATCTGAGAAAGAGGCTGGGGGGAGGTATGCGCCAAGTGGGTGTCATCGCCGCTGCCGCTCGAATTGCCCTGAGAGATCGCGACCGTCTCGCTGAGGACCACGTGCTGGCCGGGAAGCTGGCGACGCGTCTGGCGGAAAGCTTTCCGGGAAGTGTGGAGCCGGCCGACGTCGACACCAACATCGTCAACGTGGACATCACGAAGGTTGCGTTCGACTGGCCTGAAATGAGCGAGCGAATGCGTCGGGACCGGATTCTGGTCAACCCCCCATTTGGCGACTTGTGGCGACTGGTGACCCACCGCGATGTCGATGATTCCGACGTAGACCGGCTGGTCGAATTCCTCCGGTAACCCTTCGTCTGTACAGGAGGTCGTATCCAGGTGTCGTTCGCAGTTCTCTTCCCAGGTCAAGGGAGCCAATTCGTTGGAATGGGCGAGGATCTGTTCGAGGAACGAACCGACCTGCTCGGAGGTCGATCAGATGAGATCCTTGGATGGTCGCTTCGAGACATGTGTCTCCAAGGCCCCGAAGAGGAACTCACGAGAACCGAACACGCACAGCCGGCCCTATTCGCACTCAGCTATGCCATGTGGGATGTGTTTTGCCGCCAGATCGGTCAGACCCCGTCGGCCGGAGCCGGTCACTCACTCGGTGAGTACACCGCCTTGTGCGCATCTGAGGCGATCGACTATGACTCGGCCCTTTCCGTGGTGGCCGCTCGAGGCAAGGCCATGGCCGAGGCAGCGGACCGAGAAGACTCAGGTATGGCTGCCCTGATCGGAGCGGATCTGGATACTGCCGAGGAGATCGTTGCGACGAGAGCGAGTAGCGGCGGTCGTCTACAAGTTGCGAACGTCAACGCTCCCGGCCAGATCGTGTTGGCAGGCGGGGGAGACGACATTGAGTGGCTATCCGAGAACGCAAGCGACCTCGGGGTCAGACGTGTCATCCCGTTGAAGGTCGCCGGCGCATTTCATTCTTCGTTCATGGACAGCGCGGCCTCCGAACTTCAAAAGGCTCTCACCGGGGTCACCTTTGTCGAGCCCGGGTTCGACGTCTGGTCGAACACGACAGCCCGGCCGCACTCCGTCGATGACTTACCCACCCTCCTCGTGCGCCAGGTGATCTCCCCGGTGAGGTTCAGCGATGCTTTGAGGGGAATGTCGAGAGCAGGTGTGAAGACTTTCGTCCACGTCGGCCCTGGTGATGTGACGGCCGGTATGGCTCGGCGCACGGTCCCGGATGCCGAGGTGTCGGTTGTCTCGACCGTTGCCAAGGCAGGCGAGGTTGCCACCGCCCTCGGTACGATGACCTGAAGCAGGAGGAGCAAATGCGTAGCGCTGAGATAACCGGCTGGGGAAAGTGCATGCCACCGAACGTTCTCTCCAACCACGACCTCGAGCAGCTTGTTGACACCTCCGATGAGTGGATCACGACACGCACGGGAATCAAAGAGCGTCGGATTAGCCATGTCGAGGCGTCCGAGCTGGCAGCCGTAGCCGGCCTCAGAGCACTTGCAGCCGCCGGGAAGAGCCCCGAAGACGTCGACCTTCTGCTGGTGGCGACATGCAGTGGGGACTCGATCATCCCTTCGACTGCGAGTGTCGTCCAGAAACACATGCAGGCCTGGAACGCCGCCGCCATGGACCTTAATGCCGCCTGTTCGGGCTTCGTCTATGGGCTGGTCGTTGGTACCAACATGATCCGGGGCGGCACTCACCAAACGGTCCTCCTCGTCGGCACCGAAAAGCTCCATCATCTGATGGACTTCACCGACCGCAACACATGTGTCCTCTTTGGTGACGGGGCAGGCGCAGTCGTCCTCGAGGCAACCGACGGCGAAATCGGCCTCCTCGCCTCCGACCTTGGGATGGACGGATCGGTCGGCCACATTCTCGAGGTCCCGGTGGATGGGACAATGGGAGACCGTGGCGAACTGAACCCACGTCACTGCGGAATCACAATGGAGGGCCAGGAGGTCTTCAAGCGGGCAGTGACGAAGATGGGCGAGTCGGCTGCCCGTTCCCTGGAGAAAGCGGGGATTGCTTTGGAGGATGTCGCTCTCCTGATACCTCACCAGGCGAACGTGCGGATCATCGATGCAACGGCCAGGAGACTCGGCCTCGATGAGGGCAAGGTCTACGTGAACATCCATTCCTACGGCAACACCTCTGCCGCCACGATCCCGGTCGCCCTCACGGAGGCGCTCGAGGAAGGACGGATCTCGGCGGGTGACATCGTGCTGTTTGCGGCCTTCGGAGGTGGTCTCACCTGGGGCTCGGCCGTATATCGATGGGGGGCCAGAACAGAGCCACTCGACGAGAGCGACGCTGAACTGCCCCCACCCGACCGAGACACCATGGAACTCCTCCGCCCCAACTTCGACTTCTTCGGCTTGCCGGAGAAGTTGTCGTGACCGAAGCTGGGTCTACCAAGACAGCTCTGGTCACCGGAGGCTCCCGTGGTCTGGGGCGGGCGATGGCGATCAGGTTGGCTGCATCCGGTCACCGCATCGTGGTCAACTACTCGCGTAACCCACAGGCGGCCTCAGAGGTCGTGGATCTGATCAGGGAAGGGGGAGGCGAGGCAACAGCCCTCGGTGCCGATGTTGCCGATGAGGATGAGGTTGTGCGCCTCTTCGAACAAGCGGGCAAGGCCTTCGGACCCGTCACCATCCTCGTCAACAACGCAGGGATCACCCGCGACAACCTGCTTCTCAGAATGAGCGCGACCGAGTTCGACGAGGTGATCAACACCAATCTGAGATCCGCATTTCTTTGTACCCGGACCGCTCTCCGCGCCATGCTGAAGGCGCGGTGGGGAAGAGTGATTTCGATATCGTCGGTGGCGGGTCTCGTGGGAAATCCAGGTCAGGCTAACTATGCGTCTTCCAAGGCCGGCCTGATCGGATTCAGCAAAGCCGTTGCCAAAGAGGTTGGTTCCCGTGGGATAACGGTGAATGTCGTCGCCCCGGGGTACATAGAGACCGACCTGACCGAAGTGCTCGACGACCAGGTCAAGGATCGGGCAATCAACTCGATCACGCTGGGCCGCTTCGGCCGACCGGAAGAAGTGGCCGACGCCGTGGATTTCTTGGCATCGGATTCTGCCAGCTACATAACAGGCCAGGTTTTGTCGGTCGATGGCGGTCTCGCCCTGTAAGTTCAGCCGACAATCGAGAGATAAAGGAGAGAAAGCATGGACAGAAGTCAGGTGTCGGATCGCCTCAAGGAGGTGCTCGTCTCCGAGCTCGGGCTCGATGGGGACAAGATCAATGATGAAGCCCATTTCGAGGAAGACCTCGACGTCGACAGTCTTGGCGTGGTGGAGTTGCTCATGGCCCTCGAGGACGAGTTCGAAGTCAAGATCCCGGACGAAGAAGCCGAGTCGATAGTGACAGTGGGTCAGGCGGTCGACCTGGTTCATCAGAAGTTGGAGGGCTGAGCGCCCTGATGCGCAACGACCGACCTCGGGTCGTCGTAACCGGTATTGAGGCGATAACGCCGGTCGGGCTCGACCTGGACACGTCCTGGAAGGCAGTGCTGGCCGGCGCCTCGGGAGCGGGGCCCATCACGCTCTTCGATGCCTCGGACCAAAAGGTGACCATCGCAGCGGAAGTGAGCGATTGGGACACCACCAGGTACTTCGAGAAGAAGGACGCACGTCGCCTCGATCGGTATGCGGAGTTCTTCCTCGTGGCTGTGCGCGGGGCCATGGTGGCGGCCGGGCTCGAATATGGCGATGACGAGCAGGGGTCGGCACGGGCCGGCGTAATGGTCGGCGCGGGTTTCGGCGGGATGAGTTCGTTCATCGAAGACGTCTACGTTCTTGCTGAACGTGGGCCTGATCGGGTCAGCCCGACCGGTGTCCCGAAGATGATTCCGAACATGGCCGCCGGGCTCGCTTCGATCGAGCACAACCTGACCGGGCCGGTCTCATGTGTGGTCACGGCTTGCAGCGCCTCGGCCAATGCGATTGGTGATGCGGCCGAGATCATTCGTCGCGGCGCAGCAGATGTCATGGTGGCCGGGGGCGCCGAGGCGGCCATCAACGCCTACGGAATAGCGAGCTTTGCCAAGGCAAGGGCGCTGTCGACGCGAAATGATGATCCGACTGCAGCCTCGAGACCATTTGACGCGGGGCGAGACGGCTTTCTGATGGGGGAGGGGGGCGCCGCGCTGGTACTCGAATCGTTGGACCACGCCCTCGAGCGGGGTGCTGAGATTCTCGCCGAGGTGTCCGGTTATGGCATGTCGGCCGACGCCTATCACATAACGCTTCCCAAGCCGGGGGGCGTAGGTGCCTCCCGAGCCATGATCGCAGCTATCGAAGATGCGGGTCTTGGCAGTGGTGACGTCGATTACATCAACGCCCATGGAACCTCTACGGAGGCCAACGACTCGACAGAGACCGCGGCTATAAAGCTCGCCCTCGGCAACGATGCGTGGTCTACGCCGGTGTCGTCCACGAAGTCGATGACGGGGCACGTGCTCGGAGGCGCCGGCGCGGTCGAGGCTGCTTTCGCGATTCTCGCCTTGCGAGATCAGGTGCTCCCGCCCACCATCAATTACGAGGCTCCAGACCCCGAGTGTGATCTCGACTATGTCCCCAACGAGGCCCGTGAAGCCGAACTGCAGAACGTCATGTCCAACTCGTTCGGGTTTGGTGGCCACAACGTCACCCTCATCTTCAGCAAGTTCGAGTCCTAGCCGGGCGGCTACTCCCTCTCGCGCCACTCGGCGAGACTCCGGAACACGAGAACCAGCACGAGCCCTACGCCGACGGTGACGGTGACGAAAGACAGCCCGGCGGCCACCACTGCCCAGCCCGGACAAGGGCCCGCCAACCCGCTGAGATCTGGTTGACGACAGCTCACGTCTGTCACTGCATAGCCAAGTGCACCTGCCAGGAGGCCCAACAACAACGAGGGGACAGCGATCCACGGATTGGGGCGTCGTCTCACTTCGGTCTTCCCCGATCGTCCAGCCTGGCCGCATCGAGGATGTCTTTCGGTGTCAGCTCGGGTGGGATCGGATATGTGGAGCCGGTCTCGTGCGGGGGATGAAATGATGTCTTCACTTCCGGTTGCCATGCGATAGCCAGGACAGCGAGCGCCGAGAGCGCGGTGAGTATTCCGGCGACCAGGGTGAGCACCGGCGCGAGACTCAGGGCGAGGAGTGGCCAGGCCACCCGCACGCCCAACAGCCCACCGGGGATCACCCGGGCATACAGGAAGGCGACTAGGGGCGCCGTCAAGCCGACCACGAGTATCGCCCAGGTCGCAGATCGACCCGACAGAACCCCCAGGAGGAAAGGAATGGTGAGCAGCGCCAGGGTCAGAACTACCGCCGACTGCGGGGGCCCTGTTGCCGCCGGCAGCTTGCGAATCCCCCGGGTAAGTCGGGGAAGGAACAATGTCGAGCCGGAGATGACTGACGCAGTGGTGGCGGCGACCCAAAATCCATCGATCGGTCGAATCGTCGCGATTGTGAGACCGGCCCCAACGCTAACCAGGGCGAGCCTGTGGGCCCACCGCCCTCCTGTGACGGTCATCCCTACGACTGCGACGGCGGCGATGATCACCAGACCCACTCCCGTCAGTAGAGCCCCGGCAGACCCGAGAGGCCCTTTGTCGGCGATGAGTGCCGCCGTCCAAGCCAGAGCTGCGACGAGCGGTAGGGCGGTCATTGCCAGGAAGTCTCGCAGCGGCGGTGCGTCAAGCCGAAGTCGGCGGGGGAGCGGACGGCTCGGATGAGCCGACCACGCGCAGACCCGTTCTTCTCCCGAAGTCCGGGGAGTCGCCGGGCTGCCAGACAGTCTCCTCGATCCAGGTCCCACCAGGGCGCAGTGTCACTACCGCGCTCTGCGCCGGTTTCTCATCGTGGAGATCCTCGAGTCTGGATCCGGTGAGTAGCAGGCGAGCCGCCTGAATCGGATCCTGGTGAGAGACCACCACGAGGTCGCCATGGGGGTGCTGGTCGTCGAGACGTCGTGCGACCCGGGCAACTCGCTCGGCGAGGTTTGCAAGAGATTCGTCGACAAACTCGAGGTTGTGGGGTCTCTCCAAATAAGCCTCCAGCTCGCCCGGAAACTCTTTCGCCAGTTGAGACCAGGGATGACCCTGCCAGCGCTCGGCTATCGACCACTCCCTGAGGTCGGATTCCACTCTCACCGGGACACCACTTCGGGCCGCGATCTCCTCAGCAGTGCGAAGACAGTGCTCCATTGGTGAAGACCAGATGGCAACGAGGGCTCTCGGGCCCAGGTAACGGCCGATCCGGCGAGCCTGGTCTAGCCCGTGGGGCGACAGGCCGAATCCTGTGATGTTTCCTTCGACGACGTGCTCCGGATTGTCCACTTCCGCGTGACAAACCATGTGAACGAGGGCAGCCATGGCCCTCATTTTGGCTGTTGGCCGTCCCGGGGCCGGGTAACTTCGACCAACAGTGTCTTGGACCGAGCCCATTCTCCACGTCGACATGGACTCGTTCTTCGTGGAGGTGGAGCGTCTCCGCGACCCTGAACTCAAGGGGAGACCGGTCGCTGTGGGTGGAAAAGGGCCACGCGGCGTGATCGCCAGCGCTTCCTACGAGGCTCGACGATTAGGAGTCCACTCGGCACAACCATCCGCGACTGCTCTCCGACTATGCCCCGAACTGGAGATTGTTGCGCCGGAGCACGGGCGGTACCGGGAGATGTCATTGACGGTCTTCGAGGTGTTCAGGTCTTTCACCCCTTTGGTGGAAGGCCTCAGCCTCGACGAAGCGTTTCTCGACGTCCGGGGGCTGAGGCTCCACTTCGACTCGACTATCGATGTCGCTCGGGAGATCAGACAACAAATCCGCTCCCACCTCGGTCTCCCGGCTTCTGTCGGCGTCGCTTCGAACAAACTCCTGGCCAAACTCGCCTCCCAGGAGGCCAAACCCGACGGTGTCCACCATGTCCCCCGAAGCGATGAGCTCGGATTTCTTCATCGGCTCCCGGCCGACGCTCTCTGGGGGGTCGGGCCTGCGACACTCGCAGGCCTGGAACGACTCGGAGTGGAGAGCGTTGGCGACATCGGCGCAATTCCCGCCGCAGCCCTGGCCAAGGCGTTGGGCCCAACTCTTGGTCACCATCTGCACGAGCTGGCCAATGCAAGGGACGAAAGACCGGTCGAGCCCGATGGCGAGGCGAAGAGCATCTCGGTCGAGGAGACCTACGACTCCGATCTGACCGGTGTCGACGTTATCGAGACCGCAATGCTGTCCCACGCCCAAAAGCTCTCGTGGCGGCTTCATCGAGCCGGGCTAGCGGCCAAGACAGTCACACTGAAAGCCCGCTACGACGACTTCACAACGATTACCCGAAGCCAGACGCTCTCAGGTGGAATCGACGGCGCCCATGATCTCTTCAAAGTCGCAACCTCGCTGCTCACCCAGCTCGATTTGCGGCGACCCGTCCGGCTACTCGGCCTCGGAGCGACGTCGCTCCACCCGTCGGACCGACCCAGACAGCTCGATCTGGGGCACGATCGCGCCTGGGACTCGCTCGAGGACGCCATAGCCGAGGTAAAGGAGAGATTCGGCGAAGGTTCGGTGGCCCCGGCCAGACTCGTCGGGAGAGATGCAGACCGCGCCCCGGGAAGAAGAAGCTCGAAATCCTCCTAACTTTGTCTACTGAAGCCCAAGCCCGTGTATTGTTTCCTTTGGGCACAGTCACACGGTCATGGGGTCCTGTAGATGCCTCTAGATGACAAAGAGCAACGAATCCTCGAGGAGATAGAGCGTCAGTTCTATGAGGAAGACCCGGATTTGGCGCGGGCGGTCAAGCGGATCGAGAAGCCATCCCGGATTGGCCTGCGCTTTTCGATAGTCGGTGTCATCGCAGGTCTCGCCATCGTCATCGCTTACGTGTCCGTGACATGGATCGCCGCGCTCGGCTTCGCTTTGCTGGTGGCATCGGCGACGAGCCTGGTCAACGCAATGCGTGTTCGTGGCTGGCGTCACACCGAGGAAGAGCCCTCGGAAGAACCCGCCGAGTAGCGATTTTCGCGGTTCTGCGTCGTTCGACGCAAGAGGCTATTGTTGCCCATCCCGCCGGTTCCGTAGACGGGAGCGCGCTGGCTACGAGGAGAACACGAGCCCTGCTTCGGGCTTGGTCTATAGGTTTAGGAAGGAACATTGGAGGAGAGAGGCTTCACAGCCGAGCAGGCGTCTCGGCTCAGCAACTGCACGCACCACCAGCTTCGGTATTGGGACCGCGTGGCACTGGTCAGCCCCTCGATTCAGGGCACAGGGGGGCGCCCGGGAGTCCGCAGGCTCTACTCATTCAGGGACCTCGTGGCACTACGCGTCGTTCGCAGCCTTCTAGACAACGGCATGTCTCTCCAGCGCGTTCGACGGGCGTGGGACTACTTGCGTCGCGAGGGCCGGATGGAAGAGCATCTGAGCGATGTGAAGCTCGTCACCGACGGCCACACGATCTTTCATGTGGGCAGCGACGAGGGGGAGTTGATGGATGCCCTTCGTCAGGGTCAGTTGGCGTTCTTCGTCGCTATCGATGAGATCGCCCGTGAGGTGGAAGAGGACGTGACCCACTTCGAATACGACCGGGACAGCTTTCTCACGATGCTCCGTCGCGTCGAAGACGACGTAGTCGAGGAGCTGGAGGACACCGGGTCCTGAGGGAGGGCGCTCAGCGGTCGAGAAGCGATCGGGTGCTCATCGATGCTCGAATGCGTCTGCCGGTGTCGTATCTCTGCGAGAGCCAACCCTCGGCACTCAGGAGGTCGAGCTCCGATCCCAATCCCTCCCGGCCGCCGTATACCGTCGCCGAGTAACCGACGGCGAGCGAGAGAAGAGCGGCGTCGGTGCTTCGGGCCAGTTCCATGGGAGTCAGGGATGAAGGCACCGGCTCACCGAGGTCGACCAACCGGTCCACGATCTCGTCCCATACCGCCGTGATGTCGCCGTTGCGAGCCCGTCGCAGCCTGCGTCTGCGCCGGACCCGCTTGGCGGCCGGTACCAGGGAGCCGATCAGGATCAGTATCGGAATGAGCAATGGCCACCAGCGCGGAGCCAGCTCGCCACCGGTGGCGGGCGGGATGTCCTCTATGCCGGTGGCGTTGCCGGCATCGGGTGGATTGATCTCTCCCGCCAAGGAGTCGGGGAATCCGGGGTCGTCGACGAACTCATCGGGATCGAATCCGGCGGTGAGGCTCTCTGGCAGGAACTCGCCCCGTGGGGTGGGGTCGAATTGAACCCATCCCACTTCCGGCATCCACATCTCCACCCAAGCGTGGGCGTTGGTGTCTCTGACCTGGATCACGTCCTGAGACGTGACCTCCCCAGGTGTGAATCCGAGGACAACCCGGCTCGGGATGTTCAGCATTCGTCCCAGGACCGCCATCGACGTGGCGAATTGCTCGCAGTAGCCGGTTCGGTAGTTCTGGCTGGTCGGGTCGCTCAGCCATTCCTCCAGGACGAGGGAGTCATGGCCCGTGCTCACCTCCGTGGAGTACTCGAACGTCCCGCTGTTGCGGAACCAGTGCTCGAGCATCCATGCCTGCTCGAAATCGGTGGTCGCCCCCCGGGTGACAGATGCGGCGACACCCCGGAGGGTCAGAGGAGTGTCCTCCGGAAGTGCGATGTAGAAGTCCAGATCGGGCGGGCTCTCAATTGAGATGTCACGTTGCTCTGCCAGAACGGGGAACACGCCCTCACTCGAGGCGGCCTGGAACATCGGGCTCAGTTCTCCCGTGTTGTTGGATGCGAGCACACCAAGGTCGGCGTCGTAGTCGGGATACAGGGCGCGAATCTGGTAGATATCGCCTTCTCTCAAAACGGGTGGGTAGACAACCGACGCATCCTGAGCCACCCGAAAGGCCAGAGGATCGATCGCCCGGCGGCTGGAGAGCTGGTGTATCTCGGTTGCGACTCCGGCCGTTGGCACCCTCGTCTCGGCCAGCGCCTGCACCTGGACCATTTGCAGCACGTCGGCGCTGCTTCCCTGATATCGGAGGTAGTCGGCGCCGACATCTCCATCGGACTCGTAGTTGCGGATGCTCCCCGAGGACCGACTCCAACCGACACCATCGAAGACGTCGAGCGTTTCCATACGCCAGTACAGCGACTCTGGTGGCGGTGCGCCTTCGCCCAGCGTGGCTCGGAATACCACCTCGTTGCTCCGATTGATCAGCCGTTGCCGCAGGTCGACGAAGCGGTCGAAGGATATGCGCCCACCTTCTGCTCCGAAGCCACTCCCACCTGATCGCCAGGGGATGTTGCCGTACTCAGAGGGGATTCCCCCGATCGTGGATGCCGCCAGAAGCGCAACCAGTGCGATCGATCCCGCCATCGTGATCGATCCGGGCAGCGATCGTCTCGGCATCGTACGACCCTCGGCATCGCGGGCGCGACCTGTTTCGGATCGCCGGTCCAGGGCAACAGAGATGATCGTCGCTACGAGCAGACCCGCGGCAAGCGTCATCCAGCCGAGCCCTGCGCCGATGCGATCGAAGACGGCGAACTGCAGATAGACGACGAGCGATGGGAGCGTCAGGGCACCGACCGGCCCAACGCTGAGACCCCATGAATAGAGGGCTCCCAACGCCCACATCACCATCGCCAGGATGGCGACGATTCCCTCTGTCGGCAGCACGGGAGGCACCCCGGATCGGATTATCCGAAAGGCGCTGACCATCTCGTCGGCCAGGGCTCCCGGCGTCTCCACCGACGGGAGTATCCCTCCGATGAGGGTCATCGGAACACTGATCCGAATCAACAGAATCAGGCCGGCGGCGGCGAAGATGGCTATCGCAATCGAACGCGTGAGTGACAGCTGCTCGAGCAGCCACCATATGACCGCACCGAGAAAGACCGATGCCACCAGGATGAGCTCCCACTGGACGATCTCGGGTCCGGACTGAAGCAGACGTCCCAGCCGGGTGATGACCATCACCAATCCCGCGATTCCCGCCACCTGACCTATGCGACGACCCATGCGTTCCTCATCGCCTGTGCCCACTCATCCGCCCAATCGGATCCGGGTGTGACCGTGATCGTGGCCACGCCCATTCGATGGAATCCAATCAATGTCTGAGGCGTGGTCGAGGATGCACCCATCAGGAGGGTTGTCCGGTAGTCGTTCGAGAGCAACTGTTGGACTCCGAGCAGTTCTCTGTCCGGGAGCCCTGAGACGAGAACGAGGGCTCCACCTCCGCCTGTCTGTCTGATCCGGGACGCCACGGCGGTGATGTCGATCAAAGGGTCGGGCTCTACGAGGGCCAGGCGTTCCATGGCCGCCGAGTAGCGGGAGGCGTCGATGATGTTGGCGTCTCCAGCCCAGAGATCCGCGTCGAACCCGGAGCGCACGAGATGGGTGACGACGCTGGCAGCACCCGAGACCGCCGTCTCGAACGCGTCAGATGACTCGTAGACCGATTGCCGCACGTCAAGTAGAACCAGCGCTCGCGACTGCCAGGGTGTTTCCAATTGTCGGATCATCAACTCTTCGGTCTTCGCCGAGGAGGGCCAGTGGATACGCCGGAGGTCATCGCCCCGCTGGTACTCCCTCAAGGTGTAGAAGTCCTCACCACCTCTCTGGCTGTGCTCCGGGCGGGACGCGTTGATAGCCGGGTCCTGGCCCCGTGTCATCGGGAAACCGGTGAGATCCTCGACTGTGGGGTACACGACGATGCGATCGATGGGCCCAGGCTGCGCGGGGAGCTCTGCCAGTCCCAGTGGGTCTCTCGTCGTGACAGTGGCGGGGCCTACTTCGTAGATTCCCCTCGGCCTGCACGTGACGCGATATGTCGCAGATGCGGTTTGGTCGGGCGTCAATCCGGCCATTTCGAATGAGGCGAGGCCCAAACCCTGGACCTCGTCAGCCAGAGATATGTTCCTGAGAGGGCGCTCACCGCGATTCGTGAGGATCAGCGTGACCGAGGTCGTGTCGCCGTTGTGGACGGTTGTCGATCCGAGTCTTCGGCCAACGCTCAGATGGGGCCGGTGCAGGCGGACATAGAGAAGAGCGATCCCGGCCACCAACGTGAGGAACACTCCGGTTAGCAAAAGTTCGGGGTCTCCCAGCAAGTACCAGAGCAGGACAATGGCCAGCCCGGCCCCGAGCAGTGCCCAACCCCGGATGGTCAGCATCAGTTGCCTCCGGAGCCAATCCTGGGGCTGGCTCGTGAGATCTTCATGTGGCGATTCTCGAGGTGGTCCCGGGAACCCGGATGCTGGACAAGACGTCGTTGATGAGATTGGTGACGGAGAGGCCTCGCATCTGTGCCTCCGGCCTGGTGGCCATGCGGTGTTCCAGGACCGGATTGGCAAGGGCCTTGATGTCGTCGGGCATCACATAGTCACGGCCATTCGATGCCGCCCTGGCTCTGGCGAGCCGCTGTAGGAAGAGGGCCGACCTGGGGGAGGCTCCCAACATCACGTCCGGATGGAGCCTCGTGCCTTCAACCAGATCGACGATGTAGTTCCTGACCGACTGTGAGACCGAGATGCGACGGGCGATGTCGATCATCCTCTGGATGTCCTCGGTGGTGGCAACGGGCTCGAGGTCGAGGAAAGTCGATCTGACTCCGTGCGTGTCGAGTATCTCGAGCTCCTTCTCCCTGCTCGGATAGCCGATCACGACCCTCATCATGAAACGATCGAGTTGGGCTTCGGGGAGCGGGTAGGTGCCTTCGTGCTCCAATGGGTTCTGTGTGGCTATGACCATGAATGGAAGGGGAACCTGGCGGGTGACGCCGTCGGAAGTGACCTGCTTCTCCTCCATGGCCTCGAGTAGCGCCGACTGGGTCTTCGGACTGGCTCGATTGATCTCGTCGCCGACCACGATGTTGGCAAAGATCGGGCCCGGCTTGAACTCGAACTGACGGCGGTCCCTGTCCCAGACCGAGATTCCAGTTACATCGGAGGGCAACAGATCCGGTGTGAACTGGATGCGGTGGAAGATGCCGTGAATTGATCTCGCGATGGACTTGGCCAACTGTGTCTTTCCCACCCCGGGGACATCCTCGACGAGGACGTGACCTTCCGAGACGAGTGCCAGCACCATCATCTCGATTACGTCGCGCTTGCCCTGGATCACCGTCTCGACGTTCGAGGTGATCTTCTGAAATAAATCGCCGAAACGGTCGATGCTCTCGGAATTGGCTGTCTGAGTCAGGGCTAGTCCCTTCGCGCTTGTTGAAACAATAACGACCACCGGTGTTTGTGGGGGCTAGCCTCTGGCCCGGGAGGCCTATCAGGATTTCGTGTTGAGAAGGCTGGGTCTGGGAGAAATCATGGGGGAGCTGTTTCGTCGTCCGCTGTTGCTCATTGAGGCGATGAGGACCTATTTCGCGATGCGTCGGAGAAGACGGCTCACACCGTCACGTGCCTATCTGCGTTGGCGGGCGTTCACGGCCTACGGCGAGCAAAACGCCGCTTTCGAGAGTGACGACGTCATCGATTTCCTCGAATGGCGTCGGCGCCACCGCCGAACAAGAGCCAGAAGGCGGACGTCATGACAGGCACCCTCGCCAATCGGCTCGAACAGATCCCCGGTGTGGCCGCGGTCACCATCGATCTCACCGACATCGGCGGGGGGATAAATGTGAGGCTCGAGCCTGGCGCGGACGAGATCCTCGTGATGGAGAAGCTCAGGGAGATTCTCGTCGCGTACGGGATTCGCTCTGCTGATCCCAAGGTGCAGCTGGGTCGGTCGACCAGGCGGGCCCATCGACCCAAACGCGAATTCGACGTCGATGTCACGATCACTCCTCTCAAGACCGGTGCCCGCGTCGAGGTCTTCAGCAAGAACGTGCGGTCGTTCCGTGTGGTCCCCGCCAATCCGTCGGCGATAGCCCAAGGCCTGTCGGATGCGTGGTGTCAGGTGAAAGGGCGGATTCCCGTTGAGATCCTCGGCGTGACGATCGGTGATGACGGTGACCTGACGATCGTGGCCTCGGATGGAGTCAACCAGACGATTGGGACCGCAAATGTGTCTCTGGGATGGGAGGAGGCCCTGACGCAGGCGGTTGGGGAGGCACTCTGGTCGTCCGACACCGGTCAGCAAGCGGACCGCCCCCTCGCCTCAAACTCTTCTTGACTCGGACGGTTCAAAAGCGCTATCGGGCTACTCTTTCGGACGAGGTAGGTCGAAAACAACACACAGAACATGGCCCGTTCGCTAGTACTCAACGCCAGCTACGAGCCGCTCTCGGTTGTCGCTGAGCGGCGGGCCTTGGTGCTCGTCATGGCCCAGAAGGCCAGCGTTGTCGTCACGAAGGATGAGGTCTGGCGGTCGGAGAGCCTATCGATCGAGGTGCCTTCAGTCGTCAGGCTCAACCGATATGTGAAGGTCCCTTATCGACGTGCCGTCCCGGTCACCCGGAGGGCAGTGTTCGGTAGAGACGGGCATGAGTGCCAATACTGCGGAGCACCCGCGGAGTCGTTGGACCACGTCACCCCGCGCTCGCGTGGAGGAGACCACAGTTGGGAAAACGTGGTGGCGTGTTGTCGCGCATGCAACGTGCGGAAAGGTGACCGCACTCCGGACGAGAGCGGGTTCCGTCTGCGAAGCGCTCCCGGTCCCCCGAGACGATTCGCCTGGATCTACGCCTCCACTGGTTTTCAAGTCGATCCCGACTGGCGGCCTTATCTGTTGGCCGAGTCGGCTTGACGTCGGGTGAATTGCCGACTCCGATTAACTTCGGCGTCGAATGACTCTCCTGACAAAGGCTCAACACAACTACATCGACATCATCATCGTTGGAGTGTTCGCACTGGCTCCGGTCGGTCTCGGCATGGAAGGTGGCGCTGCCGTGCTCTCCTATTCATTGGCGGTTGTGCATCTCGTCATGACAATGCTGACGGCAGGTCTTCCTCTCTCGCCTGGTCGCCTCATTCCTCTGGCACTTCACGGCCTCGTCGAAGCCGGACTGGGGATCGCTCTGGGGTTGATCGGGTGGCTTGGGCTCGAAGGAACGGAGCAGGCCTTCTTCCTGGTGATGGCCGCCCTCGTCTTGGTGGTTTTCGCAGTGACGCCCTATCTCGATAAGAGCGTGTAACGGTTCGCAAGCCTCCCTGCTCGCTGCGTCTTCTTCGAGTATCAAAGGACCAAGCCTCGAATCGTCGGTCTGATCCGCGATGAATGAGTCAGTCTGCAGGCTCGAAGACGATGAATCCTCCTGCCGCCCACGTCGGCGGAGGCTCTCCGTAGAGCTGGGTCGAGTCCGACCAGGCGATATCGAGTAGACGTCCCTGCATCGGCCCCCGGAGAAACCTGAAGAGTTGGGCGACATCCCGGTCGTCACTCTTCGCCTCGACACAGTGCTGGTCGTATCCCCAATAATCACCGGCTTCGATCAGCTCAATCCCAATCTGCATGCTCTCCCGAGCTGCCTGGAGACCGTTGGTCTCTGCCGGCAACGACTCATCGGGCGACATGCCGTAACCGATCCCGTGGTGGAACTGATCGCCCGTCGCCAGGATCACTGCGCTCTGGGCAAGCACGGCAGTCTCTTCGAGATTGGGCAGATCCTGGGGATTTCCGCCCGCCAGATAGGGGTACCGCTCGATGAGACGCCGATCGGAGATGCCACGCCGCTTCGTCGCAGCTGCCCAGAAGTGCCTGAGGCTTCGCATCGCATGGTCGCCCCGCCACTCCTCACGGAAGTCGAGACCGGGCCCCTGGATGCCCCAGGTCGGGTGAGCCGCTGGCGCACCTCCGGCGGCGACATCACGTCGGGCGATCTCCATCTCCGACGAGAAGGCATGAAGGACACTGATTGCCAGCACCGTGTCGGCGCCAGAGTCGAGGGCAGCGTTGACGGCAGCAGCGACATGGGTGCCGCAGTCGGCGACGTCGACGTGAGCAAAATCGATCACACCACCGGCTTCGAGCAGACCACCGAGGTCCCAGCGCTCAGCTGCGCGATCGAGCATCTCATGAGTGCCCTCGATCCCGAGTGCATCGTGATGGTGCTGGTACATCTCATTGACCCGGCGTTGCAGGGCGGCTCGATCGAGGTCCATTCGCCGGGAACCCTAGATGCGGGTCTCTTCGATCAACTCGCCGAGCCGTCTCGACTGTCTCCCATCCATGTCGAAGTTGTCCTCGGATAGCCATCTGCGATAGGCCAGATCGAGCGAGGGCCACTCGTCGTCGGTGATCGCGAACCAGGCGGTATCACGATTTCGACCCTTGTAGTGCATCGCCTTGCGGAAGGTCCCCTCGTATCGGAAGCCGAGTCGTTCACCGGCCTGGCGAGACGGCTCGTTCAAGGAGTCACATTTCCATTCGCAGCGGCGATAGCCGAGATCGAAGACGTTCCGAATCATCAGATAGAGCGACTCGGTAGCCGGCACAGATCTTTGTAGTCGTGGCGAGAGGACGATCGCTCCGATCTCGATGACACCCTGGGACGGGTCGATCCTCAGATAGGAAGCGAAGCCGAGTGGCTTGCCATCTACCACGAAGGCGTAGGGAACCCAGTCTTCCTGAGATGCCATCCAATCGATCGTGTCTCGCAGCGCGTCGGGGTGGGGGAACGGACCGAACGTCATGTAGGTCCAGAGGTCTTCTCCCGCAGTTGAGAAGGCGGCGAAGAGGCCGTGACCGTGCCTCGTCCACTCGAGCGGTTCGAGGACGGTGGTGCTGCCGCTGAGGGCGACACTCTGGGGAAGAGGGGGAGGAGCCCACAGCCCCACGGGCTCGCCGACCGGTTGGCCGAATTCGTTGACATCGGACATCGGCAGGAACGTAGTGCCGATGGGTCGGTCAACCGGCCAGGGGGGCCTCGGTGTGGCCTGGTGGAATCAGGTGGGACAAAAGGTTGACAAGTGGGGGGAAGTGGGCCATAGTGGCACACGCTCTCCAATAGGGGAGATGGACGGTGAGGACGGACGGAAACGAGCAGAAGTGTTCCTTGGTGATTACTTCCACACTCTCGACGGCAAAGGTCGCGTGGTGATGCCGTCCTCGTTCCGCGAGACCCTGGAGGACGGCTGTGTCATCACCAAAGGACAGGACGGTCAGCTGGTGATCTTCTCGGTCGAGGACTTCGAGAAGAAGGCCGCCGAGGTGATCGAGCAACCGCAGGACAAGGTAGGGCGTCGGGTTTCCCGAACCGTGTTCGGTGGAGCCGACATGCAAACCCCGGACAAATCGGGGCGGGTGCTGGTCAAACCTGAGCTGCGTGATTACGCCGGGCTCGAGCCGTCGACCGAGATTGCGGTGGTGGGGGTGTTCGACCACGTCGAACTGTGGGACAAGGAACGTTATCTGGGTGAGCGCGCCTCGGGCGATCAGCTCTACCTGGAGGAGGAGCACTGAGAGATACACCTGACGAGATGGCTTGGCTCATTGCCAGCCCCCCGGAACCAATTGGAAGGCCCCTGACTCCGCCCGCTTCTAGTTGGTACCAGCGCCCGGGGGGCTGGCAATGGACCAGGACCCGTACAGGAGCGAGGACGGATATCACCGTCCGGTCCTGGCAGAGGAGGTCACCAGGCTGTTGGCCCCCGTCATGCCGGGCGTCGTCATCGATGCGACGTTTGGTGGCGGGGGCCACAGCCGAAGGCTGTTGGAAGAGTACGGAGCAGATGTGCGAATTGTTGGTATAGACCGCGACCCGGCAGCCCTCGAGAATGCCACGGCCCTCGGCCTGACCGCTGTTCTCGGGAACTTCGCCGAGCTCGAGAATCTGGTCGCGGCGAACGTCGATGAGGCACCCGCTGCGGTCATCTTCGATTTCGGGGTCTCGTCACACCAGCTCGATCGTCCCGAGCGAGGATTCTCCTATCACGACGACGGGCCTCTCGATATGCGCATGGGCCCCGACTCGACGCTGACAGCCGACGTGATCGTGAACGAGTGGCCGGAGCCCGATCTCGCCCGCATCATTCGCGAGTTCGGCGAGGAGCCTTCGGCGAGACGCGTCGCCGGTGCCATTGTCCGTGCCCGTCCCATCGAGTCCACAAGCCGCCTGTCCACCGTCATCGCTCAAGCGATGCCCGCGGCCCGGCGTCGGGCGGGTCATCCCGCCCGACGCACGTTCCAGGCGATTCGAATAGCGGTCAATTCCGAGCTCGATTCGATCCGGGACGGCCTCGATCAGGCAATTCGGCTAGTGCGAGAAAGGGGACGGATCGTCGCCATCTCATACCACTCGCTGGAGGATCGCATCGTCAAACGACGCTTCGCCGACGGAGCCACCGGGTGCACGTGCCCTCCACAAATGCCGGTTTGCGGTTGCGGAAGATCTGCTGAGCTGCGGCTTTTGACCCGCAAACCCATAAGGCCCTCACAACAGGAGATCGAGGTCAATCGCAGGTCGCGATCAGCAGTTCTCCGAGCTGCAGAGAAGGTGGCTGCATGAGTGTCCGCCCCCTACGTCAGGTCCCAGATCGGAACCGGTTGCGCGTCCTGCCAGGCAAGCGGCTACGAAAACCGACGATCGCACCGTGGATGATCATGGCCATGATCGGTGTAGTTGCTTTTCTCGGATTGGGTTTTGCCCGCACCAGCCTCGATCGCAGCGCTTTCGAGCTCGCCGAGCTCGACAAGGCGATCAACGAGCAGATCGCGATCAACCGGGCTCTCGAGCTCGAAATAGCCAGACTGGAGAACCCGGCGCGAATCGCACCGCTCGCCGAGGAGATGGGCCTGGTCGCCCCCGAGACGACCAACCAGCTACTGGTCGATCTGGAGCCGACGTCCCCCGTGGTCGCCGACGCTGGGACCGAAGGGCAGAATCAATGAGAACCCGTGAACGCGCTGGGACCGGGGTCATGATCGGGGCCTTGACGAGCCCCGTCGGGCCGGGGCTCTGGCGCGAGTTTTAGCGTCGTGGCTGCCACGAAGGCCGCCCGCAAGGTCAATCGGTCGAAGCTCCGTATTGCACTCATTGGTCTCCTGGTCGTCGCAGCCTGGCTCGGAATGGCATATCGGCTCGTTCAGATCCAAGTGGTTCAGGCGGCGGAGCTGGCCGAACAAGGGCTCAGCCAGCGCTTTGTGTCCAGGGACCTGGCCCCTCAGCGCGGCAAGATCTTCGACCGAAACGGAGAGTTGCTCGCGCTGACCGTCGAGTCGCAGAGTCTCTATGCGGTGCCTGGCCAGGTCGAAGAGCCCGTTTGGGTCGCGCAGCAAATCGGCGGGCTGCTCGATGTCGACGCCGATACCTTGCTCGATAGGCTCAACAGCGACCAGAAGTTCGTCTACCTGAAGAGACAAGTAGACGGTGTTCTGGCAGAGGAGATCCTCTCTCTCGGAGTGAGGGGCGTCTACAGCCTCCCCGAGCCGAAGCGGATCTATCCCGCCGGCATAGTGGCCAGCCACGTCGCTGGCTTCGTGGACATCGACGGTGTTGGCCAGGAAGGTCTCGAGCTGATCTACGACCAGGACCTGACCGGGATCCCAGGCAAGGCGGAATTCGAGCGATCGCTGAGCGGTGAGGTGATACCCCAGGGATACACCCGAATCGTGCCGGCGGTCCCCGGCGTCGATCTGAACACCACGATCGATCTCCCCCTCCAGTATCAGGCGCAGCAGTCTTGTGTCGACGCGGTGGAGAGGACGGGGAGCGCGTCGTGTTGGGTCGTCGCCCTGCACGTCGAAACCGGTGAGATCCTGGCAATGACCGGCGCACCTGGGTTCGACCCGGATCTCCGGCAGACCGTCGACGTCGATTGCGATGCTGCCGAAGATCCTCCTGCCTGCCGAGCTTTCTCCAACTTCGTGGTGCGAGGGATCCTCGAGCCTGGGTCCACTCAGAAGTTGATCACGGTGGCTGCGGCCCTCGAAGAGGGTGAGGTTGGCATCGGCACCACGATTCCACAGGTAGCTGACGAATTGGAACTGCTCGAAGACGCCTGCCGTTCCTCCGACGATGAAGTGCATGGCTGCTACAGAGACTTCAACGAGCACGAGACCCAGGACATGACGGTCGCTCAGATCTTCACGCAGTCCTCGAACATCGGGACGATCAAAGTGGCGGAGAGAATTGGGCAGGACAGGCTCGTGGAATACATCGAGGCATTCGGGCTGGGCTCGAGAACCGGAGTCGACTACAGCGCAGAAGCCGAGGGCATCCTCCGATTCGACGCAGGGTGTGAGACATGCTGGGCGTCGGCCGCCATCGGCTACTCGGTCGCCGTGAGCCCCCTCCAGATGGCCGCCGCGTATGCGGCGATCGGGAACGACGGTGTTTGGACGACACCCCATATCGTCGCGAGCACCACGGATGTCGACGGTGACACCGAAGTAGCGGGATTCGAGACTCGCAAAGTCGTGTCGGAGACCACTGCTCAGCTGATGCGAGAGCTGCTCGCTTCGGTGGTCGAGAGCGGCACGGGTCAGGGCGCATCGGTGCCCGGGTACAGGGTGGGAGGCAAGACGGGAACAGCCAACAAGCTGGGGGAGGACGGGCGCTACACGGATGAGACCAGAGCGTCCTTTGTCGGGATGGCCCCGATCGACGATCCACAGGTGGTGGTCGCCGTCGTCATCGATAGCCCGGACCGAAGATTCCGGACCGGGGGCCTCGCGGCCGCACCGGTGTTCTCCGAAGTCATGGAACAGGCTCTGCATCGTCTGGGGGCGACGCCCGATGGCCGCGGGTAAGCCCTTGGCTGTCCTGGTTGATGCCGTGGCGGGGAAGATCCGGGGCGAGGCAGATCCTTCGATACTGATCTCCGACGTCACTCACGACTCGAGGGCGGCAGGGCCGGGCTGTCTGTTTGTCGCGATCGCCGGTGAGCGTTTCGACGGGCACGACTTCGTCGGTCTGGCGGCGAACCAGGGATCGCCCGCGGTCTGTGTCACCCATTTCGTCGAGGAGAGAGTCCCCCAGATCATCGTCGAGGACACACGAATGGCTCTTGGCACGCTGGCCTCCGTCGTCCACGGTGAGCCGTCGACTGCGATGAAGGTCATTGGCATCACCGGTACAAACGGAAAGACGACCGTGGCACACTATCTGTCCTCGATCGGAGCCAAGGCAGGCGTCAAGACGGGGGTGGTTGGCACCATTCACACCAAGCTCGATGGCGAGACGATCGAAGCGGTACGCACCACACCCGAGGCATCCGATTTCCAAAGGCTCCTCGCAGAGATGCGGGACAAAGGTGCGGAGCTCGTCGCCGTTGAGGTGTCCTCTCATGGCCTGACCCTCGGTCGAGTGAGGGCTACCCGTTTCGCAGTTGCAGTCTTCACCAACCTGTCCCAGGACCATCTCGACTTCCACGGCGACATGGAGACCTACTACCGCGCCAAGAGGAGCTTGTTCGAGGACTACGACGTCGAGATGGCGGTAGTCAACATCGACGATCCGTCGGGCAGAGCGATCGCCGAACGACACCGGGGAGAACTCGTCACCGTCGGGCATGGGGGCGACGTCGAGGCGTCGAGTGTGCAGCCCCTGGGGAGCAGCACGAGTTTCGAGCTTCGCACACCCTGGGGCGACTCGCAGGTGGAGGCGCCCCTTGTGGGTGTCTTCAACGTCGACAACGCAGCACTCGCTGCCGCTTCGGCCCTGGCATGCGGTATGGGCTTCGAACAAGTCGTTGCCGGCCTCGAGGCACTCGATGGCGTGCCCGGAAGGTTCGAGGTGGTGAGTGGAAGCGACCCGATCCTGGTGATCGTCGATTACGCCCACACTCCCGACGGCATCAGCCAGGTGATCTCGGCAGCGCGCGAAATGACCGAAGAACGGGTAATTGCACTCGTCGGCGCCGGTGGTGACAGAGACCGCGGCAAACGCCCCATCATGGGAGAGGCGGTGTCTGCTGCGGATCTGGCCATAGTCACCAGTGACAACCCTCGCTCGGAGCATCCGGACGAGATCGGCCGATCTGTTCTTGGGGGCGTGGAGGACCGAACACAGGTCATATACGAGCTGGATCGCAGGACAGCCATTCATCGAGCAATCGATGAGGCAGCACCCGGCGATGTCGTCCTGATACTCGGGCGAGGGCATGAGCCGTTTCAGGAGATAGGCGACAAGAGGCTGCCATTCGACGATCGTCTTGTCGCCCGGAGTGCTCTCCAGCTTCGCCGGATGTCCGCTGAAACAGATCTCGGATCAGGGAGCATTGACTGATGCGAACGAGATTCGAGGTCCGATTGTGATACCTCTCCTGATCGCGGCGGCCGTCTCCTTGACGGCATCGATCTTTGGCACTCCGTATGCGATCAGGTACTTCCGCAGACGGGAGATAGGGCAGTTCATCCAGGAGGACATAAAGGGCCACGCCCACAAACAGGGGACTCCGACCATGGGCGGTGTTGTGTTCGTCACCGCTGCGATCTTTGGCTGGCTCGTCTCACACGTTCAGCTCTGGACGCCGAGCACCGGGCTGGCTTTCCAGCTTCGCCAATTCAATGCGGGCGGCTACCTGGCCATCCTCGCACTCGCCGGAATGGCATTGGTCGGATTCTTCGACGATTGGATCAAGTACTCGCGAAAGAGAAGCCTCGGCCTCTCCAAAGCAGCCAAGTTCGGAAGCCAGCTGGCGATCGCGGCCCTGTTTGCCTGGGGTGCCAGCCAGGCGGGTGTGGTGACGGAGCTGTCCTTCGTAAGGCCATTGGGAATCGATCTCGGGGCTTTTTTCGTCATCTGGGTTCTGGTGATGCTGACCGGTGCCGCCAATGGTGTGAATCTCTCCGATGGCATGGACGGCCTTGCCGCGGGTTCGGCTGCCTTGGTTGTCGCGTCCTACACCGTCATTGCTTTCTGGCAGTTCCGAAACAGCGAGGTCTATCAGGCCGTCGACCCTCTCGAGCTCGCCATCGTGTCAGCCGCGATGTTCGGTGCGCTGCTCGGTTTCCTCTGGTGGAACGCCCCGCCGGCCAAGATCTTCATGGGCGATGTGGGCAGCCAGGCAGTCGGTGGGTTGCTCGCCGCGCTGGCTCTTCTCACCAACACTCACTTCCTGTTGGCCGTCCTCGGTGGGATCTACGTTGCCGAGACGCTTTCCGTGATCCTCCAGGTGGCCAGCTTTCGCACCACGGGGAAGCGCATATTCAGGATGGCGCCGCTGCACTTCCACTTCGATCTTGGGGGCTGGCCCGAGACGACTGTGGTCATCCGGTTCTGGATCCTCACCGGCATCGGGGTCGCACTGGGTCTCGGTTTCTTCTACGGGGACTTCCTTGTGCTGGAGGACATCCTTTGAGCCGGGTGTTGGTTTTGGGCGCTGGGGTCTCGGGTCTTGCGGCGGGCAGGTTGGCTCGTCGATCCGGGATGCGAGTCTCGCTCTATGACGAGAACCCCCGGACTCGTGCCATCGAGGAAGGGTTCGGCATCGCGACGGGCAAGTGGGACTCCGGTCTTCTCGCCGGGGTAGATCTGGTGGTAGCCAGCCCCGGATTCTCGGAGAGATCACTTCCGATAGTCGAGTCCCTCGAAGCCGGGCTCCGCGTGATGAGTGAGATCGAGTTTGCCTGGAGCCACATAACGAGCCCGGTGATTGGCGTGACCGGGACCAACGGCAAGACCAGTGTCACCGAGGCGACCGCCGCCATGCTCCAAGCATCTGGTCTCGATGCGCCCGCAGCCGGCAACATCGGAGCGCCGCTGTCTGACTTCACCGACAAGAGCTACGACGCCGTGGTGGTCGAAGTCTCCAGTTTCCAGCTCAGGTTCACCGAAGAGTTTCATCCCCGTATCGCTGCCATCACCAACGTGGCCGAGGATCACATCGACTGGCACGGCTCTCATCACCAATACAAGGAGGCCAAGGCGCTCATATACGCCAACCAAGGCGAGGACGATGTGCTCGTCTATGACTGCGACGATCCGGGAGCCACCGACCTGGCCACGCGAGCCGCATCGAGGTTGGTCCCGGTCTCCGGGAACAGTCTCCCCGAGGGAGGGTCGGGAGTCCAAGGTGGGCGACTCGTTGTCGGACCAGTCTCGATAGAAGTCAAGGATCTGACCTCAGACGACCCGACGCATCTGGTCAACCTGGCGATGGCCGCAGCGATGGCGCTCGAAATGGGCGCATCAACCGAAGGCGTGACTTCGGCTGCGATCGGGTATCGGTCGGGGGCTCATCGAAGAGCTCTCGTTGCCGAGGTCGGGGGAGTCAAATGGATCAACGACTCCAAAGCCACCAACCCGCATGCCGCGGCGGCTTCGATCGGCGCCCACGATTCGGTCATCCTGATCGCTGGAGGTAGAGCCAAAGGCCTCGATCTGTCACCGCTGGCGGCTGAACCGAACGTGAGGATGGTCATCGGCATCGGAGAGTCCGGACCGGCTCTTGTTGGTTCTGCCGGGGACAGGGGAAGACTGGCCGGAACCCTCGACATAGCAGTCGAGATGGCGGCGCAGGCCGCGACACCAGGCGACACGGTCCTGCTTGCGCCGGGATGCGCCAGCTTCGATCAATTCGAGTCGTACCGGGCGAGGGGCGATCGCTTCGAGGAACTGGTCGGCGAGAGACTGGGAGGCAGGACGAGATGACGGCCAACGTGACTTCGATCGCCAAGGTTCGGGCGGCGGCCCGGGACAGTGCCGAGCGCTTCAGGGTCAACAACCGGGCGGCAACCGCCCTGCTGGTGATAACCGTTGTGCTGGTCGTCATCGGTCTCGGGGCCACTCAGTCGGCGTCGTCGGCCGTGGCGTTCGATCAGACAGAGGATCCCTACCACTTCTTCAAGAGACAGCTGGTGGGAGTGGGAGTGGGGACTGTCGCACTGCTCGTGGCAAGCCGGGTCCCATACCGGTTCTACAAGAAGATCGCGATCCCGCTCTTTGCCCTCAGCGTTGGGCTCCTCATCGCAGTGCTGATATCGGGTATCGAAACCAACGGAGCAAGACGGTGGTTGGCCGCCCCCGGGTTCACCTTCCAGCCATCGGAGATAGCCAAAGTCTCAGTCGTATTCGTGCTCGCCTTCCTCTTGGAGAGAAAGGCCAAGCTCCTGAATCGTTTCGGACACTTCGTAGTGCCGGTATTGGCCACGGTCGGCGTAGTCGGGTTCCTCGTCATGAAGGAGCCGGACCTCGGAACGCTGCTGGTCATAGGTGCTGCAGCCATGGCGGTGATCATGGCCAGCGACACCCCCATGCGGTTTGTGATGATCCTCGGTCTGACCGCGGTCATCGCCGCTTCGCTGCTCGCATTCTCCGAGTCCTATCGCGCCGAACGCATGACGGCTTTCCTCGATCCATACGCCGATTCCTCGGGCACCGGATATCAGGTCATCCAGGGGTATTACGCGTTGGGAAATGGCGGGCTCTTTGGTGTCGGGCTGGGGGCGAGTAGGGCGCGATGGTTCTATCTACCCAATGCTCACACCGACTTCATCTTTGCGATCATCGGTGAAGAGACCGGCCTCCTCGGGGGGTTGACGGTCATAGCGCTCTTTCTCGTCCTTGGTGTGACCGGATGGGTAGTCGCCTCCCGAGCTCCGGACCGCTTTGGCCGGATGATCGCGATGGGCATCACGGTATGGCTCTCCTTTCAAGCGCTGGTCAACATCGGTGGAGTCCTCGGGGTGATTCCGATCACGGGTATCGCCCTGCCCTTCGTCTCATTCGGTTCTACTGCGCTGATCGTCTCCATGGCTGCCCTCGGCGTGCTGGTCAATATTGCTCAGAGTGGTGTCCACAAGAAGCCATGAGGTACTTGGTTGCGGCGGCCGGCACCGGGGGACACGTCTTTCCCGGCCTTTCGGTTGGCGAGGCCCTGGTCGACCTCGGCGTGTCGAGGCGAGATGTCATGTACGTGGGTGGGAATCGTCTGGAAGCCCAGGTCTATCCGGAGGAAGGCTTTCCGTTCCTGGTGGTCGAGATCCGAGGCCTGAAGAGGGCCATCAGCCTGAGCAACATGACGCTTCCGTTCGTCGTCATGCGGGCGAAGGCGCGCATCGAGGAGGCGATCGAAGACAACGAGATCACCGCGGTCCTTGGAATGGGTGGGTATGTGACGATCCCGGCGGCGTTGGCAGCAAGGCGCATCGGGGTTCCCCTATACGTTTCCGAGCAAAATGCCACGGCCGGCCTGGCCAATCGCATCGCTACGAGGTGGGCCGACCGCACCTTCGTCTCGTTCCCCGGCACCGGGGGGTTGGAACATGGCGAGTGGGTGGGCAACCCGGTCAGGAAGGCTTTTTGGTCGTTCGACCGCGAGTCGCTGCGGCCACGTGCTCTGGCGAAGTACGGGTTGGATGCCGGGGCCCCGATACTCGGCATCTTCGGTGGATCGCTCGGGGCAGGTCTGATCAACGACGCCGTGGCTGCCATGCTCGAAGACTGGCGGGCCGACCCGATTCAAGTCGTGCACCTCACGGGAAGAGCCCATCACGACCGGATGTCCCGGAGGCGGGGGGGCCCCGGTGTCGTCTGGCACAGGGAGGCCTTCGAGGATGCGATGGAGAGCTTCTATGCGGTCTCCGATCTCGTGGTGGCGAGGGCCGGCGGTGCGGTAGCCGAGCTCTCGTCTGCGGAGTGTCCTTCGATCCTGGTTCCTGGTCTTTTCGGGTCCACCGGACATCAATCGGGCAACGCAAGCTTTTTCCGCCAGGCGGGAGCCGCTGAGGTCGTCGAGGAGTTCGAGCTCGACCAGCTCGGCAGCCGGGTGGAGGAGCTCCTATTCGACGAAGCGAGGCTTTCTGAGATGTCCGCCGCTGCGGCTCGAATCGCCAAGCCGGGTGCGGCGAAGGCTATTGCCACGGCGATGATGGGAATAGACGAGTGAGCGTCGAGCACAGGAGAGTCCACATCGTCGGGGCCGGGGGAGCGGGGATGAGTGCCATTGCCAAGATCCTCCTGGCTCGGGGTCACCACGTGACCGGGTCGGACTTGCGCGGCGGGGCCTCCCTCGAATCATTGAGTGATCTTGGCGTTCAGACATTCACCGGCCACAACCCCGACGTAGCGGTGAGGGCGGACCTGGTCGTCGCCTCATCCGCAGTCCCCGAGTATGACGAGGAGCTCGTGGCAGCACAGGCGGCAGGTGTCGAGATCTGGAGACGACCTCAGCTGCTCGAGGCACTCACCAAGGCCACCCCCACCATTGGCGCCACGGGTACTCACGGGAAGACCACGACGACAGCCATGCTGATAACAGCCCTGAGGTCGGTCGATCTCGACCCCTCATTCATCATTGGGGGCACGGTCGCAGGGCTGGAGACAAACGGGCACCTCGGGGCAGATGATCTGTTGGTGCTCGAAGCCGACGAGGCCTATAGGACATTCGAGAGCCTGCATCTGAAAGGGCTTGTCTTGACCAACGTCGAGCCTGAGCACCTAGAGCACTTCGGTGAGTTCGAAGATCTCCTTGCCGGTTTCATCCAGGTCGCCCAGCGAGTCGACGGTCCGGTGGTGGCCTGCATCGAAGACCAGGGAGCAGAGGCAGTGGCCGACGCCACCGGCGCCGTCACCTACGGGTTGACGCCCAACGCTTCCTGGCGAGTTGTCGATCCCACTCCTTCGAGAAAAGGCATCGATTTCAGCCTCGCCCATCAGGGGGCTTCCATACGTGTGGTGCTTCCACAACCCGGGATACACCACGCTCTGAATGCGGCGGGAGCCCTGGGGCTTCTCGGAGAATTGGGTCACGACGTCGAAGTCATGGCGCGATCGCTATCGGGCTTTCGAGGTGTGTCGCGCCGTTGGGAGCATCGGGGAACCGTCGGAGGAGTCGTTCTCTATGACGACTATGCGCATCATCCGACGGAGGTGGCTGCAACTCTCGAAGCCGCAAGGATGGTTGCTGACGGGCTGCTGTGGGCCGTCTTCCAGCCCCATCTCTACTCGCGAACCGCAAGGTTCAGTGAGGAGTTCGGAGCAGCACTTGCTGCAGCAGACCGCGTGGTGGTCACCGATGTCTTCGGGGCACGCGAAGAGCCGGTTCCGGGGGTCACCGGAGAACTGATCGCCGACGCTGCGGCGAGGTCGGGCGCCGATGTGCACTACATCCCTCATCGCTCGGATCTCACCGAGTTCCTGATACCCAGAGTGGTGGGTGGTGATCTGGTCCTGACGCTGGGCGCCGGCGACATAACACTCCTTCACACCGAGTTGGCAGCAAGACTCGCCGAGCGATGAGCGTCGAGTCGTTGATCGAGCGTGGGATCTTGCGGCGCGATGTCTCTCTCGGTCCTCTGACGACCTATAAGTCGGGCGGGGCCGCACGCTTTTTTGCCGAGATCTCCGACCGGAGGCATCTGGACGAGCTCATCGCCTCCGGCCTCCCCGGACGTGGCCCGGTTCTCGTCCTAGGGCGCGGTTCGAACCTCGTGGTGGCGGACTCGGGGTTCGATGGGCTGGTCATCACCCTCGGCAAGGACTTTGCCACTATTCGATTCGATGGGCTGGAGGCGACCGCCGGTGGTGCGGTGCCGCTGCCTCGTCTGGCACGCGCTGCGGTGGACAATGGAATCGCAGGCCTCGAGTTCTTGGTGGGCGTCCCCGGTTCGGTGGGTGGGGCAGTCCGCCAGAACGCAGGCTGCTTCGGGGTGGAAACCAAAGACAGACTGGTGGCCGCGACCATCGTGGACTTGGCGACGGGGGATGAGCGTGAAGCGCGGCCGGAAGACCTGTCGATGTCCTACCGCCACTCGAACATTGGGCCGTCTGATCTCGTGCTAGGTGCTCGTTTCCGAGGCGAGACCGGCGACGAGACGGCAAGTCGGGAAAAACTGAGAGAGATAACCCGTTGGCGTCGCGACAACCAACCGGGTGGGACCTTCAATGCGGGCAGCGTCTTCAAGAATCCGCCCCATATCTCTGCCGGTGAGTTGATCGACTCGCTCGGACTCAAGGGGATGAGCGTTGGTGGTGTGCGGGTGTCCGAGAAGCACGCCAATTTCTTCGTGGCCAACTCCGAGGCCACCTCGGATGACATTCGTCGTCTGGTCGTTGCAGTGAAAGACCGGGTTTTCGCCGAGACCGGCACCAATCTGGAGACCGAAATCCAGTTCGTGGGGTTTGACCAGTGACAATCGACCCAAGGCTCTTGGAGCGGCGGCGCACCGTCGCCGAAGAAAACGCCTATCGATCGATCGGCCGGCTGCTTCGGTTCCTTGCTGTCTTGCTCCTGGCCGGCGGTGCTTTCTGGCTGGCGATGTCGCCTTGGCTGAGTGTCACCCGCGTGCGAACCGCGGGGATTGTGTCCAGCAGCGCTCACGCCGCCCTGGCCGAGCACGGTGTCGTCGCTGGCACGCCAATGGTCCTGCTCCCGATTGCGGAGGTGGAGTCCGCTCTTGAAGCCGATCCCTGGGTCGTCGAGGCGGATGTGCGAAGGGATTGGCCGAACGAGGTCGTAGTGCGGGTAGTGGAGCGTGTTCCCGTGATTTGGGTGCAGTCTGCCGAGGGTTGGACCTGGCGGGCGATCGACGGCGTGCCGGTTCCTGGCCCAGACGGTCCCGACGAGACGAGTCCCCGGCTGATCGCAACCGGATTGGTGGAGGCAGAGCTGGACGATTCACTGCTCGTCGAAGGGGCAGCCGAATTCGTCTTGTCACTTCCGGGCCCCCTCCGCGAGGGTCTGGCGTTGCACATGGAGGAGGGTGGCGAGTTGTGGGCCGAGATCGAGGGGTATGGGGTTCGCTTGGGCCGACCGGTCGAGATGGAAGCCAAGGCCTTGAGTCTCGGGGCACTACTACGCGAAGACATCCCGGACGGATCCACCTTGATACTGGTCGCACCGACGAATCCTGCCGTCGAAATGCCTGATGACGCCGAGGATGGAGGCGAGACATCGGAAATCGAGGGTGTGGAGGAGGCCCAAGATGGTTGACCGTCGCCAAGAACACAGCAGGCTCCATCGAAGCCACCGGGGGATGGATATCTCGCTCTCAGAACCCTCGAGCTGTAGTAGAGGTCCAGACTTTTGGGGTTTACTTACCTACGGGACAACAGTAAACCTCTACTTCAGGTTTGCTTTCCCCGTTGAGTGTTGGAGGTTTCAGTGAGCAATACGAGTGGCGGATATCTCGCCGTCATCAAAGTCGTCGGGATAGGTGGCGGCGGTGTCAATGCCATCAACAGGATGGTGGATGCGGGTGTCCGTGGTGTCGAGTTCATAGCTCTCAACACCGATGCGCAGGCGCTCTTGATGAGCGATGCGGATGTGAAGCTGGACATAGGGCGTGAGGTCACACGCGGTCTGGGTGCGGGGGCCAACCCGGAGATAGGGCGGGCTGCTGCCGAAGAGCACCGCTCCGAGTTGGAGGATGTGCTCAAAGGTTCGGACATGGTCTTCATCACCGCCGGTGAGGGTGGAGGGACCGGCACCGGCGGGGCTCCGGTGGTAGCCGAGGTGGCCCGATCTGTGGGAGCCCTCACCGTCGGGGTGGTTACCCGACCGTTCGGGTTTGAAGGTCGGCGACGCGCCGTTCACGCCGAACAAGGCATCGATGCCCTCAAGGATTCCGTCGACACGCTCATCGTCATCCCCAACGACCGTCTGCTGGACGTCGGCGACCCGGATGCCCCCATCTCGGAGACGTTCCGCCTTGCGGACGAGGTCCTCATGAGCGGCGTGACCGGTATCACAGATCTCATCACGACCCCCGGTCTGATCAATGTCGATTTCGCCGACGTCAGGACCATCATGGCGGACGCCGGATCGGCTGTGATGGGGATCGGTCGGGCCACCGGGGAGAATCGTGCGACTCAGGCGTCCGAGCGGGCGATTTCCAGCCCGATGCTGGAGAGCTCGATGGATGGCGCAAAAGGAGTACTCCTCTCGGTTTCCGGCCCGTCGTCGATGACACTGCACGAAGCAACCGAAGCGGCAAGAGTGGTCTCCGATCATGCCGATTCGGAGGCTGACATAATCTTCGGGGCGATCATCGACGATGATCTCGGTCAGGAGATGAAGGTCACCGTCATAGCGGCAGGCTTCGAAGGGCGGCGACGCTCGAACAGGCCGGCGACACGTCGCAGCACCGGTGACGAGTCTGTTCAGTCAGGCGACGACGACTTCGAGATCCCAAGCTTCGTACGAGGATGATCGAGCCCCCGGGGCAATTCGGGGCGGCCTTCACCGACGGGTCGGATGGGGACTTGCGCAATGACGAGGCGGCCCGCCGCCGCCTCATATCGAGTCACGACATTCCGCAGCGATGGGCCACCGCGCTCCAGGTGCACGGTGACGGGGTCGTGCGGGTCAGCGAACCAGGCGTTGCAGGCTCGGCAGACGCACTCTGGACCACCGAGCCGGATCTGGCCGTTGCCATCTTCACCGCCGACTGCTTCGGTGTCGTCATACGAGCCGACGATGCGGTGGGGGTTGCCCACGCCGGATGGCGAGGGGCGCACGCAGGTGTCGTGGCCAGGCTTCGCTCAACGATGGATCGAGAAGGGTACGTTCCGTTGGCAGCGGCAGTGGGACCCGGTATCGGTCCCTGTTGCTTCGAAGTCGGCCAGGATGTGGCGGATTATTTCCCGGGCCTCGAATCGACGACTACGTGGGACACCCTCTCCATCGATCTGAGAGCGGCGGTGACTGCACAACTCGGAGGTCTCGAGACCTGGGTTTCGGAGATCTGCACCCGGCACGAGGACGGCTACTTCAGTCATCGTCAGAACGGGACCCCGAAGCGAATGGCGACATTGGGCTGGTTCCCGTGAGCTATGCCGACGTGACGGGCCGCGTCGAGGCGGCTGCGAAGAGATCGAATAGGGGCGCCGACGAGGTGATCGTCGTGGCGGTATCGAAGACTTTCAGCCCTGCAGAGATCCTCTCGGTCTATGAGCAAGGGCACCGGGACTTCGGCGAGAATCGTGCCCAGGAGATGGCCGACAAGGCCGGACGGCTGCCACCCGACATCCGCTGGCATTTCGTCGGTGCCCTTCAGTCGAACAAGGCCAAGTTCATTCGATCGAGGACCCATCTCCTGCACTCGATGGATCGACGATCCCTGGCCAATGCCTGGCTGAAAGGCCCAGGGCTTCCTCCTCCCGTCCTTCTGCAGGTGAACGTCGGTGAGGAGCCGCAGAAGTCAGGGGTCCCTCCCGCCGACGTGATCGAGACCGTCCACTGGATGATTTCGATCGGTCTCGACGTCAGAGGGCTCATGTCCATCCCTCCGATCCCGGATGACGCTGAAGAAAGCCGCCCACATTTCGCCGCGTTGCGACGTCTCCGCGACGAAGTAGCTGTGGAATCGCCATCGGTCACCCAGCTGTCGATGGGTATGACAGATGACTTCGAGGTTGCGATCGAAGAAGGAGCTTCGATCATCCGCGTGGGAAGGGCTATCTTTGGCCCCCGCAAGTAACCGGAGCATCTGAATGTCTTCACTGTTCTCCAAAGCCATGGTCTATCTCGGGCTCGTCGACGAGGACCAGATCGAGGCCGATTCCGTGGACCCCGTGACACCTTCTCCACCTCAAAGCCAGAAGGGCCTCGACCCGATCTCGCAAGGACGACGTGTCGAACCGCCACCCACCTCCAGGGCCGCAAACGTCCCTCAGAGCCGGAGGGTGCCGTCGGCACCTCAGGTCTCTGGTGTGCAACCCGTCGAGATCCAGTCAGACATACTGGTCTTGGAGGAGTTCACCGATGCTCGGATGCTGGCCGACCGGATCCGAGACCGCACTCCGGTGATCATGGATATGAGGATGGCGGACGCCGACCTGGCCAGGAGAATCATCGACTTCTCCTCCGGGCTGATCTACGCCCTCGATGGGTCGATGCGAAGGGTCGGTGATGGCCTGATCGCGGTGCTGCCACCGAGAGTCACACTCAGTCGAGACGAGAAACGACGCCTTGCATCCCTGGGCGCATACGAGCTCGACGACGTCGATTAGATGCCGATCCCAGAGTGAGAGAAGTCGTCCTACTCGTTTTCGACGTCTATTTCTATGCCGTCTTCATCTGGGTGATTCTCTCTTGGATCAGGGTGTCCTCCGTGCACCCTCTCGGCCGGGTCCAGGTGTTCCTCGACCGCATCATCTATCCGGTCATCCTCCCGCTCCGGCGGGTGATCCCGCCTATCCGACTGGGAGCCGGCGCTCTCGATCTCTCACCGATTGTCCTCTTGATCGGGATCCGCCTCCTCCGAGGAGTCGTCGCCCGGCTGCTCTGATAGCCTGCAGCCTCGGGTGCGGGTCTCGTGCCTGAGCGAGTTGAAAGGCAAAGCGGTATGACACTCTCATCATCAGACGTCGAACAGAAGACCTTTTCGACCGCATTACGCGGGTATGACCTCGACGAGGTGGACGATTTCCTCGACGAGATCGTGGCGACCATCCGAGATCTCAGCGACCAGCTGGCCGCGGCGAAGCAGGCGCCATCGCCTGCCGCACCCCTCGACCGCGCCGGTGCCGGTGAGGGTCTGGACGAGGGTGCCGTAGGTCGCGCCCTTATCGCGGCGCAAGAAACAGCGGATCAGATCATCGCCGAGGCACGTCGTGACGCCGAGCGGATCGTGAAGGAGGCCGACACGGAAGCCGACCTCATGGTGAGCGAACGGGATCAGAGAAAGGCCAACGCCGAGGCCGAGATGAAACTGCTCACCGATCACGTGGCCGGTGTCCGTGCCCAATTGGCGGTCCTGGCGACTGCGGTTGCCGACCGGCTGGACGAGATGGACGAGTCAATCGGCCTGCCCGAGGGCCTCAGTGGCGAGGGTGAGTCGGACTCTCCGGACGACGGCTCACTCAGCGAGGACGAAGCAGGTGGGCGTGGCCGCTCCGAGTCTGGCCGCCATGCAGGCGCCGGTGAACACCTCGACGACATCGAAGACGTCGAAGACGACGATGACGAGGTGCCGGACAACGTCGAGGCGCTGATTCTCGATGATCGGGACGATGCCGAGTCCTCTGATGAAGACGCTGCCGACGACGACATCGCAGACAGCTCAGAGCGAGGCTGGTAGCCAGCAACCGCTCAGACGGCGCTTGCCCGAGTCAGTTCGGGAGTGGTCAACGAGTCGTCGACTTGGATGGAGGTCGCCAGGACCTCCGATGCAATCCAGTCCTCGTATTCGGCCAGCAGGTCGGCATGTTCTCCTGGCAGTCGCAGGTCGATCCGGTCGGTCAGCTCCAGCCCCACCTGCTTTCTCTGCTCGTTGAGAAGGCGGATCAACTCGAGGGCGCGACCCTCCTTTATCAGTTCAGTGTCGAGCTGAGGGTCGATCGCCACACTGATGTCGCCATCGTGGGCAGCCACCCAGCCTTCCATCACGACCCGCTCGGTGCGGATGATCTCCTCAGGAAGTAACTCTTCGCCGGCGGCTTCAACGACTCCATCGTCACGGACCTCGTACCTGCCGTCGGCGAGTGCAGCCGCAACGTCCTTGACCTTTGCCCCGAGTCTCGGCCCTGCGACGGGGAAGTTGGGCTTGAGTGTGACATCGACTTCGCTGTCTTCGTCGAATACGACCTCTTTGACCCTGAGCTCACTGAGGATGTCTTCGACGTGAGACGCCGCCACCTGGCCGCCACGCACGACCACCTTCCTGATCGGCTGCCGGAGCTTGATATTGGCCTCGCTTCGCGCCCTGCGGCCGGCTTCGACCACCCGCCGGGTCACCGCCATCTCGGATAGCAGCTGTCTGTCGACCGGTCCGGCGGGCTCGGGCCAACCGGCGAGATGCACCGACTCCGGAGCATCGTCACAAGTCGATGCGACGAGGGATGCCCAGAGGTGTTCGGTCAGAAAGGGGAGCACCGGGGAGATGATTCGCAGCGCCGTCACTACGCCCACCCAGAGGGTTCGGAAGGCCGCTTCGTCGTAGTCGTAGAAACGTCGCCGGTTGCGACGTATGTACCAGTTGGACAGATCATCGAGATAGGCCTCGAAATCCTCGACCAGCTCGTCGACCCTGTAGTTGTCCAGCGCACCGGTTGCTTCGAGCACTGCTTGATCGGCCCTTGTCAGCAACCATCGGTCGATCTCTGCCAGCTCGACTTCCCTCGGGCCGGTGGAAAGGTCGGGGTATGAAGGCGAGAAGCCCTCGATGTTCCCATAATCAACCAGGAACCGCGCCGAGTTCCACAAAGTGAGCAGCTTGCGCTGGACGTCATGTGCTCCGGCGTAGCCGAATCTCAGGTTCCTGTCAGGTGGGTGGGCGCAGAAGAGCCATCGCATGACATCGGCCCCCATACGCTCGAAGGCCTCCTCGGCCTTGATCAGATTTCCCCACGAACCGTGCATCTCGCGTCCGTCCTCGGCGAGCATCTTCTCGTAGCCGAGGACTTTGTCGAATGGAGCCCTCCCCACCAGGGCCACGGACATGAAGAGCTGGGAGTAGAACCAGAGCCTGACTTGTTCCCGCATCTCCGACACCCAGTCGGCAGGAAACCACTGCTCCCAGTATTCGTGGTCGGGGAGGTCGGCATTTGTCAGGCCAGATGCCGCACCAGTGGCGTTTCCCTGATTCACCCACTCGTCGTTCTTCCAGCCCAGTGTGGAGAAGGGCACGATGCCTGCATCGAGCCACACATCTCCCACCTCTTTCACCCTCGTCACGTCGGCCCGGTCACAACTCTCGCAGGAGATGAGGACTCGGTCGATCCAAGGTCTGTGGAGCTCCTCGAGCTGTTCGAGACCCGAGGTGGCCCTTTCCAAGAGCTGGGCGCGGGAGCCGATCACGTTCACATGCCCGCATTCGCACGGATAGAAGGGCAGTGGGAGGCCGTAGAACCTGCGTCTGGAGATGTTCCAATCACCCATGTTGTTGAGCCAGTCGTCCATGAGTTTGCTCATGTAGCCAGGTGTCCACTCGACCGCGCTGTTGGCCTCCAGGAGTTGAGGCCGGATTTCAGCCACATCGATGTACCAGTCATCGGCGACCCGGAAGATCAGGGGGGTGTTGCAGCGCCAACAGTGGGGATAGGCGTGCAAGTAGTCGCCGGATGAGACCAGTCGCTCCTTCCTCTCGAGGTCCTCGATGATTCGGTCGGCGGACTCTCCGGTTGCCATTCCTGCCAGCCAACCGTAAGCCGGGTAGAACCGACCTGACTCGTCGACCGGGGCGAGAACGGGGAGGTCGAACTCCCCGGCGAGGAGGAAGTCTTCTTCACCACAACCGGGGGCAATGTGGACGACTCCCGTTCCTTGGTCGAGGGTCACCTCGTCCCAGAGGATCACCCGGTGTTCGACCTCGGAGCCAGGCCCAAGGTCGTCGAACGGCCCCGAATAGCGCCAACCGACCATTTCGGAGCCCTGCAGGCGCTCCTCGAAATCGTCATCGGGGAACAGCTCGACTGCCACCCATTCACCGTTGGCGCGGCGCCCATATTCGTAATCGGGATGAACCGCCGCAGCGACGTTGGCTGGGAGCGTCCAGGGCGTGGTGGTCCAGACGACCAGCGACTCCCCGTGGCGCTCCTCCAGCGGTAGTCGGACATAGACCGAAGGGTCGGTCTTCTCCTGGTACACGCCTGACATGGAGATCTCGTGCTGGGATACCGACGTGCCACAGCGCGGACACCACTCCGTCGAACGGTGTCCCTTGTAGAGCCAGCCTTTGTCGTGGATTGTCTCGAGGAAACGCCAGATGTATTCGATGTTGTTGTCGGAGAAAGTCAGGTAGTCGTTGCCCCAGTCCATCCAGTAGCCGAGGCGCTTCGAGCCTCTGATCAGCTCGTCGACCGACCACGCAACCTTCTCGCGACACTTCCTGGCGAATTCCTCCAGCCCATACTCTTCGATGTCTCGCTTCGAGTTGAGCCCGAGTTCCTGCTCGACCCCGACCTCAATCCAAAGGCCCTGGCAGTCGAACCCGTTCTGATACCGCAGCTCGTGACCGGTCATCGCCTTGTAGCGCTGGAAGACGTCCTTGAGAGTCCTGCCCCACGCGGTGTGAACCGCAAGGATCTTGTTAGCCGTGACGGGACCATCGATGAAGCTGTACTGAGGCCCTCCCTCATTCTGACGGCGAACCTTGTTGAAGATCTCTTCCTTCGCCCACCAGTCGATCACTTCTCGTTCGAGCTCGTCGTGGCCCGGTGAGGGGTCGAGGGGCTTGAAGGCTCTCACTTCCTGATCGGATGTCATACGGGGAGGGAGGCTACCCGTCGACTCTGCAAACCAAGAGGTCGGGCTTTCTCTGTCTAACGTCACATTTCGGTGAAAGTAACGCCTCTCAGATTCGAAGAAGGGGTTCTGCGACTTCATGTCTGGGTCGTGCCCGGCGCATCCCGGGGTCGCATAGCCGGGCCCCACGGAGACAAGATCAAGGTCCGTGTCTCCTCGCCTCCCGAGGCCGGCAGAGCCAACGAGGAGGTGGCCGAGCTCCTCAGGGGTGCCCTCGAGGCAAGGGTCAAACTGGTCAAGGGAATGAGGTCCCGCTACAAGGTGTTTGAAATCGCTGGACAGGACATTGCGTCGGCGACGAGAAAACTCGGCTTATCCCGCTGACGTTGGTAGGGTTTCGCCCCGTTTCCGAGGGACGATCGTGGCACGAAAACTTGCGAAATCGACGGTAAACAAGTTCAAGAAGCGTCTGGAAGAGGAAAAGACACGCCTCGAAGAGCTGATCGAGGAATACGAGCGCGAGCTCGAGGTGGCGCGGCTGACGGAGAGTTCATCGGACCGCAGTCCGGACCCGGGCAACGCCGAGGCGAGCTCCATGAAGCTCGAGTACGCCAAGGAGCTGTCGATCGAACAGAACACCCTCGACCTACTTCGCAAAGTCGAACATGCCCTGGACATGGTCAAGGCCGGCAAGTACGGGAACTGCGAGATATGCGGCAACCCGATCCCGGTCGAGAGGCTCGACGTACTGCCCTATACGACTCTCTGTGTCGACGACGCCGCAAAGGCGCGTTGAAGCGCCAATACGGTACGGCAATCGGGCTGGCGGCGGCCGTTGTCGTCGCTGACCTGCTGACCAAACGCCACGCCTCCAACAGCTTCGTCAACGATCGACTCGAGGTGATCCCGGGGTTTCTCGAGTTCACGTACACGGAGAATCCGGGGGCAGCTTTCTCGCTCTTCCAGAACGGAGGTGCGGTCATCGGCGCGATTGCCATTGCCATAGCCGTCTTCATCCTCGGCGCACTGCGCGATCCGCGCCCCCAGTTCGAGGTGATTGCGCTCGGGCTGGTCCTCGGTGGGGCGCTGGGCAATGTGGTCGACCGAATCGCACGAGGTGAAGGTCTCCTGGATGGCAAGGTGATCGATTGGATCGACCTCTGGTGGATACCGACGTTCAATATCGCCGACGCTTCGGTGACCGTCGCCGTAGCCCTGCTACTGATTTACGCGTGGCGAACGAGATAGAGAGCCGGATACCCGAGCACCTGGACGAAGCTCGACTCGACAAGGCCGTGGCCAGCATCCTCAACTTGAGTAGGTCTCAGGCCCGATCTCTCATCGAGCGCGGGGCAACGGTGGACGGGCTGGAAGCCACCCCCCGCACCCGGGTGCGTCGAGGCGCCGTTGTCGTCACCGGGGTGCCAGAACCCGCTCCTGTTCTCGTTCCCGAGCCAGTCGAGTTTGCCGTCCTGTTCGAAGACAACGATGTGATCGTCGTCGACAAACCGGCCGGTCTCGTGGTGCATCCTGGGGCCGGCAGAAGACAGGCAACTCTCGCGGCGGGATTGCTGGACCGTTACCCGGAGATCGAAGGAGTCGGATCGGCCAACCGGTGGGGGATCGTCCATCGCCTAGACCGAGACACATCCGGCGCCCTGATCGTGGCGCGGAACGAGGGCGCCTATGACTCGCTATCGAATCAGATTCGACGCCGACACGTCACCAGGACCTATGCGGCCCTGGTAGATGGACTGCCCGGCTCGCCTACCGGGACGATCGATGCGCCCATAGGGCCCGACCCCAACCGCCCCACGCGTAGGGCCGTTGTCCAGGGCGGCAAAACGGCCCGCACGCACTTCGTGTTGGAGGAGGCGTATGCGGCGAGAGCATGTGCACTACTCCGTGTGACGCTGGAGACTGGACGCACTCACCAGATTCGAGTTCACCTTGCTGCCATCGGTCATCCGGTGATCGGCGACCGCGTCTACGGGAAGGTCACGATGGTGGAGGCTCCCCGCATCTTCCTCCACGCATCGGAGGTGGAGTTCACCCATCCAACGGATGGCGAGCGGGTACGGGTCGAATCCCCTTTGCCCAATGATCTGCGGAGCGTGCTGGATGGCCTGGAAGGTGGCGATTAGGACAATGTCTCCGATACCGTCAGACACGTGACTCAGGACCCAACCACCGAAGCACCGGTCTGCTACCGCCATCCCGGGCGACACACCCTGCTGAGGTGCAGCCGTTGTGAGCGCCCGATCTGCGCCTCGTGTTCCATCGACGCGTCGGTTGGGCAGCGGTGTCCGGAGTGCATCCGGTCGGAAGGGACCCAGAGGGTGATCCCCACAGGCAGCCGTCGCTCTGCCTCCTCGGGTGCCCCGGCCACCATGACCTTCATCGCCCTTGCAGTGGGGTTCTTCGTCCTGACCGGCTTCGGACGGGGGTTGAACGGGGATATTGGCCAGAACCTCGCCCAATTCAACGCGGCCCTCCTGGCAGGGGAATGGTGGCGTCTGTTCACACCGGTTCTGCTCCACGCCTCGCTGATGCACATCCTCTTCAACATGTGGGCGTTGTGGGTGCTTGGACCTCAGATCGAACGTGGAGTGGGAAGCTGGCCGTTCGTTGCTCTCTATCTCGCTTCTGCAGCGGCTGGAGGAGCCTTCGTTTTCTTCCTCGGTGAGCCGAACACAGTGGCTGTTGGCGCTTCCGGAGCGATCTTCGGGCTGTTCGGTGTCTGGGCCAACTGGGCCGTGCGTCGGCGCAACACTCTCCACGGGCGCGCCCTCCTTCGCCAGATCGGTTTTCTGCTCCTCATCAACGCAGCCATCCCGCTGTTCGTGCCTTCGATCGCCTGGCAGGCGCACCTGGGAGGCCTGGTTGCCGGTTTCCTGATCGGTGAGGTCTGGTCGCGCATAAGAGGTGACAACGTCTTGGCCCTGCGCACCGGTGTGGGTGCTGCGGTGGCAGTTCTCGCTGTCATCTCGATCTTGATTTGACTCGGTGCAACGTCGGCTTTCGCGCTGTGGTCAGCTCGGGTCAGGGCTGTTAGATTCGATAACTACACACGTGTAAGTCGCAACGAATCAGGCCAAAGAGAACGTGTCATTCGCCCATCTACATCTCCACACCGAGTACTCGCTGCTCGACGGAGCGGCCAGGATCTCCGATGTCGTCGAGGCCGCCGCCCGCGACGGCCAGCCGGCAATAGCCATCACAGACCACGGCAACCTCTACGGCGTGGTCGACTTCGTCAAGGCCGCCAGGAAGGCCGGGATCAAGCCGATCATCGGGATCGAGGCCTACTACACCGAAAGCTCCCGCTTCGAGCGTCCGCCGGCCGCCCAGAACCGGCGGTTCCACATGAACCTGCTTGCCGAGAACGAGGTCGGTTACCGGAACCTCCTCCAGTTGTCCTCGAAGGCCTTCCTCGACGGTTACTACTACAAGCCCAGGATGGACATCGACCTCCTAGCCGAGCACGCCGAGGGGGTCATCGCCACTTCGGGATGTCTGGGAGGTCTCGTGCCCCAACTGCTGGGCCCAGATGCCGTCTCTGAGGAGGGCAACACCGGTGCTGGCCGTGACTTCGAAGCTGCCCTCACTGCGGCTTCCCGCTTTCAGGACGTCTTCGGCAGGGACAACTTTTTCATCGAGTTGCAGGACCATGGGCTGGAAGCACAGCGTCGGATCATGGGAGACCTGGTCGACATTGCGAAGCGAATCGACGCCCCCCTCCTCGCAACCAATGACGCCCACTACACCCGACGCGAGGAACACGACGCCCATGACGTCCTGTTGTGCATCCAGACCGGATCGTTGCGTAACGAGCCAGGCCGACTCCGCTTCGAGGGCACTGAGCATTACCTGAAGACATCGAACGAGATGCGTTCGCTGTTCGCCGAAACTGACTTTCCCGGAGCCTGTGACAACACGCTCTGGATCGCGGAGCGTGCCAACGTCGACCTCGAGTTCGGCAACCTACTCCTACCTCATTTCCCCGTCCCCGAGGGGGAGACCGAGCTGACTTATCTCAGACGGCTCGTCGAGGAGGGAGCCAGATCCCGCTACGGCCCGAATCCGGAGGCCGACGTCGCCGAGCGCGTCGAACACGAGCTCAAGATCATCGAGGAGATGGGATTCCCCGCCTACTTCCTGATCGTGTGGGACCTGATTCGCCACGCTCGGGAGAACGGAATTCGTGTCGGCCCCGGGCGCGGATCGGCAGCAGGCTCGATCGTCTCGTACTGCCTCAGGATCACCGATATCGACCCTCTCGAGTATGGACTCATCTTCGAGAGGTTCCTCAACCCGGGCCGAAAGTCGATGCCCGACATCGACATGGATTTCGATGAGCGATACCGCGGAGAGATGATCCGCTATGCAGCCGAGAGGTACGGTGACGATCGGGTCGCCCAGATCATCACCTTCTCCACGATCAAGGGCAAGCAGGCCATCCGTGATGCGGCCCGTGTGCTCGGTCACCCGTACTCGATGGGGGACCGGATCGCCAAGGCAATGCCGCCTTCCATCCTGGGCAAAGATCCGACTCTCGGCCAGGTCCTGACATCTCCAGACTCAGGCGCCCCTTCGGAAGTCAAGGATTGGTACGCCAACGCGCAAGGGTTGCGTGACATCTACGAAGCCGATCCGGCAGCCAAAGAGATCGTGGATGCCGCCCGGGGTCTCGAGGGCTTGAGACGTCAGGATTCGATCCATGCTGCTGCCGTGGTCATCGCCCCCGAGCCGCTCACCAACATCGTCCCGGTGCAACGGAAGGGTGAAGAGGCCGAGATGGTCACCCAATTCGAGATGCACGGGGTCGAGGACCTGGGTCTGTTGAAGATGGACTTCCTCGGTCTGCGAAATCTCTCGATCATCGAACGATGCCTGGAGCTGGTCGAGCAAGGCACAGGAGCGAGACCGGACATCGACAACGTGCCGCTCGACGACGACAAGACCTTCGAGCTCCTCCAATCAGGCAACACCATCGGGGTGTTCCAGATGGAGGGCTCGGCGATGAGGGCTCTCATACGGTCACTGAAGCCTGACAAGTTCGACGACGTGATCGCACTGGTGGCGCTCTATCGGCCGGGCCCGATGGGGGCCAACATGCACAACCTCTACGCGGACAGGAAGAACGGACGGGCCGAGGTAGAGGAGCTCCATCCCGCCGTCACCAGCCAGCTGGCAGACACCTATCAGATAATGGTCTACCAGGAGCAGGTGATGCTCGTGGCCCAGGCGATGGCCGGGTACTCGATGGCCGACGCTGACGAGCTTCGACGTGCGATGGGCAAGAAGATCAAATCGGTGATGCAGGCCGAAGAGGCCAAATTCGTGGACGGGTGCGTCCAGCAGGGGCACCCCGAGGAGACCGGTCGCGAGATGTTCAAGCTGATCGAGCATTTCGCCGGCTACGGCTTCAATCGCAGCCACGCGGCCGGTTACGGGTTGGTGGCCTATCAGACCGCATATCTGAAGGCTCACTATCCCGCCGAGTATCTCGCCGCTCTGCTGACCGCCACAAAGAAAGACAAGGACCGCACCGCCGTCTACCTCAACGAGTGCCGTCAGATGGGCATCGAGGTCCTCGTGCCGGATGTCAACGAGTCGGAATCGGATTTCACCGTTTCAGATAGCCGCATCCGATTCGGTCTCAGCGCAGTCCGGAACGTCGGCGAGGGGGTGGTCGAGAAGATCGTCGAGGCGCGCTCCGATGCGTCTTTCGAGTCTTTCCTCGACTTCGTCAACAGGGTGGACACATCGGCTCTCAACAAACGCACGGTGGAGTCCCTGATCAAAGCCGGGGCTTTCGATGCGACGGGTGAGACGAGGAAGGGTCTCACTCTGATGCACGAGCAGGTCCTCGACAACGTCCTGGAGCGACGTCGCAACGAGGACATGGGACAGTTCTCCCTGTTCGCCGGTGATGAGTCGATCGATGACGGGACCGAAATCGAGATACCGAAGACGAGTTGGAACCAGAAGATCAGACTCTCGTTCGAGAAAGAGATGCTTGGCCTCTACGTCTCTGACCATCCTCTCCTGTCGGTCGGTCCGGCTTTGAGTGCCGCGACGACCACTTCGATCAGCGAGCTGGAAGAGCTGACAGATCGGGCATCACTCAACATCGGTGGGATCGTTGGATCGATAACCCGGCGCTGGACCAAGAACGGGGATCCGATGATCTTCTTTCAACTGGAGGATCTGGAGAGCTCGGTCGAGTGCATCTGCTTCCCGAAAACCGTGCACGACTATGGCCATCTGATCGTCGAAGACGCCATCCTGGTCGTATCGGGGAATCTCGACCACCGTGGGGACGACGTCAAGGTGATGGCCCGGGACCTCAAGGAGCTCGAGATCAGGGACGACAGCACAGTCCGTCTCGCGGTTCCGGCCACCAGGCTCACACCGGAGACAGTGACCACCCTCAAGTCGATCCTCAAGAATCACCCAGGCTCTGCCTCGGTGTTCCTCCACATGAGCGACAACGGCGACACCAAGGTCCTTCGTCTGGGCGATGAGCACAAGGTGGAACCCCGATCTGCCCTCTTTGCTGAGCTCAAAGAGCTGCTCGGACCCCGGGCGATCCTCTGACGACTCGGGAGGCGGGCTATTTGCCGCCGATTCCCAGTCTCTTCAAGGTCATCTGGGCCAGGGTGCTGGATCTTCCGTGACGACGTCCCAGAAGGTAGGCGAGGGTTGTCGCCGCCGCCGTGCCCAGCCCGACACCACTGAAGGCCAGTGCCTGTTTGGTCTTCTTGGCGAAGATGACCACCGGCCAGCCTCGCTCGTGGGCGATGGAGCCCAACTCCGAGTCGGGGTTGACGGCCACGGGATGGCCCACCAGCTCCATCATCGGCAAGTCGGAGATCGAGTCCGAGTAGGCGTAGGAAAGTGCGAGGTCATAGCCACGATCTGACGCCAGCTTCTCGATAGCCTCGGCCTTGCCGGCCCCGTACACGAAGGGGCCGTCGATCTTGCCCGTGTACCTCCCGCCAACGATCTCGCCCCTGGTGCCGATCGCCCCACTCATTCCAAGATCGTCGGCAAGCGGATCGACGATGGGCTGCGGGCTCGCCGAGACGATCCAGGTGTCCCTCCCATGGTCGTGATGCATGGTGATCAATTTTCGCGACTCGGGCCGAACCCGGGCGAGCAGGCGAGGGACCACCGAAGATGTGAGCGCTTCGAGCTGGTCCACCGGCGCTTCGGCGATGTGGGTCAGGAAGTCGGCGCGAACGTCTTCGGACACGGCATCACCCTTGTCACCCAGGGCCTTGAAGCTCAGGGCAGCCACTGCCCACCGCCCGATTTCCTGATTGGACGCCAGACCCTGTCGCCACGCCTCGATCCCCAAGGCATAGGCGGAAGCGCCCGATATCAGGGTGCGATCCAGGTCGAAGAATGCTGCTGCATTGGCCATCTACGGGCGAATTCTATTAGGAGCCTTCGACTGTCAGAACATGGGCCGGGAGGCGTCGGTTCACCCAGCGGCGTCGGTGGGGAGGATCTCCTCCCAGGGGATTCCCTCGCTGACTTCGATCAACCCTGCCAGGCCATCGAGCTTGGTGAGGGGCTTTGACGACCACGGGATGGTGGCGACCTTGGCACCGTATCTCGCCGAGAACTCCTCTCGAACGTCGCGTTGACGAAGCGTCTCGGCTGACCACGACTCGACGATGTGCTGGATCTGGGGAGATAGCGAGTCGTGGTCTTCGAAGGCGACCCAACGGTCGGGGAGAGCGCGATTGAAGATGACTGCGGTCGGGGTTGAGGCGAGTCCCGGCAGCTCGCGATAGAAGCGAACCGCCTCGGAGACCGGTGCCGGATCGGTCGTTGTCACCACGAGGATCGACGAATCCCGCAGAACGCCTTCGATCTCACGGCCTCTTCGAGCAACTCCGTCGTAAGTGGTGCGCAGATCCAGCAGAAACTCCGAGACCCGTTCGAGGAGATCCGACCCGAGGATCGAGTCTGCGATTCGCAGAACGGGACGGGCCGCCCGATTGTAGAAGAACCTGCGCCCCGGTAGCGGGCCACCGGTGAGCCAGCGAAGAAGCCGGCCTCCGACCAGGTCTGCCATTTGGGCGGGGGCCGAGAAGAAGTCGATGCCTCCACCGGAAGGGGGCGTGTCGACTATGACCAGGTCCCAGGCGCGCGCCTGCACATAGGTGACGGCCTGGTCGGCAGCCGCATACGACTGTGAGGCGGGGAAGTGCTCCGAGGCGGCTCGGAAGAACTCGTTCGATGCCAGTCGACCAGCAACGTCGGGATCGGCGTGGCGCATCGCAACAGCTCTCCATGAAGCCGAGGAGTCGAGCATCGCCGCCCAGAGACCGGGCTCTTCTTCGTGTGGCAGTGGCTCGTCTGCGAGACTCGCTATGCCCAGCGCCGAGGCGAGGCGGCGGGCCGGATCGACGGTTACGACCAGCGTCCGGAGCCCGGCTCGAGCTGCTACAACACCGCATGCGGCAGCAATCGTGGTCTTGCCCACCCCGCCGGCCCCCGTCACGAGAAGCGTCCTGGTCATGTCAACGCCTCCAGCTCGTCGCTCATCCTGGCAGCAACCTCCCCCGGTGTGAACAGCCCGAACAAGAACGGGATCTGGAGGTCGGCAGGGAGCTTCTCGAGCCACGTCTGCTGCTCTTTCCACAGGGAACGGTGGAGCTGGACCATCTCACCGGGTACTCCTGGAGGCGAGGCCTTCTCCTTGATCGGGGGAAGGACCCTGTTTGCGATGATCCTCGGCGCCGGGACGAGCTGTTCCTTCGCCAACCAGGACATCGTCTCGACCGTCTCGGTTGTCGGCAGTTCCTCAGGAAGGGTCACGAGCAACAGCTCGGTGGTGGCCGGGTCGCCGAGGGTCTCACCCATCCACGCCGACTGGCCGCGGATCCGCCCGGTCGGCACGAGCTCCGCGATGCTGATCGGAGCACGCACATAGGAGCCGATCTGGCCGGTCGGAGGAGCATCGGCCACCACCATGTCCCAACGATCCTCCCTCACCTCCCAGAGCACCTTGCCGATGGTGATGATCTCTCTCACCGCCGGGGCGGCCGTAGCCAGGGCGTCGAAGGCTCGGGCCACGGCACCAAAGCGACCCATTCCGGGCAGCTTCAACTGCAGAGCCAGGTATTCGAGAAGTGCCTCGGAGCGGACCATTCGCATGGCGTGGAGACCCGGTCTGAGCTCTCTCGGCTCGAAATCCAACGGCCCGCTCGACAAATGTGTGGCGACACCACCGGGCGAGGCCATCTCCACGGCGAGCACCCTCAGACCGTGACGTTGCGCCAGCAGAGCCATTCCCGCAGCGACGGCGGATTTGCCCACGCCTCCTTTTCCGGAGACGATCACGAGCCGCTTCTCCAGAATGTTGGTGCTCACCCGCTACCGAGTGGAATCCTCAACACGAGCTCGTCTTCCTCGACAGACCAAGAGGCGCTTCCGACGAGAGCGAAATCGGTGTAGTCGGCCTCTGCCTGCTTGATGAACTTCTGCCTCTCCTCACCAGCCACCGGAGGGAGGGGACGGTCCTTGACAGCTTTCGCCCGGTTCTGGTAGCGCTCGATCATTGCGTCGACGTCGAATTGGGCCATGGTCGAGACGATAACCATCTTCGAAAAGGACCTCAGGCGCGGCTCGACCGGGCAAGGGCAGGAATGGGAAAAGAAGCCGACCGAATTGCACCGAGGTCGAACCGACTGCAGATACGATTACCTCGTGCTGCAGTATCACGACCTACTCACCCGTGTTCTCGGGGACGGGGTGGAGAAGGCCGATCGAACGGGCACCGGGACCCTTTCGGTATTCGGCCATCAGATGCGATTCGACCTCAACGCCGGGTTTCCGGTCGTAACCACCAAGAAGGTCCATCTCCGCTCGGTGATCGCCGAGCTGTTCTGGTTCTTGCGAGGCGCGACGAACGTCGGCTGGCTCCAGGAGCAGGGTGTCAAGATCTGGGACGAGTGGGCTGACGAGCACGGCGAGCTCGGACCGATCTATGGGTACCAATGGCGCTCCTGGCCCACGCCAGACGGGAGCCACATCGACCAGATCGAGCGCGTCGTCGCCTCCATCAAGGAGCGGCCCGACTCCCGCCGCCATATCGTCAGCGCCTGGAACGTGGCCGATGTCGACGACATGGCGCTTCCTCCCTGTCACACGTTGTTCCAGTTCTACGTCGCGGAGGGCAAGCTGAGCTGCCAGCTCTATCAAAGGTCGGCCGACATCTTCTTGGGCGTTCCCTTCAACATCGCCTCGTACTCGCTGCTGACCCACATGGTTGCCCAGGTCTGCGATCTGGGTGTAGGTGACTTCGTTCACACCCTGGGTGATGCGCACCTATATCTGAATCACATGGAGCAGGCGAGAATCCAACTCGAGCGCGATCCACGGCCACTTCCAACGCTCCGGTTGAATCCCCGAAGAAGGAATCTCGACGAGTTCGAGATGGACGATGTCGAGGTCTTGGGTTACGACCCCCACCCATCGATTCGCGCTCCCATCGCTGTCTAGCCTCCCAAAGCCCGCAGCATGCGGATCGTGATCATCGCCGCCGTGGCGCGCAACGGTGTGATCGGAATCGGCGGCGACCTGCCCTGGCGGATACCCGATGACCTTGCACGGTTCAAGCGACTGACCATGGGGCATGCCCTGATCATGGGTCGGGTCACATTCGAGTCCATCGGGCGGCCGCTTCCCGGTCGTACGACCATCGTCTTGACTCGTCACCCCACGTGGGCCCATGAGGGTGTCGAGGTGGCAGGCACCCTCGGGGATGCTCTGGCAATGACTGCGGAGAACCAACAGGATGCTTTCATCGCCGGCGGCGCCGAGGTATATCGGTCTGCTCTCGAGTTCGCCGACGCCCTCGAGTTGACCGAAGTCGACGCGGAGCCCGAGGGAGATACTTGGTTCCCACCGATCGACTGGTCTCAGTGGCAAGAGGTTGACCGTGAGACCCATCCCGGGTTCGCCTTCGTGACGTACCAGAAGAACCGGGAGGAGCGGTCGAATGGCTGAGTTTTCCCCGGCTCGCCGTTAGCGTTTCAAGGGTGATTGTTCAGGTGATAAGGGCCCTCATAGTCGTCCTCGCCGGGATCGCCGTTGCCATAGCGGCCATACCCGTGCTGGTCATGATTGATCTCCTCGGGGACGGAACCGGGTTCGGCCTGTGCCCGAACGGCCTGGAAGCGTGTGTCAAGCCGTATTCGACGGCGCCTGAGTTCGTAATGATCCTGACGCTCGCTTTGTTCCTGGTTGTCCTGGCAATCAGGCTCTTGATGAAACTGGCCAGGCAGCTTCAGGACGACACCTATCAAGTGACTCAGTGAGCCGCGGTCACCGCCTCTGCCTCCAGCGAGGCTCTGTCGCGCTGTTTCGTCACGACGACGAAGATGGCTATCACGATTAGGGAAGCGCCCAACCAGCCCTTCAACATCAGACGCTCTCCCAACACCACCCACGCCGTTGCCACACCGAAGGCCGGCTCCGCGGCGAGCACTATGGCGGCCGTCTCGGCTCCGACGATCGTCTGAGCCCACACCTGGAGTACGTAAGCCCCTACCGACACGCCGAGTCCGGTCAGGGCGATCGCCCCCAGCGACGGAGCCGGGGGCAGGGAGAGACCCTCGACCAGGGCCGACGCCACGAAGGCCAGAGTTGCGGTGATCGCCAATTGGACCGTGGTGAAAGGGATCACCGGATGCCCCGGCGCATATCTGGCCAATGAGATTATGTGAAGGGCAAAAGCCAGTGCACATCCCAAAGTCAGGAGGTCACCGCGGCTGAGCGCCAAGCCATCCGTGCCGGTCAGCAGCCAAAGCCCGGCGAAAGACCCAAAGGCCGCAGCGATCACCCAGGGGCTGAGAGCCCTTCGAGCAAAGAGCGCAGCGAGAAAGGGGGTGAGAATCACGTAGAACCCGGTTATCAGCGCAGAGTTGGCCGCACTGGTCGTCTCGAGGCCCGCTGTTTGCAGGGCGTAACCGGCGAACAGTGCCGTCCCGGAAATCGCTCCGTGCTTCCAGATGAGTCGTCCTCGGGGTAGTGCGAGGAGTGCCAGGACCGCAGCTCCGAGGAGAAAGCGCCAGGCAACGAAGGCAAGGGGACCGATGTCGTCGAGTGCCGACTTGACCACTACGAAAGTGGCGCCGAAGAGGAACGATGCCGCTACCAGGGCGAGGATCGCCCGACGACTGGGGAGGAAGGCCATAGGCGGCGGCAGGTTAGAGGCTGGTTCGAGTGGATCGAACCGAGCGATCCTGGGGATTGGGTGCAGATACCATGCCCGAAGATGCCGGGACCGCGAGCCGACGGGACGACAGCCACAGCCAAGGAGAGAGGCAAAGCGCGGGCCATTCTGAACAGGCTCTTCGAGCGCTACCCGGAGATGGGAACTGCGCTCGACTACGAGAACCCCTGGCAGCTGTTGGTGGTGACCGTCATGTCCGCTCAAACCACCGACGAGAACGTCAACAAGGTGGCTCCCAGGCTCTTCACCCGATATCCGACACCGGCAGATCTGGCCGAGGCGAATCCCGAGGAGGTCGAAGAGATCATCTACTCCTCAGGGTTCTACCGGCAGAAGACGAAGTCGATAATCGCCCTGTCGCAGGACCTCGAGGAACGTCATCAGGGCGAGGTGCCACCGCAGCTCGATGAGCTCGTCAAGCTTCGTGGCGTGGGTAGGAAGACCGCGTCCGTGGTGCTCGCCGAGGTCTGGGACCTTCCGGCCATTGCGGTTGACACTCATGTCAACCGCGTGACTCGAAGACTCGGTCTGACAACCGAGACCGACCCCAACAAGATCGAGCAGGATCTGAAGTCCGTGTTCCCCAGGCAGACCTGGTCGGGTCTCTCGATGCGCTTCATCCAATTCGGACGTGATGTTTGCGATGCGCGACGCCCTTTGTGCGGGTCCTGTGAGCTGTTCGACCTCTGCGAGTGGCCCGACCGGTTCGAGGCCGCCGGCAGGGTGCGAGATTGACCACACGGCTGAACGGCACCGACAGAGCCATTCTCGGTCTGGCAATTCCCGCTCTCGGGGCGCTGGCCATCGACCCGCTTCTCACGCTGGCCGACACCGCATTCGTGGCACGTCTCGGCACGACGGAGCTCGCTGCGCTCGGTGTGGATACCGCGCTTCTCGGGTTCGCGTTCTTCGCTTTCAACTTCCTCGCCTATGTGACGACGCCTTTGGTCGCCAGGTCGTTGGGACGTGGTGAGCCCGAAGCAGCCCAACGATGGGTCGGAGATGCCCTGTTTCTCGCCGTCATTCTCGGGGTGCTTGTGGCTGTCGTGCTCGAGGTGCTGGCACCCGTCCTCGTGGACCTGATGGGGGCCACGGGCGAGATCGACGACCCAGCGGTGAGTTACCTTCGAATCAGGGCTCTGGCCACGCCGGCCGTGTTGATCGTGACCGCCGGTCATGGAGCCTTCAGGGGGCACAAGGACACGAAGACGCCTTTGGTGGTGGCGGCCGGAGTGAACGGCCTCAACCTGGCGCTCGATCCTTTGCTCATATTCGTGTTGGGTCTGGGTCTCGAGGGGGCAGCATTGGCGACTGTCATCGCGCAGTACGTGGGTGCGGTGTGGTTCCTACGCTTGATCCGAGCGAGGGGCATGGCCAGTCGACCGGCGGGCCTATCCGAGAGCATTCCCTCACTGATAGAGCTCGGTCGGAACGGAGCGCTGCTCACCGTTCGAACCGGTCTCCTGCTGGCGACCTTCACGGTGGCTGCATCGGTGGCCACCCGTATCAGCCCTGAGACGATCGCTGCCCACCAACTGGTGGCGCAGATGTTCCTCCTTTTCGCGATGTTGGCCGACTCGTTCGCCATAGCGGCGCAAGCAATGGTGGGCGAGACCGCGGGGCAAGGTGATCTGGCTCCCCTCGACAGACTGGTGAAGCGGCTCATGGGCTGGGGTCTGGTTTCGGGCATCGTCCTCGCGGCGATGATGTTCTTCGGGCGTCACCTCCTGGCGCTGCTGGCCACCTCCGGCGAGGTCTCCGAACTGACGATCGACGCCGGGGGGATCGCGGCCGCGTTCGAGCCCGCAGCAGCTCTGGTATTCGTGGCGGACGGCATATTTCTCGGGATGATCGCGCTAGGTGCGATGGTGTGGTCGACCGGAGCGGGTGCGGTGGTGGCCATCAGCCTGATGCTGCTCAGCCCGCTTGGTGAGAGTCTCAGCGGGATCTGGTGGGCCATGGGCGCGCTGATCATCGTCCGTGGCCTGGTATTTCTCTTCGCCTACCGCCGGTCGGCCGAAACTGCGGTCAAGTCCTGACCGCGTGTCTCAGGGAGGAGAAGCGTGAGCATCGCGGCGGCGAACACTCCGATTCCGAGCAGATAGATGGTGTTGCTCAGCCCGAGCATGTCGATGGTGAGGACACCGGCCATGAGCCCGCTCGCCGACCCGACCAGCCCAGCGTTCGAAGCGGCGGTGTTCGCGCTGGCACGCAGTGTGGTCGGGAACAGCTCGGCTCGATGCGACCCGCCCGATGGGACAAAAGCGAAGGTTCCGAATGCCGAGACCATCACGGCAGGCACTATCACGGCTATATCCGTCGACGAGTAGAGCACGATGCCCCCGAGGAGGCTCATGAGAAGGCTCATCACCGAGGTCCGCCGCCGTCCCCATGCATCGGCGAGATGCCCGCCGATGAAGAACCCGATTCCTCCGAGCGTGCCTCCGCCGAGGAGGATCAGAACCGTCATCCCCGTCGAGAGCCCGACATCGCTGATCATCCGCTCGGTGGAGAAGGCGGCGCCAACTGCGCCGAAGGCGGCGGCGAGAAAGCCAATCGCGACCACGGTCCAGAATCGTCCGGACCACGGACCGCGGACCAGCTCACTCCAGTGACCCCCCTCCGGCTCGGATCGGTAGACATCGGTCTCGGGGACGTTCTTGATGAGGAAGGGGAGCAGAAGCACGCCGAGACCGGTCAGGAGGTGGGGGATTCGCCAGGCCTCAGGGCCACTCTCGGCAAGAGGCAGCACCATGAGAGCGATTCCGCTGCCCAGGGACACGGCGGCCCCATAGAAGGAGATGGCGTAGGCCCGGATCGGCACGCTCGTCTTCTCTGCCAGGATGACCACTGCCAGCCCAGAGACGGCCGCGGTGCCTGTCCTGAGGAGGGAGTGGAGGACCCCGAACTGCCAGGCCTCGAACGTGAGGCCTGCCAGGGAGCCTCCGAGGATGATGAATGTAATCGCCCAGAGGAACGGCCTCCTCCGTCCTCGGTGGTCACCCAGCCAGCCGATGGGAAGGGCTGCGAACGCAGCCAGCCTGGCGATCCCAAGGAGCAGGCTCATCTCTCCTTCCGAGAGACCGAGCCCCGCCCGTGTGAAAGGCAGAGACGCACTTGCCTGTGACTGCCCAAAACCCTGGATCACGCCCGCCACCCAAATGACGAAGACAAGGCGGCGATCCATGCGGCTGAACCGTCCGACGGGCAGAAAAGGGTCAAGAACCCGACGAACGGATACCGGCATTTAACGAGCGTAAACACCGGGCGTGGGAACAATGGTGTGAAGCATCCCGTTGTGAGGGACCCGATATGTTCGAAAACGTAGGAGACGCGGCCTATCTGGTCCAGCTGGTGATCGCCTTCGGCGCCGGTGTCATCTCGTTCATCTCACCGTGCGTGCTTCCCTTGCTTCCCGGTTACCTATCGATGATGTCCGGGTACTCGGCATCGCAACTGGAGGAAGGTCAGGTCTCGGTCGCCCGGATGACCCGGGTGATACTTCTCTTCATCCTGGGTTTCACGCTGATCTTTGCTGCCCTCGGGGCGGCGGCGACTGGGTTCGGCACCTTCCTCAGACAGAACCTCGGCACGCTCACCCGCGTTTCCGGTCTGATCATCATCGCCTTCGGGATCCTCATGGTGGCGATGGCGGTCTCCAACAGGGGTTTTCTCGCCGTGGCCAGCCAGGAGAAGAAATTCCACGTGAGACCGTCCCGGCTGGGGCGTTGGGCGCCACCGGTCATGGGGGCCGCTTTCGGCTTTGGATGGACACCGTGCATCGGGCCGGTTCTCACAGTCATCCTCGCGACGGCGGCCACGCAGGAGACGCTGGCTCAAGGGGTTCTTCTGCTGGTCTCCTACTCACTCGGCCTCGGAGTCCCGTTTCTCCTTGCCGGTCTCGGGCTCTTCAAGTTCTTCGGAAAGCTCAAGCCATATCTCAGGCCGATAAACATCGCTTCCGGCGTCTTCCTGGCTCTGTTCGGAGTGGTGATGGTGACGGGTCGGCTCGGCGACCTGTCCGCCTGGTTCGTCCGGATTTTCGACGCCGTGCCTTTCCTCAGAGACCTGGCGAGCGTCTAACCGGGCGAGCCCAGACGGGATACGCGACCCGCCGCCATATCGTTGTGACCGTGACCGATCCCATGATCGCCCCGGAGACCCCTGACCTGGTGTGGTTCAAGGGGTCGGACGTAATCAGATTCCTCGAAGACATCCTCAGCCAGGAAATTGCCGAAGCTCGCCCGGATCAGGTTCTGAGGTCTCTGCTCCTTCAGCCGCAGGGGAAACTCGCCCACATCCTCTGGGTGCTGCGTGGCCAGGACCAAGTCGGCCTGATCACCGATGCCGGCCGAGGTGAGGATCTGGCGAGTTTCCTCGGGCGCTATCTAATAAGGGTCGACGTTGAGATCGAAGCCTATCGGAGTGATGCCTGGGTCGTGGTCGGAGGAGAGGTGCCCGATCCGGGAACCTGGAGAGCCGACGGAGAAAGAATCCAAGCTGACATCTCATGGAGGACTCTGCCGAGGATGTTCCAGACCGGTCAGAGACCGGATTTGGCGGTTATGAGCTACGCCCAGTACGAGGAGGCCAGGATTGCGTCGGGCGAGCCCCGGTTTGGAGTGGATGTCGACGATTCGACCATCCCGCACGAATCGGGTCTGGTCCCCGACACTGTCGATTTCACCAAGGGGTGTTTCCTAGGTCAGGAGTTGGTGGCCCGAGTCGACAGCCGTGGAGGCAACGTCCCAAAGCGCCTCTATCTACTCGAGCTCGGGGAGATCGACGCTGCTCCCGGCTCCGTAGTCGCCCGGGGCGGTGAGGAGGTCGGGAAGATCACTTCCCGGTCGGGGCCGTTTGCGCTGGCCATGCTGGCAAGGGGCGTGGCGTCCGGAGACCAGGTCGAAGTGGGTGAGTCATACGTCGTGGTGGGGGCTGTCCGGTCTTAACAGTTACAGGCACACCTTTCACCGCTTCTTTACAACTCGCGGCCAGACTGTTGGCGATGTCAGCCCCAACCAGGTCCGTGCTGCTGGTCGAAGACGACGATGCCATCGCGGACATGCTGCGCGAGTTCTTCGAGCGCGACGGCTATCGATTTCTACACGCCCTGACCGGCGAGGAGGCAGTCGAACGGCTGCGAATCAGACCTGTGTCCGCGGTGTTGCTGGACCTCAACCTCCCCGGGATCGACGGCGTGGAGACCTGTCGACTGATCCGCCAGTTCACAGCAATACCGGTGATCATGCTGACCGCCCGTGACACCGAGGTCGACAAGGTCCTGGGCCTCGAGATGGGCGCTGACGACTACGTGACCAAGCCATTCTCCCCGAGGGAGCTGATGGCCCGGGTGAAAGCGGTGTTACGCAGGTCGGAGGAGCCTCCGGCCAAGCCGAGACTGCTCGAGATCGACGGCTATGAGATCGATGGGGGCAAGCGGACGGTGAAGACCCGGAGCGGAGACGTGGTGGAACCGACCGCCAAGGAGTTCGATCTTCTCTGGTTCCTGGCCGAGAACGCGGGTCTGGCGATGAGCCGAGGCCAGATTCTCGAGGCCGTGTGGGGTTACGAGTATTTCGGAGAAACCAGGACGGTCGACGTGCACATCCGTCAGCTCCGCAAGAAGATCGATGGAGTTCCGATCGAGACGGTGTGGGGGGTGGGCTATCGACTGGGTGACTGATCAGATGCCGCGGTCATGAGACGTCGTCTGTTCTGGACCATCTTCGCTGTCGCCTCGTTTACCGGTCTGCTCACGCTGGTCGGGGTGACCGTCGCTACGCAGAGGGCGGCAGTAGACGCCACTTTCCGCGAGATGACCAACTCGGCAAATGAAGCCGTGGCTGTGATCGACGAGGCCGTGGCCGGCTTGGGGGAGAGACCCGGAGCGGTTCGAGACCTCTTCCGTTTGCTGGAGGGTGACCGTGTCAGCCCCTTCCTCAGCCGTCTTCGAAGGACTGTCGGCGGGTCGGAGATCGCCCTGGGAGTCATCATCGCGGATGGCAACCTCGTCACCAACAGTCCTCTCTTCGACAGGGTCGATCTGACCGAGGACAAGCTCCTCGACGGCGAGATCCAGCGAACACGGTCGGACACGAACGACCTTGTCGTTGTGGCCCCGACGATCGTCCCGGTGACACCGCAACTCGACGCCACTCTGCTGGTGGCACTGGCACGTGAGGCTCCCGTGATCCGCCTGGCCGATCAAATGAGGGGCATCCTCCTGATCGTGGCCGGTCTCGGTGTGGCGGCTGCGCTGATCGCCCGCTTCCTGTCGAATCAGATGGCCAGACGGCTCGACCCGTTGGCCGCGGCGGCTCGCAGTCTGGCCGACGGGGATCTGAGCGCCCGTGTCCCAGACCTCGGTGATCCCGAGCTCGATGACGTTGCTTCAGCCTTCAACGATATGGCTTCCGAGCTGGAGACCAGCCGGGAGAGAGAGCGGGAGTTCATCTTGGGTGTTGGTCATGACATCCGTACGCCGCTCACAACGATCCGAGGGTACGCCGAGGCTCTCGAGCTGGGCCGATTCGGACCCGAGGAAATCGAACGGATCGGAGGAGTCCTGAGCGTGCAGAGCCGGCAGCTCAGCCGGCTCATCGAAGACTTGACGATGCTGGCCCGACTCGACCAGGCCGAATTCGGGCTACGTACGGAGAGGGTCGACGTAGGCGCTCACGTGGCCGAGATCGCCGAGGGTTTCAGGGCAAGAGCCGAGGAGGTGGGAATCCGGCTGGAGATCGACACCGAGCCTGACATCCTGATCAGCACGGATCCCGATCGATTGGGCCAGATCGCTCAGAACCTCGTCGAGAATGCGCTCCGCTACACACCTGAGACAGGCTCGGTCTCGGTGGCGGTTCGGTCCGACGATGGCGATGCAGTGATCGAGGTCTCGGACACGGGGACGGGCATCGAGCCCATCGACCTCCCACATATCTTCGATCGACACTATGTGGGAGGCCACAGGATGGTGCGAAAAGAGGGGAGCGGTCTCGGCCTCTCGATTGTGAGGGGGCTGGTGGAGCGGATGAGTGGGGAGGTGACCGCCGATTCCGAGTTGGGTCGCGGCACGACGATCACGGTACGGCTCAGTGGGTGAGCGGGTCGACCACCCAACTGCCTCCCTTCATAACACCCGAAGGTCTCTCCAGGAGGCCGACTTCGGTCAAGGGATCGCCGTCGATGACGATCAAATCGGCATGTGCGCCAGGTGCAAGGGCTCCAACCGAATCCTCCCAACCCATCAGCTCCGCAGCCCAACGGGTGGCGCTCTGGATGGCTTGAGCCGGAGTCAGCCCGTTCTCCACATATAGGGAGAACTGCCGGGCGTTGATCCCATGAGGGATCACTCCGGCGTCGGTTCCGAAAGCCACCCGGACCCCTCGCTCCACAGCCTTCCGGAACCCCTGCCGCTGTGCTTCGGCGGTCATCTCGGTCTTGGTCATGACCTCGTCGCTGTAGCCGAGCTTCGGTCCCACTTCCTCGATGTAGATGCTGTCGTATAGATCGGCCACCAGGTGTGTGCCTCTCTCGGCCATGAGGTCGATGGCTTCGTCGTCGAGCAGTGATCCGTGCTCGATTGAGCGAACTCCGGCTCGGACGGCGCGTTTGATCCCGTCGGTGCCATGGGCGTGGGCCGCGACGTATGTACCGGATTCCTCTGCGGTCTCCACCAACGCACGCAATTCGTCCTCGGTCATCTCCGGTGCACCCGGCTTGGTTCCGGAGGTCAAAACCGCACCCGTCGCCAGAACCTTGATGAAATCGGCCCCGTATCTGAGTATCTGACGAACGGTCGAGCGCATCTGGTCGGCCCCGCTGGCGACACCGAATCTGAGCTCCTTGGGGAGGACGTCGTCGACGTCTACGGCGAGCCCGGTGATGTCACCGCCCCCGCCCGGGCATGTCACGAACGCGCCGGCACAGCTCATCCTGGGGCCCTCCACCCAGCCGGCGTCGATGGCATCGCGCAAGGCCACATCGGCAAAAGCTCGCCAGGGGCCGATGTCTCTCACGGTGGTGAACCCGGCCCGCAGTGTCTCTCCGGCGTGCTTGACGCCGATCAGAGCGTCCTGAGCGCCGCTGCGCTGAACCAGGCGGGCATACCCCTGACCGTTGTCGGGTGCGGTGGCCAGGTGGGTGTGGACGTCGATCAACCCCGGCAGAACGGTCTTGCCTTCGAGCCGGACCGCATCAGGGGCTTGCGAAGGCGTCTTTACGGCGGAAACGTGGCCGTTGTCGATGATGATCACCTGATCGGAGACCATCTCCCCGGCGATCGAGTCGAACACCCTGTCAGGTAGGAGCGCGATAGTCATCGGACAAGCCTATGAGACGCGTGCCGGAGGTGGGACTCGAACCCACACGCCACTGAGGACACGGCATTTTGAGTGCCGCACGTCTGCCAATTCCGTCACTCCGGCAGATCCTCAAGTGTATGGCTGAGGGGTGGAATAGGCGAGGCGTCGACCATACGCTGGCGCTCGTTGAAACGGATACACAAACGTCTCTTCAGGATCAATGAGAAGATCGCCTCATTGGAAGCCGAGTCGCGCCAGGTGGAGGCGGAGCTGGAGTACCACCGCTCGATCAACGACGACGCTCAGAGAGACGCTGCCGTCGGGAACTACATCGACCGTGAAGAGGCAGGTCTGACTGCCGCCGACGTCCGGAGATTCGAGAAGACCCTCTCCATCCTCGATCTAAAAAGAGCAAGGCTGCTGGACAAGCGCTCCCAATTGCTCGCGCGCCTGCCCGAGTGACCGTTCTGTGCGGATTCGCGCGAACCCCAGTTGTACAAATCCGCACAGAAAGGTGTCAGGTGGGCGTATTACCGTCGGAGTGTGCCGACTCTCGCCCTGATCGACGGCAACTCGATCGCATATCGCGCCTTCTACGCGCTTCCTGACGATCTCGCCACCAAGTCCGGTCAGGTGACCAACTCGGTGTTCGGCTTCACCCGGATGCTCATCCGTCTGTTGAAGGACCACGACCCCGACGGCATCGCGGTGGCATGGGATGTCTCCCGAAAGACCTTCCGTTCGGAGTCCTACCCCGAGTACAAGTCGCAGCGGGAAAAGGCTCCCGACCACTTCCGAAGCCAGCTGCCCCTGATCGATGAGGTGTTGACCGCCCTCCAGATCGCCCAACTGCGGGAAGAGGGATATGAGGCCGATGACATCATCGCAACACTGACGAAGATGGCGGTCGGTGACGGTTGGGATGTGCTCATAGTCACGGGTGATCGCGACGCATTCCAACTGGTCGGTGGTCCGGTCAAGGTCGTCTACACCAGACGGGGAATCAGCGACATCGTCATGGCCGATGCCGACTATGTCGAGGAGAGATATGGCATCGGGCCAGACCAGTACATCGACTACGCCGCACTTCGCGGTGACAACTCGGACAACCTCCCCGGAGTGCCGGGAGTGGGGGAGAAGACGGCATCCAAGCTCATTGCCGAGTACGGCTCGATCGAAGGGGTCTACGAGGCCATCGCCGATCAGACGCCGAAGCTGCGGGAGAACCTGGCGGCGAATCGCGAGCAGGTCTTCTTGAACAAGAGTCTGATGAGATTGGTAGACGATCTCGAAGTCGCCTACTCGACATCGGACTTCGGCACCAAAGAGTGGGATCGGTCGACCGTCAAGCGTCTCTTCGACAGTCTCGAGTTCCACTCGATGTGGAATGACCTGGAGGAGGCGCTCCCGTCCACCGGTGGGGCGACCGAAGTGCTCGATGTCGAGGCGGAGATCGTCACAACGTCGGAGCGGATCGAGCAGATTGCGAGTGCCGAGCGGCTGGTCATAGCCCTGGCTCAGGACTCTGGCGAGCCATACGGGCTGGCGATCTCGACAGGGCCCGACTCGGCAGTGATCGTCCCGTTTGAGAGCGCCGAACCGATTCTGGAGGGATTGGGATCGGGAATGATCTCTGTCGTCGGCCATGATCTGAAGGAACTGGCCAGGGCGTTGCTCGAACAAGGCCACGACCTCGAATCGCCGGCGATGGACACCGCATTGGCCGCCTACCTCATCAACCCCGCACAGCGCACCTACGACCTCGAGGAGATTGCAGAACGACTGTTGGGACTCGAGCTCGTCTCTCCCGACGACGAAGAGGGTGGCGACGTGGCGACGCTTCCGTTTGACACCGGGCCTGACGTTCAGCGGGAGGGCCGCCGGGTGGAGGCGATTCGCCGCTTGGCCGACGCCCTGACGACGGAGCTCTCCGATCGGGAAGAGATGGACCTCTATCTCGAATACGAGCTCCCACTCGTGCCGGTCCTGGCTCGGATGGAGCACGCCGGTATCGGTGTCGACCGCGCCTACTTGGAGGACATGGGTTCGGACCTGCGCGGACGAATCGGTGAGCTCGAGAAGCAGATCCACGACCTTGCCGGTGAGCCCTTCAATGTCAACTCTACCGATCAGCTGCGTGAGATCCTCTTCGATCGACTCGGCCTCCCGGTCATCAAAAAGACATCTACCGGAAAGCCTTCGACCGACGCTTCGGTTCTGAAGAAGTTGGACCATCCGCTGGTCACGGCGCTGCTCGAATATCGAGAGCTCGAGAAGTTGCGGTCGACGTACGTAGACGGCTACCTGCCCCTCATCGACCATGACGGGCGGATTCGGACCCGTTTCAACCAAATGGCCGCGACCACAGGGCGGCTCTCCTCTGACAGCCCGAATCTGCAGAACATCCCGGTTCGGTCCGAGAGCGGCAGGACGATCAGACGTGCCTTCATCGCCGGCGACGGCAGCCGGTTCCTCATCGCCGACTATTCACAGATCGAGCTCCGGGTACTGGCGCACATGAGTGGCGATCCTTTCCTGATCGAGGCCTTCCAAACGGGTCTGGACATCCACACCGCGACCGCTGCCCGGGTATGGGGCATGGACCCCGGAGAGGTGAGCGCCGACCAGCGACGTAGGGCCAAGATGATCAATTTCGGACTTCTCTATGGGATGGAGGCGTTTGGCTTGGCAGATCGGCTCGGGATCTCCCGGGATGAGGCCAGAGAGCACATCGACGCATACTTCTCCCAGTTCGTGGATGTGAAGGAGTTCATGTCCTCGGTGGTGACCCAGGCCAGGAACCAGGGCTACACCACCACCCTCTTCGGGAGGCGGCGCTATCTGCCCGAGTTGAAGTCTGACAACTTCCGGATCCGTCAGATGGGGGAGCGGATGGCCCTCAACGCTCCTGTCCAGGGGACCTCGGCCGACATTATCAAGAAGGCCATGATCGACCTCGATGCGACGATTCGCTCGGAGAAGATGGCGACGACCTTGCTCCTGCAGATACACGATGAGCTCATCTTGGAGGTCCCCGAGGACGAGTCCGACATAGCCGAGAAGCTCGTTGTGGAGACGATGGAAGGCGTCACCGGTCTGGACGTGCCGCTCAGGGTTGATGTGATGTGGGGCGCGAACCTGGCCGAGGCGAAGGCATGACCGGACTTTCTGTGCGGATCTTCACAACTGGGGTTCGCGCGAATCCGCACAGAAAGGACCGTCGAGTCCAATCCGCTTGGCGAAACCTGTGACCCCTGCGTACAATTCGCGGGCCTGTCGACTTGCGTCGTCAGAGTTTCTTTCTGAGAGGTAATCACCCACACATGTCCAACGAGCTAGAAACCGCGCCTGCAGGCGCTCCACAAGAGGAGACTGCCGAGGCGCCCGAGACCCCCGCTGCCGAGAAGCCGGCAGACGAGGTACCCACCACCGAGGCCCAAGCCGAGGAGACCAATCTCACCGAAGACGCCACGGCCGACGAGCCGCAAGCCGAGGCGAAGACCGAAGACGCCACGGCCGACGAGCCAGAAGCCGAGGCGAAGGACGACGAGCCGCAAGCCGAGCCCAAGCCCGAGGAGCCAGAGACCTCGGACGAGTCCGAATCGGAAGAGGTCGACATCCAGCACGCCCAGCGTGAAGCCAAGGTGGCACCGGACATCAGTGAGCTCCCCGACGAGATCGCAGACGATTTCGAGAAGGCGATCGAGGCGACCGTCCTCAAGTTCAGGGAAGGCGACATCGTCGAGGGTCAGATCGTCAGTGTCGATGCCGAAGGGGCGATGGTCGACATCGGATACAAGTCAGAGGGCCTGATCCCGGTTCGCGAGCTCTCGATACGGAACAACATCGACCCCAAGGACATAGTCGGAGTGGGAGATCGGGTCGAGGCCGTCGTGCTCGATATGGAGGACGACGAAGGCCGGATGATCCTCTCTAAGAAGCGCGCAATGTACGAGCGCGCCTGGGGTCGGATTCAACAGGTTGCCGACGCCGACGAGACCGTAGAGGGGACGGTCATCGAAGTGGTCAAGGGCGGTCTCATCGTGGATATCGGTCTCCGTGGGTTCCTGCCTGCGTCGTTGGTCGATTTGCGCCGTGTCCGAGACCTGGAGCCGTTCATCGGTGAGAAGGTCATTGCCAAGGTCATCGAGCTGGACAGGGCAAGAAACAACGTGGTGCTGTCGAGGAGGGCACATCTCGAGGAGGCTCAGGCCGAGGAGCGCACCGAGTTCCTAGACAACCTGGCGGAGGGCGAGGTCCGAGAGGGGACCGTCTCTTCGGTCGTCAACTTTGGCGCCTTCGTCGACCTCGGTGGGATGGACGGACTGGTCCATGTGTCCGAGCTCTCCTGGCAGCACGTCAACCACCCCGGCGAACTGGTCAAGGTTGGCGACAAGGTGAATGTGAAGGTCCTCGAGGTCGACCGCGACCGCGAGCGCATCTCGCTTTCCATCCGCCAAACCACCAAAGATCCATGGGACGTGTTCGCTGCCGACAACGAGGTTGGCGACGTAGTCGAGGGAATGGTGACCAAGACCGTGCCTTTTGGCGCCTTCGTGTCGGTCGCAGATGGTGTCGAAGGCCTGGTCCACGTCTCGGAGATCGCCATGCATCGCGTCGAATCACCCGAGCTCGAGCTCTCGATCGGCCAGAAGGTGACCGTGAAGATCACCGAGAAAGAGGACGAGCGGCGACGGGTGTCGCTGTCCATCAAGCAGGCGCTTCCCGACTACAAGGAGCGCAAGGAGCCAGAAGACCGCAAGCGGCCCAAGAAACAGCGCGAATTCGAGAGGGAGTTCGGGGCCGAGGCCGAGGAGCAACCGCCCATGCCGGTCGACGCCTCCCTCGAGGCGATTCTGAAAGAACTCAAGGAGCGCGGTATTGGCCGTCGGTGACATATCTGAGAATCTCAAACAAACCGGGGCCCCAAGTCGGGGCCTCGATCATTTTCGCGGCTTGTGTTGCGGGGGAGGTTCCCATACATTTCTCGCCCGAATGGCTCAAGACCGGTCGGCATCGATCCGAAAATCCACTCTGTGGAATTGGATGTGAAACACCAGGCGGGCTTTGGCCTGCCGGTACGATGCCCTCCGCTAAGCGCCGCAGAAGTAGCGGCAACATACAGAGGGGACAAACAAAGGGGACTCAATGGGTAGAAGAGCAATAGTTCTTCTCGTGGCCTTGATACTGGCGGGTCTCGCCGCGTGGGCCGTGTGGAACTTCCTACAGTCGGTGCAGGACGAAGCGATAGCCGGTCAGGAGCTGACCGACGTCTTCATCGCCGGCACCGACGGAATCGCCGAAGGTACCGACGGCAGCATCCTGGTTTCGGCATATGACACCGAGGCGCAATGTCGCGACGCCGAAGCGCCCTTCGCCGAGGTGACCTGTCAGGTGAAACTCGACCGCGACCAGGTCGAGGACGTCCCCGTGGATGCCATCATCACCGAAGAGCAACTGCGTCAGGTTCTCACCGGACGAGTGGCCGCAGGTCCGATCTCCCCCGGCGCCATCCTGACGAACCGACAGTGGACCGAGGTGACGGTCGAAGTGATCCCGTTGTCAGACCAGATCCCATCCGGGAAGCAGGCGCTCACTGTGAGCACCGGCAATGTTCAGGGTGTCAACGGGTTCGTCGAGGCCGGTGACCACATCAACATGATCATCACACTCGACATCGAGTTCGATCTGCTGAACCTGGACTCGCCTCTGGCTTTGCCGGACGAGCAGATCGACCCAGAGACCGGACAGCCGATCACAGCCGATGGTGAGCCGTTCACCGTGACCATCAGCCGCTACGTCATGCAAGACATCCCGGTGATGGCTGTGGGACAAGAGATCCGTCCTGACGAGGAAGCCCCCGAGACCGTTGAGGTGACGCCCACGACGGTTGCCGGCGAGGAAGCCGCACAGAGTGGTGGCAATGAGACCACCTTCACTCTCGAGGTCACGCCCGAGCAGGCGGAAAGGATCGTGTTCGCATTCCAGAACGGAGCCATTTGGCTTACGCTTGTCCCCGAGGACTTCGTGGAGGTCGAGACCAACGGTGTCACCATCGACAACCTCTTCGGAGGCGACCTGGTCGAAGCCATCTTCGGGAATCTGGGCGGGAACTGAGAGAGGAAACGAGAGGTCTATCGCATGTCGATGGCTGAGCACAATCTGCTGGTCGTAGACCGGGACGACGACTTCGTCTCTGGGGCGAAGGAGTTGTTCGACGGCAGCCTGCCGATCGCGCGCAGCCTCGAAGAAGCCAGCCAGACGGTGGAATCTGGCGATGTGCGTCTGATTCTCGTCGGGCCCTCGTATACGGGGGACAGCCAGATCGAGGAAATTCGCAACCTCCACAACCAGGATCCGGCGTTGGTGCTGATCCTGGTGGCCGAAGAGGTGACGGCCGACCTTCTCAGAAAGGGCATGCGAGCCGGCGTGTCCGACGTGATCGAGTCTCCGCTGGACGAATCGAAGATCGAGGCCGCAATCGAGCAGTTCGCTCACGACGTCCTCAAGCGGAAAAGCGCAGTCGCCACTCCGGACACGCGTTCTCCCAGTGACCGCGGTCAGGTGATCACCATCATGTCGGCCAAGGGTGGGAGTGGGAAGACCGTTCTCGCCACGAATCTGGCCCTGCTGTTGACACGTGTGCCTGACAAGAAGGTGGCGTTGGTCGACGCTGATCTCCAATTCGGAGATGTCTGCCTGGTACTCCAGCTCGAGCCTCGTTTCACAATGGTGAACGCAGCGCATGAGCTTCATCAACTCGACGGGGAACTCCTCGACTCACTGCTAACGGAACATCCGAGTGGACTCAAGGTGCTTGCCGCGCCTCTCGAGCCTGCATTCGCCGATGACATCACTACTGCGGGTCTCATGCAGATGATCGACGCCCTCAGGGAGAACTACGACTATGTGCTCATCGACACGGCGTCGCTGCTCGACGAGCTGATCCTCTCCCTGATCGAGAAGTCAGATCACGTGATGATGCTGGTCGACATGGATCTGCCTTCGGTCAAGAACGCCAAGTTGGCCCTCGAGACTCTCCGGCTGTTGAAGTTCAGCACCGCGAATGTGCAGCTGATCATGAACCGCTCCAACTCGAAGTCGAAGCTCGACAACAAAGAGATCGAGAGCGCTCTGAAGATGGAGATCTCCGCCGCCATTCCATCGGATGCGATAGTGGCCGCATCCGTCAACGAAGGCCGACCGGTCGTGGAGACCGATCCCAAGTCGAAAGTAGCTAAAGGTCTGGAGGACGTTGCCGAACTGATAGCCGGAAAGATCCCTGAACCGGCTGGGAAGTCCGGTGGCCTCTTCGGTCGCAAATAGGGGGGACATAGACAAATGCCGTCATTATCCGAACGGGTCGCAGCTGCGAGACAGACTGAGACCAAAGACACATCGATCAACCGAAGCGACGCACTCAGCGAGCTGCGCGGTCGACTCCATTTCAAGGTCGTCGAGGAGTTGGGACCGACTCTTTATGACCGTGGCATGTCCGACGCGGAGCTTCGTCTGCGTGTCCTCGAGATGCTCGAGTGGGCCGTTGATCAGGAGCAGGGTCTTCCACTCACCTCCGCTGACCGACGGGCCCTTCTCAACGAGATCGCCTCCGACGTCCTTGGGTACGGTCCGATCGATCCGTTGCTCAACGACCCTGATGTCACCGAGGTGATGGCCAACGGGCCCTACGACATCTACTACGAGAAGAGCGGTCGAATCTTGAAGTCGGATATCCGCTTCGTGGACGACGTCCACCTTCGCCGGATCATCGACAAGATCGTGGGCCAGATCGGCCGACGAGTCGACGAGGCAACCCCGATGGTCGATGCCCGTCTCCCGGACGGTTCCCGTGTCAACGCCATCATCCATCCTCTGGCGATCGGTGGTCCGTTCCTGACGATTCGTAAGTTCGCCGTCGATCCCTTCCAAGAGGCAGATCTGATCGCCTTCGGGACCATGACCCAGAGAACTGCCGACTTCTTGCGAGCTTGTGTCCGAGGACGTCTCAACATCCTCATATCCGGCGGTACCGGCTCAGGTAAGACGACGACGCTGAACGTCGTGTCGTCATACATCCCTAGCGACGAGCGGATCATCACCGTTGAGGATGCCGCAGAGCTCCAACTCCACCAGGAGCACGTGCTCACACTCGAGGCTCGACCGGCCAACATCGAGGGTGTCGGAGCGGTGGCCATCCGCGATCTCGTCAAGAACACCTTGCGTATGCGTCCGGACCGAATAGTCGTTGGTGAGGTTCGTGACGCCGCCGCCTTGGACATGCTCCAGGCAATGAACACGGGTCATGACGGCTCACTGACGACGGTTCACTCCAACAGCCCGAGGGACACCCTGTCTCGTATCGAGACGATGGTCCTGATGGCTGGTTACGACCTGCCGGTTCGTGCCATCCGCGAACAGGTGGCGTCGGCGGTCGACCTCATATGTCACGTGGCTCGGCTCAAAGACGGTACCCGCCGAATCACCCACATCACCGAGGTGGAGGGCATGGAGGGCGAGATCATCACACTCCAGGATCTGTTCCTCTTCGACTACGGCATGGGTGTCGACGAAGAGGGGGCCTACAAGGGCCGTCTGAAGGCCACCGGTATCCGCCCGACCTTCTCGGAGGACCTGGCCAATATGGGCATCAAACTGCCCGCCGACCTCTTCGATCCGGAGCCCTTCGCACGGAGATCCGGTTGAGGCGAATTCCTCTAGTCCTCCTGGCTCTCGTCCTGGGAGCATTCCCGGCGCTGGCTCAGACCGGCCCGTCCGAGATCGAGATCGTCGATATCAATGGGGCCCGCTACGCCGACGGCGGATTTGTGACCATGGTGCTGGAGCTACGCAACCTGGCCGAGGCTCCGGACCCATCTCAGGTGCGGATCACTGCAAACGGCGAGACCGTGTCCGAGCTCGAGGTCCTCAATCTGAGAGAATCGAGCGTGCAGACGGGTGTTGTCCTGACTATCGACGCATCTGGTTCGATGCAGGGTGCGCCGCTCGAATCGGCCAAGGCAGCTGCGAAGTCGTTCGTGGGTGAGATGAGGCCCGGAGATCGCATTGCCCTAGTCACGTTTGCGGACGAGGTTCTCGTCGTCTCGGGTTTCACCAACAACGTCGATGAGCTGAATGCCAGGATCGATGCAATCGAGGCGAATGGGGAGACGTCGTTCAATGATGCAGTGATCCAGAGCGTGGCCCTCTTCGATGCCGGATCGGCAAGTGATCTGTTGGCCAATGTCATCGTCCTGACCGATGGCGATGACACAGTCTCCCAGGCGGCCATCGAGGAAGCAGTAGCAGCCGTCCAGCAGAGCGAAGTTCGCGTTTTCGGTGTTGCACTCGAATCTCCAGACTTCAACCCGGTGCCGGTGGAGCAAGTCGCGACGGCTGGACAGGGCCTCTTCCTCTCTACACCAGACCCTGAGCTGCTGTCCACGCTCTACGACCAGATCAGCCGTGAGATAGGCAACACACTCGTCGCCCGCTTCGTCTCACCGATAAGCACACCCGGCGAGGTTGAGTTTGCGGTCGCGTACCAGGGCCTTAGCGCAAGCAATGTGTTTGCGGTTTCTGGCTATGCGGTTACCACCACCACGACGACCGGTCCGACCACGACCACCACGCTGGCCCCGATCGAGGGGTTCGTTGCAGAGAGCAACTCTCCATTGGAGCTCGGGAGCCTGGTGATGATTGCGGCTGCCGGGATTGGCTTGACCCTGTTCTTGTTCCTGATAATCCTGTTCGGTCGCGAAGACGAAGACGACCCGGGACGCTTCGCCAAGAGACTGCAGGCATACGGCCGAAGAGGACCTGCATCCGAGGAGAAGCTGCCGTTCCTCCAAAGGCTCCCGCTATTGAATCGCTTCACTGCAGCCGCCGAAGAGGAAGTCAGGCGGCGTGGCCTGCTCTCGGGCATGAATTCGACCCTCGAGCAGGCAAACATACCGATGACGCCTGGAGAAGCCATCCTCGCCATGTTTGGCCTGGCCGCGGTTGGAGGCGTCTTTGCGACGATCTTCAACGGAGTCATAATCGGTGCCGTCGCTTTTGGAGCACTTCTCCTGATCTTCCTCTTCGCTGTCAGATTCACTGGCTCGCGAGAGAGGAAGAAGTTCGAACAACAGCTACCCGACACGTTGACTCTCATGTCGACGTCACTGAGGGCGGGTTACTCCTTGCTGCAGGCCACTGAGGCTGTTGCCACAGAAGCACAAAACCCCACGGCGCGTGAGTTCGGAAGGGGGATTGCCGAAGCGCGTCTCGGTGTCTCTGTGTCGGACAGCCTGCAGGGAATCGTGGATCGTACCCAGTCAGAGGACTTCGAGTGGGCCGTGATGGCGATCGAGATCCAGCGGGAGGTCGGTGGCAACCTCGCCGAAGTGCTCCAGACCGTTGCGGACACCATGCGAGCCCGAAACCGGCTCAAGGGCGAGATCAGGGCACTCACTGCCGAGGGTCGGATCTCGGCGCTGGTACTTGGCTCGCTGCCGTTCGTGCTCTTCGCCTTCTTGTGGTTCTCGAATCGTGACTATCTGCTGCCGCTGATCGAGTCGACATTCGGCTTGATAGCGATTGGCGTTGGGTTGTTGCTGATGGCCGGTGGCATCTTCTGGCTGAAAAAGATCGTGGATATCAACATATGAGCATCGAAACCATCGATGGAATAACACTCGCCGTTGGCGCGGTCTTCGCCCTCATCTTGTTCGTTGTGGTGTGGGCTGGATTCGGAGTTACCCGAGCAAGGGAAGACATGGCCAATCGTTTGGCCATGTATGGCAGGACATCGGGTCCGACTGGAAGGGGGCGCGACGAAGAGTTGGCGAAACCCCTGGCACAGAGAACCATCGGTCCACTAGTTATCGGTCTTTCCAGCTTCCTGAGGCGTTTCACTCCGGTTGGCTATTTGGAGAAAAAGGAGCACCAACTCGTCCTCGCCGGCCGGCCGGGGAATCTGGACGCCCCGGCCTTTGTCGTAATCAAGCTGCTGGGGACCATCTTCGGAATCCTCGCCGCGTTCTTCACCGTCGACTACGGAGGGGACACCCTTCAGAGAGTTGTGTTGTTTGCCCTGCCGATAGTCCTGGGCTTCTTCGGACCCGACGCCTGGCTACAACGGAAGATCGACGAGAGGCGGCAGGCGATGCTCCGGGCACTTCCTGACGTGTTGGACCTCCTTGTCATCTCGGTCGAAGCCGGGCTCGGTTTTGACTCAGCGCTTTCTCGTGTCGTGGCAACCGTGCCCGGCCCGCTATCGGAAGAGTTCTTCCGGATGCTGCAGGAGACCCGCGTCGGCGTGAGCCGTCGTGATGCGATGCGGCACCTCATGGAGCGGACAGACCTCGACGAGCTCAGATCGTTCATTCTGGCCATGATCCAGGCCGAGGCCTTCGGTGTGGCCATCGCCCGAGTTCTTCGTGTCCAGGCCGACGAGATGCGAGTCAAACGGCGTCAGAGGGCGCAGGAGAAGGCATTTGCCGCGCCGGTCAAGCTGGTCTTCCCTCTGGTCTTTTGCATCTTCCCGTCGCTTTTCATTGTGCTACTGGGCCCAGCCGCAATTCAGATCAGCGAAGCTTTCGTCGACTAGATGACCACGCCGGCTGCACGGCCGTCGGTCCGGCGTTTCTCGATTGCACAGGTCGCGCTGATCATCCCATGGGTTGCCCTCGTCATCGACGCCTGGAGCCCCATCAGAGACAATTCTTTTCTATGGCACGTACGCGCCGGAACTCTTCAAATCGAGATTGGAGAAGTGCTCACACGCGATCCGTTCTCTTTCACAATGGGCGGGGAGCGCTGGTTGACGCAGAGCTGGCTGGCAGAGCTTCTCTACGGATGGGCCGAGAATGCGACAGGACTTGGTTTCGTGCCATGGATGCTCCTGGCCACGAGCACCCTGACATTTGCTGCCCTGGGCTTGATCGCATTTCGAGAGTCATCCAGTGTCACAGCCACCGCTTTCGTGCTCATTCTGAGCACACTGCTCCTGATCAGCTTTCTGGTCCCGCGGCCAGTGATGTTCTCATTCCTACTCTTTGGATCGGTCATCCTCGCGTGGGACGAGCCGAAGCTGCGGTGGGCGCTGCCGTTTCTGTTCTGGATCTGGGCTTCCGTCCACGGGAGCTTTGCGATAGGTCTCGCTTATGTGGGTCTCAGGATCGTCACGCGAAGGGAGTGGCGTGTCCTCCCAATTGCGATCGTCGCGGGGCTGGCGACACTTACGACGGCCCATGGCCTCGGTGTGGTGGAGATCCTTCTCGACTTCAACGAGGCACGGGACACTCTGCCGCTGCTCTCGGAGTGGCGGCGCCCTTCCGTGGCCTCACCCGTGTTCCTGTCCTTCCTGGGAGGGGTTGCCTTCATCGTGATAGGCGCTTATCGGGGACGTGTCCGCCTGGTCCATCTGTGGATGATCGTTCCGTTCTTGCTGCTCGGGTTCAGCTCGCTACGGGCGGTCCCTCCGGCCTGGTTTGGGCTCGTGCCTTTGGTTGCGATGGCACTCGGTGGCCTTTCCCTCGGGTCGAAGGACCGGCTTGGAGCAGGGCCAACACTCCTCTTCTTTCTGGTGGTCCTTCTCATCCCGTTCGCCCTCCGAGGCGACGCCGAACTCGACGACGACCGTTTCCCCATCGAAGCACGAGACTCCCTGACCAAGGAACGCACCTTTCACGACGATCGCGTGGGCGGCTACTTGATCTGGGCGGATTGGCCGGGCCGGCTCGTCTATCTAGATGACCGGGCAGAGCTATATACCGACCGCATGGCTGAGTTCGTGTCGATCCGCAACGGGGAGACCGCGTGGGAGCCAGTATTCGCACGTGACGGTATCGAACAGGCATTGCTTCGTTCCGACGACCTGTTAGTGGATGAGTTGGTCGAGGCGGGATGGCAGTCTGTCTACCGGGATGAGGCCTACACCGTTCTTCTCAAGTGATGCTCTTCCCCCGAGACGTGAGAAGGGCCCGGCCAATGGCCGGGCCCTTCTTCAGTTATTGGATAGCGGCTATTACTGGTCGAGGCCTGAGGCCACTTCGCTGAAGGTCTCGGAGACCTCATCACCGGCAACAGAGACGGCGACGAGAGCAACGATGGCGATCAGGACAACGAGCAGGGCGTACTCCACCATGGAAGCACCCTTCTCATCGACCATCCAGGCCGTTACCTTGGTCCACAGAGCAAGCATTTACCCCTCCTTGGGTTCGTCTTGGGCTTGCGGGTGGGCAAACTAGCCCACCTAGGTCCCAAAACAATGGGTCTTGGGAACCATCATGTCGGTGTTACTTGTACTGGAGGCCCGAGGAGATTTCGGAGTACGACTCCGAGACCTCGGATCCAGCCAACCGAACCCCGACAAGAGCGACGATGGCGATCAAGATAACCAGTAGCGCGTATTCCACCATGGAGGCGCCTCGATCGTCATTCGTTAAAAAGAGTAGGAACCTGATGAACATGAGTTGATCCTCCTATCGACCAGATTAGGGAGCGGCATGAGCATTCCTCATGGGTCCGTCGACCCAATTGTCAATTAGGCCTGGCGATACCTAGGCGAATCGCCTCTATGGCGGCTTGGGTCCTATCGCTGACGGCGAGCTTTTGAAATATGGAGGCCAGATGGTTCTTGACCGTCTTCTGGGATATGAAGAGTCGCTCTGCGAGCTCGTCTGTTGCCGAGATGCCGGCTGCAAGATGCTGAAGGATCTCCCGTTCCCGGGGGGTTAACGCGGCGGCTCCCGGATCCAGCTCTGCTTCGAAGAACTTCTCGAGCAGCTCGTCTCGCTCCTCGTCGGTCAGGCCCATCAGATCTTGTCCATCCGCAACAGCGCGCACAGCCGCCGCCAGCGTTGAAAGTGGCACGGCCTTCGAGAAGAAGCCCTTGGCGCCGGCCCTTCGGGCCCGCTCTCTCTGATCGTCGCTTGCATGCATCGAGACCACGATTGCCCGACAGCTCGTTCCTATCTTGGCGATGCTTTCTATACCGTCGCCGTCGGGCATCTCGATGTCGACGATCGCCACCTCGGCCGGTTGACCCGTCAAAGCCTCCCTCAGAGCCGGCCCCGAGCTGACCACGCCGACGACTCGGGCATCTGGGAGACTGTTGAGTGCCTGACTCAGCCCTTCGGCGAATAGTTGGTGATCGTCGGCGATCATTACCCGAATCATCTGCTGCCCCATTCAACTGTGACGGCTGTTCCCACAGCCGGCTTTGACTCGAATTTGATGGTCGCCCCGATCCGGGCGGCGCGTTCTCGCATCCCGACTAGGCCGTAGTGCCCTTCTGGCTGCTCGCCGGCATCGAACCCGACGCCGTCGTCGACCACCGTGCAGGCGCCAAAGTTGCGGTCGACCTGGCCCGACACCACGATCCGGGTTGCCTGAGAGTGTCTATGCGCGTTTCGAGCAGCCTCGGTGATGATGGCCGTGAGGTCACCGATCTGGGCTCCTCGCGGCGGCCTCCTCTCGTCGATATCCACCACTATTCGTGGGGCTCCTCTCAGATTCCCTAGCCCTTGGAGAATCCGGGCTGTAAGAGTCGGCCCTGGTGCCGTTCGGAGGTCGGCTACGGATGCCCGGATGTCTTCAACCAGCTTTGTCACGTTCGACCTGAGAATTTGAAGATCTGCCGCAACCTCGGGATGCTCCGATTGCTGCATCGCCGTCATATCGAGTGCCAGACCCAGTGAGGCCAGCGATGGCCCGATCTCATCGTGTAGCTCTCTGGCCAGGCGAGTTCTCTCCTCCGCTACGGCGGACCCCACGATCTCCTGCAGGAGTTGGAGGTTGGCGAAGGCAATCGTCAACGGGCTGATCAGCTCACTCAGGTCCTGGAGCTCCTCTCGAGAGAGCGACGCCGGCGTCATCAGCTCCAAGATTCCAATGTCGGCGTTGCTGGTTTTGAGCGGGATCTGCTGGGAGTGCCCATCCACAGGGGGAATTCCACGGGCCGCTAGGACCACGGGGCCCTTGTCGCCGTTGACGGCCAGCTTCCCGGCGGTTCCAGGAAACCTATTGAGGATCATCTCGAGGGTTTCCGCTCCTACCTCGATGGCGTTCAGCCTTCCGGCCGAGACATCCTCGGAAAGCCGAGTCAAAGAGCTGTGAATCTCTTCGAGCCGCTCCAGACGTTCGGTCGCCGTCGCCTTCTCCTTGGCCAGCTCAGTCGCCTGGAGGTGGATGTCCTGGAGGAGACGACGAATCACGCCTACGAGTAGGACGAATACGAGGTACAGAGACATGGCGGGAGCGCCTGGTAGAAGGGCCTCGTCTCGCGCAACAGTGACAAGAACGAGCAGACCGATCGACAAAAGGCCCGTGGTGAAGCCGCCTCTCAGACCGACGTATGTTGTCGCAAAAACGGGTGGGCCCATCGAAAGGAGGAGATACGGGCTGTCGTAGCCGCCGGTGGCAGTCAGCGCAGTCAAGACCAGAAGCGCTCCGAGAAGCGAGATCGCGTCCGCTCCAAACCGCAATCGAAACCATCGAGGCGGGATCACAGTCGTGCCGATGACATAGGTCGCGGCCACGACCAGTGCGGCAAACGAACTACCACTCGCTCGCGTCGCCACCATGTCCGACAGGATGCC